>JAUNHW010000007.1 GCA_030523775.1 Akkermansia sp.
GTGGTGCTCTTCTCCCCCGGCACATCATCCTTCGACCAGTTCACCGGCTACGTGCAACGCGGAGAGTGCTTCCGCGCCGCCGTTGCCAAAACCCTCAACCTCTAAACCCCATCCTTAGAAAGAAAAAAATCTTATGAACAAGAAACTCCAAGAATCCATCCTCGGACGCGCCACTCCCAAGAAGAAGCACGTCTTCCGCGCCTTCATCAACAGCAAGCTCAAGCAGCACCGCTCCGATACCGGGCTGGTGGAGGACTCCTCCAGCAGCACGGTCATCATCCGCGTGATTGTGGGGCTGCTGCTGCTGCACCTCGTCCTCATCGGCGGGGCACTGCTGCGCGGCCAGATCAAGAAGAGCGGCGGCACCGCCGTGGCGGCCTCCACCATCACCACACCGCCCACCGCCACACCGCCCGTGGCCGACAAAGGCCCCTCCTTCCCGGAGCAAACCTCACCCGTGACGGACAACACGCCCACCAACACGGGCGCGGTCAACCTCACCCAGGTGCGCCCGGTCACCACCCCGGCCACCAACAGGGCCACCACCCAGGCAGACACCAGGAACCACATCACCCAGGTGACCGCCGTGGCCGATGACGACACGGCGGAGGAGGTGGAGCCCGCCGCGCCCGCGCAACCCCGCCGCACCGCGCAGCCGCCCGCCAACACCGTCACCGTGAAGCACCTGGTGGCATCCGGTGACACCTGGAGCAGCATTGCCGTGGCCAACAACACCACGGTGGAGGCGCTGAAGGCAGCCAACCCGGAGGCCGCACGCCGCATCAACCTCATTGCCGGCGCCTACATCCAGGTGCCGGTTGCGGCAGACTCCCCGCAGGCGCGCACCGCAGCCGCGCAGCAGGCAGCAGCCGCCGCACAGGAGAAGGTGCACGTGATTGCCAAGGGGGAAACGCTGGGCGGCATTGCCCGCAAGTACAAGATGTCCCTCAAGAAGCTCATGCAGCTCAACGGCATGACGGATGCGGACGCCCGCAAGATCCGCCCCGGCCAGAAGCTCAAGGTGAGCCAGTGATTCCACCCCCTCCGCCGCCGTGTCCACGCGCCTGAGCATCATCTGCATCTGGTTCTGCTTCATCATCCTGCTCGTGCTGGGCGTGGTGATGGTGGCCAGCACCGGGCTGAGCGCGCCGCCCGTGAACGGCGTGGAGCAGGACTACCTGGGCAAGCAGTGCATCTTCGCCCTGCTGGGGCTGGGCGTGGCGCTGGCGGCCAGCAAGGTGGACTACCACCGCCTGCGCCCGTGGGTGTGGTGGATATGGGGCACCTGCGCGCTGCTGCTGCTCTGCTGCTACATGCCGGTCATCGGCAAGACCATCAACGGCGAATCCCGCTGGATCAACCTCGGCATCACCTTCCAGCCCAGCGAGCTGGCCAAGATATGCCTGATGGTGGCGCTGGCGGACTGGTACACCACGTACCGCGAGATGGCCGGCACCTTCATGAAGGGCTTTGTGCTGCCGGGCGTCATCTTCGGCCTGCCGCTCATGCTCATCCTGTTTGAGAAGGACATGGGCACGGCGGCGGCGCTCGCCATGTCGGGCTTCTGCCTCATGTACGTGGCGGGCACGCGCACCTGGGTGCTGGCGCTGGCCATCCTGGTGGGGGCGCTGGCGCTGTACATGATGGCCACGGGCAGCGCCAACCGCATGGAACGCATTGATGCATGGGTGGACCCGCAGGCCTTCAGCCAGGGGGCCGGGCGGCAGCAGTGGATTTCCATCCTGGCCTTCGCGCGCGGGGGCGCCACCGGCGTGGGGCTGGGGGACGGCATAGAGAAGTACGGCAACCTGCCCTTTGCGCACACGGATTTCATCTTTGCGGAGATTGGGGAGGAATGGGGCTTTGTGGGCACGGTGACGGTGCTGCTGCTCTTCACGGTGATGACGGTGGCGGGGGTGGTGCTGGCGCTGCAAACGCACGACACCTTCGGGCGCCTGCTGGCCACGGGTCTGGTGTGCACCATCTTCTGGCCGGCGGCGCTGAACATGATGGTGGTCACCTCCATCCTGCCGAACTCCGGCCTTCCGCTGCCGTTCATCAGCTACGGCGGCACCAACCTCGTCTTCACCATTGCGGCCATCGGCCTGCTCACCAGCATTCAGCGCTACACCCCGGAGGAGCGCGAAAACTACTGGCCCAAACGGCGCCAGGGCGACCGCAAGCTCACTTGATCAACAAACAAACAAACAAAAAACTCTCTCATGAACATCATCATAGCCTGTGGCGGAACGGGCGGGCACCTCTTCCCCGGAATCGCCGTGGCGCAGCAGCTGCGCAAGCTGGGGCACCACCCCGTGCTGCTCATCTCGCGCAAGGAGGTGGATGCAGAAGCCTCCCGAAAGTACGGAGACCTGGATTTCCACACCATCCAGGCCATTGCCAAGCCCCCCCTGCTTTCCCTGAAAACGCCCCTCTTCCTGTGGAACCTGGCGCGCACCTACCTGAGCTGCGCGCGCATCCTGAAACAGGAGCGCGCGGATGCCGTGGTGGGCATGGGCGGCTTCACCTCCATGCCGCCCGTGCGCGCCGCCAAGAGCCTGGGCCTGCGCACCTTCGTGCATGATTCCAACGCCCTGCCCGGCAAGTCCAACCGCCTCACCGCCCGCTGGTGCACCAAGGTGCTGCTCGGCATGGCGGAGGCCGCCGCCTACTTCCCCGGCAGCACCTGCGAGGTGGTGGGAACACCCGTGCGCGAGGAGCTTTACCACCTGCCCGGCCGCGAGGAGGCCCGCACCCGCCTGGGCCTGCCCGCAGACAAGCCGCTCATCCTGGTGACGGGCGGCTCCCAGGGCGCGCGCAACCTGAACTCCCTGCTGGTGGAGGCCGCCAAGGACGATCCCGATGTGCACTACCTGGTGATTGCCGGAAGGCTGGACCACGACCGCGTGCAGGAGCTTGCGGCGGGCGCGCCCAACATCACCGTCACCGGTTTCTGCTCAGACATGCCCGCCGCCTACGCCGCGGCGGACGGCGTGATTGCCCGCAGCGGCGCCTCCACGCTCACAGAGCTCTCCGTCATTGGCAAGGCCTGCCTGCTGGTGCCCTTCCCCTTTGCCGCAGACGACCACCAGACGCACAACGCGCGCGTGTTCACCGGGCACGGGGCCGCCACCATGTGCCAGCAGGCGGATCTCACGGGGGACACCGTGCGCAAGTTTGTGCACGACACCGTGCTGAATGCGGAAAAGCGCACCGCCATGGAGGACGCCATGCGCGCCCTCGCGCGCCCGAATGCCGCAGAAGCCATCGCCCGCGCCATCACCCAAGCCTGACCGCCCGCCATGCCCACCCCGCAGGAACACACCATCCACGTGAGCGTGGCCACGCAGAGCATCACCCTGCGCAATGCAGAGGGCCACGCCCTCCTCACCGTCCCCTGCTCCACCGGCGCCGCCGGAACCGGATGCACCCCCAATTCCGGGCAGACTCCCACCGGCCGCTTCGCCGTGTGCTCCACCCATGGGGAGAACGCCCCGCTCACCACTCTCTTCAAGGGCCGCATCCCCGCCGGCACCTGGGAGCCCGCCTGCCGCCAGAAGGATGCCATCCTGGCCCGCATCCTCTGCCTGGAGGGCCTGGAGCCCCACAACGCCAACACCCGCTCCCGCTTCATCTACATCCACGGAACCGCAGACACCGCCAGCCTCGGCTCCCCCGTCTCCCACGGCTGCATCCGCATGGACCCCACCGATATCGCCCACATCTTCCCCCTCTGCCCCATCGGCACCCGGGTCTTTATCGAGGCCTGAATTCATGCAAGTCTGAACTTCTATGTTCCGATTTTGCAGCAAAATCAGAACATATAACTACCAACTTGACATTTTGCGCCGCATTTTGTTGCATTTACGCGCTTTGCAAATGTGCAACTTGAAGAAAAACGCCGCACTTTTTGGGTTTTTCTTTGTTTTTTGGCATTTTGGAGCCAGATTTGAGAGCGCACCTAGCGGGCCTGTGAAACAGGCCCGCCGTGCCCAACTCGGCCTTGGGTGAGGGCATGGCGCGGCTTTATGCAACGCCGATGTATAGGTTCCGATAATTTTGCGCTTTTGCAACATATATCTTCCGATTATGCTTGACAAATCGTAACACTGGGTATAAATTTGCCGCAGAAAGGCAAAAAAATGGGCAACATCGACCAAGAACACCTGTACCAGCTGCTGCGCCGCTTCAACCCGTGGTGGAACGGGGCGGATGCCGCATCCATGCAGCTGCCGTCCATCCGCCGGCGCGCCTTCACCGAGGTATTGGAGACCATCGACAACCCGCGGCTGCGACGGCACGCGGTGATATCCGGCCCGCGGCGGGTGGGCAAGACCACCACCATGAAACAAGTGGTGGCGGAGCTGCTGGGGCGCGGGGTGCCGGCGGGCAACATCCTGTATGTGTCGTTCGACAACCCGCTGCTGAAGCTGGCGGGCTTCGAGGAAGCCCTGCGGGCGTACGAGGAGAGCACGCCGCACAGCGGCACCTGCTACTACTTTCTGGACGAGGTGCAGTACGCGGACGAGTGGTCGCTCTGGCTGAAGGACCTGTACGACCAGCGCCCGGAAATCCGCGCGGTGGCCACGGGCTCCGCCAGCCCGGAAATCAAGCGCGGCATGTCGGACAGCGGCGTGGGGCGCTGGCGGGACCTGCGCATGCCCACCATGAGCTTCCGGGAGTACTGCACGCTCACGGGCGTGCAGCTGCACCTGCCCGCGGCGCTGCCGGCGGTGGAGGAGCTGCCGGCGCTGCACAAGGCGGAATTCACGGCGCTCATGAATGCGCTGGGCGGGCTCACCCCGCACTGGAACCGCTACCTGCAGTGCGGGGGCTTCCCGGAGCTCGCCTTCAACCCGGATATCCTGGAATGCCAGCTGTGCATGCGCGAGGACGTGGTGGAGAAGGTGCTCAAGCGGGATATCCCGGCACTCTTCGAGGTGCGCAGCCCGCTGCAGCTGGAGCGGGTATTCATGCACCTCTGCCTGGCATCCGGGGATCTGGTGAACTACTCCACCCTCTGCCAGGATGTGGAGGGCATGGCCAAATCCACGCTCCAGCGCTACATCGGCTACTTGCAGGATGCCAACCTCATCCACGTGAGCAACCCGGCGGGCAGTTCCGGCAAGAAGCTGCTCAAGGGCAACCCCAAGATCTACGTGGCGGATGCCGGCATGCGCCTGGCCTGCCTCACCATGCCCAACGTGCTGGAGGATGCGGAGCAGCTCGGCAAATCCGCGGAAGCCGCCGTCTTCAAGCATTTCCACGATGCCTACGCGCGCTCCGCGCGGCTCGGCTACGCCCGCCTGGGGCGCAAGGACAAGGAGGTGGACATTGTGGCGGATTTCCCCAACGGAAAGCGCATCGCCTGCGAGGTCAAGTACCGCCGCGACGCCACCATCGGCGCGGCGGAGGCCATCCGCACCCTCTGCGCGCACCCGGACACCCTGGCCGCCCTCGTGGCCACCAGGGGCGGCGCGGATTTCGGGCAGGACACCCGCACCAAGGGCGCCCAACGCCCCCTGGTGCGCATCCCCGCATCCGCCCTCTGCTACCTGCTGGGGTGATTCCCCTCCCCGCCTGGCCAGAAGCCAGGCGGGGGATGATTGATACGGTCGCCCTGCGCGGGTGGGCGTTTTTCGCTTGAAAACGAGGTGCCGCAGGAGTACGATATCCGCGTGGGTGCATGACGCGCTCGCGACAACTCCCTCCCCCCATGTTAGACCCCAACGCTCCCCTGGAGCCCTTTCAGCTCCCCCCGCATGATGAAATCTTTGTCTCCCGCCAAGATTTGCTGGACTACGCCAACGCCTGTTTCCGCGCCCTCGCGCTGGAGGACGGCTGGAAAGTCGTGTTCAGCGACAAAATGAGAAAGAGTCTCGGCAGCTGCAGTCTCGCAACCCGCACCATCCGCCTCAACGCTCCCTTTGTGGACGCCATCATCGCGAGGCGCGCTCCGAGGCACATCAAAGAGCTTCTGCTCCACGAGATCGCGCACGCTTTGGACAAGAAACTGTATCTGCGCTTCGGGCACGGCCCGACCTTCAAGAAAGTGGCCCGCGCCCTGGGAATCAGCCCCTCCTCCCGCCACCTGTTCTTCTATGATCCCATCACCTACCCCACCATACCCAAGCGCCACTGGATTCTCTGCCTCGCAGACTCGGGGGAAACACTCGTAGACTTCCCGCCCAACCGCCCTCCCAGTGGGTACATCAGGCATTCCCGCAACAGGCTTTTCATCCTCGGCTGCAAGGAGGAAACCCTCGGCAAGCTCGTCTTCAAGCGTGTTGACTACAACCCTCGCCACAAGGTCATCGGACGAAAAACCACCCTCTGCCACTCCCTCGCCGGCACCAATAAATACGTCATCGTCTACTACCGGGGATGACTGACAACACACCGCGGCGGCATCGCTCTCGGACTCGGCCGCATAGTCATGCTCATCGACGAATGCGGCTCCATCCGCGAGGTCATGAAGAGGGGAGCCAAAAACTCCACCGAAAACTAAAAGCCGAGCAGGGCTGACTGATTTACAATTTATCCGTTTCAACTGAAGCTACGCCGAGACTGTCGATTTACAATTTGTAAAGTCAACGCGCCCCGCGCCGCGTGAAAAAAGCGCCCATCTGGCATCCCGCCAGATGGGCGCTTTTTTCACTCGGCATCCTTCCCATTCTTGTGTAGAAGAATGATGAGGCGAATTTGTAATCGGTATGATTAATCCATTGGTGTATCAATCACAATCCCAGTAGTACTGCCAGAAAGCGGAGTCAAACCAGGTCCATTTTTCCACTTTCGTTCCAACTCTTCCAATTGAGCGGGAGTTATGATGACGCCCGCGCGATTATGCGGGTCTTTTTGCTCATCACGATAAAATGAGACAAAGAGATTGCCCTGAACAACATCTGCGTAGGCAGGGTCATCGGCAAAGATTGCCGGCATAGCTTCCACTTGGTAACAATAGGCGTCTTCAATGAAAACACATCCAATCTGCCTTTGACTAGCAGAAAACGCGTTGTCAAATGTAATGTCCATGTTGGAAGTCTAATTCCACATCGCAGCACTTGTCAAGATAAATAAATAATTGTTAGTTTGTATTACAATCTAACATGCTGCAAACGCGTGAGCAGCAATGCGTATGGAATCATTCAATAAAAATAATCACATCTTGCGGGCCGACTCACACAATCCGATCCGTACAGTAACGTTTGCGGCCGCAGGCGGCGCAGGGTTGGCCCATCCAGACGGAATCGAAATGCCGGATAGCGCGTGACACCAGCTCCGGATCCGTGGTCAGGATGCCCGCCTCGAAATTGCGGCGCTCCGCGCTCTTCATGCCCAGCGCAGCACCTGTCAGGTTCGCCGACCCGATATAGGCCGTCTCCAGGTCCATGATGATGAGCTTGAAATGCACCCGCGGACACATCACCCGCTCCAGGTTGGTGGCAAGGATGGGGTACTTGTCGAAATCCTCGCGGAACGCCGGCCCCGGCTCCTTGGCATGGATCAGCCGAACATTTACCCCGCGCTCCAACAGCGAAGCCAGCACCCCCAGCAACGGCACCGCCTTTCGCCCCTTCTTCACATACACGTCCTTAATATCCGCCGTCCCAATCCACAACTCCCGCTTCACACCCACCATCCGCTCCACCACCTCCCGGTAGTGCAGCTCATCTGAGATGTAGTGAGTGTTAGTAGGGATCAAATTAGTACGGCGAAATAGATATCCCCTGAAGATTAGCGAAAGACGGAGTAGCTTTCCTATGAGCCGTCAGACTATACACCAGATGGCTGCGTGTCTTTGGGATTGGGGTTATCAAACGCCTTCAGGAGTCCGCAGACAAGCTCGTAATGCTTATTGATAACATTCTCGTTACCATCAACAGGCAATTGACATTTCGATACTGCTTCCCCTTGACATTTTGAATCTCGAACGGCAATCCAGTCATCAAATCGTTCCCACTTTGCCTCACGACAAACTTTAATCCATTCTTCGGACGTAAAGCCAATCGGACGTGAATATATTACCTCATATGAAATGATTTTTTTCTCAACATCGATTGCAGACTGAACAGCTAATAAAACATCGACATTTCTATATTTAACCTGTTTCCCGATGATGAGCCATGTCGTCAAAGTCTCATAAAATAATGGTTCTCTAGTTAGAGATACCCATGTAATATCTGTCACACTTTTTTGCTGTCTTTTCCAATCATAGGTACAAATACCCCATTGATCAAGATTGTTCTCACTCCTATTCAATTTATTGAATACCTCATATCTAATTTTTGCGGCCTTAACAAGCCAATTATTTTCAGTGGTTTCAATATTTCTTATGCGATTAATCAAATCACCAATTCCTAAATCAAAGTATACTTTGTTTATAATGTCATTTTGTCTCTTGCGAACTTTTCCGATTTTCTGGTTGAGATCACTTCCCGTCTTAATATTTTCGTACTCGTCTGGTTTGTATAGAAAATATTCTAAAATGTTTTCATCCTCTAACGTGTGTTGTTGAGAAAGGTCATAGGCGCCCGCATAAGAGTCATTCTTCATTCTGTTGTGTCTAAAATACATAACCTGCATATTTCCAATTTCGTTTCTAACATTATTGTTGGCATTATTGTCTTTCCACCACGCGTCTGGAATAATGTGGTCCATATCCCACGGCTTGTTCTCATGCCCCTCCCATGTTGATGGCTCGGCTGGATCAAATCCAGACTGTAGCATTTTATTTACATATTTACGCTGGTAGTAGTACAGGATATTGTTATCTGCACGGCCATAAATACAACGATATATATCAAGCCAATATGTTGAGTATGAGGCAAAGTCTTTTTCGTCGCTATGATTTTCAATAGAATAGGGATAAGGCCAAGTGAATGCATGGTTAAATGATGCGCCAATCATACCAATCGCCATTAGGTCAAGGATGTTAGATGCAGAAGTTGAATTCATTGCCGTGTTGTAAAAGCCTTCACAAAAGTTTCTTCGCCCTTGTGCTGCAGATGTACCACACATAACGTATGGAAGTAGGCATAGCAACTGAAAATTCTTTTTGCGATCAGAATTGCTTTCTTCTTCGAAACATTTTGGATATTTGCGGATTAAACTAAATATAACATAAAGCCAATTATCTTCTCTATCGCGCAAGTATATATATGATGGAACGCGATCATCATCTTTTCCTACACATGCCATAAAAGTTTCTTTAACCTTTCGCAAACCCTCACTATCCTCGTATAATTTAACCAATTCACATGCACCATTATCGTTTTTTTCATCATTTTGAAACCATGTACATATAGTTTCAGTTGGCACATTGGCCGTGTATTCAAACCTATTCGCTTTAGATAAGGATGAAACTATAGATTTTGTCATTCGTGCGGCAAGCCTTGTTATGCGTTCTGCTGGGAGAAAGTTTTCTCGCAATTTATCGTTTTCTGCTTTGATACTAAATGCCTCTTTTTCGCCGCACGAATCCTTTTCTCCATGTACACAAATGGCAGAATACAGTTCGTCACGTGTAGTAAGAGTGCTGCCGCCTCGATTGATTCTTGAGAACACTTCTCTTAGTTTCGCTGGCTCTGGGGCGAAATCGGGGATAGTAACCACGGGGACAATTTTATTTGCTCTATCACGCAATTGGATTGCCCACTCGCTATTCCAAAGGTTCTTGAAACCATCAGGCGGTGTTTTAGTGTTTAAAATTGATGGCAATGGACAATACTTATATTTGTTGTGATATTCCTCAAGTGGCGCATCGACGTCACTCAAAGGAGCAATCATAAAAATATCATTTTTGTCGTTATCTTTTTTGAGTTTTTGATTTTGTTCATCGCGATCTGCTGCAGAGAAAGACTTTAGTTTTACTCCGTCACTGACTGTCTCCCTCTGGTAGCCCCATGGATGGCGACGAGTTGTCACCATGAATATCGGTTCCCCATCATCACCTTCCGCTACCCACAGTCTAGCTTGCTGAGAATCTTCGAAACCCAGACAAATTGCGTTCAATCGCTGTTGACCATCTATTAAGGCTAATTCACCTTTGTTCTTTCCTTTTTTTTCGATATAACATTGGAATATTCCGATAGGATATCTCTTAACCAATGAATCCCATAGATTAACAATTTTAGACGGGTCCCACACAAGTCCGCGCTGCACAGCTGGAATTCCAAGCTTTGGTCCATTTACATCTCCTTTTTCGCTTCTTTTGTGCATCTCAAAGAATTCTATCAAGCTATAGAGTTTGACGTTACTGTTAGAGTTTAAGCATGCATTTACCTGTTTGGCTTCTTCCTCGCTCATGGTTTCCAATCGTTGTTTGAGCTTATCCAATTCAGTTTCTATTTTGTCGCACATAAAGTTTAAATTAGTTTATATAGTTGAAGATACTATCATGATATGACTCTCCGTCAAGCATTTTCTTCTCCTTTGGCCTCAGCCCTAGAGAGTAGTCGGAGGGCGGCTTTGGGGTTGGTTTCGTCTTTTTCGCGGTGAGCGGGGCCTTGGAGGATGGCGAGGGCATCACGGGTTGCTTCGAGGAGGGAGATTTCCGCTTCTTTCTCTACGCTTTGGTGGCGGTGGGGTGGTGGGTCTTGGTAGGTTTGCTCAGCCAAGAGATCCTTGGCGGTTTGGCCGTTGAAGTCCTTGATGGCGGGGTCTGCGCCGTGTTCGAGGAGAAGTTGGACGACGGCGGGGTTGGAGGTGCAGAAGAGGGGGGTGCGGCCGAAGTTGTCCTTGGCATTGGGATTGGCACCGGCCCGGAGGAGGGAGGCGACGTTCTCCGGAAAGTCTGCGCAGTGGAGGGGAGTGCGGCCGTCTTCATCCTGCGCGTTGGGATCGGCGCCGTGTTCCAGGAGGAGGTGGACGGATTCCTCGTCGTAGGCAGTGTGGAGGGGCGTTTTGCCCTCGGCGTCGCGGGGGTCTGCGCAGCATCCGGCATCGAGGAGGATTTTGATCATTTCCGGATTTTGTGCGTGCCAATGGAGGGCGGTTTGCCCGTCATTGGCGGCGGCGTGCGGATCTGCGCCGGCTTGGAGGAGGAGCTCCAGGCCGAGTGCATTCCAAACGTACATGACGGGCGTGGCGCCGTCTTTGTTGCGGACGTTGGGGTCGGCCCCTGCGTTGAGCAGGGCCTCCACCTCTCCATTATCGCATGAGTTGTGGAGGGCGGTACGGCCATCGTGGTCCACGGCGCGGGCATCTGCGCCGGCGGCGATGAGAAGGCGCGTGCTTTCGGAATCCTGTGCCCCCATGAGGGGCGTGCGGCCATTGTGGTCCACGGCACGGGCATCTGCGCCGGCGGCGATGAGAAGGCGCACGCTGTCGGAATTCGGCGCCTCCATGAGGGGCGTGCTGCCGTTCTCGTCTGCGGCGTTGACATCCGCCCCGGCCTTGACAAGGCGGGCGACAATATCGGAGTTGCGGGCCGCGTGGAGTGCGGTGCGGCCCCGAGCATCGCGGATGTTGGGGTCGGCCCCGGCGCGCAGGAGGGCATCGGCCCCGCCGGCCTCGCGCATCAGCATGAGCGGGGTGCGGCCATCGTTGTCCCGGGCGTTGGGGTCGGCCCCGGCGCGCAGGAGCTCTGCAACCACGGGGGTGTCGAATTGGCGGAAAAGGGCGTTGCGGCCGTCATTGTCACGGGCCTGGGCATTGCAGCCTGCGCGCAGGAGCATGCGGACGGTCTCTGCATCCTTGGCATGCCAGAGCGGGGTCTGGCCCAGGGAGTCCACCACATCGGCGCGGACGCCGGCGCGGAGCAGGATATCCGCCAGTTCCGCGTTGAGCGACTGGAAGAGCGCGTTGCGGCCGCAGCGGTTGGTGACATTGGGATCCGCCCCGGCCTCCAGGAGCAGGCGCGCGATGGCGGGGTCATCGCAATGGAGCAGGGCTGTGTTGCCCTTCTCGTCCACAGCGTCCACCCTCGCCCCGGAGCGCAGCAGGAGGGCTGCGGTTTCCTGGCTGATGAGCGTGTCCATGAGCGGGGTGCAGCCGTGGATATCCGCCGTGTTGGGGTCGGCACCGTGGGCCAGCAGGAGGGCGACCATTTCCGGCGAGCGGGTCGTGTTCAGGGCGGAGCGGCCGTACTCGCCGCGGGCGTTGACATCGGCGCCGGCTTCCAGCAGGAAGCGGGCCACCAGGGGGAGATTTGCCGCCACGGCCTGGATGAGCAGGGTGTCGCCGCGGGAATCGGTAGTATCAATGTTCATAGGATTTACGAGGTACTAGGTACTATGTACTATTTGAAAATTCCGGTTACCAGGGAATGCGGCGCTGGCGGAGGTAGTCCTGGGCGGCTCGGCAGCCCACCCTGGCGGCCTGCTGGACGAGCGAGATGCCGTACTGGGCGTTGATGGGCGTGTTGCCCAGGCCGGAGATGTACATCTGGCCCAGCATGTTGAGGGCATCGCCGTTTCCCTGGTTTGCGGCCTGTTGGAAAAAGCGGCGGGCCTTCTCGCCATCGCCTTGCTGGAGTGCCTGAATACCCTGCATGGTGACTGCCTGGAGCTCCAGCTGGCGCATGATGATCTGCGCTTGCATATCTTTGGTTTGCGCGGCGAGCTGCCCGGCGAGTTTATGGACGGCTGCCCAGTCGTTCCGCTGGACGGCGGGCATGATTTTTTCGTTGTAGAACGCCTTGTCTTCCGCGGAGGGTTCCGCGGAGAGGGGAGAGGCGGCGGCCAGCAGGACGAGTGCCGGGATGACGGTGCGGATGATTGTGTATATTTTCATGGGATAGATGGGGGGGGGATTAGGATTAAGATTAGGATTTACCCGTCTTCGCAGTACCAGGCAAGCTGGTGCTGCTACGCCGAGGCTTCGGGCCTCCGAAGCTCCGGCCCTACGGGATTATCTGCGGCGGAGGTGCCAGACCTGGCACTTGCGGTCGGAGTAGTAGAGGCCCTTGTCGGTGACGGCTAGGATTTCGCGGTCGCCGGGGTCGATGAGCTCCTGGAACCGGAACTGGTGGGGGCAGCCGAGGTTGTGCCAGACGATGCCCTTGAGGTCGGAGTACTGGAGCTGGTGCGGATCCTTGGGGGAGATGCGGACCAGGGTGTTCGGGGTGGTGGTGATGATAGACGGCATGGCAATTAGGATTAGGACTAGGATGAGGATGAGGCTGGGTGGAGGACGTTGATGTCCATTTCGGGGGTGGGGGGAGCGTTGAAGCGGGAGACGGCTTCCTCTCGGGAGATGGCGCCGCAGAGGACACCGCGGGCGACGAGCTGGCGGTAGCGTTCCGAGTGCTCCGGCACGGCGTAGGCGCCGGGGTCCTTGTCCAGGTAGCGGTGGGATGCGTAGTAGGCCTCCCAGCGGGTCTGGGCGTCAGGCGAGACGATGCCGAGCTGCCAGGCGCGGATCATGATGGCCTTGAGGCTGGCGCCGAAGTAGTGTTTGAGCTCCAGCAGCTCGCCGAGCTGCACGGAGTCGCGCGGGGAGTCGCCCAAGGCCTCGAAGAGCGCGGCGCGCGGCACCAGCAGGGCACCGGCGAAGTGCTGGATGTAGTACTCCTCCTCGCTGCCCTCCTCGGCGTCCAGCTGGGGGAAGAGGATGTGCGCGAGCTCGTGCGCCAGGGTCATGCGCTTGCGGGGCAGGTAGATGGTGTCGTTGAGCCATTGGGCCACGCAGATGAGCGGGCAGCCGTCCAGCTCCGCGGAGAAGCCGTTGAAGGCGAACTCGCGGCTCTCCGCCTCGAAAATCTTGATGCCCTTGCGCTCCAGCAGGTAGCAGAGGTTGGGCAGCGGGCCGAACCCCAGGTCCCAGCGCCGCCGCAGCTCGTCCGCCACGTCCTCCATCACATCCGTGTCGCCGGAGAAATCAGGCGCGGCGCCCGCGAAGGGGTTGCGGAACGGCGTGTCGGCGCCCACGCGGCGCTCCACCTCGCGGTACAGGTTGAAATGCTCCGTGGCGCCGGCGATGATGGCATCCCGCTCCTTCTGCGGAAGCCCGTTGCTCGCGCGGAATTGGATGTTCTGCAGCGGCTGCATCGGCAGCACCACGTCATCCAGGATGCCCAGCGCCGCGCGCAGCCGCTCCGCCACGTCCGCCCGCGGCTCCGCCTCGCCACGCTCGTAGCGCGCCAGCATCTCGTGCGACACCACCCCGCCGATGGCATCCCGCAGCGCGCGCAGCGACATCCTGCGCACCTTCCGGCGGTTCCTCATCTGGCTTGCAAACGTAGTGTTCATGGGCGTTGTAGCGGGTACTGTTGACAAAATAGCACATAAAGGGAGAGATTGTCAACCCCAAAACAAAAAAATCTGGGATTTTTTTGTTAAAGGTACTATGTACTATTTGAAAATTCGCCGCGCCGTTCGGCGACGGGGTGCATCCGGGCGTGCTAGGCAAGGAGGGCGCGGAGGGCGGACAGGCAATCCGCGAACGTGATGTTGGCGGCGTAGGGATACTGGGCGGAGTACCGTTGCCATCTGGCAAGCATAACGCGGTCCCGCTCCAGATTGTCGATGATGGTGGCGGGGGAGCGCAGCAGGGATTGTGTTCCTCGGTGTTCCGCAGTGGCATTGAGCGCAGAGAGGAAATCCCGCCTGTCAACCGCATGCATGCGGGTGAGAGCCAGCACATCGTAAAAATCCTTGGTACGGGTGTTGAGGAGTCCGCGCCGCAAGATGGTCTCCACCTTTTCCGCGAGAATGGTCTCCACGCTGTATCCGTATAGGGAAAAGGCGGACTCCGGTTCCAAGATGCCCGGGATTTCGTATTCTCGCGAGCCGGCCACGGCGTCACCTGCTGTCACATCCATGGAAAGGGCCACGCGTATGCTGCCGTATGTGGCGTCAAAGCGTATGCTGAGACCGCCGTACGGGTCGTCCGGCCGCGAGGGAGTGGACGATACCCATGCAAAGCGCACGCCGTCATCCATGGGCACGGCGACAATCTCCTCCCAAGCACGGCGCAGGGTAGTCGCTGAAAGAGCGAAATGGCGCAGGGTGACATCCATATCCAGCGTGGAGCGGTAGTGCCACCCCACGAGGTTGGCGACCAAAAGCCCGCCCTTGAGGAGGAAGTGCTCTTTGTGACGCGAACGCGAGAGGCGGATCAGGAAGCGCTGGAACATGTAGTCCTGCAAAGCGACTTGCGGGGCAATGCCGTTTGCGAGAGCGTAGTTGTTCAGCCTGGCCTTGAGGCTTTTTTCAAGCGGGTTCATAGGAGAGGTTCCAGATAGATACGGACGGCATTCTGCACGCGCAGGAGGGAAGCGTATTCCATGAGCCTGTTCAAATCCCGCCGCGGCCATGCGGTATAGCGTTTCAGGGCGTCGGGCAGGGTTTCCGCATCCATTTTGGAACGGCTGCGCAGCAGGTCGCAGATGGTGCGCTCCGCATCATAGCAGCGCACTCTGTGGCCCAGGTTGTTGATTGCGGTGGTCATTCCCAGGCGGTGCAGCTGCGGGCTTACATAGAAGCACCGAACCGCACCCTTGAGGCTGGCGGGCAGCGAGGTGTCCGACGGTATGGTGAGCATTAGGCGAAAAGGCGTGCGGTTGGTCAGGCCGTGCAGAAAAAGCGCCGTTTCATGGGAAAGAACGGCGTGCGATGCCACGCGCAGGGTCTCCGCCATCTCATCGCGCAAGTCATCCGGCAATGCATACACGCCGTGCCGCACACGCTCCACGCTCCCCCGCGCGGCATAGTACGCCAGCAGCGCGCGGGAGATTCCCGCACTCTCTGCCTGCGCCGTGCTAACGGCGTTGCCGTGCCGCCGAATGGCTGCAACCAGCTGTTCCCATTTGCCTCTCATTCCTGCTGCTGGAAATCGTACGCCGCATAGCCCTGCACGTCAAGTCGTTTTTAACATTTGTATCGATAGTTTGTTTATTTTCGATTTTATTGTAAAAATCAACTTGCGGATTCGCTTCATGTTCTCGCAAGAGACGAGCCACGCCCACCCGTATGGGGCGCGGTTATTGTTTGGCGACGAGGCGGAGGGCGAGGGCGCGGGTGGGTTCGTCTTCGGCGTCCAGGTACATCTGGGCGGGGGAAACCAGGAGGGAGCCGTTCTGCTCCGTGGCATCCGCCAGGGTGGTGGGCTGCTCAATGAGGTGCAGCACCACGTTGCCGCCCTCCGCCACCTCGGCCAGGCCGCATTCGCGTGCGAAATCCGCCACGCGGAAGGGGTAGATGTGCCCGTGGAACACGGCTGGGCGCGGGGAACCGGCATAGTGGGCGGCGGCGGTGGCGCCGGTGAACCAGCAGCGTATGCCGCTGCGGCTGCGCACCTCGTTCACGCGCCACTCCAGCTGCTCCGGGGTGAGCTCCGTGCGGAAACGGCGGATACCCTGCGGCGCGGTGGCGTACTCGCGCGCCCAGGCCTGCATGAGCTCGTCCACATGGGCAATGCGGATGCCCTGCGGGGTGGTTTCCGCCCACAGGTTGTCGCACAGGAAGGTCTTCACCTTGTGCACCAGGCCAATGCTGCAGCCCAGCGTCTGTGAGAGGTCCTTCAATTTCCAGGGCTTGTCCACGTTCTGCATCAGACGGCGCAGGATGGTGGAGGAAATGGGGGTGGTGGAGCTGAAAACCCCGGGGCGGCGCGGCTTGCGCACCGCCTTGTTGCGGTGCCCGCCCTCCGCTATGTACACCGTGCCGAAGCAGATGCGGCAGTTGCCAGCAAAATCCATGCACCCCGCACCGTGCTCCATGCACAGCCGCACCGTTTCCGGGGATACGTACGGCGATACCACCAGCGGGTACCCCCGCCAGGCCTCGCGCGCCTGCAGCATGCGCAGCACCACGGCGGGATAGGCCTGCGCCAGCACCACCGCCTCCAGCGTCTCCACACCGCCGCCCTGCAGCTCGTAGCGCACCACAAAGCCGTCGCGCGTCTCCTCCGTCACCTCGCAACCCGTTGCAAACGGCACCTGCATGAGCACCTGCCGAACCTGTTCCCTGGCCTCGTCCCTGTTCTTCATATGCGTGCGCGGATTGTACCACCGCACGGTGCAAAGTCAAGTTGCTTCTATGGGGAAGTTTGGCATGGCCACATGCGCCATGCCAAACTGACGATTCATCCAACAAAAAATATGACGGTTCACCGGCCGCGAATCCCGATTTTGCGTTTTGTTGCAGGGATGACACGATAATCCAACCCGCTGACGCTAACATATATATCTTTTAGATTATGTGGAATGCAAAACGAAAAAACGCTCTTGCCAGAATCAATTTTGAAAGAGAGAATTGCGAACCCCGGCCGCGCAGCGAACACTGCGCTTGAAAGGGCATATAAAAAAGATCGATATGAAGACACTCATAACCACGATGATGGCATTGGCCTCCCTGGCATACGCCGCGGGAGAGGAATCAACCCTGCAAAACGCCCCCACGCTCGCGCCGGGGGATGTGGGCATGGCAAACTGGAACATCAGCGCGCCCGGAGGAACCCCGCAGATGGGAGACGACGACACCGCGCTCACCTTCGAATTCTACCGCACGCGCATCTACACGGACGAGCAGCAGGACTGGACGAAGAACCCGGTCTCCTACCTGGACGCGGGGGAGGCGGCGGGCAAGTACGTGCCGGATTTCCCCATGCGGTCCGCGGATGCGCCGTCCAAGGATTTCTACGTGCTGGATTTCTACGTGAAGAACGACACGGACGTGAACGTGAAGCTCAACGCGCTCACGTTTGACATAACGGTGCTCACGGCTGATGGCGAGTACGCGGGCATTCCCGTGTTGAGCGGCCCGGGGCTGGTGATACGCCCGCAGGGCGGGGGCGATGTGGATGCCGGACTGGTTGCCACCGCCGCGTACAATGCGGAAACCCACAAGGCCACCGCGGTCTTCGACATGTCCGCATTCGAGAACGTGCTGGAAGGCAGCACCGTGATTGCCCCGGGCGAGCAGCTGCGCATCTCCTTCACCCAAAACAACATGGGCGGCGTGCAGTACTACTACGGCACGGTGGGCGGCACCGCCATGTACAGCGCCGTGCCGGAACCGGGCACCGCCTCCCTGTCGCTGCTGGCACTCGCGGGGCTTGCCCTGCGCCGGCGGAAGTGACCCGTCCGTTTGGTTCGGCGGCTACCGCCGCATCCCTACAGGGTGCGGCGGTAGGCTCCGTCTCCCACGGAAAGCACCTGCACGCGCACGGTCTCCAGGCCCTTGGCATGGAAACCCAGGCGGTGGGCCACCTCCGTGCTCACATCAATGAGCCGCCCTGCAACGAAGGGCCCGCGGTCCGCCACGCGCGCCACGCAGCTGCGCCCGTTCGCCAGGTTGGTGATACGCACCACGCACGGCAGGGGCAGTGTACGGTGCGCGGCGTAGAGCTGGTCGCGGTAGAGACGCTGGCCTATGGCGCCGGGCGCGCCGTCCGCCTCGTAGTGGGAGGCCACGCCGGTGCAGTCGTACCGCAGTGCGGCATCAATGCCCATGGGCACAAAGCGGTTGCCGCGCAGCGTGTACGGGGCCATCTTGTAGCCCTTGTACGGCGGGAAGGCGTGGTGCTGGCTGCATGCGCCCAGCACCACCGCCAACGCGGCGAGCGTGCATGTTTTGTTCCATTGCGGCATGGTGGGCATCATAGCACATCCGCATGGCCATGGCGAGCGGGAAATATCCCGGCGGGCACAGGCGCGGGCGGTGATTTTCCTTGCCTGCGGGTGGTGGAAGGAATAGAATGCGGGCGTGAGAATGGAAGCGCAAGGCCACTGGATGACCACCCTGCTGCGGGTGGGCATGGGGCTTTTCTTCCTGGTGGTGGGCCTTTTGAAGGTGGGGCAGGTGGGGGACACGGCGAATTTCATCATGCGCAGCGATGTGCTGCCGCTGTGGTGCAGCACGCCGCTGGCGTGCGTGGGGATAGCCATGGAGCTGGTGGTGGCGGTGTGCCTGCTGTTCAAGTGGCACTACCGCGGTGCCACGCTGTGGGGCACGGTGATGTGCTGCGTGTTTGTGTTTTTCTATGTGCAGGGGTGGATGCGCGGCCTGGAGCTGAGCTGCAACTGCCTGGGCACCACGCACGAGATAGTGGACTACCCGAGCGACACGGTGCTGCGGCTGCTGCTGCTGGGGGCGATGCTGCTGCTGCACTGGGATGCGCGGCGCAGCCTGTACGCTTTCCCGCAGGGGAAGCGTTTCCGCATGCCGCTGTAGGCGCTGTAGGCCGCGCCGGGCCGTCACTTGCGGCCGGCCATGATATCCTCGATATCCTTGACCTCCAGCGGGGCGTTGGGGATGAGGTCCTCCACGCGGTCCTTGTGGATGAGCACATCCGTCTCGATACGGATGCCGATACCCTCCTCCGCGATGTAGATGCCGGGTTCCACGGTCCACACCTGGCCCTCGGCAAACACGGGGTTGTCCGGGCCCACATCATGCACATCCAGGCCGAGTGGGTGTGAGGTGCCGTGCATGTAGTACTTGCGCACGCAGGTGGGGTTCTTGCGCTCCTTGTCCACCTGTTCCTGCGTGAGCAGGCCCAGCTTCACAAGCTGTTTGGCCATGAACTTGCGCACCTTGATTTCGTAGTCGTTCTTCTTCAGTCCGGGGCGCATGATCTTGCATGCGTACCTGTGGACGGCGAGCACGGCCTCGTACACCTCCCGCTGGCGGGGGGTGAAGGTGCCGTTGGCGGGGATGGTGCGGCTCATGTCGCCGGCGTAGCCGCCGTACTCGGCGCCGATGTCGAAGAGGATGAGGTCGCCGTCCCGGCACACCTTGTGGTTGGAGATGTAGTGCAGCACGCAGGTATCCTGCCCGCTGGCAATGATGGGCAGGAAGGAGAACTTGCGCGCGCGGCGGCGGATGTAGCCGGCGCTCAGCAGGGCCTCTATCTCCCACTCTCCCATGCCGGGCACCACGCAGCGCAGGGTGTCCACATAGCCCTCGCCGGTGATGCGGCAGGCCTCGCGCAGCTGCTTGATTTCCTCCGGCTGCTTCACCAGGCGCATCTCCGCCAGGATGGGGTAGACGCTCTGCACCTTGGCATCCGGGTAGGCGGCCAGCAGGGCGGCCTTCATGCGCTCGTTGCGGGTCTGCACATAGGTGTAGCGGCGCGGGTGGGAATCCACCTCCAGCCACACGCCCGTGGCGCCGGGCAGCCACTCCGCCAGCAGGGAGTTGTACTCCTGCGTCCAGCGCACGTCCTTCACGCCGCTCAGCTTGGTGGCCGTGGCCTGGGAAAGGCGCGCGCCCTCCCAGATGACGATCTTCTCGTTGGTTTCGCGCAGCAGGAGCGTATCCTGGTGGCGGCCCTTCTTGCCCACGCGCATCAGGAGCACGGTCTCCTCCTGGTCAATGCCGGTCAGGTAGAAGAGGTTGGCGTTCTGGTGGTGCGCCAGCGTGCCGTCTGCGTTGGTGGGATAGATATCGTTGGAATGGACAATCACCAGGCTGCCCTCCGGCAGCTTGGCGGCCAGGCGGTCGCGGTTGCGCTTGTAGAACGTGGCGGAAATAGGCTTGTAGCGGAGTGTATGCATAACGGTTTGCTTTTCTACCGCCAGTATACGCCCACCATCCCCCCACTGCAACCGCTTTTTGCGGAAGGCGCGCGCCCCGGCGCTTGCGCGGCCTGGATATCATTGCTATACTGGCGGGCGTGAGAGTGCCCCCCACCGCCCTGGCATGCTGCCTGGCCCTGCTGTGCGAATGCGCGACGGGGGCGGGAATCAGCGGCACGCAGCAAGGGGGAGCACTGAAGGCGCGGCGCACCACCACCCGCGTGCCGGCGCGGCAGCAGGCGGTTTCTTTCTCCTCCTTTGTAGTGAAGGCTTGCTCACAAATGCCGCGCGGCGGCGGGTACACCGCCAATGCGGAAACCATACGCAACCTCTCCGCCAAAGCCGCGGTGTGGGACGAAGCGGCGCAACGGCTGGTGGTGGACCCGCAAGCGGCACAGCCCTCGTTCTGCTCTGCGGCGTGCTACATGGCGCTGCTGCGGGCGCTGGAGCTGTGGCAGCAGCACATCCTCCGCCACCTGCCGGCGGAGGCTTGGCAAGCGCTTGACATTGCGGAGCAGAAGGACGGCACGGGCGTATGGGGGCGGGCAAACGCGAACGGCCCGGGATTCGCCAAGCTCATCCATGATTTACAGGCCGGGCGCAATTTCGAGGATGTGCGCCTGGCGCGCCCCGGTGATTTCCTCAAATTCTTCTGGACGGAGGAAATCGGCTGCCGCGAGCGCGGCCACCAGGTGGTGTACCTGGGCACGGAAACAAGGGAGGGCAGGCTGCACATACGCTACTGGTCCTCCAACACGCCGGACGGCTACGGCGTGAAATCCACCCCCGCGGCGGAAATGCACCACATGATTTTCACCCGCATCACCCGCCCGGAGATGTTTGCGCGCGCCGCCCGCCTGCCGGAAACGGACGAGTGGCTGGCGGATATGCAGAAACGCGCGTTCACGTACGATGAGGTGCGCACCGCCTGCGGTATCATCCCCGCGGGCACACGCGCGCGCTGATTGTCCTTGCGCGGGCGGGGGCGTCATGTTAGAATGCCGCGCAGAGAATCCATTCATCCTCATCCCCCTTTCACCATCCATGGACAAACTTATCGTAGAAGGCGGCCACAAGCTGAGCGGGCGGCTGAACATCAGCGGCTCCAAGAACGCATCACTTCCCATCCTGGCGGCCGCCCTGCTCACGGATGAACCCGTGCGCATCTCCCGCGTGCCGGATGTTTCCGACACAAACTACATGATTCAAATCCTGAGCCAGCTGGGGGCCTCCGTGGAACGCTCCAGCGGCACCGTGCGCGTGGAGTCGCCGGACGGCATCTCCTCCTCCGCATCCTACGAGCAGGTGCGCAAGATGCGCGCCTCCATCTGCCTGCTGGGACCCATGATGGCGCGCATGAAGCGCTGCACCCTGCCGCTGCCCGGCGGCTGCGTGATAGGCGACCGCCCGGTGGACCTGCACGTGAAAGCCATCCAGGCGCTGGGGGCGCGGGTGCGCGTGAAGGGCGGCAACATGCTCATCGAGGCCCCGAACGGGCTGGTGGGCACCACGGTGGATATGCGGGGCGACAACGGCCCCACGGTTCTGGGCACGGACAACCTGATGATGGCGGCCGTACTGGCGCGCGGCACCACGGTGATTGAATCCGCCGCCCGCGAGCCGGAGGTGGTGGACCTGGCGAACTTCCTCAACAAGATGGGCGCGCGCATTGAGGGCGCGGGCTCCCGCACCATCACCATCCACGGCGTGGAGCGCCTGCACGGCTGCGAGCACACCGTCATCCCGGACCGCATAGAGGCGGGCACCTTCATGGTGGCGGCCGCGCTGGTGAGCAACGGGCTGCGCATCTGCCGCATCTGCCGCGAGCACGTGCAATCCATTGCCAACCTGCTGGTGGAATGCGGCCACAGCGTTGAATTCTCCGCAGACGGCACGGAAGTTTCCGTGAAGCCCGGGGAGAAGCCCCTGAGCGGCAAGATCACCACCGCGCCCTATCCCGGTTACCCCACGGACATGCAGGCGCAGATGACCGCGCTCTTCTCCATCACCCCGGGCATCAGCGTGGTGAAGGACACCATCTTCCCGCAGCGCTTCATGCACTGCTCAGAGCTCAAGCGCATGGGCGCCAACATCAAGGTGGACAACGGAACCGCCATCATCACCGGCGTGGACAGCCTCTCCGCCGCCCCCGTGATGGCGAGCGACCTGCGGGCCTCCGCCGCGCTGGTGCTGGCCGCGCTGGCGGCGGAAGGCACCACAGAAATCCACCGCCTCTACCACATAGACCGCGGCTACGAGATGCTGGACGACAAGCTGCTCTCCCTGGGCGCCGTGGTGAAACGCGTGCGCGATGTAGAAGAGGAACCCTGCAACGAAGCCTGAACCCACCGCACCGCCATGATTGCCACAAAACACCCGTACGGAGAGGAATTCCCCATCCTGCGCATTGACACCCCGCTGTGCAGCGGCGCCGTCTCCCTGTACGGCGGCCACGTGCTGGAATGGACACCCAAGGGTGCCAAGCCCGTTCTCTTCACCAGCCCCAAGATGGTGTTCAAGCAGGGCAAGGCCCTGCGCGGCGGCATCCCCCTCTGCTGGCCCTGGTTCGGCAAGAACGCGGAAGATGCATCCCTGCCGTCCCACGGCGTGGCCCGCACCGCCCTCTGGCAGCTTGCCAAACAGGAGGAGGATGCGGACGGAACGGTGCGCCTGCTGCTGGCCCTGCCGCCCACCGCAGAGCTGATGCCCAGCGCCGCGCTCGCCATTGAGATGGGCCGCACGCTCACGCTGAGCCTCATGACGCTGGACGTGCAGCGCAGCATGCCGTTCTCCGCCGCGCTGCACACCTACTTTGCCGTGAGCGACTACGAGAAGGTGGCCGTCACCGGGCTGGAGGAATGCGCCTTCACCGAATTCGCCGAAGACCCGCAGCCGCACGCGGAAGACCCGCTCATCCCCGCCGGCCACATAGACCGCATCTACCACCCCGTGGACGAGCATGCGGAAATCACCATCCACGATCCCGCCTGGGGCCGCAGCATCCGCATCACCCGCGCGGGCTCCGGCTCCGCCGTGGTGTGGAACCCCGGCGCCATACTCGCGGAGGGCATGGGCGACCTGGGAGCCGGGAACGAGCGCGGCATGCTGTGCGTGGAGACCACCGCCGTGCCGGCGGAGAACATCCTGCTGCGCTGCGGAGACACGCACGAGCTCACCATGCACCTGGAGCTGGTGGACATCCCCTGAGATTCTATGAAGCTGCTGCGCCGTCTCCTGAAGCTCTGCCGCATACCGTGCTACGCGCTGCTGGCGCTGCTCACGGTGATGGCGTGCTGCGAGCTCTGGGCGGAGCTGCCCTCCGCGGCCCGCTGCCACGGCAGGGCGCAAGACTGCCGCGACAATTCCGTGGGGCTAGTGCTCGGCTGCAGCAAGTACGTGGCGCGCGGGCGGCTCAACTATTTCTTCACCGGCCGCATCAAGGCCGCCGCGGAGCTCTGGCGCACCGGCAAGCTGCGCTGCATCATCGTCTCCGGCGACAACCGCTCCGCCAACTACAACGAGCCGCGCGACATGAAAAACGCGCTGCTGGCGGAAGGCGTGCCGGAGGATAGAATCGTGTGCGACTACGCCGGGCTGCGCACGCTGGACTCCGTGGTGCGCGCACAAAAAGTCTTCGGTGCGGACCGCCTCACCATCATCAGCCAGAAGGAGCACGTGGAGCGCGCGGTGGCCATTGCGCGCCACCACGGCATTGATGCAGAGGGCTACGAGGCCTCCCTGCCGCCGTGCACCACCGGCACGCGCCTCAAGCAGGGCATACGCGAACGCGCCGCACGCATCGCCATGGTGTGTGATTTCATCTTCGGCGTCCAACCCAAGCACCTGGGGGACCCCGTGCAGCTTCCGGAATAACATGTTCTCGCTCGTCTCATGCGCCGCGCTGGCCGGCATTGCGGAATGGGTATGCTGCCCCGGCAGGCTCAACGCACCGCTCTACCGCGCCCTGGCCGCATGCCCCGCCGTGCACCGCTGGGATGCCGCAGACTGCGCCTCCGCCGCCTTCTTTGCACTGGGGCGCGTGCAGGCCACCGGGCGTCCCGTGGCCGTGGTGGCCGGCAGCGGCCAGGAAGCCGCCGCCATGCTGCCCGCCGCCGTGAACGCCTACTATGGGCGGCACCCGCTGCTCATTGTCACCGTGGACGATGCCGCCAACAGCGGCGGCACCGGAGCCCACGCCACCATTGAGCAGGAAGCCCTGTTCGGCATCTACGCCCCCACCGCACGGCTGGAGCTCCCCTGCCCCGTATCCGACCTGCCGGACCTGGCGGCCCAGCTGGCGGAGGGTTTTCCTGTGCACCTGCAGCTGCGCGTGGATGCGGAATCCGTGATGCCCATGCGTGATTTGAGCACGCTCACCATAGAGGACCCGCCCGCCGCGCCGCCCTTCCGCGGCTCACTGGTGGCGCTTTCCCAAATGCTGCGCTTCCACGCGCAGGATGGCCTGGTGCTCCTGCTCGGCGCGCTGGAACCCGCGGAGCAGGAGCCCGCGCTGTGGCTCGCGCGCACCCTGCGCGTGCCCGTGGTGGCAGATGCCGCCAGCGGCCTGCGCGAGGAGCTTGCCGCATCCTGCCTGCAAAACGCGGAGGAAATTTTGGCAGAGTGCCCGCCGCGCTACGTGCTGCGCGTGGGGGCCGTGCCGGAATCCCCCTTCTGGCCCATGCTGGAGGACATGCCCGCCACGCAGGTCTTCTCCATCACCCGCAGCGGGTTCTCCGGCCTCTCCCGCCAGAGCGAGGTCATCGAGGGCGAGCCGGAACAAATCATGAAAGCCCTGGGTGATGTGCCGCACGTGGGCGACACCATGCGCCTGCTGCCCGCATCCCGCCAGCATGCCGGGCGCACGGAGGAGCTGCTCATGGCCAGCCCGGAATCCGCGCCCGCCCTGGTGCGCGCCCTCTCCAACCACGCCGCCCTGGCGGATGCCGTCTGCATCGGCAGCCCCACCGCCGCAGAGCTCTGGAACAACTACGCCCAGTGGCAGGTTCCCACCCTCTACCTGCGCTCCCTGCACACCATGGGCTCGCAGGGCATCCTCTCCACCTTCCTCGGGCTCTCTGCGGACACCGGCTACGCCTGCTGCCTGGCGGGGGACCTGGCCGTCCTGCGGGATATGGCCGCCCCCGCCATCCTGCCGCAGCTTGCACCCGGGCGCCGCGTGGTTGCCGTGCTCTCCAACAACGGCGCCGCGGCCGCCGTGGAGGAAACGGAGGGCGATGCGGAGCTCCACCGTCTGCTCTGCCAGCCGCCCGCCCACCGCGTGGCGGACCTGGCGGCCCTCTGGGGCGCGGAGTACTACCCCATCCACACAGAGGCCGATTTGGAGGTGCTGGATTCCGCCGGGGACGATGCCCTCATCTTCCTGGAACTCCTGCCGGAGTGAAAACAGGGGAATAGGAATTCGGCGCACCGCCTGTTTTCCCCGCTTGACTCTGCACGGGGGATGTGCCAAGATAGCGGCACTATGCTGAAAGGAATTTCCCCTGTTGTTTCTCCCGATATGCTCAAAGTGCTCTGCGAGATGGGGCACGGCGACGAGATTGTGATTTCCGACGCCCACTTCCCGGGGCACACCTTCAACGCCAAGGTGCTGCGCGCGGACGGCGTGGGCGCGGATGCCCTGCTGGCCGGGTTCCGCCCCCTGCTGGAGCTGGACAGCTACGCCACCCCGGTCATCATGATGGATGCCGTGCCCGGCGACACGCTGGACCCCGCCGTGGAGGCCAAGTACCGCGCCGCGCTGGGCTACGGGGGCGAGATTGAGCGCATGGAGCGCTACGCCTTCTACGAGCGCGCCAAGAAGGCCTACGCCGTCATCCTGAGCGGGGAAACCGCCAAATACGGCAACATCATCCTGAAAAAGGGCGTAACGCCCATTGCCTGATTCCATGTTCCGCATATGCAAGCGCATTGAGCTGGAGAGCGGGCACCTGCTCTCCAAGCACCCCGGCAACTGCCAGTTCCCGCACGGGCACACGCGCAGCGTGGAGCTGGTGTTTGCCGCGGAAACGCTGGACACCCACGAGATGGTGCTGGATTTCAAGGCGGTGCAGGAGATGATGGGCGGCTTCCTGCAGCAGTTCGACCACGCGCTCTGCATGAACACAGAGGACCCCAACTACGCGCACTTCCGCTCCGTGTACGGCGAGCGCATCATCCCCTTCGACCACGCGGACCCCACCAGCGAGTGCATGGCCAGGGCCGTGTTCGACCACGCGCAGGCCGCGCTGGCCGCCGCCAAGCGGGGCAACTGCCCCTACCCCGTGCGGGACTGCGTGCGCCTGGAGCGCGTGCGGGTGTGGGAGACCAGCTCCACCTGGGCGGAATACGGGGAGTAGGCGTTCAGCCGCCCTGCGCGTTTGCACGGGTGCGCCGCGCGTTTTCCGCGAAACGCCCCCTGCCGATGCGGCGAATGGGGGAGCGGGCGAAAAGGGTGTTGAACGCATCCTCATCCATGGCCTCTGCAGCAGAGAGGGAAAGGCTGCGCAGCCGGGCGGGCATCAGCAGGTGCGGATCCACCCGCACGGGCTTGGCGGATGCGTTCCACGGGCAGGCCTCCTGACAGGCATCACACCCGTACAGGCGGGGGCCCGCGGCGGCGGCAAGCTCTGCAGGCATGGGGGATTTGGCCTCTATGGACCAGTAGGAGACACACCTGCGGGCATCACAACAGCCGTTTTGCAGGGCCTGCACCGGGCAGGCAAGCTCACAGCGGCGGCAGTTGCCGCAATGGTTGCGCACGGGGGTGCCGGAGGGCAGCTCCAGGGTGGTGAGAATGGAGGCCAGGAAGCAGTAGGAGCCGCGCCCGGGGCGGATGAGCAGCCCGTTGCGCCCAATCCAGCCCAATCCCGCACGCCAGGCGAAAAAACGCTCGCTCACCGGGCCGGAATCCGTGAAGCAGCGCTGCGTGCCGCCGTACATTTGCAGCGTTTCGTCCAAATCCGCCAGCTTGCCGGCCAGCAGCTTGTGGTAGTCCTCCCCCTGCGCGTAGCGCGCCACGGCGCCGGGCTGCAGGCGGGTATCCCGCCGCGCGTATTCATAGGTGAGCACCACCACGCTGCGCGCTCCCGGCAGCACCAGTTGCGGGTTGAGCCGCGCGGGCAGGTGCCGCGGCATCCAGTCCATGCCGGCGTGCATTCCCCGCCCCAGCCACTGCTCCAGGAGGTCCCCCTGGTCTGCATCCGCGGGTGCCGCGGCGCATGCGGAGAATCCCAGGGCGGCGGCGGCGTACTGCAGGGCCTGGAGAGCCGGCTCATTCATGGGCACGGACGGCGGTGGTGCGCCCGCCGAGGATCATGGATTTGAGCCGCGCGCGGTCCTCCCCCGCCAGCGGCAGGGAGTCCACCACGCGCAGGGCGGCGTTGCGGATGCGCTCCGCAGGGGGCGTGGAACGGCTTTGCATGGCCTTGGCGCTCTCCTTGAAGGTGAGCCGCTGCAGGTTGGACGAGGCCTCGCGGTTGCCGAGGCGCGCGGCCTCGCGGTAGAGCGCGGCGGCACTCTCCTCATTGCGGCGAATCCCCTGCCCATACTCGAACATGACGGCCAGGTTGTTCATGCAGGCGGCATCCTCGCGGCGCACGCCCTCGCGGAAAAGGCGCGCGGCGTTGTAGTGGTCCACACGGAAGGCCAGGCCCCTGTAGCAGATGGTGCCCAAATAGAAGTAGACCTTGGGGGTGTCCGGCGCGCGGTGCGCCACGCCCATGAGCATCTTCCACGCGGCGCGGGCATCCTTTTTCACGCCGCGGCCCAGCATGAGGCAGCGCGCCAGCTCCACGCGGGCAGGTTCATACCCCGCATCCGCCGCGCGGCGCATCCACTGCACGGCCTGCATCATGTTGGCCCCGCAACCGTAGCCGCGCTCCAGATAGCGCGCCAGGCGCAACATGGCCTCCGGCCGGCGGGCGGTTTCCCCTGCGCACACCATTCCCTCCGCAAGCCCGCGCGCCAGCTCCGCCGCGCGCTCCGGCTGCTCCGGCAGGCCCTTGTAGCGGCCCTCGTAGACGTTGAGCAGGCTGTACGCCGCCGGGGCGTACAGGGGCGCGGCGGTTTCCAGCAGCTCCGGCACGCGCGCCACATCCGTGTTGCGCGCATCCTGCAGCAGGGCCGTGGCTTGGGCGAACATGCCGCGCGCATCCTCCGCGCTGACCGTGCGCTCCGCGGGCCCCTGCCCGGCGGCAAGGCCCGCCAGGCACAGCAGCACACACAGGCTGGCTCTCTTGCAGCGCATGGTTCTTCTATACCACGAACAGGCCGCCGTGTCCATAGCCGGAATGGGGGAATGTGCATGACATAGGCCTGAAAAGGCCCTTGACTTGAGGGGGTGGGGTGGTAAGATACACGCACCATGACACAGAATGCCCTACTCAAGATGTTGGAGACGGATGCCCGTCTGAGCGATGAGCAGATTGCCGCGCGGCTGGGCGTGGAGGCGGCGGATGTGGCCGCCATGCGCGCCAAGCTGGAGACGGAGGGCCGCATTGTGGGCTACCAGGCCATCCTGAACGACGACAAGGAGGGTGTTTCCGCGCTGATAGAGGTGCGCTGCACGCCGGAGCGCGGCGGCGGCTTCAACCGGCTTGCCAAGCGGATTGCCAGGTTTGACGAGGTGCGCAGCTGTTTCCTGATATCCGGCGGGTTTGACCTCCTGATCCTCGTGGAGGCCAAGACGCTGCTGGAGGTGGCGCGCTTTGTGAGTGAAAAGCTTTCCAGCATGGAGGGCGTGCTTTCCACCGCCACGCATTTCCGCCTGAAGACCTACAAGCAGAACGGACTCCTCTTCGATGAGGAGGAAACCCATGAACGCCTCAGCGTTGCCCCATAAGCCATGAACTGGGACCGCATGCTCTCCAAACAGGTCGTGGACCTGCCGCGCTCCGGCATCCGCGAATTCTTCGACCTCGTCACCGGCAGCAAGGATATCATCTCCCTCGGCGTCGGCGAACCGGATTTCGTCACCCCGTGGAACATCCGCGAGGCCGCCATCTTCTCCCTGGAGAAGGGCCACACCACCTACACCAGCAACTACGGGCTGGAAAGCCTCCGCCGCGCCATCGCCAAGTATGTGGAGGACTTCTTCCACGTGGCCTACAACCCCATCGGCGAGATTCTTCCCACCGTGGGCGTGAGCGAGGCCATCGACCTGGCGCTGCGCTGCCTGCTCTCCCCCGGGGACGAAGTGCTCTACCACGAGCCGTGCTACGTGAGCTACGCGCCCTCCGTGAAACTGGCGTACGGCGTGGCCACGCCCGTGGAGACGAGCATAGACGACCTCTTTGCGCTGAACCCGGCCAAGCTGGAGGCGGCCATCACGCCCAAGACAAAGGTGCTGATGCTCAACTTCCCCACCAACCCCACGGGCTCCATAGCCCCGCGCGAAACGCTGGAGCGCATAGCGGAAATCTGCGTGCGGCACGACCTGTTTGTGCTCACGGACGAGATCTATTCCGAGCTGCGCTACGATGGCGAGCCGCACACGAGCATAGCGAGCCTGCCGGGCATGAAGGAGCGCACCCTGCTGCTGCACGGGTTCTCCAAGGCCTTTGCCATGACCGGCTTCCGCCTGGGCTACGCATGCGGCCCGCAAGAGCTTATCGACCAGATGGTGAAGATCCACTCCTACACCATGATCTGCCCCACCATCACCGCCCAGGAGGCCGCCATAGAGGCCCTGCAGAACGGAACGCCCGCCATGCACGAGATGCGCGACAGCTACCACATGCGCCGCGACTACATTGTGAAACGTTTCAACGAGATGGGGATGGACTGCCACCTGCCCGGCGGCGCGTTCTACACCTTCCCGAGCGTGAAGCGCTTCGGCATCTCCTCCAAGGACTTTGCGCTGGGCCTGCTGAAAGAGGCCCGCGTGGCGGCGGTACCCGGCACGGCGTTCGGCGCCTGCGGAGAAGGCTACCTGCGCTGCTGCTACGCCACGGCGTTCAGCCTGCTGGAGGAGGCGTGCGACAAGATGGCGCGCTACTGTGATTCGCTCAAGGGCTGATTGTCTTTCCCACCCCGCCGCACCATGCGTGCCCAGGATACAGCACCCGCCGCCACCATACCCGCCTGGGAAAGCGAGGGCGCGCTGTTCCGCACATACGCGGTGCCGTTCGTCATCTTCCTGGCGTTCAACCTGCTGCTTTGGGCGGCGGAAGGCACCGTGAAATGGGACCACCCGGACGCCGCCTGGTGGCAGCGCATGCCGGAGCTGCCGGTCTACGCCCTGCAGGTGGCGGCGTGCGCGGTGTACCTTTGGCGCGTGCGGCACCGCGTGGAATGGGCGTGCCGTGCGGGAAGCTGCCTGTGGGGTGCGCTCGCGGGCGTGCTGGGCATCACGCTTTGGCTGGTGCCGTATGTGGCGGGCTGGGTGCCGCAGGAGGGCGGGTTCCGCCCGGAGACGGTGTTCGGCGCGGGCTCTGCGGGCACCTGCGCGGCGTATGCGCTGCGCTTTGCACGCGCGGTGCTCATTGTGCCTTTCATTGAGGAATTTTTCTGGCGCGGCTACCTGATGCGCTGGTGCATCAACCGCGGGGAACCGCAGCGCGTGCCGCTCGGCCGGGGCAGCCGGCTCTCCTACGCCGTGGTCACGCTGGCTTTCATGCTGGTGCACAACCCCGCAGACTACGCCGGTGCGTTCCTGTACGGCTCGCTGGCGTACCTGTTGGTGGTGCGCACGCGGCAGCTCACTCCCGTTGTCGTCATGCACGCCGTGGCCAACCTGGCCATGGGCGTGTGCGCCATCAAACTCAACCTTCCCCACCTCTGGTAACACCATGGACTACGCACAAATTGCAATCGCCCTCGTCATGGGCATCTCCCTTTCCGCCGCATGCGGCTTCCGCATCTTCGTGCCCCTGCTGGCCGTGGGGCTGGCCGTGCGCCTTTGCGGCATAGAGGCCGCGCCCGCACTGGCCTGGACCGCCACGGACCTGGGGCTTGTCTGCCTGGCCGTGGCCACGCTGGTGGAAATCCTGGCGTACTACATTCCGTGGGTGGACAACCTGCTGGACACGGTACACGGCCCGCTGGCCATGGTGGCGGGCACGCTGCTGGTGGGCGGCCTGCTGGGTGATATGCCGCCCGCGCTGCAGTGGGGGCTGGGCGTGGTGGCCGGCGGTGGCGCCGCCGGCATGGTGAAAGCCGGAACCGCCACCGCGCGCGCCGCCAGCACCGCCACCACGGGAGGCCTCGGCAACTGCGTGGTGGCCACCGTGGAGAACATCTGCGCCACCGTGGGCTCCGTGCTGGCGGTGCTCGCTCCCGTGCTGGCCATCTTCTTCGTCATCCTGGTGGTGGGCGGCATGTGCGCCTTCATCTACAGGCTGCGCCGCCGCAAGGCTGCGGAAACGGCATCCTAACCCCCTTTTACGCCAACCATGCAAGCATTCATCCTGGGAGCGGGACTCGGCACGCGGCTGGCACCGCTCACCAGCATCCTGCCCAAGCCGCTGATGCCCGTGTTCCAAAAGCCGCTCATCCACCACACCATGGACCACTTCATGCGCTGCGGCGTGGATTCCTTCATCGTGAACACATCCTGCCTGCCGCTCATGTGGGAGCGCGCCTTCCCAGAGGGCACCTACCGCGGCAGAACCGTCACCTTCAGCCATGAGGACGAACCCCTGGATTCCGGCGGCGGCGTGAAGAAAATCCGCCCGCTGCTGGCAGACCCCGCCGCCCCCCTCCTGGTGCACAACGGGGATATCTGGACGGATATCCCCGTGGCGGAGCTGCTGGAGGCCCACCGCGCAGGCGGCAACCTGGTCACCCTGGCCCTGCGCAGCGTGGACGGCAAGAAAAACGTGGGCTTCAACCCCGCCACCGGAAAGGTTACGGACATGCGCCACGCCCTGGGGGTGGACCCCGGGCAGTACCAGTTCGCCGGCATGTACATCATGGAGCCGCAAGTGTTCGACCTCTTCCCCGCGGACGAGGACAAATTCTCCGTGGTGCCCACCTGGCTGGAGCTGATACGGCTGGGCAAGGTGGGCGGCCACGTGTGCGACTGGGCCAACTGGCGCGAGCTCGGCTCCCCCCAAACCTATCTGGATGCCGTGCTGCAGGCAAGCTCCCGCGAGCGCATCCACCCCACCGCCACCATTGCCGCCACCGCAGAGCTGGGCGAGGACTGCACCGTGGGCCGCGATGCCCACATCCCCGCCGGCTGCGTGCTGGACGACTGCATCGTCTGGCCCCGCACCCACGTGCAGCCCGGCACCTACCGCCGCTGCATCATCACCCCCCGCATCACCGTGCAGGCATAGCGCGGCGGCGCGTCATATTCGCCCGCGCGGTGGACAAGGCGGGAATCTTTTGGTATGATGGCACGCGTGAAAGCAATGGCGTGTGCAGCGTTGGCGGCGGCGGCCGCAGCCCTGGCGGGCTGCAGCCTCTCCAAGCACATTCAAAGGGCCTCCGACAAGACGGAGGCGCAGTACGCCGCCATCACCACGTGGGACAAGCTGCCGGTGCGCACCATCTCCTGGAACCAGGCCATCGCCATGATGCGCACCAGCAACACGGAAATCATGAGCGCCCGCAACAATATCACGCATGCGGACCGCGAAACCCTGCGCGTGTACACGGACCTCATCCCCACTGCCTCCTACTACGCCTATATGACCAAGAGCCTGGAGGATTTGGCGCACCAGTGGAACGGCAGCGACCTGACCAACAATTTCAACGTGAACTTCTTCCTGCCCACGCTCACGCAGCTGCCGTACCGCGTGTACGCCAACAAGGTGAGCGCCTTTGCCGCCGTGAAAGCCATGGAGGGCGCGGAGCGCGAGGCCGTATCCAAACTCTACCAGGCGGTGCGCAAGCGCGAGCTCGCCATGAAGCTGCGCGAGCTGGATTCCCAAGCGCCGGCCGATGGCACCGCCACCGCCACGCAGACCTCCGCAGAGCAAACGAAGCAGGACCTGGACTACCACCAGAGCGTGGCCAGGCTGCTGGGCAATGCAGAGGCCCGCTGGAACATACTGCCGGAAACCATGCCGCGGCTCAACTGGAACGACTACCGCCACCGCCTGGCCCGCCTGGACCAGCTGGTGCTCCTGAAGTTCGTGCTGGACCTGGAGCGTGCGCGCATGGAGCAGTACAGCATTGCCCTGAATTACCTGCCCACCATCAACACCAGCCTCTACAGCCCATCCCTCTTCAGCTCCAGCGGCGGCACCTACTCCGGAGCCTTCCTCAGCAGCAAGGACACGCGGCTCAACCTCAGCATCAGCTATACCATCGACACGCGCCTCAGCATCTGGAACCGCTACAGCGACAGCAAGGAACGCTACGCCCTGGCCAAGAAAAAGGTGGAGGCGGACATGCGCGAGCACAAGAGCAAGATCGAGGCCCTGCGCTCCAGCGTGGACGAGTACGAGCACTGGAAAAGCTACATGGCCAAGCGCATGGACTTTGTGCGCAGCTCCCCCGCGGAAAGCGCAGAGGCCGCGCTGGAACGCAACAAAACCATTCTGGACATGAAGCGCGAGCTCATCAAGCAGGAACAGGAAGCCGTGGAGACAGAGTGCGCCATCATCGTGGAATACGGCATGCCCGGCCTCACCCCCATGAAGTTCGATTGATTGCGCCGCCATGCAGATGCTCCCAGACTGCCTGCGCCTCTACCTGGTGACGGATGCCCCGGAACGCTGCCGCCACGGGCTGCAGGAAACCGTGCGCCGCGCCATTGCCGGCGGGGTCACCCTGGTGCAGTACCGCCGCGAGCACGCGGACCGCGCCACCATGCTGCAGGAGGCCGCGCAGCTGCGCACCCTCACCCGCGCGGCGGGAATCCCCCTCATTGTGAACAATGACGTGCGGCTCGCCCTAGAGGTGGAGGCGGACGGCGTGCACGTGGGCCAGCGCGATATGCCGCCCGCGCAGGCGCGCCGCCTCATCGGCCGGGGGATGGTGCTCGGGCTCTCCGTGAGCAATGCAGAAGAGATGCGCGCCGTGGACCCCGCACTGGTGGACTATGTGGGCTGCGGCCCCGTGTTCCCCACCGCCAGCAAGGGAGACGCCGCGCCCGCCGTGGGCACGGATGGCTGGGCCCGCCTGGCCGCGCTGTGCCCCCTGCCCCTCGTGGCCATCGGCGGCATCAACGCCGCGCGCGCGCGGGCCATCCGCGCCGCCGGGCGGTGCAATGGCGTGGCCGTGGTCTCCGCCATCTGCGGCGCACAGAACCCGGAAACCGCCGCCGCGGAACTCCTCCAAGCCCTCATGCAACCATGAACGCAGACCTTTCCCAAATCCGCCGCACCGCAGCCGCCGTGCTCGCGGAAATACGCACCGTGCATCCCGTGGTGCTCTCCCTCACCAACAGCGTGGCCCAGCAAATCACCGCCAACATGCTGCTGGCCGTGGGCGCCGCACCCGTGATGCTCAAAGACAGGAGCGAGGTGGAAAACCTGATGGACGCCGGCTGCGGCGGCATGCTGCTCAACCTGGGCACACTCTCCGCCGGCCAGGCCGTGCACATGCTGGATGCCGCCAAGGCCGCCCACGAGCGCGGCGTGCCCTGGGTGCTGGACCCCGTGGCCGTGGGCTCCCTGGAATTCCGCACCGCCCTCTGCAGGGACCTCTTGAAAAGCTACCCCTCCATCATCCGCGGAAACGCCTCCGAAATCATGGCCCTGGCCGGATACGCCCCCTCCGCCCGCGGTACGGATGCCACCGTCTCCAGCGCAGACGCCGTGCAGCCCGCGCAGGAATTGGCCGCTGAAACCCGGGCCGTGGTGCTTGTTACGGGAGAGGTGGACTACGTGACGGACGGCACCGCCCTGCACGCCATCCGCAGCGGCCACCCGCTCATGACCCGCGTGGCAGGCGTGGGCTGCGGCCTGGGCGCGCTCTGCGCCGCATGCCTGGCTTGCGCGCCAAGCGCGGTGGAGGCCGCCGTGGCCGCCTCCTGCATCCTGGGGGATGCCGGCTTGCGCGCCGCCCGCCGCGCAGACACCGTGGGCTCCTTCGCCACCGCCCTGCTGGACGAGCTGGACCGCCCCTCCACGGGAAGCGCAGGCACCAAAAAGCCGCGCCCGAAGGCGCGGCTCTAGGAATACGTCCAGCCACCCGGGCAAAAGTGATTTTTGCTTGAAAAGGGGGAGGGGTTGGGTAGAATGGGCGCGAAGGGATACAAAATGAAAACCGCCATCCTCAACACCGCAATCGTCTTGGCCGCCGGGTGGGTGCTCGGCGCATGCGCGCAGGGCAACGGTGCGCTCAGCCAGGGGGCCGTGCGCGCCACACTGGCCGCCCAAACGCTCATGGTTACCCCCGCCACGCCGGAATGGGTGCAGCAGGGCAGCGAGCAGCACAAGCTGGGCGATGCGGAACGCACGCAGCTGCGCAGCCTGCTCAAGGGCGCACAGGTGCGCCACGTGCCGGATTCCATGTACCGCTCCGCAGAGGAGGGCAACCGCTCCGATTCTTCCGACCGCGTCTTCTACATTTACGGCAGCAACGGCCAGTGTCTGGGCGCGCGCGTTGTTGACCAGCGCGTGATGCTGGACGACCTGGACCTGGACGAGGCGACCCAGCAGCGCCTCTACACCCTGCTGCGGCCGCACCTGAGCCGCCTTTTCACCCAACTACCCTGATGGCAGGCAACGCGCCAGCGTGGGAGCTGCTGGATGCCGCGGCTGCAGAGTTGTCCGCCATGCAGCCGGATATCCGCGGCAGCGTGCACCCGCAAGCCACGGTGGCAGGCGTGCTGCAGCTGGGGGAGGGTTCCTCTGTTTTGCCCGGCACGGTGATAGAGGGGCATGTGCGCATTGGCCGCAACTGCACGGTGGGTCCGCACGCCTATATCCGCGGCTGCACGGTGATTGAGGACAACTGCCGCATAGGCCACGCGGTGGAGGTGAAGAGCAGCATCATCCGCTGCGGCACCTCCGTGGCGCACCTGGCCTACGTGGGTGATTCCATTCTGGAGGAGGATGTGAATCTGGGCGGCGGCTGCATTTGCTCCAATTTCCGGCACGATGCCGGGAACATCCGCATGCCGCACGGCGGTGTGCTCACGGAGAGCGGGCGCAACAAACTGGGCTGCGTCATCGGTGCCCATTCACGCATCGGCTGCAACTGCACCATCCTGCCGGGGCGCATATTGCCGCCCCACACCACCACCCGCCCCGGAAGCGTGGTTTGATGCCGTTCAGCACTGGTAAAGGGCGCGAATGCGGTCGATGAGCGCGAAGGCGTGGGCGTTCATGGCGCGGTAGATGCCATACATGCGGCCCAGGTTGTCTGCGGCGTGCTTGGCGAATTCGCGCAGGCTCTGCTCGTTGCGGATATCCAGCAGATGCGTTCCGGAGGCGTCTGTGGACTTGGCCAGGGCGGATTTGACCAGCAGGCCCACGGCTACGGCAAAGGCCGCCAAGGCGGCGAGCCCCAGCAGGGGCAGGGAGACGCTCTCCCTGACAAATATCCAGAGCAAGGGCACCCCCACCCCGGAGCCGACAACGGCATTATTCTTCCCCCAAAAGCCAGCGCACCACGTTGATATGGCGGGGTCGGTGATGTACAATGTACAAAGGACAATGTACAAAGTAAAGGTTCGCGCGCCCGTTGGCGCGAAGGATTACATGTTTCATCTGGCTTGAGGAAAACGGCACTTCACCATCTTCTGCGTTGATAATACAATACACTACATCCCCTTTGCCAAAAGTTTTTTCAGTATAATGAAAAAAAATCGAGAAACGAGAAGTTTTTTCAGTGGGAGGGTGTGCGGCCCTTACTTTTTCCCGTCCTTCCGCAGCTGCTGCAGAATCCAATCATGCTTGGCGAGGGCGTGCCAGCGCGCGGCATCGGCATTCGGCAGGGCGCACCAGCACATAAAGGCATAGCCGTCCATGCTGACACAGCTGTGTCCGGCGACTTTGGGGTAGGAAACACGCTGAACAGTGCCGTCCGGCATGGTGAAAAGCATATATATGATAAATGCGGGGTCGAAGGCGGCGCAATTGTCGTCCTTCACAGGCTCTATTTTGAGGATGAGGCTGAGCAGTTCCGCCTTCTCCGCCCGGGAGAGCGGAATCTCCCTGTTTTCGATACCGGAGACCCCGCAATCGCTGAAGACCAGCCGCACATCCGTGCAAGAGCGTGCGAGCGCCTGCAAATTGTCCACGAACTTGCGGCTTGAACGCGCCTTTTCCGCATCCTCTGTGGGCGTGTACTGCCCTTTGCGTATATAGCGGTCATTCACTCTTGGGGTGTCGGAAGCCTGGCCGCCTGAACACTGGGCAAGAAACAGCGAGACGCAGGCACATGCCAATATGTATCCGTATGGTTGGTGTTTCATCATTTCTCTACCCCCTTTAAGCAACTTTCCGCCCGAATTGTCAAAAAAAAAAGAAAAAATCCGTCAATCTCCATTATTTGCGGCGTCTTGCGGCCAGGGCGGCAAGTGCCAGCAGGGGGAGGGTGGTGGGCTCCGGGACGGGGTATGGGAAGCCGAGGAAGGAGGCGCCGAGGATGTACATGTCGTCCCCGTACCAGGGCAACTCGTCTACGATGAAGGAGGTGATTCCGAGGACCGGGGTGGGGTCCAGGGTTCCGGGCACGGTGGCTTCGATGAGCTCCACGTTGGCGGAGAAGATTTGGGGCACGTCGAACGCGGTGCGCAGGGTGTCGTCGTCGGAATCCGTGAGGTAGAGGGTAAGGGGCATGCCGGTTGCATCATCGAAGACGCCGCCCCACAGGGTGGCGGCGTGCACGGTCTCGTCCCCGCCGAGGATGAGGGAGAGGGGGCGGCCGGATTCCAGCACGTCGCGCAGCTTGAGGGCGAGCACCTGCGCATCCACACCCTCATCCGCCATGGTGATGGGTTGCGGAATCAGCGACAGGCCCTCTTCCGTGGTGAGCACGTCATCCATGACGGCATGGCGGTAGTACCCGCCCCTGCCCTTGCCGTATTCGGTCAGGGGCGGCTCCGGAACGGGGAACAGGTCCAGGAAATACCATTCCATGCCGTAGAACGCATTGCCCGGGGCGTCCTCGAAAGAATCCCGCAGCAGGTGCCACACGGCATCCGGCTCCCGCAGGGCGGTGTCCACGCCGCTTTTCTCCATGATGTCGGCATGCTCGCGCTGCCACCAGTCGATGATGTTCGCGGCGGATGCCGCCCAGCACATTTCGCGGTCCGCGTCCTCCGGGTCGAAGGACTTGTTGGCATCGTACCATCCCTGCTCCGCGGAGACACCGGCGGCCCAGTATTCCGCGGCCGCCAACGGCGGCAACAGGCACGCCAACAGGGCTGTGAAGAGGCTTTTCATTATTCTCCCAGCACGCTGGCGAGCATCTGGCCGATGCCGTGGAAGGCTGCGGCCACGCGGTTCTGGCCGGGGTCCTCCAGGGCCACGGGGTGGCCTTCGTCGCCGCAGGAGCGGGTGCCGATGTCCAGCGGAACCTTGCCGAGCAGGGGCACGCCGAGCTTCTGGGCCTCGCGCTCGCCGCCGCCCTCGCCGAAGATGTTGTAGACCAAACCGTCGCTGGGGCAGACGAAGTAGCTCATGTTCTCGATGATGCCGAGGATGGGGGTGTTGACGCGCTGGAAGAGGCCCACGGCCTTGCGGGCATCGATGAGCGCGACCTCTTGCGGGGTGGTGACGATAACGGCGCCCGCCAGGTCCACGGTCTGCACGATGGTGAGCTGGATGTCGCCCGTGCCCGGGGGCATGTCCAGGATGAGGAAGTCCAGGCCGCCCCAGTCCACATCCCGCAGGAACTGCTGCACGTAGCGGGTGGCGAGCGGGCCGCGCACGGCCACGGGAGAGGCCTCGTCGATCATCAGGCCCATGGAGAGCAGCTTCACGCCGTGGGCCTCCACGGGCAGGAACTGCTCCTTGTCGGAGCAGCCGGGGCGCTCCTTGGTGCCGAACATCAGCGCCATGGACGGGCCGTAGATGTCCAAATCCAGCAGGCCGGTGCGGTAGCCGAGGCGGCTGAGCGCAACGGCCAGGTTGGCGGAGACGGTGCTCTTGCCCACGCCGCCCTTGCCGGATGCCACGGCGATGACGTGCTTCACGCCGGGCACGCTGGACTTCCAGTCGGCGGGGTCGTCGTTGGGTCCCTTGGCCTTCTTCTGCTCGGGGGCGTGGTGCTCGATGTTGACATCCAGCTTGGAGAGGCCGGGGAGCTCCTTGATGACGGCCATCACGTTCTCGTAGATGTAGCGGGGGACATCACCGTTGCGGCTCTCCACCACGAGGTCCACCTTGACGTGTCCCTCCGGTGAGACATCGATGTTCTTGACGAGGCCGAAGGAGACGATATCACGGCTGAAGCCGGGATACTTGACGGTGGTGAGGGCGGCGCGGATGAGCTCCGGGGTGAGTTTTGAATCAGGCATAGCGTTTTACGAATGGGATTTCTTGGAGAAGCGTTTCCAGGGCATGATGATGGATTCCACCACAAAGACGAAAGCGGAGCAGCACGCGCGGAAAGCGTGGACGAAGGGGTGCAGCAGGCGGCGCAGCCACGGCAGGCGCTCGTACAGCAGGGTGGACGCCACAATGCCGCAAATCATGCTGAACTTGAAGATGATGCCCATGTGGAACTCTATGCCGAACTGCTCCAGCGCAAGCTCCGCGCAGAGCACCGCGCCCACGAAACCCACCAGCAGGAACGCCGTGTAGTTGAGGATGGGGTGCTTCTCTATCACCCCGATGCACCAGCCCGCCACCAGCCGCAGCGCGGCAATGCCGATGAACACGCCGATGCACACCACCCAGATGTGCAGGGCCTCCGGGATTTCCGTGACGTTGTTCACCATGCCCACGGCGGCCACCACGTTGTCCAGCGAGAGGGAGAGATCCATCAGCTCGATGCTGAGGATGGTCATGAGGAAGGATTTGCCCTGCTTGAGTGCGTGTTTGCCGGAGCCCTCCTCCCTGGGGCGCAGCTGCACGTGCTCGCAGCCCAGATAGATGAGATAGGCCGCGCCGAACCACTTGACCCACATGTTGTGCATGAGCCAGGCCACGAGGGCGAGCGCGATGCCGCGGAAGGTGTACGCGCCCACCAGGCCCCAGCGCAGGGCGGGTTTCTGCTGGCGCTTGGGGAGCTGCGCGGCCATGGCGGCAATGCCCAGCGCATTGTCCACGGAGAGCAGTCCCTCTATCAGGATGAGGTTGAAGATGACCATGCCGCTGGCGTACAGGAACGCCCCCATATCCGGGATGCTCTGCCACGCGCTGGCGAATTCTTCAAACATGGGCGGTACGGGAAATCAGGATTGCAGGGATTCCACCAGCGCGGCGGCGCAGCGCACGCACTGTTGGCACGGCACGCGGTTCGCGCCCTTGAGCTCGCGGCAGTGAATGGCTCCGTTCTCCGCGCGGAAGGCATCGATTATCTGCTGCGCCTTCTCCGGCAGCACGCGCGTGGCACCGTACAGCGCACCGCACATGCCCTCCGGCGCCTTGCCGCCGCCGCATGCGGCCATTTCGCCCAGCAGGTCCTCCCTGCCGAAAGCGGCGCAGACGGTCTGCGCGCAATTGTAGGAATGGGGGGGCTGGCGGAAGGAGGCCAATGCTTTTTCTACAGCGTTCATGGCGATTGTATGGGGAAAACTATCTGAGCATGCGGAGGGCGCGTTCGGTGGCGGCCAGGGCGGCGTCCACGTCCGCATGGTTGTTGTAGGCGGCCACGGAGTAGCGCACGGTACCCGTGATGCCGAGGGATTGCATGAGCGGCTGGCAGCAGTGGTGCCCCGTGCGCACGGCCACGTTCATCTGGTCCAGCAGCATGCCCAAATCGTAGTGGTGCACGCCCTCCGCCACAATGGACACTAGGGCGCCGCGCCCGCCGCGCGGCCCCAGCACGCGCACGCCGTCCATGGCGGCAAGGCCGTCGTACAGACGTTCGGTAAGGGCGCGCTCATGCGCTGCAATGTTGTCCACGCCGAGCTCCCGCACATAGCGCAGGGCGGCAGCCAGGGCGATGTTTCCGGCAATGTTGGGGGTACCGGCCTCGTACTTGAAGGGAAGTTTGTTGTAGGTGGTCTTGGCGAAGGAGACCTCCTCTATCATCTCTCCGCCGCCCTGCCACGGCGGCAGGGAATCCAGCAGCGCACGCCTGCCCCACAGCACGCCCGTGCCCGTGGGGGCGTACACCTTGTGGCCGGAGAACGCAAAGAAATCACACCCCAGCGCGGCCACATCCACCGCCACATGGCCCGCGGCCTGCGCACCATCCACCAGCACCGTGCAATCCGCGCGGTTGCGCTTGGCCGCGGCAATGATTTCCCGCACGGGGTTGACCGCGCCGAGCGCGTTGGAGATGTACGGCACAGCCACCACGCGGGTGCGCGGGGAAAGCAGCGCGGCGTAGGCCGCCATGTCAAAGGTGAGTTCCGCGGTGAGCGGCACCACGCGCAGCTCTGCCCCGGTGCGCCCGCAGAGCATCTGCCAGGGCACTATGTTGGAGTGGTGGGAATCCGTGGTGACGATGATTTCATCCCCCTGCCCCACCAGGCCCGCGAATCCCAGCACCATGGCCGCCAGGTTGATACCCGCGGTGCAGCCGGAGGTGAACACCACCTCGTCTGCGGAGGCTGTGCCCAGAAACGCAGCCGCATCCGCGCGCGCCTGCTCGTGCAAATCCGTGGCCAGGCGGCTCAGGCGGTGGGCGCCGCGGTGGATATTGGCGTTCTGCGCGGTGTAGTATGCGTGCAGGGCATCCAGCACGGCCTGCGGTTTCTGGGTGGTGGCGGCGTTGTCCAGGTACACCGGTGCATCTGCAGCGGCGAACATGGGGAAATCTGTACGGCTGTCACGCATCCTCGGCGGTTTCCTTCAGGTGCTCGGCCATGCGGTGCGCCGCCTCCGGCACGTACTCCTTCCACTCCTCGTTCCCCTCGCATATCATCTGCACGATGTCACGCGGGGTCTTGAACAGCAGCTTCTGGTTGAAGTACGGCACCTCGATGATGTCGCCGTCGTCCTGCAGGTGGCGGTAGAGGTGGCGGTACTTCCGCGGCGGGTGGTAGGAGCCGGCGGTCACGAATTCCCCGGTTTCGCGGTTCACCCAGGGAGTCACGTAGAACTTGGTGTTGTTGACGACGATGTGTCCCATGCTGGCGAGGATGCCGCCGGGGATGTCCGCCCACTTGTCCTGGAAGAGTTCGTTGAGCAGGCCGATGGAGAGAGCGATGGCCACGGGCTCCCGCGTGTACTGCTTGAGCATGGTGGAAAGGCGGTGGAAGTGCGTGATGTTGGTGACCATCACGGTCTTGCCGAGCGCGGCGAGCGCGTCTGCGCGGTCCAGGAAGGCCACCAGGTCCACATCCTCGCCGCGCAGCAGGTTGGAGAGGGAGATTTCGCAGATGTCCACCACGCGGGCGCGCTGTTCCTCCGGCAGGACATCCAGGAATTTCTTGTGCACACTCTCCATCATCTCCATGTGGATGTTGCAGATGGGCATGAAGCTGCCGCGCATCAGCACGATGGGGCGCTTGTAGAGCATATCCGCGGGCTGCGCCACGGTGCCGTCCGGGCAGAGCAGCGTGGATTCCGCCAGCCCGCTGCGCACCAGCTGGAGCGCCAGGATGCGGTTGTCGAACATGGCGAAGCCGTTGCCGGAGAAGCGCATGAAATCGATTTCGTAGAACGCGCGGTCCAGGTTGTCGCTGATGCCCTGCACAAACTGGTCCATGTTCTCCCGGCTGTAGAAGAGGGCGTGCAGCAGGTTGACGCCCAGGATGCCCAGCATGCGCATCTGCACATCGTGGTCCGGCACGGTCAGGCGCACGTGCATCACGAAATCGCTGGGCTCCGCGCCGGGTTTCAGCTGGAAGCGCACGCCGATCCACGCGGTCCAGTCGCCGCTGTCCCGGTAGGCCTTGCACTTGCAGGTGTTGGCGTAGGCGAAAAAGCAGGTGTCCTTGCCGCGTTTCGCGCCCAGGCGATCCACAAGCTGCCTGTACTCGTAGTCGAGCATCTGGTGCAGGCGCTCCTCTGAAACGTAGCGGCTGACGGGGCCGTAGAGGGTGTCGCTCACGGTCATGTCGTACGCGGAGATGGTCTTGGCCACGGTGCCGGCGGCGCCTGTGGAGCGGAAGAACCAGTTGGCGGTTTCCTGCCCTGCGCCGATTTCCGCGAACGAGCCGTAGAAGCGGTCGTCCATGTTGATGCGGAAAGCCTTGTCCTGGGTGGCGGCGGCCTGGGAATACTTGCTGGGTTTACTGGTCATGGCGTGTTAGATTTCAAGGGGCACGAGCGGCAGGTTGCGCAGGGAGCGGGGGGCGGGGACCTCTATGTTGGTGTCCACCTTGGGCGCTGCGGATGCGCTGTCCACCGCTTCCACCTCGTCCACCTCCTCTGCGGTGGCATCCGTGTCCGGCAGGTCGGCTGCGCGGGCGTACCTGGGCTTGAGCGCCACATCACTGGCGTAGGGGTCCTTGCCGGTAAGCACCGCACCCTTGGGCAACACGGGCAGCACGGGCAGCACGCGCGTGGAGTTCACCTGGCCCGCGCTCATATCCAGGAAGTCCGTGAGCGAGGGGCTGCCGTCCCCATGCACCGGGCACACGCCCAGGGTCATGTCTCCCTTGGGGAAGTACTCCTGGTAGGTGGGGCGCACATAGGTGGCCCTGCCGTCCTGCATCACGGATTCGAAACAGAAGTTGGTGGCAAGCTGGCCGGACATGCGGCAGATTTCCACCTCCTCGGTGTCGCTGGGCATGCCGATGGCCTCGTCGGCCATGCCGCTCATCCCGGCGGCATCCAGCACGCGGCCCAGGATGGGCCCGCAGGTGTCGGACGAGAAGGCCTCCGGGTAGATGGCCTGGTGGTCGTTGAGATAGCCCACCCAGATGCCGCAGGTGAAGGAGGAGGTGTAGGCGAACATCGCGTTGTCGGAGAAGTCGTAGTTGGTTCCGGTCTTGATGGCGCCGTTGAAGTTTTCCGGCAGGTAGGGGCGCACGCGCTGGGCGGAGCCCTTCTCCATGGATTCCCGCATGATGGAGTGCAGGCGGTATGCGTTGCAGGGCGTGGTGCCGCTGTGCATGCGGTGGGAGACAGCCAGGGGCTCCTCCCACAAAATCTTGCCTGTGCTGTCTGTAATTTTGGAGATAACGTACGGCGCGAGCGGGCGGCGCCCCGTGTTCGGGAACACGGTGTAGGCGAGCGTGACCTCTTTCAGCGAGGCGGGTTCCGCACCCAGGAAGGCGCGGGGGTAGAACTGGGGCTTGGCCTCTGTGCTGCCGGCGTTGCGCGGCGGCGCGGTGATACCCACGCGCTCCAGCGTTTCCGTGAAGCATTTGGCCCCGCGCTCGGGATTTGCCCCCAGCGCAATGCCCAGGCGGGCGGATGCGGCAATCTTGGACCACTCCAGCGCCTGGCGCGCCGTCACGGAATCCAGGTAGCGCCCCTTGGAAACCTCCATGCCCCACTCGCCCAGCACGCCCTCGGAGCCGCCCATGCCGGCCAGGCGGTTGTCCATGGCATCATCCACCAGGCGGGAGCACGGCGTGTAGCCGTTCTCAAACGCGCAGAGGTACAGGAAGGGCAGCATGGCCGTGCCCAGCGGGCGCCGCCCGTCCGCGATGATGTCGAAGTTGTCGCGGTCGAAACTGCGGCCGCCCACGTACGCCAGGGTGCCGCCGGTGCGGTTGTCCACGGCGTACACGGCGGCATCGATGTAGCGGTGCTGCTTGAAGCGGGGGTCGTTGGTCTGGGCGAAGGTGACGTGGTTGTAGCCCTCATGCTTCTCAATGGCGGCGAGCTGCTCCTTGACGGCCTGCTCCGCGGCCTCCTGCATGCGGCGGTCGATGGTGGTGTAGATCTTGATGCCGCGGCTCTTGAGGATTTCCTCGCCGCGCACGGGGTCGCGGAAGATGTCGATGGCCTTCTGTTGGATGAGCGAGTGGAGGTGGGAGACGTTGCGGCGGAGCGGCTTGGGGTTGAGGCCGAGCGGCTGGGCCTTCACGCGCGCGGCCTCCTCCGGGGTGATGTAGCCGGCGCGCACCATGCGGTCCAGCACATCGTTGCGCCACTCCTGGTTGAGCTTGGGGTTGCGGATGGGGTTGTAGTTCTCCGGGTTCTTGATGAGTGCGGCAATGCTGGCGGCCTCGCGCACGGTGAGGTCTGCCGGTTCCTTGCCGTAGTAGCCGAGCGAGGCGGAGCGGATGCCGTAGTACCCGCGGCCGAAGTACACGCGGTTGAAGTAGAACTCCAGGATCTGCCTCTTGTCGTACTTGTCCTCAATGCGGCGCGCCAGGAAGATTTCCACGATCTTGCGTTCGTAGCGGCTGCCGCCCATGGCCAGCACGCGCGCCTCCAGGTCGTACGCGTTGCGGGCCAGCTGCTGGGTGATGGTGGAGGCACCCTGGTTGGCCTCACCCTTGTTGGCAAGCGTTTCCTTGGCGGCGCGCGCTATGCCCATGGGGTCGAACCCGTGGTGGGTCCAGAACGTCTTGTCCTCCTGCGCCACCAGCGCGTCTATCATGGATTTGGAAATCTTGTCGATGGTCACATAGCTGCGGTTCTCATCGTAGATGCGGCCTATCACCTCCCCGTTGCGGTCATAGATGATGCAGGGGTGGTCCAGGTTGTTGATGTCCTCCAGGTTGAACTCGTCCGCGTACTTGCTGTACTTGGCGGTCACCACATTGAACGCGAACCAGCCCGCGCCCGCGCAGACGAGGCCCAGGATGAGGCAGATGACCAGGAAGCGCCACAGGCAGCACCCCTTGCGCCGCCGCGCACTGCGGCGCGCCATCTTGTCCGTGCGTGAGGAACGCCTGCGCTCTGCGGCGGCCCTGCGGCTCCTCTGGTATTCGTCCAACTGCTCCATATGCCTGCGCGCGCATTGTACCAGCCCGCGCGCGGGAAATCAAGCCGCATGTGTCACAACAATTTTTGCACGTGCGAACTTGAATGATGCGGACGTGCCTGCGAATGCGCAAAACGCGGCAAATAATTTACAATTTACAATTTGGGAAATTAGCGCGCCAGGCGGCGTGGAGCATGCAGGCGTACACGGCGCGGCGCGGGATTTTCACGCGCTCGGTGCCCTGGCGGGCGCGGATGAGCCGCAGGGTCTTGCGGCCGATGAGCGCAGGCAGCATAGCGGCGAAACGCAGGCGGAAGCCGCCGAGCCGCCGGGAGTAGTCGATGCCGTCCGCCAGGTAGCGTTCCGCGCGTTCAATCCACACGGCGGGGGCGGAGCACAGGTAGCTGCGGCCGCGTGCGGCGTCCTCCTGCATATCGCGCAGAATGTTGACGAGCTGCAGGCCCTTGCCGTAGCGCACGGCGGCCGCACACATGATTTCCGTGCGGGCGGCGGGGCAGAAGGCATCCCCCAGGGCGGTGCGGCCCAGGCGGGTCCAGAACTCGCCCACGCAGCCGGCCACGCGGTGGGCGTAGAGGTCGGTCATGGCATCATCCGCCACGGCGGTGCAATCCGGGGTGAAATAGGTGAGGTCCCAGAGCTGGCCCTCCACAATGGTGGCGAGCACGCGGCGGATGAGCGCGCGCTCCGCCTCCGGCGTGGCCTCAAGCTCCTGCAGGAACTCCGCGAAACGGCGCAGCAGCGTGGCCTCCGCCGGGTTGTCCTGCGCGGGCGCCATGCGGCGCGCCAGGGTGTCGCAAAGGGCAGCGGGGTCCTCCTCCCCGGCCACGGCGCGCGCCATGCGGCGCAGCACGTCCGCGCGCTCCTGCACATCTGCGCGGGAGGTGTCCGCCACGCTGTCCGTGGCGCGCGCCAGCATGTAGCCCAGCGCCACGGAATGCCGCATGGCGGGCGGCAGCCAGGCCATGCTCAGGTAGAAGGAGCGGGATACGCTCTTGAGCAGCGCGCGGTCCATGGGGGTGGGGAAATCAGGAGAAATGGCGCAGGGCGCCGCGGATGAGCTCGTCCGTTCCGGCCTGCGGGTTGTCCTTGAGGAGGTTGGCAATGGCCTTGCGGGCCTCCACCTGCTTGAAGCCCAGGGCGATGAGTGCGAGCTCCGCATCCGCCGCGGCCTGGGAGGTGGTGCCCTGCTGCTGGGCCTCCCAGGTGGAGGCCAGGCCCACCTTGTCCTTGAGCTCCAGCACAATTCGCTCCGCGGTGCGCTTGCCCACACCCTTGGCGCGGGCGATGGCCTGCACATCCCCGTTCACCACGGCCGCCTTGAAGGTGCTCACGTTCAGCCCGCTCAGGATGGAGATGGCCGTGGCGGGGCCGATGCCGCTCACGCGGTCGATGAGCAGCCGGAAAATATCCCGCTCCGCATCCGTGGCGAACCCGTACAGCACCTGCGCGTTCTCCCGCACGTGCATGTGGATCTTGAGCATGATGGGCGCCCCCTCCGCAGGGTTGAGCGCATCAAACGTGGAGAGCGGCACCTGGACCTCGTAGCCCACGCCGTTCACATCCACCACCAGGCATTGCGGCATGGCCTCCGCCACGGTTCCTCTCAGAAATGAAATCATGCTCCCGTACTTGTCTTTTCCGCATTATACCCCTGGCCGCATGTAAAAAGCAAGGCAGGAAATTCCACATACGCGGCCCCACATGCGTACACAAACCATTTTCCGCTTGCATGTCACCCCGGGCGGGGGTAGAATACACGCGGCCACGGTGCACACGCACCCCGCTTCTAACATTCCAACCTAATCAATACCATGCCTGTACCTACTCAAGAACAGTACATCAAAATGCTCAACACGGCCAAGGAGAAGGGCTACGCCTATCCCGCCGTCAACGTCACCACCATCGAGGTCATCAACGGCGCCCTCAAGGCGTTCGCGGAGGCCAAGTCCGATGGCATCATCCAGATTTCCCTGGGCGGCGGCCAGTTCGCCTCCGGCACCGCGGTGAAGGATTCCGCCATCGGCGCCATTGTGCTGGCTGAGGCCGTGCACCGCCTGGCAGAGCAGTACAACGTGCTCGTGGCCCTGCACACGGACCACTGCCAGGCCGACAAGATCGACTCCTTCCTGCGCCCGCTCATCGCGGAGTCCAAGCGCCGCATTGCAGAGGGCAAGGGCCCGCTGTTCAACTCCCACATGCTGGATGCCTCCGCCCTGCCCATGGCAGAGAACCTGAAGATCTCCAAGCAGATGCTCCAGGAGTGCGCAGAGGTCGGCATCGTCCTCGAAATCGAAATCGGCGTCGTGGGCGGCGAGGAGGACGGCGTGGACAACAGCGGCCAGCACGCCGCCAAGCTCTACACCTCCCCGGCGGACATGCTGCTCACCTATGAGACCCTCAACGGCCTGGGCGAGTTCATGCTGGCCGCCACCTTCGGCAACGTGCACGGCGTGTACAAGCCCGGCGCGGTGAAGCTGGAGCCCAAGATCCTGCGCGACGGCCAGAAGGCCGTGATGGACAAGCACGGCAAGGATATGCGCCTGGTGTTCCACGGCGGCTCCGGCTCCGACCTGTGCGACATCCGCGAGGCCATCTCCTACGGCGTGGTGAAGATGAACATCGACACCGACACGCAGTACGCCTTCTCCAAGCCCATCGTCATGCACATGTGCCAGAACATCGACGGCATGCTCAAGATCGACGGCGAGGTGGGCAACAAGAAGGTCTACGACCCGCGCTCCTACCTGAAGAAGGGCGAGCAGGGCATCTGCGAGCGCCTGCAGGTGGCCGCCTCCGACCTCATGTCCGAGGGCAAGACCCTGTACGGCCAGATCTAAGCCAACCCGCAACATTTGCATCCATCCCCGCACCCGCTATGGGCGCGGGGATGTTTTTTTGTCTTGCCAACGGCAGATTCGTTGTATATATTGCACTCAACCCTATACCACCTACCTGCTATGCGTATCATCACACTATCCCAAGGCCTGTTAGCCGCCGTGTCCCTGTGTGCCCTGGTATCCTGCGATTCCAAGGATGCCGTGCAAAAGGAACTCATGGAAAAAGGCGTCATCTCCTCTGTGCTGGATGTCGGCTCGCCCGTAGGCCGAAACGCCCTCTGCCAAGCCATCGGCCAGGACAACATGGAAATAACGGAAAAGCTGCTGGAAGCCGGTGTGAGCCCGGATGCCGAGGCGCGGGGCGAAAACAGTTTTACCCCGGTGCTCATCATTGCCGTGAAGAAGAACAATGAGGAATTGGCCCGCATGCTGCTCAGGCACGGTGCAAACGCGAATGCCCAGAACACGTACGGTGATACCGCCCTCATGTATGCAGCCTTTGCAGGGCAGTACGACATGGTGGAGCTGTTGCTGGACAACAAGGCGGATGCCAACATCAAAAACGGCAGCCAGTGGACGGCCTTGATGGCCGCCTGCGCCAAATCCGGGAGAATCAGCAACTGGCCGGGGCACCCTGCCTGCCGCTTCGCCATTTTGCCCTCCCCCCAATGCGACCCGAAGGCGCAGCGCACCATAGTGCAGGCACTGCTGGACGCCGGCGCCAAGTCCACCTGCGACAAGCACGGATGGACCCCCGCCGCCATAGCCGCATGCGAGGGAAGGCCCCAAATGGTCAAGCTGCTGGAAAGCCTTCCCACGGAATACGATGATGCAAGCGTGCAGCCCATTCCGCCGCTCATGGCTGCCGCCTGGGCCGGCGAAACCAAAACCGTGGAGAAACTCATCAAGTCCGGCGCCAGCGTGAACGGGGGAGCCCACCACGATACGCCCCTCTCCTGCGCGGCCAGGCAGGGGCATGCGGGAATCATCACCGCACTCTGCCAGGCCGGGGCGGACCCCAACCTGTGCGAGGGCGGGGAAACGCCGTTGGCCTGCGCCGCAAGGGCACACCACGCGGAATGCGTGGAATGCCTGCTGAAACTTGGTGCCAATGCCCAAGATGAAAACGCCATTGGTGCGGCCGTACGGAATGGCGACACGACTTCCCTGCAGGCCATTATCAGCGCAGGCGCCGACCTCAAGAAGCTCTCCCGCTCCAAAACGCTGGTGGAGGAGATCATTTCCGCGCTGAGAATCAACAGGAAGCGCCCGTCTCATCCGGACGCTCCCACTCCCTCCAAGGACGACCTGCTGAAAATCTGCGACATGCTGATTGACGGCGGGCTTCAAATCAACGATACGCCGGACGATGTACATAATTTCCTTTTGAATCGCGTGTTGAATCCGTATATGAATTTTGACACCGATTTGAGCATCCGTCTGATAGGCAAGCTGCTGAAAGCCGGGATTGACATCAATCATGCCGACAAAGAGGGGGAAACCATATTGAGCCACTATATCTGCTTCCATCCCAAGGAAGAGGATTCCCAATCGCATGACGCAGCGGCGGTGATTGGTTTCTTGCTGAAATCCGGGGCCAATCCCAACATTGAAAACAAGGACGGGGATACACCCCTGCTGCTTGCTCTCGACAGCACTTGGGTTTCAGCGAAAGAACGTCCGAAAATCTTGCAGGCTCTCATTGATGCCGATGTGGATGTCAACCACCAGAACCGTGATGGTAAAACTGCGCTCGGCAAATTGGTGCATATGGCGTGTTTGTATTCAAGCAAGGGCCAGGATGCCCTGAACAGCATTGAAATCCTGACGGCTGCGGGCGCGGATCCCAATGTGGGGCAGGATGAGGAGGAACCGTTGATCTCTCACTTGCTTTCCGCTATCACCATGGACGCGGATATCAGGTACAAAATGGTTGAAACCCTCCTCCACGGTGGAGCGGATATCAACGCCCGGGACACGTTGAAAAGGACACCCCTGCACACTCTCATAGAAGAGAGCCTTCACATCGAGAAAGAAGATTTGGCCAAGATGGCCAAGCTGCTCATGAGCGCCCGCCCGGACCTGACAATCAAGGATTTCAGGGGGAAAACCGTGCTCGACGAGCTCAACAACCCGTACGCCGGAAAAGATGAAAAGAAGGACTGCCTGAAGCGCATCATCAAATAGCGCGTTGCGGAAAGCGCCGCCCCGCATGCGCTGAATCTTATTGACATTTGCGCGCGTTTTCCTACAGTATGGTGGAGCGTGAAGAAAGTGTTCACAGTGTGCGCGGCAGCGGTGCTGCTCATCCCCGCGGGCGCGCCCGCGCAGGAGGCGCCGGCGACCGCCCCGGAAGCCCCCGCCGCTGCCGCCGTGGATGAGGCGGTGGATGCGGACGGCAACACGCCGCTCATCCGCGCAGCCATGCGCCTGAACGGCCTGATGAGGTATAGCAGCCCCGTGCCGCCGGAGGCATGGAAGGAGGCAGAGGACGCGGTATTCCAACTGCTGGCAGGCGGTGCAGACCCCCTGCGGGAGAACAACCGGGGGTGCAACGCGCTCTTCTTCCTGCACGCGAACCCCGATTGGGTGGAAAGGCTGCGCCGGGAGAACCTGCTGCCGCCGGAGCTCGCGGTGCGCATTCCCGCCGGGCGCACGGAATTCCTGCACTACATCTCCCTGCGCGCCGCACAGGCGCAGATGCCCTATACCGTCTCCCTCGGTGACCCCGGATACTTGTCCAGACGCTACTGCAAACCCGCCTACGGGCGGTGCCGCGAGCTGGTGGAGGAACTGCTGCAGAAGAGCGAACTTGCCGGGGAGAGCGCCGCCGCGCTGGCGGACGCCCTGGAGGTCATGCGCGCGGCGGATGCGGAAAAGGCGGCGGACTTCATCGATACCCTGCCGCTCTGGCAGCACGGGGAGCAGATGATGCAGCCCGTGCCGCTCGCGCTGCTCCAAGCCCTGCAGGACACCCACTGGAAGCCCAACGTGGCGAACATCCGCACCGCGCTGGACAAGCTGGCATCCATGCTGCCCGCCAGCAAGGAGGACATGATAGACTGCGCGGCGGCGCGCCCCGTGCGCGTGCTGCTGCACCTGCTGGTGTACCAGGAGGGCCCCCGCGCCATGCCGGAGCTGGAACGCCTGGCCCAGGCATACGACCCCGATGCCGCGTGCGCGGCCATGGAGCTGATGCTGCAGTTGCGCGGTGGGCACCACCTGCCGGAGCTGCAGGCGGAGCCGGCCACCCCGTTCGAGCGCCTGGCGGAAGCCTACCGCGTGGACGATGCCGTGTACCACGGCAACTGGCGGAGGCTGGACCCCGCCGCCATCCTGCGCGCCGCGGAATGCATGCGCTCCCTTGAAGGAACGCCCTGCCCGCTGCACGCCGCCATGCTGGAGAGCATGGTGAAAGACGGCCAGCTGGCGGTGGCGGAGGACGATGCGCTCAACCTGCGCTACTCCTACGAGGAAATCGACGAGCCCGCACCGCGCCGGCTCATCCTCTCCCACATCCTCGCGCAGCACGATACCTACTTCCCCACTATCGCGAGCCCGCCGGAGCCGCCGCAACCATGACCCCCCACCGCTCCATCCGCCGCCGCCTGATTGTGCCCAACCACCTGCACGTGGCATGCGGCGCGGCCGCCCTGCTCTGCTGCATTCCCCTGCTCTTTCCCCAAATACTACCGGAGCGCGCGGCGGCGTTTGCAGCGCCCTACCTGGGAGCCGGCATCCTGGCATGCATGCTGTTCTCCCTTGCGGTGATGCTCATTGCCGTGGGCATCCGCCTCTCGCGCCTGCGCAACCTGGGGGCGCTGGGCCAGCTGAGCCTCTGGGCGGTGCTGTGGTGCTGCACCTTCGGCGGGTTCGTGCTGCTGGCCCTGGCGGCGGATGTGCCGCCCCCCGCCGTGCCGCAGAAAGAGCAACCCATCCAAGACACGGACACCCTGCACAGCGCAAACGAAATCCTGCACGGCCCGGCAGGCCTGCTCTACCGCATCTCCACGGACGACATGCCGGAGGACCGCCTGGTGGACGCCCCCAACCTCAGCGCCCTGGAAAAGGGGCACGAGGATATCCTGAAACGCTACATCGACCTCTCCCCGCGCTGGCGGCCCGCGGAAAACGACGACACCTTCCACTCCAAGCCGGGGCACCTGGTGCTCATGCCACCCACGAGCACCGGCACGCCCGGGCTGGTGCATGCAGCCTTCCGCCGCCTGGTGGGCGGTGAGAAGCTGCCGGAAGGATACGTGGTGCTCAAACCCGGAGACGCCGTGCCCGCGGGGCTGACAGACGGGCACAAGCAGATTCCGGATTTGGCGCTGGACCTGGGCAGGGACCACTACCTGCTGATGGCCTGGCGCGGCGCGCCGCACATGGCCACCGCCGTCAAATCCGTGAACGCGGCCATACGCGCGGTGGACGAGCGCATGAGGCCGCTGGCGGAAAACCCCACGTACGAAACCGTGCTGCGCATGCTGGACATCAACAAGACGCTCCCCGGCAACAGCGCAGAGATGCTCCTCTGCTCCCCGCCCGCGCAAGAAGGCTGCTACCAGGCGGAATTCTACGCCAACCCGCACGAGGCCGGCACCCTGCAAATCTTCTTCCGCCGCCTGGAGGACAGCTCCACCCTGCGCACCTTCACCATCCCCGCACGCTACTCCGACAAGCCAAACGAACTCTTCCGGCACGACCTGCCCGGCTCCATGGGCGAGTGGGAGCGCGCCCACAACAAGCTCAACAACATCTTCGACAAGGACATCCCCCTCTTCGTCCTGCTGGAAGGCAAGGGAGGACAGTACATCGACGTGGCGGTGGAGCTGTGGTTCCAGCCGGACGCCGCCGCGCGCCCGCGCCGCCTGCTGCTGCGCCGCTGCTACAGCATTCAGCCCTATTCCGCCAACCGCAAGGCGGACATCGACGTGCCCGCGCCGGAGGAGCAGGAGAAACCGGCCGTTACACCGCAGCCGGATTCCTCCCTGCGCGACAACATCCGCAAGCTGCTGCCCGGCATTATGTCATGACCCGCCCTTGCGCGCACGCATGCGGGCGGGTATGATGGCCCTGCAACCATGTTGGACACCTTTCTTTCCTACCTGAACACCGCCTGGCTCATCTTCCTGGTCGTCATGTTCTTCAACGTGATGATCTTCGTGCACGAGCTGGGGCACTTCCTGGCCGGCAAGTGGCGCGGCGCGCACATCGACCGCTTCCAGATCTGGTTCGGCAAACCCATCTGGAAAAAGACCATCGGCGGCGTGCAGTACGGCATCGGCTGGATTCCCGCCGGCGGCTTCGTCTCCCTCCCCCAGCTGGAGGACATGCAGGCCATCGAGGGCCAGGCCAACGCCCCGCATGACCTCAAGCCGCTCAAGGCGCTGGACAAGATTATCATTGCCGCGGCGGGCCCCGTGTTCTCCCTACTGCTGGCGTATGTGTTCGCCGTCATCGTGTGGTGCACGGGCAAACCCGTGGGGGATATAGACACCACCATGGTGGGCATGGTGCCGCCGGACGCCCCCGCCGCGCAGGCGGGCATCCTGCCGGGAGATGTCATCACCGCGGTGGACGGCACGCCCGTGCACAAGTGGGCCGGCAACATGGAGGGCGTGCGCGAGATTGTGGCCCTGAGCGAGCACGAGACCATCACCTTCGACATAGACCGCACGGCGGAGGACGGCACCGTGCAGCACCTGCAGCTGCAAAGCGGGTTCCGCCTGCCGGAAACCAAATGGTGGCAGCGCGGCGGCATGCGCCAGGTGGGCATTATGCCCGCCGTGCCCTGCATTGTGGGCAAGGTGTTCCCGAACTCCCCCGCAGAGCGCGCCGGGCTGCAGCCGGGCCAGGTTATCACCCGCCTGAACGGCACGCGCGTCTTCACCCCCGTCGCCATCATCGAAGCCGCCTCCAAGGGGCAGGAAATCCAGCTCACCCTCGCCAACAGGGACGGCTCCTCCCAAAGCGTGCGCATCACCGCCGCCATGCCGGAAAACTGGCAGGGCAAGGAGGGTGCCCTGCCCATCCTCGGTTTCGGCTGGGGTGAACCGGAGGGCGCCATCCGCCTGGAACACCCCTCCCCCCAGGCCCAGGTGAACCAGAGCCTCAAGTGGATGGGAGACACCCTGGCCAAGGTGGCGGCCCCCGGCAGCAGCATCGGCATGGAGCATCTCTCCGGCCCCGTGGGCATCGGCAACTACCTTTACAAGATGCTCACCGCGGAATACGGCTGGCTGCTGTTCCTGTGGTTCGCCGTGGTCATCAACGTGAACCTGGCCGTGCTCAACATCCTGCCCCTGCCCATAGTGGACGGCGGGCACGTGGTGCTGGGATTCGCGGAGCTCATCCTGGGCCGCCCCGTGAGCGGCAAGATTTTGGATTTCGTGCAAATGGGCTTCCTCTTCATCCTCTTCGCCTTCTTCCTCTTTGTCACCTTCAAGGATGTGGGCGACATGGTGGGCGGCGGCAAGGATGCCGCGCAGGAGAAGCTGCCCGCACCCGTCTTCGCCCCCGCCCAACCGTAACCTTTCACCATCTCCAATCACCATGCTGCTTGATATCAAACAATACGGAGACCCCGTGCTGCGCGCCGTGAGCGCCCCCGTGGACCAGGTGGACGACTCCCTGCGCGAGCTCGCCGCCAACATGCTGGAAACCATGTACGAGGCCAACGGCATCGGCCTCGCCGCGCCCCAGGTCGGCGTCAACCTTCGCCTCGTCGTCATCGACACCCAGGAGGACGAACCGGAAGAGGGCGAGGAGCCGGAAACCGCCACCGTCAACGGCGAGCAGCGCCCCGTGGCAGACCTCATGCCGCTCGTCTTCATCAACCCCGTGCTGGAGCCCTACGGCAAGCAGCAGCTCTTCACGGAAGGCTGCCTGAGCGTGCACGACATCCGCTCCAACGTGAGCCGCCCGGACCACGTGAAAGCCACGCTGCACACCCTGGACGGCCAGGTGCTGGAGATAGACTGCGGGGGCCTGCTGGCCCGCTGCCTGCAGCACGAATGCGACCACCTAGACGGCTTCCTCTTCACGGACCGCGTTTCATCCGCCGCCAAGATCACGCTCAAGAAAAAGCTCCAGCGCCTGGCGCAGTGGAGATGACCCGGAGCGCCCGTGTACCATAACCGCAAGACACCATGAGCGAGCTAAGGGAAAGACTGTTCGACGAGATACTGGAGGCGCGGCAGCGCGTGTACGCCGTGGGAGAGCCCACGCCCCTGCAGCGGGTGAACCTGCCGCGCATCCCGGTGGATATTTTCGCCAAGCGCGAGGACCTGGGCCCCATCAACGCCTACAAGTGGCGCGGCGCCTACAACTGCATGTGCAAGCTCACGCCGGAGCAGCGCGCCAAGGGCGTGGTGGCCGCAAGCGCCGGAAACCACGGCCAGGGCGTGGCCCTGGCCGCCGCCAGGCTCGGCTGCCACGCGCACATCTTCATGCCCCGCTCCACCCCCACCGTGAAGCAGGATTCCGTGCGCCGCCACGGCGGGGAGCACGTGGAGATTGTGCTCACGGGCGATTCCTACGATGCAGCCTCCGCCGCCGCGCACAAGTTTGCCGAGAGCCACGGGCACACCTTTGTGCACCCATACGACGACCTGGCGACCATGGGCGGCCAGGGCACGCTGGCGGACGAGGTGGTGATGAGCGGGCAGGGCCCGTTCACGCGCATCTACCTGCAGATTGGCGGCGGCGGGCTTGCCGCCGCATGCTCGTGCTGGTTCAAGAAGTACTGGCCGCAGTGCAAGTGCATAGGCGTGGAGGGCGTGGCCCAGGCCTCCATGAAGAGGGCCGTGGAAACCGGCGAGCGCGTGGTGCTGCACGATGTGGACGTGTTTTGCGACGGCACCGCCGTGAAACAATCCGGCGAGAACACCTTCCCCCTCTGCCGCGAGCTGCTGGACGGCTTTGTGACCGTGAGCAACGATGAGGTGTGCCAGGCCATGCGCGACTTGTGGAACACCCTGCGCGTCATCCCGGAACCATCCGGCGCCATGGGCTTCGCCGCCCTGGTGCAGGACTGGGAAGCCGGCAACATCTCGGAAACCGACCGCTGCCTGGTGGTCCTCTCCGGCGGCAACATGGACTTCTCCCAGCTGGGCGTGGTCTCCCGCCTGGCGGGCGTGCAGGAATCCAACCGCAAGAGCCGCTACCTGCGCATCGCCGTGCCCACGGCAGACTGCGACCTGCGCCGCTGCCGCGAATTCATCCCGGAGGGCATCCAGATAACAGATGTGCAGTTCGGCCTGCGCGACAACGACACGCAGCACCCCGCCTTCGGCCTGCTCACCACCAGGGAGGAGTTCAACGACATCGTCAAACGCCTCACCGAGCTCGGGCTCCAGCCCACGGACGCCTCGCAGGATATCGGCGTGCGCTTCCGCATGATTGCCTATGACCGCGAGTGCCTGCAGAACCCCGCGCTCTACGCCATCGACTTCCCGGAACGCGCCGGCGCGTTCGGCGAATTCGTTGCCCACGTGTCGGAGTTTGCCACCATCGCGTATTTCGACTACCACTACTCCGGCGAGTCCGTGGGCCGCGCGCTGGTGGGCCTGGATTTCAAGGCCCCCGGCTACCACGCCACCTTCATGGATGCCGTGCAGGGGCTTCTGGGCACCACCATCCAGGGTATCAAGGAACTGCCCGTGGAAGCCCACCGCGTGCTGCGCTCTGCAGAGCGCCTCATCCTGGCATCCGCCTCGCCGCGCCGCCACTCCCTGCTGGAGCGGGAGGGCGTGAAATTCCTGGTGGTGGTGCGCCAGGTGGAGGAAATCAACGATCCCTCCCTCCCCCCGGAGGAGCTTTGCGCACGCAACGCCTCCGCCAAGGCGGAGGCCGTGGCGCGCGACTTCATGCGCGACACCGTGGTGGGGGCGGACACCATGGTGTTCCTGGACGGCAAGCCGTACGGCAAGCCCGAGGACGAGGAGGACGCCGTGCGCATGCTCACGGAGCTGCAGGGCCGCACCCACTGCGTGTGCACCGCCGTGGCGGTCATCATGCCCGGCGGGCGGCGGCGGGATTTCACGGAGAAGAGCTACGTGACCTTCCGCAAGATGAGCGAGCAGGACATCCGCAACTACATCCGCGAGGTCTTTGTGCTGGACAAGGCCGGGGCCTACGCCATGCAGGAGAAGAGCGAGCTCATTGTGGAAAAGGTGGAGGGCGATGTGGACAACGTGGTGGGGCTCCCGGTGAAACACCTGCTGCGCGTGATTGCATGAGGACGCTTCCCCTCCTCCCCGCGCTGTGCATGTGCCTGGCCGTTGCGCAGGGCATCATCCCCGCGCCGCAGCACATCTCATACAACCCGGCGGAACCCCTGCCCCCGCTGCCGCAAGTGGAGGGCGCCTACACCCTGCGGTATGATGCGCGGAAAGGAGAATGGGAGGTGGACGCGCGCGACGACGCAGGCCGCCGCCACGCCGCCATCACCGCCGCCGCGCTGGTGCGGGAGAACGGCGGCACCCCGCCGCCCCACGTGGCCGTGTGCGACTACCCGCGCTACGCCTGGCGCGGGCTGCACCTGGATGTCTCCCGCCACTTCTTCCCGCCGGAGGTGGTGCGGGAGTACATAGACCGCATGGCGGAGCTGAAGCTCAACCGCCTGCACCTGCACCTCACGGACGGCCCCGGCTGGCGCATCGAAATCAAGAAATACCCGCGGCTCACCTCGTTTGCCGCCTGGCGCAAGGATTTGGGCGTGGAAGACTGGGACTGGCCCTCCATCCAGATAGGCCCCAACCACCCCAAGGTGGAGGGCGGCTTCTACACGCAGGACGAGATGCGCGCGCTGGTGCAGTACGCACGCGGGCGCGGCATCATGATTGTGCCGGAAATAGACATGCCCGGCCACTCCTACGCCGCCATTGCCGCCTACCCGGAAATAGGCCGCGCGGATTTCCCGCAGATGGGCCTGCGCGGCGGTGATGTGCTGGATACCGCCAACCCCCGCTCGCTGGAATTCGCCAAGGACGTGCTCACCGAGCTCATGCAGGTTTTCCCGGAGGGAACGCCCATCCACCTGGGCGGGGACGAGGTGCCGCCGCAGTTCGCCACCCCGCGGCAGCAGCGGGACTGGATGCAGCAGCTCGTGGATTTCTGCCGCGAACACGGGCGGGAGGCCATTGTGTGGGACGAGGCCGCCACCAACGGCGTGCAGCGCCAAACCACCATGGTGTGGCACGCCTCCGGCACGGAATCCCTCTTCCAATCCGGTGCGCCGCTCATCCTCTGCCCCTGTTCCCACTTCTATTTCGACTACCGCCCCGCGGAAGACGACCCCGGCACGGTCCCGGCGGTCATCACGCTGGAAAAAGTGTTCGGCTACACCGTGCCGCAAGGCAACATACGCGGCCTCCAGGCCAACCTGTGGACGGAGCACATCACCACGCGCGAGCGCCTCTTCCACATGGCCTTCCCGCGTGCCGCCGCACTCTCCGAACGCGCCTGGGGCAGCCCCCGGCGCCCCTTCGCGGATTTCCTAAGGGACCTGCGGCTCCTCTACAACTGAACTGGACAAACCGTACGGGCCTACTTCTTGCGGGTCATGTATTTCATGACGGCGTAGAGCACCACCAGCAGGAGCACACCCAGAATCACCAGATGGGATTCGCTCTTCACCGCGGCTATCAGGTTCTCCGGGGAATCCATGATGCCGGGGTTCTCGCTGCCCACCTTGTCCCCGAACCACGCCAGCACCCAGCACCAGATGGCGGAACCGCTGATGGTGGCCAGGCTGAAGGTGAGGAAATTCACGCGGGAAAGACCGGCCGGCAGGGAGATGAGATGGCGCACCACCGGCAGGAAACGCGCAAAGAAAATGCCCGCCGTGGCGTAGTCGCGCATGAACTGCTCCGCCGTCTCCACCTTGTGCGGCGGCATAAAGAAGTACTTGCCCCACTTGTAGACGAGGGGACGCCCCACCAGCAGCGCGGCGAAATACATGCAGCAGGAACCCAGGTAGGAACCCACCGTGCCCGCCAGAACCACCCCCCAGAAGCACATGGAGGAACCCTCCTGGGAAGCCGCTATGGCCGCAGGCGGAACCACCACCTCGCTCGGTACCGGCAGGATGGAGCTCTCCATCGCCATCAGCAGCGTCACGCCCCAGTAACCCCAGTCCTGGATGCACTGCATGCAGAAGTTCAGGAATTCATGCATGCCCCCATTATGCACACCATGCCGCCCGCCTGCAAGGGCTTTTCTGCACAGGCACCGCGTATGGGCAAATAACTCTTTGCAATCCCGCGCGCGCTCGTGTACAATGGCAGGCATGATATGTGATCAGGTCATTATCACGGGAGCTTCCTCCGGGTTCGGCGAGGCGTTTGCGCGGCGCCTGGCCGGCGCGTGCAAACAAATGGTGCTGGTGGCGCGCCGCGAGGAGAAGCTGGAGACGCTGGCCGCGGAACTGCGCGCCAAGAACCCGGAGCTGGAGGTGGCCACCGCCCCGTGCGACCTCTCGGACCCCGCGCAGCGCGCGCGGCTGATTGCGGCCTTTTCCACGCTGGACAAGGGGGAGACCATGCTCATCAACAACGCCGGGCTGGGCGACCACGGAGACCTGGCGGGCAGCACGCCGGAACGCAACCGGCAAATGCTGCAGGTGAACATCTGCGCGCTCACGGAGCTTTCACGCGCCCTGCTGCCCAAGCTCAGGGAACAGGGCGGCGGCATCATCAACATAGCCTCCCTGGCGGCGGAGCTCCCCATCCCGGATTTCGCCATCTATGCGGCCTCCAAGGCCTACGTGGCATCGTTCAGCGAGGCCCTGCGCCTGGAGATGAAGGAGCACGGCGTGCCCGTGCTGGCGGTGTGCCCCGGCCCCGTGCACACGGGCTTTGGAGACGTGGCGCGGCGCGAGGGCCACGGCAGCGGCGACGTGCCGTTCAAGAAATGGTTCTACACGCCCATCCCCACCGTGGTGGAGGGCTCGCTCAAGGCGCTCATCAAGGGCCGCGCACGCTACTATCCGTCTCTCAAGATACGGCTGTGCGCGTGGTTCCTGCGCATGGTGCCGCTCCCCGTGCTGCGCCTGGCCATGGGGTTCCGCCCCCGCCGCGCCGCCGCTGAACACAAGGAAGAATCATGACGGCCGGGAAGGACAGACGGCGGCACCCCTTCCGCTGGTGCCTGCTGGGCGTGCTGCTGGTGGCGGCGGGCTCGCTCTACACGGATGGCCCCGCGCGCCTGGCGCAGGTTCTGTTCGGCGGCGCGGGCGAGCCGGAGGTGCGAGAGGTGGTGCGGGAAGTGGTGGTGTACAAGCCCGCACCCGCGGAACCCAAGCCCGCAGAGCCCCCCGCGCCGCACCCCGTGACCATTGTGCAGCCCGCCGCTCCCTGGCACCCGGCGGACAGCTTCAGCATGCCCGCCATCACCCTGCCGCCCTTCCCGCCCGCCCTGCCGGAGCAGGCCATGGACGGCTCGTTCTCCCACTTCACCAAGCTGCAGAGCGGCATCAACATGCGCTCCAGGGTGGATTTCCGCCCCGGCTCCACCGCCGCGCACGACCGCAAGCAGAAAGACGCCTACCTGGTGCACCTGAGCATGAGCCTCTACCTGCCGCACGCCGCCAACGGCACCGAACTGGCCGCCGCCAACCCGGACCTCAAAAAAGTCCTCGCCGGGTACGATGCCCTGATGGGCGCCGCCAAGGTCTCCCACTGGTGGGCCCCGCTCATGCTGCACAAGCAGAACGAAATCCGCAAGAACGCCGGCACCCTCTCCAAGCTGCTGGACCGCCACAACTTCTACGACACGGACACCCTGCTGGAAATCGCCGCGCCCGCCACCGGCCGCAAGGTGCTGTGGATGCAGGCGGACATGGACGTGGTGTCCGACGGCTCCGACGGCGACCGCCTGCCCACCATGCCGGAAAAGGTGCTCGCGAGCGACTACTACCAGCCCACCACCTCCTACCGCTGGAAGAAGCTGGGCCCCACCCCCAACCCCCTGCTCAAACCCTGGCAGGCGCGCCTGGACAAGCTGAACAAGGCCGCCAAGCCGGACCCCGCCGCCGTAAAGCACGCCCGCGCCGTCATCAACGACCTGAAGACCTACAGCTACCTGCTGGCGGAATACGACCCCTTCATCGTCATCCCGCTCACCCTGCAGGAAGGGCGTGACGCCGCCTACCGCCCGCAACCGGGAGACTACGCCGTGGTGGTGGCAGGCAAGCGCGTGTTCCCCGCCATCGTGGGAGACTACGGCCCGCGCTTCAAGTGCGGGGAGGCCTCCCTGCGGCTTGCCAAGGCCGTGAACCCCAAGGCCACCCCGTACGCCCGCCCCGTGTCGGACCTCACCGTCTCCTACCTCGTCTTCCCCGGCTCCCGCGAGGAACAGGCCGGGCCCATCGACTACCCCCGCCTCAACACCCGCTGCCGCGAGCTGCTGCAAGAACTGGGCGGCCTGGGCGAGGACGCGGAATTCGTGGAAATGGACGACCTGCTCAAGAAGCCGGAGCCCGCGCCCAACGCCAACACAGCCAACACAGGCAACGCAGCGGAATAGGCTTGACCTTCAGGGGTGCCTGCGGTAGGATTCCCGCGGACAAGTTATTGCCTGTTATGTACAATACTGAATTCAAAAACCGTTTGGTAACGGACCTGGAAGGCCTGAAGGCCGCCGGCCTGTTCAAGCAGGAGCGCTACATCGACACGCCGCAGTACTCTGAGGTGGGCCTGAAGGATGGCAGCAAGGTCATCAACATGTGCGCCAACAACTACCTTGGCCTCGCCAACCACCCCGAGCTGGAGAAGGCCGCCAAGGAAGCCATCGACCGCTGGGGCTTCGGCATGGCCTCCGTGCGTTTCATCTGCGGCACCCAGACCCTTCACGAGCAGCTGGAGGAGCGCCTGAGCAACTTCCTCGGCACGGAAGACACCATCCTCTTCGGTTCCTGCTTCGATGCCAACGGCGGCCTCTTCGGCGCCCTGCTGGACAAGGAGGACGCCATCATCTCCGATGCCCTCAACCATGCCTCCATCATTGACGGCGTGCGCCTCTGCAAGGCCGCCCGCTGCCGCTACGCCAACAACGACATGGCGGACCTGGAGGCCAAGCTGCAGGAGGCCAAGGCCAACGGCGCCCGCACCATCATGATCTCCACGGACGGCGTGTTCTCCATGGACGGCATCATTGCCAGCCTGGACAAGATCCACGAGCTTGCGGAGAAGTACGGCGCGCTGGTGCACTTCGACGAGTCGCACGCCACGGGCGTACTGGGCAAGCGCGGCCGCGGCACGCATGAGCACTGCGGCCTGTTCGGCAAGATCGACATCACGAGCGGCACCTTCGGCAAGGCCCTGGGCGGCGCATCCGGCGGCTACGTTTCCGCCAAGAAGGAAATCATCGACGTGCTGCGCCAGAAGGCGCGCCCGTACCTGTTCTCCAACAGCGTGATGCCCGCCATTGCCGCCACCACCATCAAGGTGATCGACATGCTGGAGGCCTCCACCGAGCTCACGGAGCGCGTGCAGGCCAACGCGGCGCACTTCCGCAAGGGCATGGAGCAGTGCGGCTTCAAGCTGGCCGGTGCCGGCCACGCCATTGTTCCCGTGATGATCGGGGATGCCGCCCTCTCCCAGAAGATGAGCAACCGCCTGCTGGAGCTCGGCGTGTACGCCATGGGCTTCTTCTACCCGGTGGTGCCCAAGGAGCAGGCGCGCATCCGCACCCAGATTTCCGCCGCCCACACCACGGAGCAGCTGGACCGCGCCATCGCCGCCTTCCAGAAGGCCGGCCAGGAGCTCGGCATCATCTAAGGGGTTCTCCCGGTCAATTCAACAGGCCGCCCGGTGCTGCATCGGGCGGCCTTTTCCGTTCTCCCGCGCGCGGCGCGCGGGCTTCATTTCTCCTCCTCCCCGTCCTCTTCATCCTCTTGCGCGGCCTGGCGGTTGAGCTCCTGCACGTGCTGCAGGATGCGCTTGCGCGCGGCGCGGCGGCGGGCATAGCCGATGAGGGAGAACAGGATGACAAGCCCCACCACGCCGGCGCCGATTTGAATCAGGCGCTCCTCGCCTACACCGTGGTCCGCCAGCCAATCCATGACAGACACCTTTTCGCTCACGAGCTCGCCGCCGGGGGAATCATCCATCTCATCATCCTCGTCATCGTCCAGCGGCTCATCAGGCACGGGCCTGGCGGGCTTCTTCACGGCGGGAGCGGGATTCTCCACCTTGGGTTCGGGGGCCACGCGGGTGGTCTTGTTGGGTTGGCGCAGACGTCTCTCCTCCTCCTGGCGAATCTGGTGCACCACGCTGCCGCCGGCGGTGCTTCCCAGGGCGGTCACGCGGTTGGCATCAGAGGCGTCCTGCATCTTGCGGCGGTTTTCCTCCGGGTGGGCGGCGGTCATCATGAGCCGCACGCACTTCTTCTTCTTGTTGTACTCCTGGAAGATGTAGAACCCGTTGTTGGCCTTGGCCACGCGCGCGTTTTTCACGCCGTACTTGTCCTGCTTGTTCTTGGCCAGCTTCTTCCACTTGATGTCGCTGTCCCCCAGGATAGTCTCCGTGTCGTCGTCCACGCGGTCGCGGTCCACTCCGCCCTTGTACTCCACCAGCACAAACACGAGCTTGCCGTTGCCCGTGTTGAAATCCAGGCTCACGCGGCACTGCTCGCCCACCATCCAGGTGCGGCGCACCGCCATGTCCTGCAGCACGCGGTACTTGTAGTCCTTGGTGAGCTCCATATCCGCCTGCACCCGGGTCATATCCGTGCGGATGTCCTTTATCTCCAGGGCCTGCGTGATTCCCGCCGCCAGCAGCAGGAACGCGGCAACCAGTATGCGCGCTGCGTGTCTCATGCCGGCAAATGTACCATGCCAAGCCACCGCACACAAGCCAATTTTTCCGCGCGCGGCGGGAATTGCGCTTGACACGCGGCCCCCGCGCATGCACAATCCCTGCATCTCGGAGAGATGGCTGAGTTGGTCTAAGGCACTCGACTCGAAATCGAGCGTGGCAGAGATGTCACCGAGGGTTCGAATCCCTCTCTCTCCGCTGTTGTAAGGGATGGCCCAGGAAACACCAGAGCGCACGCTGGGAGTCATCGCCGGAGCGGGGGACTACCCGCGCATGGTGATGGAGAGTGCGCGGCGCGCCGGGGTGCGCGTGGTGTGCATTGCCCTGCGCGGGCTGGCGGAGAAAGGCCTGGATTCTCTGGCGGATGCCTACGCGGAGTTCCGCGTGGGAGAGCTTGAGAAAGGCACGCGCTATGCCAAGGCGCACGGGGTGACGGAGCTGATGCTCTGCGGCCAGGTGAAACCCAGTTGCATCTACACCATGTGGCCGGACGCCGCCGTGCGCCGCCTGCTGGCGGGGCTGGACCGCCGCAACGCGCACACCATGTTCGGCGCGCTGTGCAACTATTTCGCGGAGCAGGGCATCACCGTGCTGCCATCCACCACGTTCATGGAAGACCACCTGCCCGCCGCGGGGCTGCTGGCGGGCCCGGAACCCTCACCGCAACAGCAGGCGGAGGCTGCGGATGGCATGCGCCTGGCCCGCGAGATTGCCCGGCTGGACATTGGCCAGAGCATTGTGGTGCAGGGCGGACGCGTGGTCTGCGTGGAGGCTTTCAAGGGCACCAACGAGTGCATTGAAAGCAGTGCCGCCGCCGGCGGTGATTGCCCCACCACCCTCTGCAAGGTCACCAAGCCCGGGCACGATATGCGCTTCGATGTCCCCTGCATCGGCGCCGCCACCATCCGCCGGTGCGTGGCCGCCGGCGTGAGGCAGGTGGTGATGGAGGCCGGCCGCACCATCCTGTTCGACAGGGAGGAGGTGCTGCGCCTGTGCAACGAAAGCGGCATCTCCCTGCGCGCGGTGGAGCTGCCGCAGGGCGAGCCCCAACCGCTCCGCCGCGTGCAGGATGATGCGGAGCACGCGCGCCTGATGGCGCGGGAGGTGGCCCGCCTGGGCATAGGCCGCTGCGCCGTGGTGTGTGACGGCGTGGTGATTGCGGTGGAGGACGCGGAGGGCCCGGAGAAGTGCATCCGCCGCGCCGGGGAGTACATGGGCCGGCTGCGCCTGGCACGCATGCTCAACTGGCTGCTGCGCCTGTTCACCGGTGCGGCCGCCGCGCCGCCCGCACCCATCCTGCTGGCCACCGCGGGGGGCTTTTCCCTGCCCCCCGCCCAGCTGCGTGCCGCAAGCAAGGCCGGTATCCGCGTGGTGCGCGAAAATCCATGACAATATTTTTAGATTTTGGGCTAGACAATCACGCGGGCGGCGTGTATACTGCCCCCCACACGCCGCAAGGCTACATGGCAGGATAGCTCAGTGGTAGAGCAGAGGACTCATAAGCCTTTGGTCGCGAGTTCAAATCTCGCTCCTGCTACTCAACGGAACCTCCCGATTCCCCGGGAGGTTCCGTTTTTTTCCGGAACGGCGCGCGCGGCAAACATGTATAACGGATATTTGGCTTGAGGGCAGCGGGACGGGAATGGTAGAATGGCGGGACACGTTCGGCATGATACGCGCGCACACAATCCTGCTCAATGCGGCAGCCCTGTTGCTGGGGCTGGCGGCGCTGGCGCCCGGCGCGGAGCGCTTTGCGCGCGCCACCGTCAATGGCGAGGACTATGTGAAACTGGCGGACGTGTGGGATTTCTACGGCTTCAAGCCCGTGACCGGGCGCGCCGGCTGCCAATCCTACGGCGCGGGGGACCGCGTGGTGTCCATACGCCCCGGCAAGCAGGATTTCTATGTGAACAACTACCGCTACATCCTCTCCTTCCCCGTGCAGAGCGTGGACGGCACGCTCATGATTTCAGCCACGGATATGCAGAAGCTGGTGGACCCCGTTCTGCGCCCCAAGTATTCGGAGAACGCGGGCACCATACGCACCGTGGTGGTGGATGCCGGGCACGGCGGGCATGATGCCGGTGCCACCAGCGCGTACGCGGTGGAGAAGAATTGCAACCTGGAGCTGGCGCACCGGGTGCGCTCGCTGCTGCAGAAGCGCGGCTACAACGTGGTGATGACGCGCGACCGCGATTTCTTCCTCACCCTGCAGCAGCGGGTGGACATAGCCAACAGGGTGCCGGATTCCATCTTCGTGAGCATCCACCACAACTCCGGCGGCAGCCACGCCAACGGCATTGAAACCTTCACTCTGGCGCCGCACGGCACCACTTCCCCCTTTGCCCGCACTCGCCGCACGGAAGACCTTTCCGGCAACAACCAGGACTGTGAGAACATTGCCCTGGCCACCGCCATCCACAGCCGCGCCATACGCAACACGCGCGCGTTCGACCGCGGCATCCAGCGCGCGCGCTTCAGCGTGCTGTGCACCATCCGCCGCCCCGCCATCCTCTTTGAGGGCGGCTTTGTCTCCAACGCGGAGGAAGGCGTGAAAATCACCACGGAAGAGTACCAGAACAAGCTCGCGCTCGCCATTGTGGAGGGCATTATCTCCTACAGCAACACCGTGTGCACCAACCGCCCCAGGAACACCCGCCTGGAACACACAGGCAAGATTGGCTCATCCAGGGGCACCGCCACCGGCAGGGGGCCGCACGTGCGCACCAGCATCTCCGGCGAACGCGCCCGCCAGCTCAAATCCACCAACAAGTATCCCCGCAAATGAAACTCTCCCACCGCCTCCTCCCCGCATGCGCCGCGCTCGCCTGCATGCTCCCCCTCTCCCAGCCCTGCCGCGCCGTCACCGCAGACGGCTTCATGTGGCACGGCACCCGCCAGGGGCAAACGGACTACCTGCCGCTGGAGGACCTGCGCAGCTTCTACAAGCTCATCCCCATGCAGGGGGCGGACGGTGCGCGCTGCGTGGGCAACGGGGAGCTCAAGCTCAGCTTCGGCCCGGATGCGCGGGACATGACCGTGAACGGCATCCGCTGCCGCCTCTCGCACCCCACGCGACAAGACGCGCACGGGGATTTGCTCATCTCCAAGGTGGACATGGTGAAGCTCATCGACCCCGTGCTGCGCCCCACCTACATCCGCAACCGCCGCACCGTGAAAACCGTGGTGGTGGATGCCGGGCACGGCGGGCATGACGCCGGCACCGCCACCCCGTACGCACGCGAGGCAGACACGGCCCTGCAGGTGGCAGCCGCCCTGCGCGCGGAACTGCAGAAGCGCGGTTTCCTGGTGCTGCTCACGCACGAGGACAACCGCTACCTCTCCGACCAGCAGCGCGTGGATGCCGCCAACGCCGCCGCAGACGCCGTGTTCATCAGCCTGCACCTCAACAGCGGCCGCAGTGATGTGCGCGGCGTGGAAACCTACACCATGGAACCCGCGGAAACGGATGCCGCCCCCCTGCCCGGCAACGCGCACGATACCGCCAACGCCGCCCTCTCCATGGCCCTGCAAGCCTCCCTGGTGCACCGCTGCGGCGCGGTGGACGGCGGCTGCCGCCGCGCGCACTACAGCATCCTGAGCTCCGTCTCCTGCCCCGCCGCACTGGTGGAGCTGGGGTACGCCACCAACCGGGAGGAAGGGGCCCTGCTCTCCTCCGACGAATACCGTGCCACCCTGGCCAAGGCCCTGGCGGAGGGCATATCCACCTTCTCCACCCTCATGAACCCGGAGGCCAGGCTGCAGGAGCGTTCTCAGCCCGCCCCGCCGCCGGCCAAGCCCGCCGCCACCAAACCGGCGGAGCCCAAACCCGCCCAGGTCAAGCCGGCAAAACCCGCCAAACCCGCGGCAGGCACCAAGGCCAAGCCAACCAAACCCGCCCGCCGCAGGAGATAGGGCAAAGGGCGGCTTCCCCGGCCATTTGCAAAATCATGCGCGCCCGGCGGCGCGGAACGGCAAAGGCGCACCCGGCATGCCGCCGGATGCGCCCTGTGATTTTAACAGTACCTTGATACGGTGCGTTCCTTAGAACTTGATCCCCACACCGGCGCGCACGCCATGGGCATACTGGCGGTGGAGGAAACGGTAACCGTGATCCTTCGGGGTGGCGGTGTTGCCGGTGAACTGGTAGGCGGCAAACACGTCCAGCTGCTCGGTGAGCGCGTAGCGCACGCCCGCTTCTGCGGAGTAGGCAAAGCCCCAGTCGGACTTGTGGGAGCTATACTTCTCGGACCAAGGGGCTTCCATGTAGACACCCTCGCCGTAATTTGACAACTTGTAGCTGGCGTTGGCCACGCCCACATTGGCACCCACGAACCAGGAAACCTTGTCGCAGAGCGGCTGCGTGTAGCGGTAGCCGGGCATCAGGCTGAACGTGTGGATGCGAACCTTGTGCGAAGAGGCGTTCCAGCCTTCCACACCCATGTCCTCGTAGCCCGTGGCCCACTTTTCAGAGCCCCAGCCGTAGCCGAAGCGCAGGGTGACGGCCTGGTGCTCGTCCAGGTTGTACACGCCGGTGATATCACCGCCGATGGTGCCAACCTGCTTGTGGCAGTCGATACCACGATAGACGTGCGGCTGGTTCCAGGCGTAGAAGGCGCCGATTTCCACTGCCCAGGGGGAAACCGTGGGCGCGGGAGCGGGAACCGGGGCCGGCTGAACGATTACCTTCTGGCCTGCAAACGTGGGCAGGGCCAGCATGGCGGCAAGTATAATTGCTTTCTTCATGATTGATATATCTTTTGGGTTTGAGCGTGGCGGCACCTTGCCCCCACGCGTGATATCCTGCGCCCCCCGCGGGCGATTGTCAACAAAAAACTTAAAAAAAGCAAAATAATTTTACCGTGCAGCAAGAGGGCGCGCCCGGCATACCGCCGAACGCGCCCTGCAAATCATTCATCCTCAATCCGCTATTCAGAATTTGAACGCCACGCCCGCCGTGATGCCGTGGTAGAACTGGCGGTGGTTGCGGTTGAAATCCGTGAGCCTCACATCCCCCCTGTCGCCCAGGGAATTGCGGGCCGTGTTGGCAGAGAAGCGGTAGGCCAGGAACATATCCCAGCACGGGCAGAGCCGGTAGCGCAGGCCGGCCTCCGCCTCCATGCCGAATCCCCAGGCGGCGTCATGCGCGCTGAAGCTTGAATCGCGCCGGCGGTCAACCCTGCCGGTGCCGTACTTCATCTTCACGCTCTGGTTCACCACGCCTATGCCCGCACCCAGGTACATGCCCGCGCTCTCCGTGAGCTCGCGCGTGTAGCGGTAGCCCGTGGTGAGCGTGAACGTGTGGGAGCGCAGCTTGATATTGTCGTCCCCGAACCCCGTGAACCCGGCGGAGGAATCGCCGCCGTAGCCGTAGCCCAGGCGCACGTACATGGAATCCCGCGCGCTGTTGCGGTGCACCAGGGTGAAATCCCCGCCCATGGTGTCCAGCGCCTTGCAGGAACCGGTGCGGTGCTTGAGCAGGTCGCGCATCGCAAAGTTGTATGCGCCGCCTATCTCCATGCTCCAGGGGGAATCCGCGCATGTGCGCACCACCTCCTGCACCGCGGGTGCCGGCGCCACGCATACGGATTGTCCCGCCAGCCCCGGCAGGGCCAGCGCGCTCGTCATTATCAGTGTCTTGTACATCATGTTTTCTTTCTCTTTGTTGAAGCGCGCGGCAGCGTTTCTCTTCCCGCCGCGCCCCTGCATGCTACCATGCCTCCGCCCGGCGTCAATTCTACCAAACCAAACAGTTGGAAACAGGTAGGTTGGGAGGCGCGGGGGCACAGCGCCCGGATGCCGCCAAGAGCGGCGAAAACGTGGCAAAAAAAGGGGCGGGAGAGGCCGTGGAAAAGGCCTCTTCCGCCGGAGTACGGGTGGCGGGAATCGAACCCGCGTTACATGCTTGGGAAGCACGTGTCCTGCCACTGAACGACACCCGCGCTGAATACGGGAGGGAGTATAGGGCACACCGGCGGCATAGTCAAGCGATTTTTTTGGACATAATGAAGAAAAAGACTTGCCAAGGCAAGGGGGTGCGTGATAATATGCGCGTGACAGAGCGCGGGCATAGCTTAATGGTAAAGCTCCAGCCTTCCAAGCTGATTATGCGGGTTCGATTCCCGCTGCCCGCTTCCCTTTCAACCATAAATCATCGATGAACACCATGAAGACAAAAACCATCATCATGACGGCCCTCCTGGCCGCAACCGTCGCAGCTCCGGCCTTCGCCGCCGGGAACATGCTGGACCAGGCCGCGCAAGCCGCGGCAGACACAAACGCCTCCGTCAAGGAGATTGGACCGTACGTTGCCGCAGCCGCCAAGCAAAGCCCCACCACGGCTCCCGCACTGCTCACGCTCGTCCTCAGCCAGCGCCGCACCTGGTCGGTCTCCGATGTGCGCGACCTGTACGGCGCCGTGCTTGTGGGTGCCAACCTGTGGGAATCCTTCTCCCGTGACCTGCAGAACTTCACGAACGGGCGTAACCAGCAGGACCTGGGCGTGAAGCTTCTCACCGCGCTCCAGAAATCGTGCGACAAACTGCACGGCAACACGTTCGACAGCGTGATCGCCCTGCTTGTGCAGGACGCCAACGGCACGTCCGCTGAGGGTAGCACCCAGACCGCTACCCAGGACCCGCACCGCTACACCATCTGCGACACCCCGAGGCGCGACCCGCGCCCGAACCCGGCTCCCGTGACGCCGGACCCGATTTCTCCCCAGAACTGATTTTGGGGGCAGTGGTGGACACCAACGTGCGGCGGTTATGAGATCGATGTTTCTGAAGGCCCTTTGCCTGCCGGCCCTGCTGGCGGGCGGGGGCTGGGCCATATCCCTGTACGACACGGCGCCGGCCATCGGCCTGCCGGAGTCGGCGGCGGTCAAGTACGTTTTGAGTGCGCATGTGGGGTATAACGACAACATCAACTCCACCCACAAGAAGACGTCCTCGCTGTATACGGGTGCATCGTTGAATACCACGTACTCGGATTTCGAATCCACCACCAAGACGCACTACAACGCCACCCTGGGTGCCACCTACTACCTCAAACGGGCGTACAGCACCAACAACCGCTGGTTTTCCAACACCAGCGTGGGCGGGGGCATTTCCCACAGCTTCAGCGACCGTTGCACCTACAGCCTGAACGCCAGCCTGCGCTACCAGCCGGAGCCGGATTATTCCAACGGCATCTCCGCCTCCCGCGCCCAGGGCGATTGTTTCAACTGGTCCCTCAGCAATGCGGTTACAAGAGCCATTGATTCGCGGTGGAACTGGTCGGTAAACACCTCCTACACCGGCAACTACTACACAGAGAAAACGTACCGGTACGATGACCGCCAGTATATTCACGGTGGCGCAACCCTGAGCGTCCGCACCTCCGAACTGGTGTCCTACAGCTTCAACCTCAACTACCGCAAGGACCTGAAGAGGAGCAATTACGGGTACAACTCCGACAACTTCTACGCCACCCTGGGCACCAACCGCTCGCTCTCTCCCTACTCCAGCATGAACGTCAGTGCAGGCGTGCAGCAGAAGTACATCCACGGCGAGAAAATTTGGTCCCCCACCCTGCGCGCCGGCTACAACCGGAAGGTGGCAGAGGGATTCAGCGTGAACTTCTATGCCTCCCTGGACAACGAGAACGTGAACACCTACCGCGGTTCGGTTGGCAGCTACCTTTCCGACCCCTCCTGGCGTGTTGGCTTTAACGGCACGTACACCTGGACTCCGGATGTTTCCTTCAACTTCGGCTGTTCCTACTACATCAGCAACTACAGCCGGGGTGAGGGAAACCTGCAAAGCTACAGCACCTACAGCGTATCCCCCCAAGTGGGCATAAGCTTCCGCATGACTGACCATCTCCGCGGCAACCTGAACTACACGTACTCCGTGAGCGACTCCGCCGGTGGATACGGCACCTCCAGAGGGTACAAGTATTCCAGAAACAACATCTCTTTCAGCACTTCCTACACTTTCTAATCAAGCATGGTTCGGGCGCCTCTCCCGCGCGGGCCGCACATAGCAATACGACGACATGATAGCCAATACAGCCCAGCAGACACAAGGCGGCGAAGCCATGCTGCATGCGCAGGATTACCTGCAGGTTCTCAAATCACGCTGGAAGGAGGCGCTGCTCGTCTTCCTTCTGGTTTTCGTGAGCTGCGCCGTTATCACCAAGATGATGACACCGCGCTACACCAGTTCGATGACAGCGGAGGTGATGCCTCCGCGAGAAATCATCAACGTGGCCAACACCGGCGCGAACCCGATTAATGCGGTGATAAGCGAAACGGCTTCGTACATGCAGACGCAGTTCGAAATCATGGTTTCCCAGCAGAACCTGATTGCCATCGCCAACAAGCTGGACCTGCCGAACGAATGGAAGACGGATGAGGTATCCGCCGCCGGCATGCTCTCCGGCATGATTAAGGTCATGCCGCGCAAGAACACCAACCTGGTGGATATCTCCGTAGAGAATTCGGATCCGCGCGTGGCCCAACAGATATGCCAGGCTGTGGTGGACTGCTACAGGGAACTGCGCGAGGAAAAGGAGAACGCCGTTATCAACGAGGCTATCAACAAGCGCTACGAGGTGCTGCGCTCACGCCAGGACGAGTTGGAGCGCAAGGCGGACGTGGTGCGCCAGTTCATTCGCGCCGGGCGCTACATTGCCAACATATGGGACCAGAACGGGCACGGAGCCCTGCAATCCACCGGGGCGGAAGAGCAGACGCTCCAAAAGCTCAGCGACCAGCGTCTCACGCTGGACAACGAGATTGCCAACATGATGGTGCACATCGACAAGCTGCAGAACCTGAAGGACGAGGAGCTGCTCAGCTATGTGACGCGCACGGGGCTGCTCACTGCGGAATCGTATTGCTCCGCCAAGGTGCGCGAGCTCAATTCCCAGTTCAACAAGGAGGATGACGAGCGCGACAAGATGCTGCTCATGGGGTATGGGGAGAACCACCCCGTGCTGAAACGCTTGGAGGAGCAGCACAACAGCACCAAGGAGCAGCTGTATGCGGAACTTTTGGGCATGCGTGATGCCATGGTGGACCAGCTGGATGTCAAGAAGGCGGAAAGCGCCAATCTGAGCCAGCGCTACGAGGAGGCCAAGAAACAGCTCAAGGACAAGACGCTGGAAGACCAGAAGGTCAAGAGCGCGCTTCAGGAATACGCATCGGAAAAGGCGCGCTTCGACAAGCTGGAGAACGACTACATTGCGGACAAGATGCGCATGCTCGCGCCGCGCGCCTGCATGGAGGTGTACAGCCGCCCGGGTGTGGCGAGCGTACCCACCAGCCCGAACTACAGGCTCAATCTCATTATCGGAGCGGTTATCGGCGGCGTCCTCGGTGTTATCGTGGCATTCGTGTTCGACTACTTCGACACCTCCATCAAGACGCTGGAGGATGCGGAGCGCGGGCTTGGTCTGCCCGTGCTCGGCGTGATTCCGCAGGATGCAGGCCTGCTCATCCTGCAGGGCAACTCCAGCCCGGATGCGGAGGCGTACCGTATCCTGCGCACCAATATTGAGCTGAAGAAATCCCTGTACAAGGCCACCACGTTCGCCGTGGTATCCTCCAACGCCGGCGAGGGTAAGACAACCACGCTGAGCAATTTGGCCTATGTGTTCGCCCAGGCCGGTTACAGCACCCTCATGGTGGATGCGGACTTGCGCCGCCCGCGTCTTGCCCGCTATGCGGAATTGAAGAGTGACGTGGGCATCTCCAACTACCTGGCGGGCGCCAAGGAACTCAAGGAGGTGATTTTCCAGACCGGCGTGCCGAACCTGTACCTGATGCCCAGCGGCCCCATACCGGCAGACCCCAGCGGCATGATAGGCTCCTTCCGCATGGAACAGCTGATTGCAGAAGTCTCCAAGCGCTTTGACGTGGTGCTGTTCGACTCCCCGCCCGTGCTGGGCGTGAGCGACGCCTCCCTGCTGGTGAGCAAGGCGGATGCCTCCCTTCTGGTGCTGAAGCCGCGCAAGATGCCGCTCAAGGCCCTCCTGCGCACCAAATCCCTTATCCAGAACGCTGGCGGCCAGCTCATGGGACTGATCATGAACAACGTGGATATCAGCGGTGACACCCAGTACCAGTACTACACCACGTACTACTCGTACTACAGCAGCGACCGCAAGCGCAAGGAACCCGTGACCCCCGGCCTGGTGGCGGCCCAGCGCGCAGACAAGGACAAGGAATCCAAGGATTTCGCATCCTCTCCCGCAGAGAACAGCACATCCGCGGATGATTCCGGAGACATCTACTAAACATAGAACAACCATGAAACACTTCTACGCATTGATTGTGGCACTTGTGGCCACCCTCGCGTTTGCAACGCAGGCTCTCGCCCAGAATGCGGCCTCCGAGCCCCGTGCCGTGAAGGGCGGCGCCGTCAACATCGTCTTCAAGAACATTCCCAGCGAGGATGCCGGCAACGTGAACGGCAAATACACCGTGAACCGCGGCGACGGCACCATTCAGCTGCCCTACCTCTCCGGGCGCACCGCCGTGCTCGGCAAGACCGCGCGAGATATAGAAGGCGTTATCCGCAGCCAGTATGTTGCCCAGAAGATATACAAGGACCCCATTGTCCAAGTGACCCTGGGCGCTGGCGACCAGTCTGCCGAGCTTGACCGCCGCTACGTTCAGGTGACCGGGTATGTGAGTTCCAAGAAGAACCTGCCGTACCGCGAGGGTATGACACTGATAGAGGTGCTGCTGGATTGTGGCGACATCTCGGATTTCGGTTCCCGCAACATCCAGATTACCCGCAAGGGTGTGACGCGCACGTACGACTACTTCAGTGCCAAAGACCGCAGCATTGCGATTTACCCCGGTGATATCATCTTCGTGCCGCGCCGCTCCATGTTCGAGTCGCGCCCGAGCACGGTCGGCCCCTAGTTGCAGCACCCTTCCCCGCAGGCTCCGGTCTCCCGCAGGCCGGAGCCTGTTTTGTATAACGGCCACGCAATGCAGATTCCATGAAACAAATATTGCCAACCCTGCTGGTGGACAATTCCAACACGCGCACCAAGTTCGCCCTTGCGGCGGGTGGACAGTTGGGGGAAGCATGCGTTCGCACCCTGGCAACCGCAGAGATTTCATGTGCCGCCGTTAAACACCTGCTCCGCGATTGGGAATATGAACGGGTATGCATTTGCTCCGTTGTTCCCACCGCGCGGAAGACACTCCATGAGGCTTTCTACGGAACCCCCGTGACTTGGGTGAGAACGGAGCTGGCCCCCGATCTGTTCGCAGGGTATCCCGGGGTGGAGACATTGGGAGAGGACCGCATAGCCAATGTGCTGGCGGTTGCGGACACGCCTTTCCACCCGACGGTAGTGGTGGATATGGGCACGGCGGTAACCTTCGATGTGGTGTGTGCAGGGCCGCGGTTTGCGGGAGGCATTATAGCCCCCGGTCTGCGCATGATGGCGGAGGCCCTGCACGGTTGCACCGCCCAATTGCCGATAGTGGAAGAGGGGGAAGCGCCCGCCGCGGCCGTAGTGGGCGGGACCACGGAGGAAGCCATGCGTTCCGGGGTGTGGCTGGCCTTTTGCGGCATGGTGCGAGAAACGCTCCGGGCCATAGCGCAAGAACTGGGAACGCGTCCCCATGCCGTGGCTACGGGCGGCAACGCGGCGGCAGCGGCGGCCTGCATCCGGGAATTGGATTGCGTGGACGAGCTCCTCACCCTTAGGGGAATAGCCAGGGCCGCCGCACTTTCCAGCCGGTTTTTTGCCGGAAGTTGAGAATTTTGTTGCATGCGGCGCGGCAAGCGGGTAGAATAAGGCTACATTAACTGTCACATCAACATATGTCAGACAACATCGAATCCCAAGTTAAGGAAATTATCGCCACCCAGCTGAGTGTCGAACCGGAAAAAGTGACCTCTGAAGCCAAGTTCATTGAGGATTTGGGGGCTGATTCCCTTGATATCGTTGAGCTCGTCATGGCCTTCGAAGACAAGTTCTCCGTGGAGGTGCCGGATGAGGACACGGAGAAGCTCAAGTCCGTGAAGGACGTTGTGGACTACATTGAGCAGCACAAGGCCTGATAGGCCCTGCAGTATTCTTTCTCGGGCGGTTCCACCATGCGGCGGGGCCGCTCTTTTGCTGGAAGCGGGTAGTATGGACATGCCGTACGCCATGGGCAACACCAAGGTGTTGTATGTGCCGGACCGCCGTATAGACACGTTCGGCGAGACCCGCTTCAACTACCGTCTGCTCACGGAGCCCATGGATGAAGTGGGCACCACCCGTGTGCGCAGCGGTTGGGTGGAGGCGCACCGCCCGCGAATCCTGCGCCCGGCAGATATGGCCGGCGTGGATACGGAAGGCTTCTCCCGGGAGGCTGCGCGTTTCTTTGATTGGCTGCGCGACAACGGAGGCCGGGGGTTGGCCCTCTTCAAGTACGGCTTCATGTTCAGCCGCTCGGAGGTAACCTCTGAAACGGTGCATGAAGACATGCGCACTGTATCTGACCGCGTGGTGAGGGAAGCCCTGGAATCCGGGGACAGCTACCGTGCCGTAATCCGCGGGGTGGACGATGCGTGGGAGGTTTCCCTGCTGCGCTTTATGCTGGAAATGATAGAACAATCCCATGAAATCAACGCTTTCGATTTTCGCCGCCGCGGTCTTATTTAGCACCGTGTGCGCCGCAGTTGCGGCAGAACGCTATTCGCTCTGGCCACGCCGCCCGGCAGAGCTTGAGCAGGCGCGCCGCCTGCTCAAGGAACACAAGGGGGAGGATGCCGCGCGCCTCCTGCAGCCGCTTGTCGACCAGGACGGCGTCGCGGGGCGGGAGGCCCGCCAGATGGTGGGAGCCGCCAATGCACCGCGCTATCTTTCCCGCCGCCATCCCGGTGCCGCCGTGTACACGGTGCGCCACGGGGATTATTTGACCCGGGTGGCTGCAACCCTGCACTGCCCGTACGAACTGCTGATGCTGCTCAACGGCATGGTTGATCCCGCCGCCATTCACGCGGGCCAGAAGCTGGTGTACGTGCCAATGAACCAAAGGGTGGAAATCAACATGCCGCGCAGGGAACTTTCCGTGTGGGACGGCCAGGTGCTGGTGGCCGCGTATAATATCGGAAACGTGGAGAGAATCTCCACGGGAACGGCCGCGGAGGAAACCAAGGTGACGCGGCGTGACGGCTTTGTTGAAGGAGGAAGAGTGCCGGTGCACTCGCCGCTCATGGTCTGCGCCAACCGCACGCTTTCACTTGGCAATGGCATGGTGCTTGCAGCCACGGGAAAGCCGGCCGCCCAGGCCGTGCGCATGGATCAGGCGGACTTGAACGAGCTTGCCCTGCTGGTGGCGGAGGGCACGCCCGTGCACATCACCTATACAGCCGCAGATATTCCGGAGGCAACCCCGGGCCAACAGTAACTTGCGTCACCCCGCGTAAAAAGGCTTTCCATGCCCCCGCCTGTTTGGTACAATTGCCGCGCGAGAGGAGAGATGACAATGGCAGAGGAACATACCGCATGTGAGATGACCGGGGCCCAAGCGCTGGTGCACTGTTTGGTGCGCGAGGGAGTGGACGTGGTGTTTGCCTATCCCGGCGGTGCCAGCCTGCCCATGCAGCAAGCCTTGAGCCACGAGCCCTCCATCCGCACCATCCTGCCCCGCCACGAGCAGGGCGGCGCCTTTGCCGCGGAGGGCTACGGGCGCGTTACCGGCAGGGTGGGCGTCTGCATGTCCACTTCCGGTCCGGGGGCCACCAACATGGTTACCCCCATTGCGGATGCCTGCATGGATTCCGTGCCCATGGTGGCCATCACCGCCCAGGTGGGTTGCAGCATGATCGGCACCTCCGCCTTTCAGGAGACGGATGTGTTCGGCATGACCGCCCCGCTGGTGAAGCACAGCTACATGATTACGCGGGTGGAGGATATCCCCCGCATTGTGAAGGAGGCGTTCCATCTGGCACGCACGGGGCGTCCGGGCCCGGTGCTGATAGATGTTCCCAAGAACATTCAAACAGCCGTGTTCACACCGGATTTCGGGGCAGCCATGGATCTTCCCGGATACCATCCGGGAATCCCGCTTCCCGCCAAGTCCTTGGATGAGGCCCTGCCTATCATTCTCAAGGCACAGCGGCCGGCCATGTATATCGGCGGCGGCGTGGTGATAGCTGATGCGGCGGCAGAGTTGCGCGAGTTCGCGGAGCGCACGCAGATTCCCGTGGCGAACACGCTGATGGGGATTGGCGCCATGCCTGCCTCCCACCCGCTTTCCCTGGGCATGCTGGGCATGCACGGCTCCGTAGCCGCCAACAATACCGTGAACGAGGCGGATGTGGTGCTGGCCATAGGCGTGCGGTTTGACGACCGCGTGACTGGTGCCGTGCACGGGTTCTGCCAGCACGCGCAAATCATTCATGTGGATTTTGATGCCGTGGAGCTCGGCAAGAACAAGCGCGTGGACATGGAGATACGCGCGGATGCCAGGCACGCCCTGCAGTATTGGAACAGCAGGTTGGAGGAACAGGGCGTTCACGTGCGTTCCTACGCCTTGGAGAACCGCCCGGCCTGGTTTGGCATGATAGATACCTGGAAGCAGCAATATCCGCTGGCGTACGAGCTCCGCGAGCATGAGATAGTGCCGCCCCTGGTGATTGAGGAGCTGTACCGCCAGCTCAAAGATGAGGATGCCATCATCTGCACCGGTGTGGGGCAGCACCAAATGTTCACTGCACAGTTCTACAAGTTTGAGGAACCCCGCCGCCTCTCCACTTCCGGCGGCTTGGGCTCCATGGGTTACGGCCTTCCCGCTGCCATGGGGGCCCACGTGGCCTGCCCGGAAAAACAGGTGGTCAATATCGATGGCGACGGCTCGTTCCTCATGAACGTGCAGGAGCTGGCCACCATCCACACAGAGCACATGCCCGTGAAGAGCATCATCCTAGACAACCAGCACCTGGGCATGGTGGTGCAGTGGGAGGACTTGAAGTACGCCTCCAACCGCGCAAACACCTTCCTGGCAGATGCCACGAAGGGGTACGACCCCTCCCACAAGACGGAGGAGCTGCTCTACCCGAACTTCCCTGTGCTGTGCGCAGGGTTCGGCGTCAAGTGCGAGCGCGTGACGGAACCGGAGGAGCTCCCCGCGGCTATCCGGCGCATGCTAGAGGCCAAGGAGGCATATGTGCTGGATGTGATGGTGCCGCATGATGTGCATGTGCTCCCGCTCATTCCCGGTGGCATGACCTACCGGGACGTGGTGCTGGAGCGTGTGGCCGGTGATGGCAAGGGGCGTCCTGCATCGAGCCTGGGCAGGGAGATTCCATCGGCGTTGTAACACCAAGCGGGAAACAGCATGAATGCCTCAATCATCAGGAACGCAGTTGTCGCCATCATCTTGGTGCTGGTGTGTATTCTGGTGGGCTCGTATGCGGCGGAGGACAAGAAGGTTTCCGTCTTCATGATTGCCGGCATTGTGGGCATGATTTTCATGCTCATCATGGGCAAGAAATCCTGGGCGCTGCTGTACCTGCTGCCTCCCCTGATATCCTTCCTTCCGCTTGGCATCTTGGCGCGTTTGCCGGCTGCCTTCTTGGTCGCCGGGTTCATTTTGGCGTATTGGTCGTTGATGTGGATTATGGGCTATGTCCGTTTCTCATGGCGCTCCCTGCCTGCCCTGGATTACATCACGCTGGCCCTTTTCCTGTATTATCTCCTCACGTTCTATTGGCATCCCGTGGCTATCAATGCCTTGGGCATTGATGCTGAATACGTGGGCGGCAAGGAATACGTGTGGTGCCTGTTGATGGCCATCTACTATGTGACGCTCAGCTGCATCCCATGTTCGTACGAGAATCTGTACGGCGTTCTCCACAAGACCATGTACATTGTGGTGGGTGCTACCGTCTTTACCGCCTTGTCGGGAATGTTTGGCATGGTATCCGCCGGCGGTTTGGGAGAAGAGATGAGCAATTCGCGTTTCTCCCTGTTCTCCGAGTTGGGAGTTGCCGTGTTCCTCATCGCTTTCAGCAGGAAGACTTTCCATGAGATATTGTCCTCTCCCAAGTATATTGCCATACTCCTGTTTTGCTGCGCTTCCGTGGTAATCTCCGGCTGGCGAGAGAAGTTGGTGATGTTCGGAGCAATCGGTCTAGCCCTGTGCCACATCAAGCGCGAGATGGCCTATATCATCTTTTTCGGTGTGGCGGCATACGGCAGCCTGCTGTATCTGAGCCACGAAAAGGTGGTGGAGGAGCATTTCCCGTTCGGCATGCAGAGAACATTGTCCATTTTCCCCGGGGTGGAAATCAAGGACGAGGTTCGCCGTGAGACGGAAAACTCCTCGGAATGGCGCAAGAAGATGTGGCGCTGGGCACTGGATCCCCGCACGGGATACATTCAGGATTATGTGTGGGGGGATGGTTTCGGCCAGGCCGTGTCGGATTTGAACCGCTACAACGTGTCTCTCATGCGCGGCAGCGCCCGGTTTGGCGACCAAGAGGATTTCGCTTCCACGGGTACCTGGCACAACGGCCCAATCACGGCCGTGCACCGCACCGGCTGTGTGGGGCTGGGCCTGATGACAATCGTTTTCTTGTACGGGGCCTTCCTGATTGTGAGAGTGTGCCGCGCCTACAAGGGAACGCCCATGTTTACGCTGGCCGTACTGTTCACCTGCAAATTCTTTGGCGATATTGCGCACTTCTACTTATCCGCCGGAACAATCATGCACTTCTTTGATGATTACGTGTACCTGGGCATGGCAAAGGTGCTGTATTGCGTTGGCCGTGAGGAGGGTATCATTGTATCCGTATTCTCCAAGAACCGCTACAACCCCATGCTCATTGCGGAACAGCAGCGCCACGAGCTCATCACCCGCGGTCTGGAGGAGGGCATGACCCTGCGCTCCCGCCGCTGATGGGGTGCTGCCTTTGCGCTGTTCGCGGCTCCACGTTTTGGCAAAAAGAACACCCGCAGACTTTCGCCTGCGGGTTTCCCTTGAATATTTTGCGATTGTTTGCGGCTTCGCGGTGCTTGCCTGCGTGGCTTAGTGGCGCAGGGAAAGGCGGTTGAGAAGGTCCTTGTACAGGTCCGGCATGGTGCGCTTGGCGTAATCCAGCAGCTTGCGGCGCTTGGCCACCATCATCAGCAGACCGCGGCGGGAGGCGTGGTCGTGCTTGTGCTCCGCCAGGTGCTCGGTGAGGTGGGCGATGCGCTTGGTAAGCACTGCCACCTGGAAACCGGTGGAACCGGAATCCTTCTCATTGACCTTGAAGTCATCTACGTTGATTTCGCTCATAATGTTGTATCTCTTGTTTAGTGGTTGATTTTCGTGGCTGCGGCAATCGACCGACAAGGTGGCAGGATGATAGCACCAAATTCGGGGGATGCAAGCCAAATCTCGCAAAAGTTTTCAAATAAGTTTTATTCCGCATCCGGCTTGGAGCCACCGTCCCTGGGTTTCACCACGGCAATCTTGCCGGAGCGCGTGAGCATGTCTATCTGGTAGTCCGCCATCAGGTTCAGGAAGCGGTTGATGCGGGAGACGCCGCCCGTGCACTCGATGGAGAGCGTGTCGTGCGTGGCGTCCAGCACCTTCGCGCCGAAAATGTTGCAGATGTCGATGATGTCGTGCATCTTGTCGCCGAAACGCACACGCAGCAGCACCACCTCCCTGTAGACGGTGGGCACGTTGCGGAAATCCACCACCTCCACCACGTTCACCAGCTTGTCCAGCTGCTTGATGATGTGGTTGAGCTTCTCGTTCTCCTCCTTCACCTCAATGGTCATGCGGGAGTAGGCGGGGTCCTCGCAGGGTGCCACGTTCAGGGCCTGGATGTTGTAGCCGCGCCCGGAGAACAAGCCTGCTATGCGCGAGAGCACGCCGAACTTGTTTTCCACGAGCACGGAGATGGTGTAGATCGGTTTTTCAGGGGCTGACATATCTTGGACGAGCCTGGTTCCCGGCTGCGCGGGCGAGTATACACGACCCCGCCCGCTTTTCAAGCCCAATTCGCGTGTACGGCAGAAAGAAGCCCCGCCCGGCATAGGCGGGCGGGGCTTGCCAACTGTGAATTTCCTTTACTTCAACAGCATCTTGAAGTCCACCACCACGGCGCGGTCCGCGGTCACGAGCACCGGGTTGCCGTCTATGGCGGTGATTTCCGGCACCTCCAGCACCAGCTGCTGGACCTTGCGCAGGGTGTCCGCCAGGGGGCCGACGGCCTTGGGGGCCTCGCCGCGCACGCCGTTGAGGATCTTGCCCACCTTGGTCTCCTTGATCATCTCCGCGAAATCGTCGGAGGGCAGGATGCGCATGGTGGTGTCGCGCATGACTTCGGTGTAGATGCCGCCGGTGCCGAAGACCATGACGCGGCCGAAGTTCTTGTCGCTGTTGACGCCGATGATGGTTTCCGTGGCCTTGGTGATCATCTCCTGGATGAGGACGGAGGCGCCCTTGAGCTGGAACTTCTCAATGGAGCCCCAGAGGCCGTTCCAGGCGGCCTCGAAGGAAGCCTCGTCGTTCACGTTCAGGTAAATGCCCTTCATTTCGGTCTTGTGCAGGGCGTCCGGCGCGGAGAGCTTGAGCACCACGGCGTTCGGGAAGATGGTCTTGCAGAAGGCCAGGGCTTCCGCCTTGTCCGTGTAGTTGCCGCTCTTCGGGAAATCGATGCCGTAGTGGGCCATGAGGGCGTTCACGGTGACCTGCGGGAGGGAGGCCAGGCCGGCGGCCTTGGCGTCTGCCACCTGCTTCTTGAGCTCGGCGGGCAGCTCGTGCACCTCTGCGGTGGCGAGCTTCTTGCCGCGGTAGGCCATCTGGGCCTTCAGCAGGCCGAGCAGGCGCACCACGTCGGACGGGTACTCGTAGGTGAGGATGTGGTTCTTGCGCAGGATCTCGCGGCCCTCCTCCACGCGGGCACCGCCCACGAAGACGGCGTAGATGTTGATGTCCGGGTACTGCGGGGCGAGCTTGACGATGGCCTCTGCGGTGCCGGTGGGATCGGTGACGCGCTGCGGGGTGAGCAGCACCAGGATGTTCTTGTACTCCTTGCTCTCGCAAAGGATGCGCAGGGCCTTCTCATAGCGGTCGGCCAGGGCGTCGCCCACCACGTCGATGGGGTTGCCCACGGAAGCCTCCGCGGTGAGGTTGGCCTTGAGTTCTTCGATGGTCTTCTCGCTCGGGCGGGCGATGTCCAGCCCGGCGTCCTCGCACAGGTCGCTCGTGAGCACGCCCACGCCGCCGGCGTTGGTGAGCACGGCCACCTGGCCGCCGAAATCATTGTGGTGGCAGTACTGGAGAATCTCCAGCAGGCCGAACAGCTCGCGGTCATTGTACGCCTGGATAGCGCCAGCGCCCTGAAGCGCAATCTCCAGCACGCGGTAGTTCGGTGCCAGGGAACCCGTGTGGGACAGGGAGGCCGCCTGCGCCTTCGCGCTCTTGCCGGGCTCCATGATCACGCAGGGCTTGGTGTCGGACACCTCCTTGAGCACCTTCAGGAAGTTCTTGCCGTTCTTGAGGGACTCCAGGTAGAAGACGAAGGCGTTGGTGTCGGGGTCGTTCTTGAGGGCGTCCAAGAGGATGTCCTCTCCCATGGCGGCCTTGTTGCCGATGGAGATGAAGTGGGAGAAGCCGATGTTCTTGCCTGCTGCCCAGTCCATGATGGCGGAGCAGTACGCGCCGGACTGGGAGATGAAGGCCACCTTGCCCTTGAGCGGGGTGTCGCCGAAGGAGGCGTTGAGGTTGTGGGGGGTGGAGATGTGGCCCAGGCAGTTCGGGCCCAGCAGGCTGATGCCGTTGTCCAGGCACTTGGTGGCAATGCGCTGCTCCAGCTCCTTCTCGCCCACCTCGCCGAAGCCGGCGGTGATGATGGAGATGTTCTTGGTGTGGTTCACGATGCAGGCGTCAATCACGGGCTCCGTGAAGCGCGCCGGAACCAGGATGACCACCAGGTCCATGGCCTCCGGCAGCTTGTCCACGCTCGCGTAGCACGGCTTGCCGTACACTTCCTGGCCGTCCAGCTTGGGATTCACGCCGTACAGCTTGCCGGTGAAGCCCGCATCAATGATGTTGTTGAACACCACCGCGCCAAGCTTGGAGGGATTGTCGGACACGCCGACCACTGCAATGCTCTTCGGATTGAAGAATGATTCGAGTGACATAATCGTATTGTTTGTGGTTAAAAAACGAAGCCCATCGGCTCGGTGCGAATTGTACCACCCCCGCACGCGTTCCGCAAGCTTAACCCGCAAAAAACTGCGCGCGACGGACGCGCCGCCATTCAAACATTACCTCACCGTACATCCGTATAGTCTCGCCAGGACTCGAACCTAGTCAAAGGGAATCAAAATCCCTTGTGCTACCATTACACCACGAGACCGTGTACCAAGCGGGTGGTTGCGCGCCCCTTGTACCACAGCCGCGTGCAATACGCAAGCAGAATTTCGCGTGCGCGGCAGGGATGCGGCTGCGCCAGCGTTCAGGATGGGGAGTCCGTATTGCCCGGCGGGGGTTGCGGGGCGTTGGCCGCGGGCTCATCCTGCGGTTGCGGCTTGGGCTTCTTCTCCTTTTTCACGTTGAAGCGGTTGGCGGCCGCCTGAAAGCCCTCTTTCAACACGGTGCGGGCGGCTTCCTCCGCCTTGTCCAGCGTCTCCTCCAGCAGGGGGCGCTCCTCCGGCGTGAACTTGCCCAGCACGTGGCCGATCATGTTTTTCTGCCCCGGCACGCCGATGCCCACGCGCAGGCGGGGAAACTTCTCCGTGCCCAGGTGGGCGATGATGGATTTCATGCCGTTGTGGCCGCCTGCGGAGCCGCCCGCGCGCAGACGCATGGCACCCACCGGGAAGGAGATGTCGTCGTACACCACAAAGACCTGCCCCGGCTCGAACTTGAAATAGCGCATGAGCGGCCCCACGCTCTCGCCGGATGCGTTCATGTATGTCTGCGGTTTTACCAGCAGCACGCCCGGGCCGGCGGCAAGCTCCGCCTTGCGCGCCTTGTCTGCCTTCCACACGGCGCCCAGGCGCGCGGCCAGGCGGTCCAGCACCATGAAGCCCACGTTGTGGCGGGTTTCCGCATACTCGCGGCCCGGGTTTCCCAGGCCCACGATGATTTTGACGGTTTCCTCCATGCCTTAGGCCTTGATGGAGCTGAGGGTGAGGTGGCGGTTGAGGGCGTTGAGGTAGGCGCGCGCGGAGGCTTCTATGATATCCGTGGCGGCACCCTTGCCGGAGACGGGGCGCTCATGCTCGCAGAACTGCACCTTCACGGAAACCTCGCCCAGGGCGTCCTGGCCGCAGGAGGTGGCGTGCACGTTGAAGTCCACCAGCGAGCCCTTGCTGCGCGTGATGCGGTCGATGGCCTTGAAGCAGGCGTTCACGGGGCCGTTGCCGATGGCGCTGTCCGTGAATTTCTTGCCTTCCTTCTCCAGGGTCACGGTGGCTGTGGGGCATGCGGCGGAACCCGCCACAAACTGGATCTGGTGCATTTTCCACACGCCGTTGCGCGTGTCCAGGGAATCGTTCACCAGGGATGCCAGGTCGTCGTCGTACACGAATTTCTTGCTGTCGCCCACCTTCTTGAAACGCTCGAAGACGTGCGTGAGCTCATCGTTGGAGAGGGTGTGGCCCAAACGCTCCAGGCGGGCTTTCACGGCGGCGCGGCCGGAATGCTTGGTGAGCGGCAGCTCCGTGGCGCCCCAGCCCACGTCCGCGGGGTTGATTACCTCATAGGTTTCCCTCTTGGCGAGGATGCCGTGCTGGTGGATGCCGGAGCTGTGGGCGAAGGCGTTCTCGCCCACAATGGCCTTGGAGCGCTGCACCATCATGCCGCTCATGCGGGAGACCACGCGGCTGGTGCGCACAATTTCCCTGGTATTCAGGTTGTGGGGGTTCTCTCCCTTGGCGAATCCCAGGGCCTCCGGGCGTGTGGTGAGGGCCATGGCCACCTCCTCGATGGCCACGTTGCCGGCGCGCTCGCCGATGCCGTTGATGGTGCCCTCCACCTGGCGTGCGCCGGCTTGCACGGCGGCCAGGGAATTGGCCACGGCCAGGCCGATATCGTTGTGGCAATGGACGGAGAGGATGCACTTTTCAATGTTGCGCACGTGCTCCCGCATGTAGGCAATCATGGCGGCGTACTCGCCGGGGGTGGTGAATCCCACGGTGTCCGGCAGGTTCACGGTGGTGGCTCCGGCATCAATGACCGCCTCCACCACCTGCGCCAGGAAGTCCAGCTCCGTGCGGCTGGCGTCCTCTGCAGAGAACTCCACGTCCTCCACCAGGCTCTTGGCGAGCTTCACGCCCTCCACGGCCCTGGCCAGCACCTCCTCCTTGCTCATCTTGAGCTTGAATTCGCGGTGCAGCGGGCTGGTGGCCAGGAACACGTGGATACGCGCGCGGTCCCCGGCTGGGGCCACGGCTGCCGCGGCCTTGCGGATATCCTGCTCCGTGCAGCGGGCGAGCCCCGCCACGCGGCACTTCTTCACCGTGCGCGCAATGGTGGAAACAGACTCGAAATCGCCCTCGGAGGCCACGGGGAAGCCGGCCTCTATCACATCCACCCCCAGCTTTTCCAGCTGGCGCGCCACCTCCAGTTTCTGGCGCAGGTTCATGGAGGCGCCGGGGCACTGCTCGCCGTCCCGCAGCGTAGTGTCGAAAAATATCACTTTGCCGTTTTTCATAGCCGTATCTTGCGTATGCCACCAGCATACCCCAACCCGCGCCAAGGGCAAGGTAAAAATTCCGTTTTGTCATACCCGTCTCGCGCGCGCGCATAATCGCGTGCGCAATTGCGCGCGCGCGATACGGAATGCCAAAAATATCCAGGCAGGCGGGTGCTATTCTCCGGGTAGCACCGTTACCTCATACCGCACGCTCCGGGCCGGTGCCTTGCCCTTTTCCCACGGGCGGGCGTAGTTCACCACCACGGTGGCGGTGCCGGGTTTCACGGCGGTGATGGTGACCTGCGTGGGGCTGGGTGCCCCGCACACGGGCTCCTGCCGCTCCTCCGCGGGCAGCTGGGCGGTTTCCACCTTCACGGCGGCACCGGGGGGCAGCTGCTCCGCCTTCCACAGGTAGCCCGTGGTGGGATTGCCCTCCAGCACGCGGGTGACGGTTTCACCCGCGCGCATGGTGATTTCCTCCCGCTGCACCGGCTCCGCCGCCAGGCACACGCACACGGCGGCGGGGAACAGGGCAGGCAGGAGCGCTTTCATGGCTCGGGAACGGCGGTTACGCCTCGTAGCGCACCTCGCCGTCGATGATGGTCTTGAGGGTCTCGAACTCCGGGTCCAGCAGCACCAAATCCGCGGTGTAGCCGGGGGCCACCTTGCCGAGGCCGTGCAGGCCGAGGCTCTGGGCCTGGTTCCAGGAGGTGGCCTTCACCAGCTGGCAGAGCGGCTGGCCGGTAATCTTCCACACGTTGCGCAGGCCCTTGGCGTAGCGCAGGGTGGAGCCGGCCAGGTTGCCGGATTCCAGGCGGGCCACGCCGTCCTTCACCATGATGGGCAGGCCGCCCAGCTGGCCGGGGCCGTCCGGCATCCAGGAGCACGCCAGGGAGTCCGTGATCATGATCATCTGGTCCGCGCTCTTGTTGGTGAAGGTGAGGTTGAGCATATCCGCGCACAGGTGGATGGTGTCGCAGATGATTTCAATCTTGATTTCCTTGTCCAGCATGCCGGAGCCCACCAGGCCGATTTCACGGTGGTGCTGGGGGCTCATCTGGTTGCAGAAGTGGGTGAGGTGCTTGAGGCCGGCGGCCTTGGCCTTCACAAAGTCCGCGTGCGTGGCGGCGGAGTGCCCGGCGGAGCAGGTGATGCCGCGCTCCGCGGCCTGGGCGATGAATTCCACGGCCCCCGGCATTTCCGGTGCCAGGGAGATGAGCAGCACCGGGTAGATGGAGCGGATGGAATCCACCTCCTCCATGTCCGCCGGGCGCACGAACGCGGGGTTCTGCGCACCGCACTGCTTGGGGTTGATGTACGGTCCCTCCAGGTGCACGCCGGGGGTCTTGGAGCCGTTGGGGGAGGCCGCATACTCCTTCACGCACGCACACACGTCCTGGAGCGTCTTGGTGCCCAGCGTGAGCGTGGTGGGCAGCCAGGTGGTCACGCCCTCCTTCATCTTGCAGTCTGCAATGGTGCGGATGCTCTCCACCTTGCAGTCGCAGGTGTCGCACCCGCCCGCGCCGTGCGAGTGGATGTCGATAAAGCCCGGCAGCAGCATGTTGCCGCCGGCATCGATGACCTTGTCCGCCGCCGGGGTGGCCCCGTCCGGGTACACGGCTGCAATCTTGGTTCCTTCTATCAGCACGGAGGCCCCGGGAAGATCCACCCCGGGGGAGATGACGTGAGCGTTGGTGATGAGTGTCTTCATGGTGATGATGAGTTCAGGGCCCCGCCCTGTTCACAGCCATCCTACCCCCTGCCGCACCGTCTTTCAAGGCAAAAACGCCCGCCCCGCCCGAAAGTTTGGAAAAGTTAAGCAAAAGATGACGCGGAAAACACCCTGCACGAACCGTGAACCGCGATACGGCAAGGGGAAAAATCTTTTTGCAAAAATGACCTTGCACCGGGTGGGGGGATGGGGTAGGATGCGCCCACCGATTACCATGAGCGAAGAAAAAGAAGACAAACCGGATTTGAAGGCGGGGGCATCCCCCGCGAGGGATAGGGAGAACATGATGATGCCCCAGGCGCCGGACTTGGAGAAGAGCCTGCTCTCCATGATGACGATGGACCCGGAAACGGTGATTCCGCAGTGCGTGGAGGAAGGCATCACGGAAGACTACTTCTACATTCCGGCGCACCGCATCCTGTGGAACCTTTTCCTGGAGCGCTACGATGCGCGCCTGGCGCTGGACGTAACCACCGTGGCGCAGGTGCTCACGGACCGCAACCTGCTGGAATCCGTGGGCGGGCGCCCCGGGTTGATGGACGTGTACACCTTTTCCACCAGCACGGCCCTGTTCCACCACCACATGGAGACGCTGCGCGAGAAGTACATCCGCCGCTGCATCGTGCACACCTCGAACGCCGCCTCCGTGGCAGCCTACACCGGAGACACGGAAGTGGCAGAGCTGCTGGACCAGACCGAGCAGGCCGTGCTGCAGATACGCCAGAACACGGAGGCGGGCAAGAAGAAGTGGTCCCTCAAGCAGGATATCCAAAGCTTCATGGACACGGTGGAGCGGCTGATGCACGGCGGGGACAAGCTGCAGGGCCTCTCCACCGGGTTCGACAAGCTGGACAGGGATTCCAACGGCCTGAAACCCGGCGAGCTCTTTGTGGTGGCGGCGCGCCCCTCCATGGGCAAGACCTCCTTCCTGCTCAACATCATCGAGCACCTTATCATCCAGGAGAAGAAAGCCGTGCTCATGTTCTCCTGCGAAATGCCCAGCACCCAGCTGGTGGAGCGCCTCATCCTTTCCCTGAGCGGCATCAGCAAGCAGGAAATCCTCTTGAAGCGCTCCGGCATGAAAAAGGGCGACCTCAAGAAAATCACGGATGCCGTGCGCCTGCTCAAGGCCGCGCGCCTGATTATAGACGACACCGCCGGCATCTCCATTGCAGAGCTGCGCGCCAAGGCCCGCCGCGTGAAGAGAGAGCAGCCGGACCTGGCCTGTATCGGCATCGACTACCTGCAGCTCATGCGCTCCCACACCAAGCAGGCGCAGAACAGCCGCGAACGCGAGATTGCAGAAATCTCCGGCGGGCTCAAGAACCTGGCCAAGGAGCTGGAAATCCCCATCATCGTGCTGGCACAGCTCAACCGCGGCCCGGAAAACCGCCCAGGCAAGTCCAAGGGTGTGCCCATGATGAGCGACCTGCGTGAATCCGGTGCCATTGAACAGGATGCGGACATGATTGGCCTGCTCTACCGCACGGCCTACTACGCGGAGAACGAGGAGCAGCGCCAGGCCGCGGGACAGCGGGCCAACCTCCTGCTCGCCAAGAACAGAAACGGGCCCACGGGAGATGTGCCGCTCAGTTTCGTGGCGGAGCTCATGCGCTTTGTACCGCGCGTGCCGGACGAGGCGGACGAGGGAGAGTAACCCGCAGCCGTGAGCATGCCCGTGAACAGGTGGAAGCAGGTATTGGCCGCGGCTGTGGCCGCGCTGGCGCTGGCGGGCTGCACCGGCCTGGGCATCGGTTCGTCCTCCGGCGTGGTGGTGCTGGATATCGGCCACTGTGCGGAAAGCCCCGGCGCCTCCACCCCCGGGCGCCTGGCGAACGGCGTCTCCCTGGAGGAGTGCAGCTTCTGGTACAAGTATTCCTATGACGTGAAGCGCGAGGTGGAGCGCGCGGGCTACCGCTGCACCGTGTGCAACCGCGGCAACGGAAACGCCCTCTCCCCGGAGATGGCGCGTGATGCGCGCCGCGCCGGCGTGGTGCACCTGCGCCGCCCCGGCAAAGGCGGCGAGCGCTACCCCTCACGCTACCACCCGGACCGCGTGGGCAGCGGCGTGGTGAGCGCAGACTATGCCGTGTACCGCCGTGCCGCCGCCATTGTGTTCCTGCACCACAACCGCTCCGGCGGGTGGAGGGACGGCGCCTCCCCCTCCATCATCATCTGCAACCGCTACAACGGGCGCCCGCTGGCAAGCGCCATTGCCAACACGCTCAACAGGGAAATCCTGAACCACGGCATGCCCAACGGCGGGCGCGCATGCACCGTGCAGGCGCGCTATGTGGATGCAGACCGCTCCGCCGCCTGGATGAACACGTGTGATGATTCCGGCATTCCCGCCGCCGTGGTGGAGGCCGCCTTCCTCAACAACCGCGGGCACGCCGCCTTCCTGGCGGATGATGCCAACGCCCGCCGCTACGCCCGCGCCATCGGCCGCGGTATTGTGGCCTACCTGCGCGGCGGCACCCACCCGCGCCATGTCCGCCACGATGAAAACAAGCCGGATGAAGGCTCATTCGGCTATGCCGCAGAATCCCGCCGCATCACCGTCCCCGGCGCCAAGCTCCTGGTGCATTGAGGGGAGCCTCAAATATCCTCCCGCTCCGGTAGGGAAACAATACGCTCCGCCGTGGCGGAAAGCGCGCGCAGGGGCATCCACGCGCACGCTGCGGCCGCCAGCGTGCACACCGTGCGGATGGCAAGCAAGCCGTCCACATCCGTCAGGGTCGCCCCCAGCAGAAACAGCGGCAGCAACGCCGCGAGCGCGCGGAGTTTCACCGGCGCCGCCTTTATGTTCGGCAGGTTGATGAGCACGGATATCAGGAGAATCAGGCAGACATAGGGCGGGATTTCCGCCTGCCGCGCCAGCAGGGGTTCCCCGGCAATCACCGTATACACTGCGCAAACGGGTATCAGCAGGGCGATAAACACGCCCAGCTGCGTGAGGAAGCGCGTGAACGCGCTGCCCCGCCCCGCCACCAGCACCAGGTGGCACCATGCCGCCAGCGGGCCCAGGCAGGCCACCGCCGCCAGCAGCAGCACGGATGCCGCCGCGCCGCACAGCAGGGCCGCAGAGAGCAGGGCCTGGCTCTGCACCGCCGCCGCCAGCATGGCGCACGCAATCTCCGCCGGCGCGCAAACCGCCGCCGCCAGCATGCACACCAGCGCCGCGCGCGCCAGCACCGCGGCCGCTCGCTTCACTCCGGGGTAGATGAGCCATTCGTCATTCATCCATCGGGACCTCCTGAAGTTCCTTCTCCTTTTCTTCCCGTTCTGGTGCGCGGCCAATGGGGAAGCGGGGCTTGCCGCTCATGTCGGTCAGCACTTCCGTGTCTGTGAAGCCCAGCTCCTGCATGAGGGCGCGCACGCGCTCGCCCTGGTCGTGCCCCACCTCCAGGGCCACCAGCGCGCGGCCCGCCAGGTGCGGCAGGCTTTCCTTCAGGAAGGCGCGCACCACGTCCAGGCCGTCTGGTCCGCCGTAGAGCGCGGTGGCGGGGTCGTGCGCCACTTCCGCGGCCACCTGTTCGCCATCCGGCACGTAGGGCAGGTTGGCCAGCACCAGGTTGAAGGGAGAGGGCGGGGTGATGGCGCTTTCCGCCGCATCGGTCCATGCGGAGAACAAATCGCTGCGGTAGGTTTGCACCCTGGCACCCAGGCGGTTGGCGTTTTCCAGGGTGAGCGCCAGTGCGGCATCAGAGATGTCTGCCAACACCACCGTGGGGTGCTGCTCCGCCAGTTCCAGGGCCAGGGTGATGCCGATGACGCCGCTGCCGCAGCCCATGTCCAGCACGCGCATGCCGTCCTTCCTCTCCACGCGAGAGAGAGCCAGCTCCACCAGCTCCTCCGTCTCCGGGCGCGGAATGAGCGCGCGGGCATCCGTGCGGAACTCGCGGCGGTAGAATTCCGTGCTGCCCAGCAGGTGCTGCAGCGGCACGCCCTGGCCGCGCTGCCGCAGGAGCTCGCGCAGCGGTGCCAGCTTGGCTTCCGGCAGCGGGTCGTCGAAATGCAGGTACAGCCATGTGCGGTCGCAGCCCAGCACATGCACCATGAGGCTCTGCATGGAATGCCGCGCACCCTCTATGCCGCGCGCCTCTAGGTATTGCGTGCCGCCGGTCAGGACCTCGTTGACGGTTTTCATGGCGTGTCGTTATTTCAATTCGTCCATGCGCTCCTGCATCTCGGCATGCTGCATGCGGGAGATGATTTCATCCAGCGCGCCGGTGGAGACCACAATGTCCAGGTTGTAGGCGGTGTAGCCGATGCGGTGGTCCGTGAGGCGGTTTTGCGGGAAGTTGTAGGTGCGAATCTTCTCCTCGCGGCCGCCGGAGCCGATGAGGGCGCGGCGCTTGTCGGAGTAGTTCTGCTGGGCCTCGCGCTGTTTCATCTCGAAAAGGCGTGCGCGCAGGATGCGCATGCCGGTCTCCCTGTTCTTGATTTGGGAGCGCTCCTGCTCGCAGCGCACCATGATACCTGTGGGCAGGTGGAAAATCTGCACGGCGGATTCCGTGCGGTTCACGTGCTGGCCGCCGGCGCCGCCGGAGCGGCAGGTTTCTATGCGCAGGTCCTCCGGGCGGATTTCGATATCCACCTCCTCCGCCTCCGGCAGCACGGCCACCGTGGCGGTGGAGGTATGGATGCGCCCCTGCGTTTCCGTGGCGGGCACGCGCTGCACGCGGTGCACGCCGCTCTCGTACTTCATGAAGCGGAAAACCTCCTCCCCGGAGACGCGCGCGGTCACTTCCTTGAAGCCGCCCACATCACTGGGGCTGGCATCCAGGATCTCGAACTTCCAGCCGCGGGTGTCCGCATAGCGCTGGTACATGCCCAGCAGGTCCCCGGCAAAGAGGGATGCCTCGTCCCCGCCCGTGCCGGCGCGGATTTCCACCAGGGCGTCGCGGTCCTCCGTGGCATCGCGCGGCAGCAGGCTGTACTGGATTTCCTCCTGCAGCCGTGCCTCCCTGGGCTCCAGCTCCGCCAGGTCCGCCTGGGCAAGCGCGGCCATCTCCTCGTCCTCGCCGCCTGCCAGCTCGCGGTTTTCCTCAATCTGGCGGCGGATGACCTGGAGCTCGTCCCAGCTGTCCATCAGCTCCTTGGTGCGGCGGTGCTCGCGCATCAGTTCCTCCGCCCGCGCGCGGTCGTTGAACAGGGCCGGGTCCGCAATCTGCGTCTCCAGCTCCGCCAGCCGCGCGCGGCGTTTCTCAATGAGCGGCGCATAGTCCATCATACCCCCTCATTCTAGCCCACGGCCCCGCGCCGCGCAAGCGCAATATCGCGGCGCGGCGCGGTATCAGTCCGCGTTTCCCAGCCAGTTGTTGAGGATTTCCACGGCGGCTGCCTGGTCGATGATGGGTTTGAAATCCCGCGCCTTCCTGCCGGCGGCGTGCAGCTTGTCCTGGGCCACGCTGGTGGTCAGGAATTCATCCACGTAGACGAGCGGGAGCTCCGGCAGGCGAGCGTGCAGCCTCTCCCCGAAGGCGCGCACCTTCTCGCAAGCGGTGCCCTCTGTGCCGTCCAGGCGCAGCGGCAGGCCGAGCACCAGGGTGCGGATGCCGCGCTCCGCCACCAGTTGCGCGATGCGCTCCAGGGGTTCCGTGCGGTTCAGGTGGATGCTTTCCACGGGGTGCGCCAAGATGCCGCACGCATCCGTGGCTGCAATGCCGATGCGTGCCTGGCCGAAATCTATGCCCAGCGCGGGATGCATGGGGATTTACTAGGTACTATTTTACAGCAGTTCGTCTGGGAGGGTGGAGACCACCTTCTTGATGCGGTCCGCCTCGCTGCGGCGCGCCACCAGCAGGGCATCCCCGGTGTCCACCACAATAAGGTCGTCCACGCCCACCAGGGCCACTTGCTTGTGCGAATCCGTGAAGACGATGTTGTTGGCGGAGGCGATGGAGCTCAGCGGGCTGTTGGAGACGTTGCCCTCACCCATCTGCGGCAGGTACTTGCCCACGGAAATCCAGGAGCCCACATCGTCCCAGTCGAAGGTGGCCTCGAAGTTGAGCACGCGGTCCGCCTTCTCCAGCAGGGCGAAATCAATGGAGATGGGAGTGAGTTTCGGGAACTCGTCGCGGATGAACGCGGGCGCGTCCGCCGCGCCGCTCAAGCGGTCGATGAACCCTGCGAGCTCCGGTGCGTGGGCAGCCAGCTGGGCGCGCACGTGCGCCACGCTCCAGATGAACATGCCCGCGTTCCAGGAGAAGTTGCCGCTGGCCAGGTACTGCTCCGCGGTGGCGGTGTCCGGTTTCTCGCGGAAGCGCACCACCTCGTAGCAGTTGTGGGTGAGCGCGGGGTCATCCAGCTTTTCCGCGCGCTCAATGTAGCCGTAGCTTGGGCATGGCCAGGTGGGCTTGATGCCGATGGTGATGAGGGCCTGCTCGCGGTCTGCGAGGTTGAGCGCATCCTGCGCCAGCGCCTGGAAGGCGGGGGTGTCCAGGATGAGCGAGTCGCTGGGGATGATGATCATGCTGGCCTGCGGGTCGCGCGCGGCGATGAGCCCCACGCCCAGCGAGACGGCGGGCGCGGTGTCCCGCCGCGCGGGTTCCGCCACAATGTTGCGTTCCGGCAGCTCCGCTGCCTGGCGGCGCACCTCCGCCTCCTGCAGGTGGTTGGTGAGGATGAAGATGTTTTCCGCGGGAACAATTCCCTTCAGGCGGTCGATGGCCTGGCGGAGCATGGTGCCCTGGCCGAAGAGGTCCAGCAGCTGCTTGGGCTTGGCGTTGCGGGAGAGCGGCCAGAAGCGCGTGCCGCTACCCCCTGCCAGAATGAGCGCGTAGTGGTTCATGCCCCAAGTATAGCCGCCGGGCGCCACCGCGTCAAGAACCGCGGGATTATCTCAATCCCAGTTCGTCATCTCGCGGAAGCGGGCCAGGCGCCGTGCGAGCTCGCGGCTGGTGAGGGCAAAGAGGGAGACGGTGCCGAACTTCTCGCACACGGCTGCGGCCACCACGGAGGCTATGGCCGTGGCGCGCTTCATGTCCTCCCAGGCGGGGTTGCCGCCGTTCAGGCAGGTGGTCAGGTAGCCGGCAAAGGCCCCCATGAAGGCATCCCCCGCGCCGGTGGGATCCTGCGGGTGGATGAGCGGCCAGGCGGGGCAGCGGAAGATGCGCGTTTCCTCCCCCTCCCTGTGGAAGAGCGTGGCGCCCGCGCTGCCGTGCTTCACCACCGCATAGCGCGGGCCGGCCGCCAGCAACGCGTGGCCCGCCTCCAGGGAATCATCCGTGCCGGCGAACACGCGCGCCTCGCTGTCGTTCATCAGCGCCATGTCCACGCGCGCCAGCAGGGCATCCACGTACCCGCGCTCGCGCAGAATCCAGGATTCCATGAAATCCGCCATGGTGAACCTGGCGCCGCTGCACTGCTCCAGCAGGCGCAGCTGCAGGCGCGGGGTCACGTTGCAGGCCACGGCCAGCTCGCTCTCGCGCAGCTGCGGAGAGAGGTTCATCTGCCAGGTTTCCTGCACGCCCTCCAGCGTGGAGACGGAGCGGCGGTTGTTCATGTCGTCCTCGTACTCGCCGGTCCAGGCAAAGGTTTTTCCCGCTGCGCGGTCCACATGCTGCATGCCCACGCCGCGCGCCTCCAGGGCGCGCGTGAATTCATCGGGGAAATCATCCCCCACCACACCCACCAGGTGCGCGCGGTCCGTGAGCAGGCGCGCCGCCAGAGCGGCGTACGGGCCGGACCCGCCCAGCACGGAGCCGGCGCGCCCGCCGGGCGTGATGAGCGTATCAATGGCAATGGTGCCGTAGATGATGGCGCGCGCACTCATGACAGGGTGAAAGGCTCCTCCCCCTGGGAGGCGTTCATCATGGCCAGCAATTCATCCTCGCCGATGACGGGGATGCCGAGCTTGGCCGCCTTGTCGCGCTTGGAGCCGCCGCCCTCTCCCGCCACCAGGTAGGTGGTGTTCTTGGTGACGGAGCCCGTGGCCTTGCCGCCCGCCGCGGCTATCATCTTCTCAAAGTCCGGCCGCGGCCTGCTGAGCGCTCCGGTGAGCACAAAGGTTTTGCCGGAAAGCGGTCCCTCCGCCGCAGAGTTCATGTTCTCCGTGAACGTGGGGGAGGCGGGGTTGATACCGCGCGCGCCGAGCGTGCCCATAACCCCCTGCCCCGCGGCGGAATCAAAGTAGCGCACCAGGTTGCGCGTGGATACGGAACCGATGGGGTTCACGAGCTTGAGGCGGTTGGGGCCGTCCTCCTCCACGCCCAGGTAGCCGCGGGCCGCGAAGGGTGCGGCCAGCTCCTCCAGCGCGGTGCGGATGGGGGCGCGCTGCGCTTCCAGCGCGGCTTTGTCCAGCCCCTTGTTGGCCTTGGCACCGGGGCTGAGCTCGTTGTAGCGCTCGATATCCCGCTCCAGGCGCAGCAGGGCGCGCAGGTAGGCGGAATCCGCCAGCTCCGCCAAATCCCGGTGGTACTTGGCCACGGTGCGCGCGGTGACGGCGCCGATGGAGGGGATGCCGAAAGCGGTGAGCCAGCGCTCCAGCGGCAGGTCCTTGGCGGTTTCCAGTGCGCCGAGCGCCTTGGCGGCGTTCTTCTCGCCGAAGCGGCGCGGCTCGTCGTCCGTGCCCAGGTTGAGCGCGCCGAGCTCCTGCACGGTGAGGCGGAAGAGGTCCAGCGGGGATTGGATGAGGCCGCGGTTCACCAGGGCCTCTGCCACGGTGCCGCCCAAGCTCTCGATATCCAGGGCCTCGCGCTTGCAGAAATAGGTGGTGCGCATGGCCGCCTGCGCGGCGCAGGTAAAGTTGGTGCAGCGCCAGGCCACCTGCCCCTCCTCGCGCGAGATGGGCTCGCCGCACACCGGGCACACGCCGTGCACGGCCTCGTACAGGCTGTACGGCGCGGCATCCGCGGGGCGCTTGGATTCCACCACATGCACCACGGCGGGTATGATTTCACCGCTCTTCTCCATGAGCAGGGTGTCGCCTATGCGGATGTCCTTGCGCTCGATTTCATCCGCGTTGTGCAGGGTGGCGCGGGAAACGGTGGTACCGCTGAGCTGCACGGGCTCCAGCTCTGCCACCGGGGTGAGCACGCCGGTGCGGCCCACCTGGATGGTGATGGCGCGCAGCCGTGTCTCCCGCTGCTCCGGCAGGTACTTGAAAGCGGCGGCCCAGCGCGGTGCGCGCGCGGTGGAGCCCAGGCGCTCGCGCAGGGAGAAATCATCAAGCTTGACAACCGCGCCATCCGTGCCGAAACCCAGCCCGCGGCGCGTGGTGTCTATCTCCGCCACGGCGGCGCGCACGGCCTGCACGCCCTCCGCGCGCAGGATGGGCTTGTTGTACGGAATCTGCATGCGGGTGAGCAGGGACTCGTAGTCCTCCATGGTGCGCAGCTGCGCGCCCTCGTACACGCCGATGCCGTGCGCCAGGAAGCGCAGCGGGCGCAGGGTCACCTCTGCGGGGTCCAGCAGCTTGATGGTGCCGGCGGTGGCGTTGCGCGGGTTGGCGAAGGCGGACAGGCCGTCCGCATCGCGCTGCGCGTTCATGGCATCGAAATCCGCGGACGGCATGAAGATTTCCCCGCGCACCTCCAAAAGCTCCGGTGCGTCCTCCGGCAGGGTGAAGGGCACGCTGCGGATGGTGCGCACGTTTGCGGTGATATCATCCCCGGTGCGGCCGTCGCCGCGCGTGGCGGCGTATTGCAGCTTGCCGCGGCGGTACATGAGCGTGACGGCGCAGCCGTCTATCTTGGGTTCCACCACCACCTTGGGGGCGGCCATGCCCAGCTGCTTCTCCAAGCCCTCGTAGAAGGCCACCAGCTCGGCATCCGTCTCCCCCTGCTCCGGCTTGTGCTCGAAGATGTCGTCTATGCTCTCCATGGGGCGGGGATGCGTGACCTTGCGGAACCCCTCGCTCAAATCATTGCCCACCTTCTGGGTGGGGGAGTCCGGCGTCACCCAATCGGGGTGCGCGCGCTCCAGCTCCTCAATTTCGCGGTAGAGGCGGTCGTATTCCGCATCGCTGATTTCGGGTGTGGCCTTGGCGTAGTACAGCTCGTTGTTGTGGCGCACCACGGCACAGAGCCGGCGGTAGCGCTCCAACTCCGTCTCCTCCCGGGAAGCTGCAAAATCAAACAGGTCCATCTCCGCGCATCATACCACATGCACCCGGCCTTTTCAAGCGCGCCGCGCGCATGAAAAAACGCCCCGCGCAATCACCCCTGCGGTTCGCCGGCCATTCATTGTTCCGCAGGCGGCGCGTATTCCACGCGGTGCAGGTAGAGGCCGGCGGCGGGGGCACCGTAGCGGGTCTTTTCCCCCAGGGGGTCTGCGAGCATGGACTGCAAATCCTGCAGGGAGGCGCGGCCCAGGGCCACCTGGTGGGCGGAGCCGATGAGGAGGCGCACCATGCGGTACATGAACCCGTTTCCGCGCAGGCGGATGCGCAGCAGGTCACCCCTGCGCTCGCAGGTGGCGGCATAGATGGTGCGCCGGTAGAAATCCGCGGGCGGGTCCTGGGGCTCGTTGCCGCGGTTGGCGGCGAAACGGCGGAAATCATGCTCGCCCACGTAGCACTGCACGGCGCGGGCCATCAGCTCCTCATCCATGGGCTGGGGGCGGTGCCACACGCGGCCGGCCAGGAAGGGGGAGCAGACGGGAGCGCGGTTGATGATGTACTCGTACGTTTTGGCGGTGGCGGAGAAGCGCGCGTGGAAATCCGGGGCCACGGGCTGCACATCCAGCATGCGGATGGCGGCGGGCACGTTGGCGTTGATGGCGGCGAGCCAGTTCTGCGGGGTGAGGGAGCAATCCTCCGGCACATCCACGTGGAAATGCTGGTCCCTTGCGTGCACGCCGGCATCCGTGCGCCCGGCGGAGGAGATGCGCAGGGGGGTGTGCAGCACGTTCGCAAAGGCGGCCTCAATCACATCCTGCACGGTGTTGCCGCCGGGCTGGCTCTGCCAGCCCAGGAAGGGCTCGCCGTTGTAGGCGCAGGTGAAATGCAGGCGCGGCATGGGCGGGCGTTTTCGTGCTCTCACAAAAAACCGCAGGCTCCGTACACCGGAAACCTGCGGCCTTGGGAAAAATCAAGCGGGTTGCGGCTTACACATCGATATCCGCGCCGTCCTCCTCGGAATCGTCGTCGGCGGCGGGTTCCTCGTCATCCGCATCGGCGGGTTCCTCTGTGGCAGCGGGTTCCTCCGTG
>JAUNHW010000008.1:0-43442 GCA_030523775.1 Akkermansia sp.
TACCCATTTGGAATACTGTACCCTCGCTCCCATGGTTGTTTCCCATGAAGGCAAGGGCAAGAAGCGCGATTCCCTGGTGGATTTGGCCCGCATCATCGCCATTATAGCCATCATCATCAGCCATTGCACCATTAGGACTCCCTTCCACGGTGGCAGTGTGGAGTTGGCGTGGGCGACGGTGCTTATTGGCTTTATTGAAAATCCTGTTTGCTTCTTCTTTTTCTTTGCGGGCTATTTTGCCAAGAAGACAAGTTCTCCCATAGTGTGGGAAAGGCCATTGCAACTTCTGGTTTCGACGTGCTTATGGGCGCTTATAGGATTTGTTGTATTTCACTGCTTGAATTCGTGGATGCATTATATTGAGACAGGGCAGGCTCTGCCCTGGGATTCCTTGTCCCTTTATCAGGTCGTTGGTGATTTTTCTTCGGCGGGTATTCCCGGGCATATGGATTTGTGGTTCATGAAGGTATTGATACCCATAGTTCTCGTTTCCGGCTTGCTTGTACGCCTGCCTGCATGGTCATTGATTGTTGTGGTGGCAGGGTGTTTTGGAGTGGCGTACGGGGTGGATGAGGAAACCTTGCAAGCCCTCCCGTATTTCCTGCAGGAGAAGTTCCTGCTGGGCATCGCCTATTTTTCATCGGGAGTGCTGGCCCGGCGCTACATCACCCTGCAGACCCTTTCCGGCGTGATGTCCAAAATCGGCGTTGGCTATTTTGCGGTGATGTTTATCCAATCTGCCGTATCTCCCTATGTGCATTGGAACGCGTTCGAGATACCTGTGCTGGGCGGTTTTTTGGAGATCCTGTATTTCCTGAGCATGGCGCAGGTGGTGAAAAGGTATGTGCCGTGCCATGAGAGATTGGCCCGATACGGTGTTGCCGTGTTCTTTGTGTATGTGACGCAGGAATTCTTTGTTATAGGTGCCAAAGTATTATTCACGGCATATCCCATCAACATGCATTTGTACACCTTTGTTCCGTTTGCCATTCTGCTGCTTTGCCTGTTGTTGTACGAAGTGGCGCAGCGCGTGCTGCCGACGAGAATCAGGAAGATTGTCTGCCTGCAAAGCTAGTTTCCCGCAGGCGGATGACGCAGGACTGGTGGGGGCGGTTCCAATGGATGGGAATGCCCGTGTGCAGCAGGTGGTCTCCGCCGATGGTATGGCCGTGGAGGGAGCAGCGGGTGCCGGTGGTATCCGGCATCAGCTCCTCTATGGTATAGCGGGCGGCGGGGTCCAGGCCCGTCAGGGGGATGCGGGTGTGCTGGTCCGTGTAGGCGCGCTCCGTGGTGTAGCAGAGCAGCAGGGCCTCGTCATTGTGGCGGTAGAGCACGGCGCAGTCGGGACCCTCGTAGGGGGAGACGAGGCGGTAGAGCTCGCCTAGCTGCACGATGGGGCGCAGCTTCTTGGCCAGGGCGATGCGTTCGCGGATTTCCGCGGCGTCGTCCTCCGACACGGCGCGGGGGTCCAGCTCCAGGCCGAGGCGGCCCATGAGCGCCACGTCGAAGCGGAATTTGAGCGTGGTTTCCCGCCCGGTGTAGAGGTTGGGGCTGGCGGTGACGTGGCAGCCGATGGCGTTGGCGGGCAGGAAGTGGATGGCGCTCCACTGCATGAACAGGCGGTCGTGCGCGTCCGTGTTGTCGGAGAGCCAGAACTCCTCATGGAACGCCGCCGCGCCCAGATCCAGCCTGCCGCCGCCTGCGGAGCAGCATTGGAACGTCACATCCGGGTGCCGTTCGCGCAGCCGCCGCATGCCGTCGTAGTAGTTGCGGATGTAGTCGAAGAACAGGTTGCCCTGCATGTCGGCGGGCAGGTGGGTGGAGCCGGTGTCGCTCATCTTGCGGTTGCAGTCCCACTTCACGTAGCTGATGCCGGGGGCGGATTGCAGCACGGCGGACACCATGTCGGCGGGTTGCACGGCGGGGTTGGCGAGGTCCAGCACGAGCTGGTGGCGCTCCTCCCGCGGCTGCACGCCCGGCAGGCGGATGGCCAGCGCGGGATTTTGCTCATACAGCTCGCTGCGCGGGCTCACCATCTCCGGTTCCATCCAGATGCCGAAACCGATGCCGCATTCCCGCGCGCAATCCGAGAGCGCCTGCAGGCCGTGCGGCAGCTTCTCCGCATCCGGCGTCCAGTCGCCCAGCGATGTGGTGTCGTCCTTGCGCTTGCCGAACCATCCGTCGTCCAGAACGAAAAGCTCCACGCCCAGCTGCGCGCTCTTCTGCATCATGGCGTGCAGGGTGGTCTCGTCCACGTCGAAATGCACGCCCTCCCAGCTGTTGAGAAGGATGCGGCGCGTCTCGTTGCCATGCGGGATGACGTGTTTCCGCAGATGCCGGTGCAGGCGGCGCGAGGCATCCCCCTTGCCGCGCGAGCTGAACACCAGCACCGCCGTGGGTAGCGCGATTTCTGCGCCTGCTTGCAGCACATGCGGCGCGTGGGAGAAATCGTGTCCCAGGCCCAGATACAGCTGGCCGTAGGTGCTGTGCTTGAAGGTGAGCGTGTAATTGCCGCTCCATGCGAGCGCGCCCAGGATGCACGTGCCGCGTTCCTCCTGTGCGGGGGCACCCAGTGATACGATGAAGCCGGGCGTACCCTCCTGCGCGCACTTGATGCCCGTGGTGCTGCCCACCGACAGCGTGTTGCCTGGCAGCAGCTCCTGCTCGTGGAGGTAGTTCTCGCCCGCCCAGCCGCCGCGGAACGTGGTGATGTAGTATTTCTGTGAATCCGTCCGAACGGGTAGGGCGGCGGAAAGCGCGCGCAGCAATTCCACGTAGCCCTGCGAGCCGTTTTGCAAGGTGGCGTCCTGCGTGAGCACGCCGTCCTCCCACAGTCGCAGCGTGAGCGTCAGCACGATGTCGGGGTGGCGCGGGTCCGCCAGTCTTGCGGTGAGGGTGTTCTCCTCCTGCCGCACGTCCACGGCGCGCAAATCCCAGCCGAGCGTGCCGTCCGGCAGGCGCAGGTGGTACGCGAATTCCCCGCTGTAGTTGCCCCACAGCGCGCGGGAGTCGAAATCCGTGGCGGCCAGCGGCCACTCGCATGCGGGCGCGGTAAAGGCGTCGTCCGCCACCGCAAGCGGCGCGCCGAAGTACGAAATCACCAGCTTGCCCGCCTCCGTGCGGCGCAGGGAGACTTGCACGTCAGCCGTTCTCAGGTGGTAGCGGTCCATGGTGGGAGAGAAAAATCATTCTGCCTGACGCGCCTGGCGGCGTGCCATGCGCAGGCGTTCGCGCTCCTCGTGCGCCTTGCGGCCGCAGGTGGATTCCGGGTCCAGGTCGCGCACGGCCTCCAGCGCGGCAATGGCCTCCAGCAGCTTGGCCTCCGTCTCCGGCGTGTGCGCACCATTGGCGCGGTAGCCCTGCGCGTACTCCAGCATCAGCAGCGGGTAGAGCGCACGCAGTCCCAGCTCCTGCCATGCTTGCGGCTTTTGCACGGCGGCATCCATGAGCCGGCGGCATTCCGCCACGTTGGCGCGCACGCGCTCGGGTGTTTGCTCCTGCAGGGCCAGTCCGGCATAGAGCAGGTAGCAGTCTGCATTGAAATCACGCTCCGCCTGTTCCTTCTTGCGCGCGGGGGATTGCGCGGCCTCCCGCGCCTTGGCGATGGCGGCTTCGTCCAACTTGTCGAGGGGCAGGGCGGCATACGCCCCCTGCGCGTCCGACACCACCACGCAGGGCAGCTGCACGGCACCGTTGCGGATGGCGTGCGCAGCCTCCTGCGCATCTTCCATGGTGGTGCTCTTGTCCTTCAGCGGGCGCTGCACGCGGTCCGCTGCGGGGTCCGCCTTCTGCACCAGCTCCCACTGCTTTGCGTAGCGCGCGGGCGGCGTGCCCTGCTGCACGTAGAACGTGTAGGTTTCGGCAGACAGCGGGAGAACTGCCGACAACCACAGGACTGCCGGCCGTGGGAGCATTATTCCGCGAGGGAAATGGTGATGCGCTTGAAACGGGAATCCGTTTCCTCTGAGCAGGTGCGGATGCCGGGTATTTCCGCCAGCGCGTTGTGCACCAGGCGGCGCTGGTAGGCGTTCAGCTTTTCCATCTGCAGGGGCTTGCCGGTTTCCAGCACGCGCTCCGCGCGGGAGCGGGCGCGGCGCAGCAGCTTCTCCTCCGCGCGCTCGCGGTAGTGGTCGCAGTCCACCCGCACGCGCGGCGCGTCCTCCCATTCCGCCTGCACCATGCGGTTCACCAGGTACTGCAGGTCGTCCAGGCGGTCGCCGTCCTCGCCTATGAGGAAGCGGGCATCGGGGCTCTCAATCATGATTTGCACGCTCTCTTCGTAGGGCGCGGCCTCGAGCTTGAATTCAAAGCCCAGGGGGGTGAGGATTTTTGTGGCGGCTTCTGTGGCCAGGGTGGCGAGTTTTTCGTTCATGGCTGGATTGGTCTAGGTTGATGAAAGGGAATCAGTCCCTGCTGCCCAGGATGCGCAGCAGGTACAGGAACAGGTTCAGGAAGTCCAGGTACAGCGCGAGCGCGCCCATGACCGCTCCCTTACGGCGTACTTCCTCGTCTTCGCAGTAAAGGCCCTCCTGCAGGATTTTCTGGGTGTCGTACGCGGTGAAGAGGCAGAACACGATGACGCCGATGACGGATACCGCGAGGTCGAACGTGCCGTTGCCCCAGAAGATGTTCACCACGCCCGCCACAATGAGGCCGATGAGCGCCATGATGAGCATGCGCCCCATGCCCTGCAGGTTGCGCTTGGTGAAGTAGCCGTACAGGGACATGGCGCCGAACATGCCCGCAGAGCAGCCGAAGGCCAGCCCCACGCTGTGCTGGGTGTACGCCTGCAGCAGCGGCCCCAGGAACAGGCCCTCCACCGCGGAGAACACCAGCAGCAGAAAGCCCAGCACCGCCGCCGGAAGCACGCGCGCGCCCAAGCTCATGACCACAATGATGCCCAGCCCGCCCAGCAGCACAATACACGGATGCTCCGCCACAAAGAGCGTGGCATCCATGCTGTGCGTGGTCCATGCGGCCACGCCCGCCGTCACCAGCATGGTGACCGCCATCCAGAGGTACACCTTGTTCAGGTATGCCTTGGCAAGGGAGGCTTCATACTCCCCGGAAACTTCATTTTGAGTGTAGATGGGACTTTCCATGCGTGCCATCATAGCAGACCCCGGCGCGAAGTCAATACCCCACTGCGCCGCATGCCACGCCTTTTCCGTTGAAACGGCGGGGCGCGCGTGCTAAGCTTGGGGCATGGCGAAGGTGAACCTCAAGGCCAAGTGGCGGGAAACCCCGCACCGCCCCGGCGTGTACCTCATGAAAGGTACCGGCGGCCGCGTCATCTACGTGGGCAAGGCCAAGGACCTCCACCGCCGGCTCGCCAACTACTTCTCCCCCTCCCGCGCCACCCTGGAGAACGGCAAGACACGCGCCCTCATTGCCGCCATCGAGGACTTCGACTACTACGAGGTGCGCAACGAGCAGGAATCGCTCATCCTGGAGCAGAAGCTCATCAAGGACTACCGCCCGCACTACAACGTGCAGCTGAGGGACGACAAGCGCTACTTCCTGCTGCGAGCGCCGCGGCAGGACGAGCTGCCGCGCTTCTCCCTGGTGCGGCTGCGCAAGGACGACGGGGCGCGCTACATCGGCCCCTTTGTGCACTCCACGGCGCTCAAGGAAACGGTGGAGTGGCTGAACCACCGTTTCCGGCTGCGCACCTGCACCTGCCGCATGCCGGATGCGGAGACCTACCGCCACTGCCACGATGATGTGATACGCCACTGCTCCGCGCCCTGCATGGGCCGCATCTCGGCGGAGGAGTACCGCGCCCATTTCGAGTCCGCGCTCGCCCTGCTGGAGGGACACGCCCGCAAGGACCACCTGGATGCGCTCACGGAGGAGATGAACGCCGCCGCGGAGGCCCTGGACTTCGAGCGCGCCGCGCGGCTGCGGGATGTGCGGGAGAACATCCTGAAAACGCTGGAGCCCGCGCGCCGCTTCATGCGGCGGGATGCAGAGCTTCCCGGCACCGTCAACCCGGAGCGCGATATCGCGGAGCTGGCGGATGCCCTAGGCATGCCCCAGCCCCCCGCCATCATGGAGTGCTTCGATATCTCCAACCTCTCCGGAAACCACATCGTGGCATCCATGGTGCGCTTTACGGACGGCAAGCCGGACAACGCCGCCTACCGCCGCTACCGTATCCGCGGGGTGGACGGCCAGAACGACTTCGCCTCCATGCTGGAAGTGGTGCGCCGCCGATACTCCCGCATCGTGAACGAGAGCGGTGCCCTCTTCCAAAAGCCGGAGGGTGCGGATACCTACGCTTGGCTCAAGCAGCTCCGTGCGGAGGGCAAGGCCCCCATCACCGTGCCGGACCTGGTGGTGGTGGACGGCGGCAAGGGACAGCTTTCCGTGGCCATGGACGTGCTGGCGGAGATTGGCCTGCAAAGCATGCCCGTGGTGGGCCTGGCCAAGCGCGACGAGGAGGTGTTTTTCCCGGACCGCGACGAGCCGCTGGTGCTGGAGCGTGATTCCGGCGCCCTGCGCCTGCTGCAGCGCCTGCGCGACGAGGCGCACCGCTTTGCCAACAACTACAACGAGCTGCTGGTGCGCAAGCGCGTGCGCGAGAGCAAGCTGGATGCCTTCCCCACCATGACCCCGCGCCGCAAGGAACTTCTCCTGGCGCGATTCCACACCGTGCCCGCACTGCGCACCAAATCCGCGGATGATTTGGCCGCTCTCCCAGGCATCTCCAAGGTCTGGGCGGAGCGTTTCCTCGCCTGGCTGCGGGAAAATTGAAAGCCCACCCGGCGGGGTGCCGGATGGGCTTGAAAACTCGCGCTTGCAGGCGGCCGGATTATTTGGCGGGTGTGCCCTCCAGCACCAGCACCTCGAACGGCGCCAGCTTGATGGTGACCGGCTTTCCGGCCTCCGCCACCTTGGCGGGCAGCTTGTCGCCCTTGGGCGAGCTGAGCTTGTACTTGACCGGCGCGCCGACGGGAAGCTCCCAGATGGCGGCGGGGTCGAAGACGAACTCCTGCGCCTCTGCGGCGGGGTTGCGGAGGGTGAGGATGCCCTTGGCGGGGGACCAGGAGGCGAATCCGTAGACCACGAGGTCCACGGGGTTGCCGCCCACCCAGTGGGAATCCACCAGGGTTTCCCCGTTGGCGCGCGCCCACTTGGCGGCGGCGGCCAGCGCGTCCCACTCCTTGGCCTTGAGCATGGAGGGCGTGATGTACAGCTCCTCCATCTGGGTGCCCAGGCCGAATCCGCTCCAGATTTCCTTGGCCAAATCATCCCCCTCCGTGGTGGTGAGGCCGCGTGCGCTTCTGTTGTAGATGACGCCGTGGGTCATGAGGGAGTTGATGGGGAAGAGCGGGGAAATCTTGACGTTGTTGAGGTAGATTTGCGCGTCCCGGAAGGTGATCCACTGGTTGCGGTTGGAGCCCTCGCCGCAGAAGTCGTGGTCCCAGTCGCCGCGCCAGATGGAATCCGCGATGCCGAACCAGAACGGGGAGGACCAGGTGCCGGTGGTGAGGTTGATGTAGAGGTCCGGCCGCACGTCGCGCAGCTCGCTGATGAGGCAGATGGCGGCCTCGAAGTCCGACCCGAACCTGGAGCCCTTGGCGGGCTCGGCCTCGCCGGAGGTGCCGTCGAACTTGAAGTGGTTGATGCCGTTCTCCTTGATCATGTGCAGGCACATGTTCTTGAAGTGCTCATAGTACTTGGGGCCGGAGAGGGCGAACCCGCGCTCGTTGGTCTCGAAGCGGTCGCCGGCGGCCTGAAGGCGCATATCGTGCGGCTTGCCGTAGCCGCCCCACGGGGAGAACCACACGCCGGGGTCCGCGCCGTAGCTTTCCGCCAGCTTGCGGATCTTGCGGAACTCGTTGGGCATGTCCTTGTGGAACTCCCACAGCGTTTCCGTGTTGTCCCAGCCGTCGTCGAACAGGAAGGAATCCATCTTCACGCCGCGCTTCTTCACCAGCTCCTCGCCGAAGAGCTTCACGGTGGCCAGCGCGTCCTTCTCGGTGTACGGGGAGAAGTAGCCGATATCGTACCAGGTGTTGTAGTTGAGGAACGGGGCGTAGGCGCGTGCGCGCTCCTGATTGATGTAGTTCAGCTGGAAGGTGCGGCGCAGCTGGGTGGGCTGGCAGAAGCCGAGCACGGCGGAGAAGCTGCTCACCGCGCGGCGCGGCAGGTCCGTCTTGCGAACCACGGAGCAGGTGAAGCCGTCCTTGTCCGCCTCGCTCAGGCACAGCGGGCTCTCCATGCCGGCGAACAGGCGGTTGCCCGCCGCCACAATCGGCGCACCCTTCACCGTGCCCTCCACACGCGCCTCCGGCGCCTTCACGTCCAGAAGCGTCACCTTGCGGACAGGCATGGCGAACTGCAGCGGCTCAACGTCCAGCCCCACGCGCACGTACGGCTGCCCCTGGCGCAGCTCCGCCCACCAGGTGAAGCTCTTGCCGTCCGTCGGCACGGCGAAGGACACCACGATGCGCTTGCCGGGCTTGCGCTCCACCAGGCGGCGCGCCTTGGGCTTGGCCGCCAGGCGCACCTCCTTCAACTCCACGCACATCAAATCCTGCGCGGTGATGGTGTGCATGGTGTCCTTGTACTCCACCTTGGAGCAGGCCTCGTCCGTCTGCTCGTCTTGCACGTGCAGGCGGAAGATGTCGTTGCCGAGGCTGTACACGCGGCCGTTGATGTTGTCGCGCACGATGACGCCGGCGAGCTTGCGGCCGACCCTCTGCACGTCTACGGAAACATAATCGTTCTGAATCATACTTGGTATCTTGGTTGAAAGTTGGTTAGATTTGCGGGGCGCCCTCCAGCACCATCACCTCGAACGGCGCCAGCTTCACCTTCACGGGCTTGCCGGCCTCCGCCTCCGCCGCGGGCAGCTTGTCGCCCTTGGGCGAGCTCAGCTTGTACTTGGCGGGCGCGCCGACGGGCAGCTCCCACACGGCGGCGGGGTCGAACGCGAACTCCTGCTCCTGCGAGGACGGGTTGCGCAGGGTGACGATGCCTTTCTCAGGCGACCAGGCGGCGAAGCCGTACACCTCCATATCCGCGGGATTGCCGCCCACCCAGTGGGAGTCCACCAGGGTTTCAGCATTGGCGCGCGCCCACTTGGCGGCGGCGGCCAGCGTGTCCCATTCACCCGGTTTGAGCATGGCGGGGGTGATGTAGAGCTCCTCCATCTGGGTGCCCAGGCCGAATCCGCTCCAGATTTCCTTGGCGAGGTCGTCTCCCTCGGTGGTGGTGAGTCCGTGGGCGTGCTTGTTGTAGATGACGCCGTGGGTCATGAGGGAGTTGATGGGGAAGAGCGGGGAGATTTTGACGTTGTTGCGGTAGATTTGGGAATCCCGGTAGGTGATCCAGCGGTTGCGCTTGGAGCCCTCGCCGCAGAAGTCGTGGTCCATCTCGCCGCGCCAGATGGAATCCGCGATGCCGAACCAGAACGGGGACGCCCAGGTGCCGGTGGTGAGGTTGATGTAGATGTCCGGGCGGGCGTTGCGCAGCTCGCGGATGAGCGAGATGGCCGCCTCGAAGTCCGAACCGAAGACGGAGCCGGGCGCGGGGGTGGCCTCGGCGGAGGTGCCGTCGAACTTGAAGTGGTTCACGCCGTTCTCTTGGATCATGTGCAGGCACATGCCCTTGAAGTGGTCATAGTACTTGCGGCCGGTGAGGGTGAACCCGCGCTCGCTGGTCTCGAACTTCCCGCCGGCGGCATTGATGCGGCTCTGCTGCAGGCTGCCGTAGCCGCCCCACGGTGAGAACCACACGCCGGGGTCCGCGCCGTAGCTTTCCGCCAGCTTGCGGATGGCGCGGAACTCGTTGGGCAGGTCCTTGTGGAAGCCCCACAGCGTTTTCGGGTCGTCCCACCCGTCGTCGAACATGAAGGAATCCATCTTCACGCCGCGCTTCTTCACCAGCTCCTCGCCGTACAGCTTGATGGTGTCCAGCGCGTCCTTCTCGGAGTACATGTTGGAGTAGCCGATGTCGTACCACGTGTTGTAGTTGAGGAAGGGGGCGTAGGCGCGCGCGCGCTCTTGGTTAACGTAGTCCAGCTGGAAGGTGCGGCGCAGCTGGGTGGGCTGGCAGAAGCCCAGCACCGCAGAGAAGCTGCTCACGGCCTGCGGCAGGTTCGTCTTGCGCTCCAGCGAGCAGGTGAAGCCGTCCGCGGTCGCCTCGCTCATGCACAGCGGGCTTTCCACGCCTGCGAACAGGCGGTTGCCCGACGCCACAATCGGCGCGCCCTTCACGGAGCCCTCCACGCGGGCCTCCGTGGCCTTGATGTCCAGAAGCGTGATCTTGCGGACGGGCAGGGCGAACTGCTGCGGCTCGATATCCAGCCCGATACGTACGTACGGCTGGCCCTCGCGCAGCTCCGCCCACCAGGTGAAGCCCTTGCCGTCCAGCGTCACCACAAAGGGAACCGTGATGCGCTGGCCCGCCTTGCGCTCCACCAGGCGCCGCGCCTGCGGGTCCGCCGGAAGGGTCTCGCGCTTCACCTCGCCGCAAATCAAATCACGCGCGGTCAGCGCACTCATCGTGTCCTTGTACTCCACCTTGGAGCAGGCCTCATCCGTCTGGGACTCCAGCGAAAGCACGCGGAACACATCTTCGCCCAAATCATAGGTGCGCCCGTTGATTTTGTCGCGCACCACCACGCCCGCCAGCTTGCGGGCCACCCTCTGCACCTCCACGGATACGTATTCGTTCTCCATGACCAAGCTGTTGTCTTGGGTAGAAATGCCGGGCTGCACCGCAGCCCCGGCAGCCGGTGCCGCCAGGCTCGTCCCGCCCGCCAGTATTCCCAGCGCAAACAGGCCTGCCAATATGTGAGTAGACGTCATGCCGTGTATTCTGCGGCAAGGCGCCCCGCATTTCAAGCCAAAAGTTGGGCGCGCCCGCGGCAGCAACCCGCTGCGGGATGCTGCCGCGGCGGGTGCGCTGGGCCTTGCGGGATGGCTCGGCGGCGTGTATGGTGCATCCTGTTCGGCGGATGGGTTATGCCGCCGGGCATTTCATGTCATGAGTACGGAAACAGAAAGACAGACATGGTTGGCCGGATTGCTCCGCGGATGGGGCATGAAGGAAGTGTGGGCCAAGGTGCTGGCGGGTGCCCTGCTGGGCATTCTGGGCGCCCTGGGGGTGCTGGGGAACACCTCCTGCAGCGCCGATAGCGCGGCAAAGGCCGCGCACCTGCACGAGCTGTACCACACGCTCAGCGGCCAACCGTGCATCCTGGTTACCACGCAGAAGTAGTATTCTGCTGCAGGATGGCGCGCACCCGCGGGTTCCCTATTTTTCCCCGCGGGTGCGCGTTTCATTTTCAGTGCCTGCGTCTGCGGGCGGCGAGCGCGCAGAGCGCCAGCAAGCTCAGCGTGCCCGTGGCGGGTTCCGGTATCTGCTTGGTGAAGAAGTACACCGTGTCCGCGGTTCCGGCCTGCGTTTTCACAAAACCCTCCATCAGGCGCGTGCCGTCCAGTGTGGCGTACATGCGGAGATTCTCCACATCGTACGCTGCACCTTCCGTGAAGGTGACGGAGACCAGGTCCGCGTCCCCTATGCTGGTAGTCAGCCCGGCGAGATTCAGGGTGAGGTCGCTTCCCGTAATCATCACCTTGGAGATCAATTCGCTGCTGAGGTTCACCAGGGTGAGTCCTTGTTCGGCAACGGCCCAGGCGTCTGTATCGCCGCAGCGGTAGAGCATCACATCCTCCGGCAGGACGGCTGTGTCGGAAGCCACCTTGCTGCCTTCATCGAGGAAGGCCTTGGTTCCCGCCACGTAGAGCGCGGCGGCATCGTCCGTGATGCGGGAATTGGCGCGTATTTCCACGTTGTAGAGGTAGCCCGTGGTGCCCGCCGCCAGGTCCACCAGAGAGCCTGCGAGCGCGACATCGCGTATCACGAAGTCGGAGTGGGTGAGAATCTCCGCGTTCTCCACGGTGTTCTCCGAGCCTGCACCGCCGGTGATGGCTGCGGCGTCCACATCCACCTTGCCGGAGAGCGTGGCGGCCTGCTCGCCGTGACTGGTGATTTCAACTTGCCTGTCCTCGGCATCGGTCAAATTGAGCTTGCCGGCAATGTTCAAGTTGCCCTCCACCGCCACATCCGATGCGCCGGTGATTTCCGTGGCAATGGTGCCGTCCACGGCCTGGATATGCACGTCCTGCACGGTGCATGCACCCTGCAGCTTGGCACTGTCGGTCAGCACGATGGTGCCGCCGGTGGCTTTCAGCTTGTCGGTGTTTGCATCCACGGTGAGCGTGCCGTCCGTCAGGGTGATGACCTGAAGCGCCTCCTGGGCCTGGTCGTTGATGTCGGAAACCTTGGCCTCGGCGAAATCCTCCACCATGATGTATTCCTCGTGGATGATATCGCCGTCGTTCACCGTGGCGGAACCGTTCCAGCCCAGCCGAAGGGTCTTGCCCTCCTCCAGCTCGCTGTGCAGCAGGGTGGTTCCAGCATCAATAGTGCGGGCGCCCTCCGCCAGGTTGGCGATGGTGACGTGTTCCACCACGAAGCCGCTTTCCCCGGAGCGTCCGGCGGTGTCCACGCGTGTGTTCTGGTCTTTCACCAGCGTGCAGCAGGAGACATCGAAGCTGCCGCTCATGGTGAGGTCGCCGCCGGTCACGTTGATGGGTGCCTGCAGCACAAGTGTCATGCCCTCCGCCACGGCAATGCCGCTGCTGCCGGAGGATAAGAGCGAATCACCGAAGGAGAAGGCGCCCTCACCGCCGCGCAGGGCCATGTGGCCGTCTTCCAGTTGCACATCGAAGTGCCCGGTGTAGGTGGAGATGTCGATATCGTTGACCTCCCCGTGCGAGCCGGTGCCCAGGATGAGCGTGGCCCCGTGTTCCTCCGCGGCGCCGGTGAGCGAGGCGATGTTCCCGCCGCTCAGCTTCAGGGTGCCGGCGTTGAGCGTCACGTTGATGGGAGCTTCCGCCGCCGTGGCAAGCGCGTCCTCAAACAGCAGGCTGCCGCTGTTCACGATGATGTCCTGGTCGATGCGCGAGGTGTCTCCGCTGAACGTCTGGGTGCCGGTGCCGTTCTTGACGATGGCTATCTTCTTGTACACGGTGCCGCCGAAGCTGTAATCGTCGTTGCCCGTCAGCACAAGGGTGTAGTCGTTTTGCATGAACTCGTCAGTGTACAGGTTCTTCTCAAACGCATCCCTATCGTTGGGATCCGCTATGGTGTACAGCCCCCTCGTATTATAGTAGCCGTTGGCGGCCAGGAAGGTTTTTCCCGTGCTGCCCGTATCGTCGATGCCGTGTATGCTCAGGACGAACTCGGACTCGGGTATCGGCTTGAAGGAGACACGTCTATCCCCGATGGTGAAGCCGGCTATGCCGTACTGCACGCCGTCCTGCACAAAGCCGTCGGACATCACGCGCAGGGCTCCATCCAGCTCACCACCCCGGTAGATGGTGACAAAGCCGCCCATGTCGAAGTATGCTCCGGTGGCCTTGTCCTCGACGGCTTGTCCCGGGGCGTGCGTGGTGACAGAGATGTCTCCCTTGTAGTAGTTGACATCCTTGTTCCCCAAGTAATTGATGATGGTTTTCTGCAAGCGGTTGGAGGTGGTGTAGCCGATGTTCAGGTCGCCCTCTCCCGCCAGGTTGGTGACTTCTATGAATTCCGCGTACATGTTTCTGCCGTTGATGGAGGGCACATCTCCGTACAGGTTCAGGTGCGCCGCCTTGTCCACGGTCAGGTTTGTAATGATCGGGTGGAAGTTGCGGTTGCTGTCTGCCCCGGCGGCGTGGCGGAAGTCGAACACCGCATTTTCGTGCAGCGCGAGCTCGCTGAAACTCGGCAGGGATTTGGTGGTGCGGCCGAAGTACATGGTTGCCGAGCCGTAGACATCCACATTCACGGGGTGGTAGTCCGTCATGGGCGTATCCGCGGAGCCGAACACGGCCTCGCCCAGCACCTTGACCTTCATGTACCGCGGCACTCCCATGAGCCCGGTGCCGTCGTCAAGGCGGAATTTGGCACCCTCCGCCACCGTCAGCGTGCAGTCCAGTTTTGTGGTGATGTCGGTATCGCTCTTGGCGTCCGCGCAGCGCACCTTGCCGCCGATGAGCTCGAAGCCTTCCGCGCCGCTGCCGGTGAGCACCAGTTCGCTGGTCTTGCCCAGCATGTAGTCCTGCGAGATGTTTTGCGTGACCACCACCGTGCGGTCGGTCCCCTCGGAATCGCCCACCCGCACCGTGCCGTGGAAGTCCGCCATGTCGGTGCTGTCCAGCCGGTAGGTGACGGAACCCTCGCTGATGGAGTTGTACAGGCCTAGGGTGGTGGAGGCATCCCCGGTGAACGCGGTGTCCAGCGTGCAGTCCGTTGCGCTTGTGTACTGCAGGGTGGTGTCTGCCGCCAAGGCTGCGCTTTCCGCCTCCAGCGGAACCTGAACCACCACCGTGCCGGCGTTCACGGTCACGGTCCCGGTGGCAACGGCGCCGTCCGAGCCGTTGGCCAGGGTGGCGCCCTGTTCAAAGGTGATGCTGTTCGGCGTCACCGTGCCCTCCACCGAGACGATGGGGTTGGCGGCGTTGAATGTCACGTCCTCCCCGCTGGTGGGGATGGATTGGCCGTCCCAGGTGGAGGAGCTCCACGGGTTGTCGCCGCCGGTCCAGGCGGGAACCTCGGCCATTGCCGGGGCTGCGGTGAGAAGGGCGAGAATTGCCAGAATGTTGTGTGATGTGGGTTTCATGGTAAAAGGTCGTAATAATCATTCTAACAAATCCCGGTGCGGAGTCAATAATAAATTGCAGGGATGTGGCGGGGTGTGGTAGGATGGGGGCATGGATGACGAGGGGCAGCCGGAGGAGGACGCGCTGAGCATCCGCTTCCTGGAGTTCATGGAGGCGGAGAGGAACGCATCCCCGCGCACCGTGGAGGCGTACCGGCGTTCGCTCGCGCAGTTCCGCGCGTGGATGGGCCCGCGCTTCTCGGAATGGCACGCCTGTGCCAGCGGTGATTTCCGCTCCTGGCTGTACGATGCGCTCAACCGGGAGCTCAAGCCCGCCACCATCCGCCTGCGCTTCGCCGCGCTGCGCTCCTTCTACATCTACCTCATGCGCAGGGAGGGGCTGCAGGCCAACCCGCTGGAGAACGTGGCTCTCCCCAAGGCCGGCCACAGCCTGCCCGTGCACCTCAACCTTCACCAGATGGAGCAGCTGCTCTCCCTGCCGCTGCGCACCCCGCCGGACAAGAAGAGCCCGCCGTGGCTCCCCTACCGGGATGCCGCCATTCTGGAGCTCTTCTACTCCTGCGGCATGCGCCTGAGCGAGCTCGTGAACCTGGATGCGGACGCCCTGCGGGAGGACGAGGATTGCGTGCGCGTGCTGGGCAAGGGCCGCAAGGTGCGCATCATCCCGGTGGGAGACTACGCGCGCGAGGCCATAGCCCGCTACCGTGAGATGGCGGGGGTGGAGCCGCGCGGCCCGCTGTTCTTGAGCCGCCTGCGCCGCCGCATGACCGGGCGGAGCATCCAGCTCATGCTCGACAAGTACCTGCGCTGCTCAGACATCCCCTTCCACATCTCCCCGCACAAGCTGCGCCACACCTTTGCCACGCACATGCTGGATGCCGGGGCGGACCTGCGCTCCGTGCAGGAGCTGCTGGGCCACGCCTCCCTCTCCACCACCCAAATCTACACGCACGTCACCAAGGCGCGCCTGAAGGAGGCCTATCTCAAGGCCCATCCCCGCGCCGATTGGGAGCAGGGTGAGTAGGGGAATATGCAATCGCCCTGGTTCTTCTTCCCCTGAATGGCGGGGCCGCTACACGCTCCCTGTGCCATTTTCGCGCCTGTTTTTTGTTAAAATGCAAAATAATTAAAAAACAAAACAAAAGCAGCGGGACGGTGCGCCTGAGTGGGTGAGGGCATGAAGCCCGAAAACAATCATGAAGAAGCAAATAATCAAATACGGGGCTGTTGCACTGGCAGCCATGTTGGCGTTCTCCTCCTGCTGCTGGCACCACCACGGTGTTGCGGGATGGCATGGCGGGGCGTCTGGCCACTACATGGCAGGGCACCATGGAGGTGCCCACGGATTCCACCACGGCATGGGGCGCCGGCGCTAAACTGGGGTAATTTGTAAAAAAATCAACGAAACGCGGGGGCCGCGTGTCCAAACGTGAAACTGGCTCCCTCCTGAATACGACCATGAACAAGCAAATCATCAAATACGGGGCTGCCCTGGTGGCGGCCATGTTCGCGCTCTCATCCTGCCACTGGCACAACTACGACCACGGCGCGCGCTATGTGGAGCATCCCGTGCATCACGCGCAGCCCGTGGTGGTGCACCATGTGGACCACAAGCCCAAGCTCCACAAGCCCAAGAAGCATGTGAAGCACCACAAGCCCGCGCCGAAGCACCCGCATGCCCAGAAGCCCATGCCTCCCAAGGGCCCGCACCACAGGCGCTGACTTATAGGACAGCATGTCAAAGGGGTCGCCCGGCATCATGCCGGACGGCCCCTTTCCATTCTCCTGCGCCGTGGGGGCGCAGGAATTCAAAGAAGCGGCTTCATTCCCATTCCACCTTGTTCTCCTCTTTCCAAAACTGTTCGAGGTTGTAGAACTCGCGCACCTCCGCTGCCATGACGTGCACCATCACGTCGATGTAGTCCAGCACGGACCAGAGGGCGTTCGGGGTGCGCTCCGCGTAGGTGGGCTGCAGCTCGTGGCGCTCGGTGATTTCCTTGTCCACATCCCGCAGCACGGCGCGCATATGGGGCACGGAGGTGGCGGTGCAGACCACGGCGAAATCCGTGAGGTTGGAGGAGCCGCGCAAATCATACACGGCAATATCGGAAGCCTTGGCGTTGTCCGCCGCCTTGGCGCATGCAATGGCTAGTTCCTGGCTGGTCATGGGAGGGAGGGGGAGTCTTGGTCGTTGTCTTCAAGGTTGAGCTCCGGCTGCACCTGCTGCGGGGCATCCGGGATATCCGGCGGGAGCTCGCGGTGGGGAGGCTCGCTGAGCGTTCCGGTGTCCAGCAGCTCTTGCACCTGCTTGCCGGAAAGTGTTTCGTACTCGATTAGCTTTTCCGCAATGAGGATGAGGCGCTCCCTGTTCTCCGTGAGGATGCGCAGGGCGCGCTCGTAGTTCTCCGTGACAATGCGCTGGATTTCCTCGTCGATAATCCGCGCGGTGTGCTCGGAGAAGTTGCGGGTGGTCTGCGACATGTCGCGGGCCAGGAAGACCTCGTTGTGGTTGGTGCCGTACTCGATGGGGCCGAGCTTCTCGCTCATGCCGTACACGCACACCATCTTGCGCGCCACCGCGGTGGCCTGCTGGATATCGCCGCGCGCGCCGCCGGAGATGTCGCCGAGCACCACCTGCTCCGCGCAGCGGCCGCCCATGGCCATCACAATGTAGTCCAGCAGCTCCCTCTTGTACTCGCTGTGCTGGTCCTCGTCCGGCAGCATCATGGTGACGCCCAGAGCGGGGCCGCGCGGGATGATGGTTACCTTGTGCAGCGGCAGGGATTTGGCCAGCTCCGTCTTGAGCAGGCAGATGGCGTGGCCCACCTCGTGGATGGCGGTCATGTACTTCTCCTTGTCGGAGATTTCCAGGGAGCGGCGCTCGCGTCCCCAGCGCACCTTCTCGCGCGCGTCCTCCAGGTCGTCCTGGGTAACGGCGTGCTCGTTCTTGCGGGCGGCGATGAGGGCGGCCTCGTTCACCACGTTGGCGAGCTCCGCGCCGGAGAAGCCTGTGGTGGCGCGGGCAATGGGCTTCAGGTCCACATCCGGCGCCAGCTTCACCTTGCGCGCGTGCACTTTCAGAATCTGCTCACGCCCGCCGGCATCCGGCAGGTGCACCATCACCTGGCGGTCGAATCGCCCGGGGCGCAGCAGCGCCGGGTCCAACACGTCCACACGGTTGGTGGCGGCTATCACGATGACGTTTTCGTTCGCGGTGAAGCCGTCCATCTCCACCAGCAGGGCGTTGAGCGTCTGCTCGCGCTCGTCGTGCCCGCCGCCCACGCCGTGGCCGCGGTGGCGTCCCACGGCATCGATTTCATCAATGAAGATGAGGCAGGGGGCGTGCTTCTTGGCCTCCGCAAACATGTCGCGCACGCGGCTGGCGCCCACGCCCACAAACATCTCCACGAAATCCGAGCCGGAGATGGTGTAGAAGGGCACCTCCGCCTCGCCCGCAATGGCGCGGGCCAGCAGGGTCTTGCCTGTGCCCGGGGGACCCACCATGAGCACGCCCTTGGGAATGGTGCCGCCCAGGTTCTGGAACTTCTTGGGGTTGCGCAGGAATTCCACAATCTCCCACACCTCCTCCTTGGCTTCGGAAATGCCGGCCACATCATCGAAGGTCACATGGTTGCTGTTGGGGTCCAGCAGGCGGGCGCGGCTGCGGGAGAACTTGGCGGCTCCGCCCGGCCCGCCGGTCTGCGCACGCATGAAGAAGATGAACAGCAGCACTATCAGGATGATGGGGAGGCTGTTGGCCAGGAACAGCCCCCAGGAGCTGTTGTCCACGCGGTAGTTGATGCCGTCCCCCAGCAGGGAGCCCACCGCGGGGCCCTGGAAGCCGCGGTTGAAATCCACGCGCACGGGTTCCACGTCCTTGGGGTTCACCTTGTCCTGCCCGCCGAGCGGCAGGCGCAGCTCACCCACTATCACGGGCTGCTCCGCCAGGTTCAGGATGACCGGGGGGTGCGGCGCCACCAGGATGCGGCCCTCCTCCCCGATGCGCTGCAGCTGCTCCGTGGTGAGCACGCGCAGGGCCTGGGAGAGGTCCGGTGCCGTCTGCTCCGCGCTGCTGACAATGCCGTAGCGGTTGCAGAGGGCGCGCAGGGCATCGGAGTCCGTGAATGGCATGTAGAAGGTGGCCTTCTTGAACTGGGGCGTGTCGCGGAAGCGGTAGGCGGTGATGGTGGCCTCGCTGCTGCCATCGCTGGTGATGACCTCGATGGGGAAATTCTTCTGGTCGTGCTGCACGATGAGCCCGCTGCGGTAGTCGTTCTGGAATTCATCCAGCTTCATCACCTTGGCGGGCGGTGCCAGCGCCCCGTCGAACACGAAGGCGACAAGCAGAATGCCGGCGATGACGGCCATGAGTATCATGAGCCCCCAGTTCGGCGAGGAAGCGGGCGGCGGCGTGGGCGGAAGGTTTTTCTGGGGGTCGTTCTCTGACATTTTCTCGTTGAGGGATATTCTAGCGCGGTTTGGCTGAAAGGAAATGCGTTTTCAGGACATGAAAGCGTCATGCGCCCATGATGTTAAATCATGTGGCCCATGCGGTCGCGCTTGGTTTCCAGGTAGTGGGCGTTGTCCTCGTTGGGGGGGATGGAGATGGGCAGGTGCTCCACCACATCCAGACCGTGGCCGGAGAGGCCCACAATCTTGCGCGGGTTGTTGGTGAGCAGGCGCAGGTGGCGCACGCCGAGGTCGCGCAGGATTTGCGCGCCCACGCCGTAGTCCCGCAGGTCCGGCGCGAAACCGAGCTTGATGTTGGCGTCCACGGTGTCCAGCCCCTGTTCCTGGAGCTTGTAGGCGTGGAGCTTGGCGGCCAGCCCGATGCCGCGGCCCTCCTGGCGGAGGTAGAGGATGACGCCGCCCTCCTTGGCCACGCGTTCCATGGCGTGGTGCAGCTGGTCGCCGCAATCGCAGCGGCGGCTGCCGAAGACATCGCCGGTCAGGCATTCGCTGTGCACGCGGCAGAGCACGGGCTTTTCCGGGTCGATTTCCCCGTGCACCAGGGCCAGGTGGGTCTGGCCGTCCACCTTGGAGCGGTAGGAGTGGCACATGAAATCGCCGTACGCGGTGGGAAGTTTCACCACCTCGTCCCGCTCGATGAGCGTTTCCGTACGCTGGCGGTAGGCGATAATCTGCGCGAGCGAGCACGCCTTCAATGCAAACTTCTTCTGAAAGCTCCCCAGCTCGCCGAGGCGCGCCATGGTGCCGTCCTCCTTCATGATTTCGCAGCACACGCCCACGGGTTGCAGGTGTGCGATGCGCATGAGGTCCACGGTGGCCTCCGTGTGGCCGGCGCGGCGCAGCACGCCGCCCTCGCGTGCGCGCAGGGGGAAGCTGTGGCCGGGCTGCTCGAAATCTGCGAGCGTGGCGGCGGGGTCCGCCAGTTTCATGGTGGTGATGGAGCGTTCAAACGCGCTGATGCCGGTGGTGGTGCCCTCATGGGCATCCACGCTCACGGTGAAGGCGGTGTGCAGCTTTTCCGTGTTGTGCTGGGTTTGCATGGGCAGGCCCAGGGCATCCACGCGCTCCGGGGCCATGGGCACGCAGATGAGCCCGCGGGCGTGCGTGGCCATGAAGTTGATGTTCTGCGGCGTGGCGAACTGGCCCGCGCAGATGAGGTCCGCCTCGTTCTCGCGGCTCGGGTCGTCCGTCACCAGGATGAGCCTGCCGAGCCGCAGCTCCTCCACCACTTCCGGCAGCGGGGAGTAGGTGATGGGATCGGTGCCGTCCGCCACGGGCACTTCCACCGCGGGCTCCACGGCGGGTGCGGGCTCGTCTTGGGGCAGGGGGGTGGTGTCCTGCCCGCTCACGGCGGCATCGCAGCGGTTGATGAAGTCGTTCATGTCGAACGCGCCGCCCCTGGAGGGGAATTCAACGGTACCCATGGCACTTACTGTTGGCTTTTTGCCCAGGAATCACGCAGACCCACGGAGCGGTTGAAGACGGGGTGCTCCGGGGCGTGGTCGTAGCGGTCCGCCACAAAGTAGCCGGTGCGCTCGAACTGGCAGAGGAACTCGTTGGGCGCGGCGGCCAGCGCGGGTTCCACCACGGCATCCGTGATGGTGGTGAGCGAATCCCCGTTCAGCGATGCCAGAAAGCCCTCCGGGTTCGCGTCCGGCGCCTCGTCTTTGAACAGGCGGTCGTACAGGCGCACTTCCGCCCGCACGCCGTACTTGGCGGACACCCAGTGGATGGCGCCCTTGCACTTGATGCCCTCCGGCGGGTTGGCGCCCACCGTGCCGGGGATGATTTCCGCGCGCACCTCGGTCACGGTGCCGTCGTCCTCCGCGGCGTAGCCCTGGCAGATCATGCAGTAGGCGCCGCGCAGGCGCACGCAGGCTCCGGGGGAAAGGCGCTTGTACTTCTTGGGCGGCTCCACCATGAAGTCGTCCCGCTCAATCCACACTTCCTTGGTGAGGGTGATTTTGCGGTTGCCCAGCTCAGGCTTCTCGGGGTTGATCACCACCTCCACCTCTTCCTCGAAGTCGTCCGGCACGTTGGTGAGGACGAGCTTGAGGGGCTTGAGCACGGCCATGCGGCGCTCGGCGTTGGTGTTGAGCTCGGCGCGCACGGCGTTCTCCAGGCGCGCCACATCCGTGTTGCCGTTGAACTTGGTGATGCCCACGCCCTCGCAGAAATCCACGATGGCCTTGGCGGGGTAGCCGCGGCGGCGCATGCCGCAGATGGTGGGCATGCGGGGGTCGTCCCACCCGGCCACGAAGCCCTCCTCCACCATCTGGCGCAGCTTGCGCTTGCTCATCACGGTGTAGGTGATGTTGAGGCGGGAGAACTCGCGCTGCTGCGGGCGCGCCGGCACCTTGCAGTGCTCTATGACCCAGTCGTACAGCGGGCGGTGGTTCTCGAACTCCAGCGTGCAGAGGGAGTGCGTCACGTGCTCGTAGGCGTCCTCCAGCGGGTGGGCGAAGTCGTACATCGGGTAGATGCACCACTTGTCGCCGGTGTTGTGGTGCTTGTCGTAGGAGATGCGGTAGATGACGGGGTCTCGCATGTTCATGTTGCTGCTGGCCAGGTCTATCTTGGCGCGCAGCACGGCGGCGCCCTCCGCGAACTTGCCGTCCTTCATGTCCTGGAAGCGCGCCAGGTTCTCCTCCACCGGGCGGTCGCGGTACGGGGAGGGCGTGCCGGGGTGGGTGAGGTCGCCCTTCTGCAGGCGCATGGTTTCGCGGTCCTGCTCGTCCACGTAGGCCAGGCCCTGCTTGATGAGGTCCACGGCGCAGTCATAGTAGAAGTCGAAGATGTTGGAGGCCCAGTACAGGTGCTCGCCCCAGTCGAAGCCGAGCCAGTGGATGTCCTCCTGGATGGAGTTCACGAACTCCACGTCCTCCTTGCACGGGTTGGTGTCGTCGAAGCGCAGGTGGCACACGGCCCCGCGGTGCGCGTACTCCTTGGCGATGCCGAAATCCAGGCAGATGGCCTTGGCGTGGCCGATGTGCAGGTAGCCGTTAGGCTCCGGCGGAAAGCGCGTGATGGGCGCATCGTAATGCTTCTCCTCCAAATCAGCCGCTATCCATTCGCGGATGAAGTCTTTCTTTTCCTCGTTGCTCATGCGCGGCATTCTATATGCAAACGCGCGCGCACGCAAGCACAATCCCTGTCACGCCGCATGGGCGGGACGCGGTTGCTGCCAATCGTGCGGGATGGCAGTGATTGTTGCCCGCGGCTACATGCCCATGATGGAGTACCCGCCGTCCACGTACAGCACCTGGCCTGTGACCGCCGCCGCGGCGTCGGATGCCAGGTAGGCGGCCATGGCCCCCAGTTCGTCCTGCGTGCAGGAGCGGTGCAGGGGGGCTTTTTCCTGGTAGAGCTTGAGCATGGTGGTGAAACCGCTCACGCCGCGCGCGGCGAGCGTTTGCACGGGCCCGGCGGAGATGCAGTTCACGCGGATGGGCGTCTCCCGCTGCGCCAAATCATAGGCGAGGTAGCGCGTGCAGGATTCCAGCGCGGATTTGGAGACGGCCATCAGGTTGTAGTTGGGCACCACGCAGCGGCTGGCGTGGTAGGTGAGCGCGGTGATGCTGCCGCCGCCGGTCATGAGCGGCGCCACCCCGCGCGACAGCGCTATGAGCGAGTACGCCGAGATGTCCAGCGAGCTGCGGAACGCCTCTCGCCCGATTTCGGAGAAATGCCCCTCCAGCGTGCCCGGCTCGCGCGGCGCAAAGGCAATGGCGTGCAGCAGCATGTCCACGCGCGGTGTCTGCCCCGCCACAAAGCGGAAAAATCCCTCTATGGACTCATCGCTCGCCACGTCCAGCTCGCACAGCGGTGTATCCTCGCCAAAGTGCTCGTGCACCAGCTTGGCCACGCCCTCTTTCAGGCGCTCCCCCTGGTAGCTGAATATCAGCCGCGCCCCCGCCGCATGCCAAGCCTTGGCTATGCCGAAGGCAATGCTGCGGTGGTTCGCAACACCCGTCACGATACCGATTTTTCCCTCCAATGGTTTCTCTGCCGACATGGTGCTCCATTCTACACCGCCGGCAGTCTGTTTTCAAGCAAAATGCCGGGCCTGCCCCTTGCAAAACCCTCAACGGAACGTCCTGTATTGGAAGTCAGCGCGGCATGTGGAGCTCTGCCGCCCATTCCTTGGCGGCGCGGGTGATTTCCGCGGCAATATCCGCCTTGGGGGTAATGAAGGAGGGGATAAACCAGGGGAAACCGCCCACCAGGTCGTGGAACACGCACACCTCGCCGTCGCAGGTGCCGTGCCCGGCACCGATGCCGATGGTGGGGATGGGAGAGGCTGCCGTGATGTCCGCCGCCACGGCCTTGCGCGTGCACTCGATGACCACGGAGAACGCCCCGGCGCGGGCCACGGCCTCCATGTCGCGCATGATGGCGGCTGCCTCCTCGTCGGTTTTGCCCTTCATGTGGAATCCACCCTCCTCCTTGACCTTCTGGGGCAGGAGACCAATGTGCGCCTGCACGGGGATGCCGGCCTGGACGATGGCGCGTATGTGCTCCTCCTTGGCCGCGCCGCCCTCCAGCTTCACGGCGTCCACCCCGGTTTCCATCATGCGGCGCGCGGTTTCCAGGGCCTGCCGCGGGGTGTCGAACGTGTGGATGGGCATGTCTAGGATCACCAGTGCATCCTTGCACGCGCGGGCCACCATGCGGCCGTGGTGCAGCATGTCTTCCAGGGTGACGGAGGTGGTGTCTGGGTAGCCCATCACCACCATGCCCAGGGAGTCGCCCACCAGGAGCATGTCGATTCCCGCCTCGTCCAGCATGCGGGCGGTCGGGTAGTCGTACGCGGTGAGCTGGGAGATGGGGCGCACGCCGCGCAGGGAGAGGATTTTTTCGATTTTCGGGTTCATGGCGTTCAAAGCGGGAAGGGGGTTACGGCGGGTGTGGCGGGCAGGGCGGCCAGAAGTTCCGCCACGGTCTGGCGCTGCCCCGGCAGCACCAGCGCGGGGTCGATATCGCAAAGGGGGCGCAGCACGAAAGCGCGCTCGTGAGCCCGCGGATGCGGCAGCGTGAGCTCTGCCGTGGCGCATGTTTCCGTGCCGCAGTACAGCAGGTCGATATCGCAGGTGCGGGCCTCCCCGTACGTGCCGCTGCGGGTGCGGCCAAGCTCCTGCTCAATGCGCAGGCAGAGCTGCAGGATCTCCTGCGCGGGCATGGCGGTTTCCACCTCCACGCAGGCGTTCAGGTAGGCGGGGGAGCCGGGCGGGCAGCCCACGGGCTCCGTTTCGTACACCTGGGAGAGACGCAGCGCGCCGAAGAGGTCCGCGAGGTGGTCGCAGACCCGTTCCAGCGTGGCCAGGCGGTCTCCCAGGTTGGAACCCAAGGAGAAGCCGACGCGCCGCATGGCAGCGGATGCGTTCATGGGAGGGGGAAGGGGGGAAACTATTCCGGGAAGCCCAGCACGTCCTGCATGGAATAGAGCGCGGCGGGCTTGCCTGCCAGCCAGAGCGCGGCGCGCACGGCCCCGCCGGCAAAGGTCATGCGGCTGGATGCCTTGTGCGTGAGCTCCACGCGCTCGCCGTCTGTGGCGAACATCACGGTGTGGTCGCCCACCACATCACCCCCGCGCAGCGAGTGCATGCCAATCTGGCGCTGCGGGCGCGCGCCCACCAGGCCCTCGCGGCCGTGCATCACGTCCTTGCCGTAGTCCATCCCGGTTTCGGCGCACACCACCTCCGCCAGGGTGCGGGCGGTGCCGCTGGGGGCATCCAGCTTGTGGCGGTGGTGCATCTCCACAATCTCGATATCGTAGTCCCGGAGGATGCTGGTGGCCTTGCGGGTGAGCCAGAAGAGGGTGTTCACGCCCACGGAGAAGTTGGAGGCGAAGACAATGGGTATCTGTTTGGCGGCTTCCGCAATGGCGGCGCGTTCCTCCGCGTTGTGCCCGGTGGTGCCTATGACCAGCGGCTTGCGCTGCGCCACGGCGGCTTTCAGCAGCTCCGGCGTGAAGCCGTGGAAGGAGAAGTCAATGGCGATATCCGCCTGCTGCAGCGCGGCGGAGATATCCTGCCCGGCATCGTGCGTGGCGGTCAGCTGCGTTTCCGCGTGGGCCTCCACCGCCTGCTTGACGGCCTGGCCCATGCGCCCGGAAATGCCTGTTACAAGGATGTTCAACATGGCGGTGCGGGGTTAGATGAGGTTGTAGCGCTCCAGCAGGGCGCGCAGCTTCGCGTGCTTTTCCTCCGCCAGCGCCACCATCGGCGGGCGGATTTCCCAGGATATGTCGCCGCGCAGCGCCAGCGCCGCCTTGATGGGCACGGGGTTGGTGTCCAGGCTCATCAGGCCCTTCATGAGCGGGTAGTACTTCTTCTGCAGCTCCGTGGCCCGCTTGCCGTCGCCGCTCATCGCCACGTCCACCAGCTCCTTCATGATGGCCGGCGCCACGTTGGAGGTGACCGATACCGCGCCCACCGCGCCGCAGGAGATGAACGGCACGGTCAAGCCGTCGTCGCCGCTCAGCACGGAGAAGTCCGCAGGCAGGGCCTGCACCAGCTGGTTCACGCGCTCCACGCTGCCGCCGGCTTCCTTGATGGCGGTGATGGTGGGGCAGTCCTTCGCCAGGCGCACGGCGGTGTCCACTGCTATCTCAATACCGCTGCGGCCGGGTATGCTGTAGAGCAGCACGGGCAGCGCTGTGCTTTCCGCCACGGCCTTGAAGTGCCGGTACAGGCCCTCCTGGCTGGGCTTGTTGTAGTACGGGCACACCTGCAGCGTGCCGTCCGCTCCCATCTGCTCCGCCTCCTTGGTCATCGCTATGGCCTCGTGCGTGCAGTTGGACCCGGTCCCGGCTATCACCTGGCAGCGCCCCGCGGCAAAACCGATCGCGCGCCGTATCACCTCCACGTGCTCCGCATGCGTGAGCGTGGGGGATTCTCCCGTGGTGCCCACGGGCACGATGCCGTCCACGCCCCCGGCTATCTGCGCCTCGATGAGCTTGGCAAACGCATCGTAGTCCACCTTGTCCCCCTTGAACGGGGTGATAATCGCTGTGTACAGGCCTTGGTATTTCATAACGCGCCCTGATTCTACCACGCCCGCACCCGTATGGCAACTTTTTAACGGTGGGTCGAGCAAGACCCTCAAGCTGGCCCATGGCGGCCCCAAGCCCACCCCCGAACCCACCACAGGCACGCTCTCGCTTCTGGCCCTTGTCGCCCTTACAGCGCGTCGCCGTAGGAAGTAAGTGCCCCTGCCTGCCACGGCGTAGGTGATAGCCGTAGACGGGTCTCGGCGTTTTATCTCGGCGTAGTGAGCGAGCGCAGCGAGACGCGAAGACGGAAGCTTTAGCGAAGACGGAGCCGCCGCAAGTAATCAATCTCCAACCAATCAATCGGGAAACCCCACTCGCTTCCAAACGGGTGGGGCTTCTCTTTGTCCGCATGCGCGCCGCTCTACAACCGCCCTGACAGGCTCTTGGCATGCGCCGAGTGGAGACACTACCACGGGCAGACGCGGAAACGCGCCACAGGGGCTTGTAAGGGGCAGGCGCGGGGCGAATCAGCGAGGTGGTGGGGTGCGTAAGGTTTCGCAATACTAATGCAAGCCTAAAGTGCAAAACACTTTGGCATTCATGGCTTTTTCCTTGGCAGGAGCGAGCAAGGACGCAGCAGCACCACATGCACCGACATGCTGCGAACCCGCTGTGAGTAGGGTTTCACGCACCTTGGCAAGCCTACAGTATTGCGAATACTGTAGGCTTACACCCGGCTCATGCGGGCAACGGTTGCGCGCATGGCTCTTATCACCAACCAAGAAAAACAACTATGAAACACTCACTGTTTCTAACAATACTGGCCGCAGCCTTACTGGGCAGCGGAGTCGCCAATGCAAATGAAGCAGGAACGCTCTACGCTTCCCAATATGGCACACCTGACCACCTGGCCGAGTCCATCTCGCTCGGCAGTAGCAGAAAGGACGACAAGCTCGTCGTGGATGTGCCTCTCACGCTGACAGGCAACATGGGTTATCTCAGCCTGTACAACGGCGCAACCATTGAGTTCCAGAAAAAGCAGGAAGCCGAAGCCATTTGCAGCATTTCCACTTCAGCGGCGCGAACGCACCAAACCGTCTGTTTCTACCAAACCGGAGGTGTCTACAACATCGCGTTCAATGCTGATGCACAGGCAATCGTCGCCGCTTCGGCTGGGACTCCGATTACGCTTATCAAGGACTTGAACACGGGAAACGATGGCTTCACCTTCGTTGGCGACATATCCCCTTCCGACACCACCCTCCAGCTCAACGGCGCGGGTTATAACGCGCCTGTCGTGCTGGACGGAGTTCAGTTCACCTATGTGGGACCGAAGGCAGACGACTACATCTTCCAAGAGGGTGAAATCGGCTTCACTGGCTACTATGCTGGCAGCCACGCCCTCAAGCTGGTAGCCAACGGCAAGCCCACGCCCGAACCGACCACAGGCACTCTCTCCCTGCTGGCTCTCGCAGGTCTCTGCGCCCGCCGCCGCAAGTAATCAATCTCCAACCAACCAATCGGGAAACCCCACCCGCTGCTCACGGGTGGGGCTTCTCTTTGTCCTCATGGCAGCACGCACTCACCCCGCCATGCAAAGCGGCGCGTTGAGATGAAGGAATCGCCGCTCGCTGCGCGTGCGGTTCCAGATGCACCGGCGGGAGTGGGATTTCCCCTCCGGGGCCGCCCCCCTAGCCCGCGCGAGCGCGGGGGACCTGCAAGGTTGACCTTGCAGGCTAGGGGGCGTGGCTTGCCACTGGCAAGCCACGCCCACGAAGACGGTCGCTGCGCGCCCGTCTTGCGGGGCTATATTCCACTCCCCGCCGAAGCAAAAAGCGCACCCGTGAAGGGTGCGCTTTTGCGAGGCGGGAGTGGGATTTGAACCCACGAATGACGGTTTTGCAAACCGTTGCCTTAGGCCACTTGGCTATCCCGCCGATGTGCAACGGCGGGCATTATAGGGTGAGGCGGCGGGGGTGTCAAGGATAAATCTGATGCATGCAGCGAAAAAAGCGCGCCGGGAGGGCAGCGTGCCTGGGGCGGCATGATGCGGCGGGAGGGGAGGATGGGGTTGCAAGCGGGGCAGGGAGGGTGTGTACTGGGAGCATGTGCAAACCTGTAAGCGAATATCTGGGGCTCATGAGGCTCTACACCCGCGAGATTATCACCTTCGGCGGGTTCTGCCTGATGTGCTTTGTGTACGGTGATTTCAAGGCGCTGGCGCGCGAACAATCGGCCACGGCGGCGCAGACGGTGGAAGTGCTGCGCTCCATGGACACCCGTTTGATGAACATTGAACACGCAAGCTGCAAATGAACACGGACACCGCCACCATCAAGAGGATTCAACAGAAAGTGGGCACCGCGGCGGACGGCATCATGGGGCCGCTCACGCTGAAGGCGATCTGCACCGCGCTGGGGATTGCGGCGCCGGGCAAGGTGCCGGAGTGGCCCAGCCAGGCGCAGGTGCGGCTGGGCACCAGCATTTTCGGGAAACCGGGGAACGAGAACGCCCTGGTGAACATAGTGCCCGCCTACCCGCTGTACTATGATGGCAAGCGCGTGGCCACCATACGCGTGCACCGTGAAATAGCCGCACATGTGCAGGCCGCCTTGCGCGAGGTGCTGGAGTACTACGGCGCGGATGCCATCTCGCGCCTGGGGCTGGACCAGTACGGCGGCAGCTACAACTACCGCAACACCTCCAGCGGCAAATCTCTCTCCATGCACGCTTGGGGCGTGGCGCTGGATTTCGACCCCGCCCGCAACGCGTATGCCACCAAGGCCCCGCGCGCCACGCTTTCCTGCAAGGAGTGCGAACCCTGGTGGGAGATTTGGGAGAGCCACGGGGCGGTGTCCCTGGGGCGCGCGGCGGGGTACGACTGGATGCACGTGCAGTTTGCCACGCTGTAGCGCGCGCCGTTGGGAATGCGCGCTACTCCCAGCCCTCGATGCTGTCCGGCACGTCCTGGATGAGCTTGCTGCTCTCCGGGTTCTCCTGCTGCACGCGGTCCGCTTCCGGGATGACGGTGGTTTCCACGGAGCTTGGCTCCGGGTCCGGCTGGTTGAGCACGGCATCTGCAATATTGGTGTGCTGCGGGTGGGGCAGGGCGGCGGGTTCCGGGAGCTCGGGCTCCGGAACGGGCGGGGCGGCGGCGGTCGGGGTTTCAGCCTGCGTATCCCCTGCGGGCTGCTCCTCCGCCGCGGGTTCCTGCGGCTCCTCCTCGTCCTCTATGGCAATGGTGCGGTACTGGAAGACGCGGTCTCCCTTGATGACGGTTCCGGAGCGGATATCCGCGGCGATGATGTTGCTGCGGGAGTTCTGGCCGGTGGACACGCGCAGGTTGCCGATGCGGTCCGTGGCGCCGTCCGGCGGGTGGGTGATGAGCACGCTGCCCTCCGCCGGCATGGGGCCAATGATGCGCAGCAGCGCGAAATGCTTCTCCGGGAACACCTGGTGCACGGCACCCAGATGCAGCGGCGGCGGGGTGCGGTGCAGGTTTTCCCGCCGCTCCGCCTCCGTGACCCGCTTGCCCTGCTGCTGTGTGGCGCAGCCCGGCAGCAGCAGCGCCGCCAACAGCAGCGGCAGTATGGACCCGGTTCCGTTCACGCCTGTTAGGGTAGCATGGCGCCAGGCGGCGCGTCAAGATGCCGCGCGCGTCATGGGATTTCCAAGTACCATCTGCAAAGTTCTCGCGCCTTGCGTCACACCGCTCCGCGCGCGGAGCGCGCGCAAACTTGTTCCTAATCCTAATCCTAATTAATTTACATCTTTGTGGCGTCTCTTTTTTGCTTGTCAGCGGCGGGGGCGTGGCTGTACAATAGCGGGCATGAACACGCTGGCTATCCTGTCGTCCCCGCTGCAGTGGGGCATTCTCATCCTTGTCTGCCTGCTGGTGTTCGGGGCCAAGCGGCTGCCGGACATAGCGCGCGCGCTCGGCCGCAGCCTGGGAGAATTCGGCAAGGCGCGCAGGGAGTTCGAGGATGCCCTGAACAACAGCGCCGCCGGGGAGAAGAAGGCGGAGGACGCGCCGGAAGAGAAGAAGGACGACGAATCCAAGCCCGCCGCCTGATTCAGCGCAGCCAGGCCAGGAATTCCGTGTTGCCCTCCATCCCCTTGATGGGGGAGTCTGCCACGCCCATCCATTCGCGGTGCAGATCGTTCACCACGAAATCATGGATTTTCTCCACGGCGCGGCGGTGCAGGGCGGGGTCCCGCACAATGCCGCCAGGGCCAATGTCCTCCGGCTGCAGCTCGAACTGAGGCTTGATGAGCACGAGCAAATCACCGCCCTCCTGCAGGCAGGCGTAGGCCGCCGGTAGGATTTTGGTGAGGGAGATGAACGAGACATCGCTCACAATCAGCTGCACCTTTTCACCCAAGTCCTCCGGGGTCATGTAGCGGGCGTTGAACTGCTCCTTCACAATCACGCGGGGATCGTTGCGCAGCTTCCACACCAGCTGGTTGGTGCCCACATCCACCGCGTGCACGCGCAGGGCGCCGTTTTGCAGCAGGCAATCCGTGAAACCGCCCGTGGAGGAGCCGATATCCAGGCACACCTTGCCCTCCACCGGCACGGGAAAGGCCTTGAGCGCACCCTCCAGCTTGAGCCCGCCGCGGCTCACGTACCGCGGCTTGTTCTTCACGGTGATGGGCAGGGAGTCGTCCACCTTGGTGCCGGGCTTGGCCACCACCTGGTCCTTCACGGAAACCTCCCCGGCCAGGATGAGGCGCTGCGCCTGCTCGCGGGAATCACAGAGCCCGCGGGAGACTACCAGCACATCCAGGCGTTGCTTGGGCATGGCGGGAAGGGGGGAATCAGCGTGGCCGCACGTGCAAGCCGCGGTTCTGGCCGGGCATGACGGCGTACTTGGGCTTGGGAGCGGGCTGAGCGGCGGGGGCAGGGGCGTTGGCCGGCACCTTGGTGCGCATTTCCACGCCGTTGCGCTCCACCACGGCCTCACGCATGCGCGGCGCCGGCTTGGGAGCGGGCGGGGGCGGGGCCGCCACGGGCTTGGGGGCAGGGGGCTGCACCGCGGGCTTGGGGGAGGGAACAGCTGCCGGCGCGGGTACGGGTTTGGGGGCGGGGCGGCGCACCGCAGGCGGCGGCAAGGGGCGCGGTGTGGCGTACATGGAGTTGCCCAGCACCACGGCATGGCCGTCTGCGCGGTCGTAGTGGTCGCAGGATGCCAGCACGGCGGCGGCCATCACGATGGGGATGAGGGATTTTTTCATTGTCGGTTTAGTGTTGTCACAGGGTTTCTGTACCTGCGGGAACCTGGTGGGAGGGGGCCCCGGCGGGCTGCTCCAGGAGCTCGGCGGGGATGGGTTCCAATTCATCGTCCTCCACCACAGGTTCTGGTTCCGGGGCGGGCGCGTTCTTCAGGAATTCCTGCGGACTTGGCTCCTTGGGCGGCTGCACCACCTTCACCACGTGGATGACACGCACGGGTGCGGCAGCCTGCGGCGCTGCATCGTACACGATGTTCGGCTTGGGTGCACCCGCCGGGTAGGCGGCGTACACGGAGCTGCCGTACACACGGGCGTGTCCCTCCACCTGGTAGTATTCACCGCAGGAGGTCAGCAACAGGGCCGCGGCGGCGGCGTATTCGGCTGCGTTTTTCATTGTTGGAGGAGTGATGGAAAGAGGATTTTGCCCATGATGGTCCAGTTGTACACGCAGTAGGCCACGGCGAGCACGCTCATCATGCAGAACACGCCGTCGCGCCCGCCCCCGGACTTCCCGCATTCTGCGTCCGACGCCCTGAGCGCGCGGATGAGCACGAAGGCGGCCAGCCCCCACAGGATGGCGAACAGCCACAGCCACGCGTTGCCCTGCAACTGCGCCTGCAGCTCCTCCCCGCCCGCCTGCACGCCGTAGAAGAGCAGGGGCGGCAGCACCGCAAGCGCGGAAAACTCCTCGCGCAGCGCGTGCGTGGCATGCAGACGCAGCCACGTGGCCCCCCACAGCACGATGGCGGGCAGCAGGGACACCCAGAAGATGCTCACGTGCGCGTGGCCCTGCAAAAATCCCTGCAACAGGGAGAGCGCGCAGGCCGCAGGCACGCTCCAGTAGATGTACGACAGCCGCTTCATGGTCAAAATTCCTTGTAATATCAAGGAAAATCAGGTGTTCAGCCCACCCATTTCCACGTGATGGGCACCTCGATGTCCGGGTGGAAGCTCCGCATGGCCGGGCTGCCCAGCGCGCACTGCGCCAGCGCCTCCTTGTGCGGGTTGTCCTCCGGCAGCGGCACGCATATTTCCGTCTCGATGCGCGCAATCCGCCGCGGGTTCGGGTTCATGATCTTCGCCACCTCTATCGTCATGCCGCGCAAATCAAGCCCGTGCTCCTCCGCGTAGATGCCGATGATTGTGGCCATGCACCCGGCCATCGCAGAGCACATCAAATCCGTCGGCGAAAACGATTCGCCCTTGCCGTGGTTGTCTACCGGCGCATCCGTGATCACTTTCGCTCCGGAGGGTTCGTGGACCAGCTCGCAATGCAGTCCGCCGCAGTATGTCATCTTGCACTTGACCATGAATCCATCATACGCCCACGCGCCCGCGCGTCAAGTTCATTTTGTTCACCCCATACGCACTCCGCACCCAAGCAGGGAATCCCTTCATCCCCAGGCATTTGCAAATTTACAACTACGCATAATATATGTAATGCAAAATTAAAACCGCAGGCATGCGGGAGCGGAGGAAGGTTGACACGGGGGCGTCAACGTGGGAGAATAGGCGGCGGAGATGAGCCGTGTAAAGATAGGAACATGCAGCCCGGAACAGGAGCTGGCGCGCGAGTGGTACGGAAGGCTGGTTGAGCCGCCGGTTCGCTACGCGTTTACGCTGGAGAACGGCAACCTGGTGTTCACGGCGGCGCAGGACCGCGCGGTGAGCATCCACCCCACGGCCAAGCCCGGTGAATTCACAGAGGAGCTGTGGAAATACGACACGGCTGAATTCTTTGTGGCCAATGCGGAGGCCACGCGCTACCTGGAGTTCAACCTGTGTCCGAACGGCGCGTGGTGGGCCTGCGTGTTCACGGGGCCGCGCGTGAAGGATGACACCGCCCCGCCCATGCCCGCCGTGAAAACGCGCGGCTGCATCCGTGCGGACGGCACCTGGGAGTGCCGCGCGGAGCTGCCCGTGGCGTACCTGGAGGCGCTGGGCATGCCGCCCGCCAACTGCCGGCTGGCCGCCGCAGCCATCCAGAATTCACCGGATTACCTCTACCTCACCACATCGGAAGACCAGAGCGGCGAGCCGGATTTCCACCGTCCCGCCTCCTGGCCCCCTGCCCAGCTGCTGTAACCCATGCCGAGAATCATCCAGGAATGCGTGGAGCGCATCAAGGGCTCAATCGACATCGTGGAGCTCATTGGGCGCTACATCCAGCTGCGGCGCGCGGGCAACTCGTGGAAGGCGTGCTGCCCGTTCCACAATGAGAAAACGCCCTCCTTCCACGTGAACCCGGCGCGCCAGGCGTTCAAGTGCTTCGGTTGCGGCGTGGGGGGCGACGGCGTGAAATTCCTGATGATGTTCGAGAACCTGGACTACCCCACCGCCCTGCGCCGCATTGCGGATATCAACGGCATCCCGGTCATCGAGGAGGAGGAAAACCCGGAGGCCGCACGCCAGCGCCAGCTCCGCTCCCGCATCATCCAGCTCAACACCCTGGCGGCCGACTACTTCCACCGCAAGCTCTGCCGCGACCAGGCCGCCGCCCACGTGCGCGAGTACCTGAAGCAGCGCGAATTCAACATCGATATCGCCAAGGCCTGGGAGCTCGGCTGGGCACCGCCGGATTTCCGCGAGCTGGCCGATATTGCCGCCAGCCGCGGCATGAACACCCGCCTGCAGACGGATGCCTACCTGCTGGGCTCCAGCAGCCGCGGCCCCTACCCCGTCTTCCGTGACCGCCTCATGTTCCCCATCCGCAATGTGCGCGGTGAGGTGGTGGGGTTCTCCGGCCGCGTGATGCAGGCGGACCAGGACCCCCGCAAGTACGTGAACACCGCGGAAACCGCGGCCTTCCGCAAGGGCGAGCTCCTCTTCGGCCTCCACAAGGCCACCGGGCCCATCGGCAAGGCCGGCATGTGCGTGGTGGTTTGCGAGGGCCAGCTGGATGTCATCGCCTGCCACGAGAAAGCGGATATCCGCAACGCCGTGGCCGGGCTCGGTACCGCCTTCACCGACGAGCACGCCAAGATGCTCCACAAGTACGCCAAGAAGGCCATCCTCTGCTACGACGGCGACAACGCCGGCATCAAGGCCAGCGAAAAGACTTTTCGCAAGCTCGCCCAGGTGGGCATGGAGGTCTACCAGGCCCCCCTCCCCCCGGGAGAGGACCCCGATTCCCTCATCAAGCACAGCGGGCCGGACGCCCTGCGCGCCGCCATTGATGCCGCCAAGCCCTACCTGGAGCTGCGCGCCGGGCTGGAGCTCGCCGCCGTGCGCGACACCAACGACCGCGCCGCGCTCATCCCGCGCATGGCCGACCTGGCGGCGGAAATAGCCGACCCCAACCGCAGGGATGTGGCCGTGGTGGATCTCGCCACCCGCCTCAACACCGGGCTGGATTCCTTCCGCACCACCGTGAACGATATCATACGCTCACGCAAGGAGGACACCAGGCGGGATTTCGGGACGCGCGACGACACCCCCTACCCCGACTACGAGGAAGACGCCCCCTACGAACAGGCGGCGGATGCCCCGCCACGCCGCGTGGTGCCCATCCGAATCCACCCCTCCATCCTGCACATCATCACCCTGGCCGCCGGCCACAAGGCGCTCCAAAACCTCTTCGTGGAGCGTATCGAAGACCTGCAGGAACCCATTAAAAACCTCCCCGGCGGCCAAATCCTGCAGCGTCTCATGGAAACCCTGCCCGAACCCGGCAACGATGAACAGTGGCGCCAGTTCACCGCTTCCCTCACACCGGAACAGGCTGCCGGCCTCAAAAACATCTCCAACGCCCCACTCGATGTCGGCGACGACCTCCAGGGCTACGTCAATTCCTCCTGCGAACACGCCGCCAGGGACACTATCAAGGCGGAACTCGACTCCCTCGGCACGCGCGACCGCGACCCCGCCCTCACCCCCGCCGAGCACAAGGAAATCGCCGACCGGATTCAGGAACTCAGGAAATTGCTCAACGAAAGCTCGAAAACGTCGTCCTAGTTTGCTTTCGCGTGCTGTCTAAGGAGATGACAATGCGTGGGACAATATTATGTTGATAACATGCCTAACGCACTGTGGCTAAATGGTTGGAGCGTGACAAAATATAGCACCTATATAAAATACGGCCACAATTTTGCACGACATGGAATTTTGTCTTGACCAATTGGCGCAGCGCTGTATACTGGGTTGTGTTGCAACACTTGTCAAAATGCTTGACAACTCGTTCTTCTCAATCTCCGTATAACGTTATATACCAATGCCTGACATGAGCCAAGAATCCCTCCATTTTCCCGCCGAAATCCCCGTGAGTTCGCATTACCGCCTGTGGTCGCTCCTGGGAGAGGTGTGCGCACAGCTGGACGAGGTGCGCTCCGCCCCCCTGCCCCCTTCGGAGGCGTCGGAAGTGGAGGAAAAATACCTGCGGCGCGGGGCACTGGCAATCCTGGCGGCGGGCGGCAACCAGCTGACCGAGAACGAGTTGGATGTCGTTGCCGCGCGTGCGGCGGACGGCTTTCTGCAGCAGGGTGCGCGAGAATCCGAAATTTGGAACGTGCTGGAGGCCTGCCACGGCTTGGTGCGCGCCACGCGCAAGCACGCCGTCCCCAAACTGGACCCGGATTACCTGGGCCGCATCAACGCCACGGTGCTGGCGGGGGTGGAATTGCCGCAGGGGGAAACGGCGGGTGATGTGCGCCGGCGCGACCGCGAGGGCATGGGGCTCCCCGCGGACCAGTGCCGCCTGGCGCTGGAGCGCTATTGCTCCTGGCTGGCATCCGGCACATTTGAAACGGAACGCGCGGATATGCAGGAGGTAACCGGCATCCTGCGCGCCATTTTGGCCCATGTGTACCTTCTGCGGATGAACCCGTATGCCGACGGCAACGCGCGCACGGCGCGGCTGGCGGAGGCGTTTCTGCTGATGAAGGCTGGGGTGCCCGCCCCGGCGGCCTTCTTGCTCGGCGTGCACTACACCGCCACGCGCAGCCGTTTCCTGCAGGAGCTTGCGGCGCTGGACGTGCAAGGCGGCACGGTGCTCATGGACTCCTTCCTCATCTACGCCCTGCAGGGGTGGGCGGATACCCTGCGCGGCTTGCTGGCGGATTTGCGGGAGCGCCACCTGCTTGCCGCTTGGCGCCTGCACGTGCAGGAGGTCTTTCTGAACGCCTCCACGGAGAAAACCGCCACGCGCCGGCGTGACCTCCTGCTCTCCCTGCCCGCGCGCCCCACGCCCATCGCCAGGTTCTCGGATATCCCGCAGCAGGTCTTCTACGCCCACTACCGCCACAAGAACCTGCGCACCCTCACCCGCGATCTCGCGGAGCTGGTGCAGATGAACCTGCTGGAATCCACCCGCCAGGGCTACCGCCCCCGCTTGGACTCCCTGCGGCCTTGGAATTGACGATTGGCGCAGGATGGGGCTCTTTACTCGCCCTTGGATTCAGGGAGGCGCGTATAGACAGCCACCAGGTAGAGGAAGGCCAGGTACATGCCCAGCTCGCTGATTTCCTCCGCCACGCAGTCGTGGAATGTCCCTTCATTCAGGGAGGCCAGCACAAGCCCGATGAGCATCACCAGGATTCCCCAAAACGGGTAGGCCTTGCGCCGCACAATATCCCACAGGGATTTCCAATGCCCCTTGAACAAAAAGGTGAGGCCCATGCCCGCCATGTAGGCGCCGATAATCCAGTGTGCCAGCCAGCCGTAGGGGATTTCCTTCCACTTGTAAAACGTGTCCACCTGCCCCTCCACGGGGAAAAAGATGGTGCGCCCGAAACTCACCTCGCGCAGCATCAGCAGCAGCACCACGAAAACCGCAAAACGGTAGAAGCCGCGGTGGTTGCGCGCCGTTGCGCAAAACACGCCCGCGGCGGCCAGCACTGCCATTTGGATATTCTCTACCAGGGAGTTCTCATAGCCCCATTCGATGGGCATCCTGTCGGTGAAACAACAGGCGATGTACGTCACTACGGCCGCCACCAGCAAGGGCAGCCAACGGATATCGAGACGGAATGACAGCAAGGGGGTGTTCACGGGGGTGAGCATACCGCGTTTGCCAGACGCTGGCAAGCATAAAACGGTGGGGTGGCCCGCAATCCGCATGACTCGTTGCCGCCGGTGGGCGTATCGCACATCCGCATAGGCAACATCCCAGGCAAATCTTTGGGAAATGTGAGCATAAGGGTCTTGCATGGGATGACATGCCATGCTATAAAAGGGCAACCAACCATAGAATACCATGGAAAACAATCATACATCATTGTGGGGGCATTTCGTAAACTGCATCACCCGGAAGTACTGCTGCTTCAAAGGGCGCGCCAGGCGTGCCGAGTTCTGGGGATTCGCCCTGTTCCACTTCATCTTCATAGGTGCATTCAATATCCCGAGCCGGATTCTTTCAGAGAGTCACGGTACAGACTTGCTCATAGCGCTTATTCTTGCCATCATTTCCCTGGTTATTTCCTTGGCTCTGTTGCTTCCCGGTCTGGGTGTGTTCGTACGCCGTATGCATGACATCGGCAAATCCGGCTGGAACTGGCTGTGGGGGCTGCTGCCGTTCGTCGGCTTTATTGTCATTCTGGTGTTCGAGTGCATGGACAGCCAGCGCGGCACGAACCAGTACGGCCCCTGCGAAAAGTACCCGGAGGCGTAACCCCGCAAACTTCATTCAAAACAGGCGGGCTGTGGCGCAATGCCATGGCCCGTCCCTTTTTTCTACCAGCCGAGCTTGGCGCGCAGGCGGGTGGCGAAGGTGCCCTCCGGCATGGTGAGGAGGCGCAGGGGCCTTGCCGCCTTGCGTATTTCCAGGGTGTCGTTGTTGGCGATGCCGTGTGTGCGGCGCCCGTCCATGGAGAAAATGGTGGATTCCCCCGCCCTGCCGCGGCGCTCGCGCGGGTGCATGGTGATAACCACGTCGTCCGGCAGCACCACTGTGCGGATGGTGAGGCTGTGCGGGCAGATGGGGGTGATGCAGAGCACATTGGCGGCGGGGGTCACCAGCGGGCCTCCGGCAGAGAGGGAATACGCGGTGGAGCCGGTGGGGGTGGCCACCAGCACGCCGTCCGAGTGGTAGCGGTTGAGCAGCTCGCCGTTCACCTCCAGGTCCACGTCAATCATCTTGCCGGTCTGGGCGCGCATGAGCGCCACCTCGTTGAGCGCCAGGTGCACGTGCGGCTCCGTCTCCGGGCGGCCCATGCCGGTGTGCACGGCCTGGAGCATGGTGCGTTCCTCCACGCGGCAGGTTCCTGCGGCCAGGGCCTCCACAAGCTCGGCCACCTCATTCCGGCTGCATGCGGTGAGGAAACCCAGGTGGCCCAGGTTCACCCCGCCCAGAACCACATCCCGCTCCACGGCCTGCGGCACGGCGTTGAGCATGGCACCATCCCCGCCGAAGCAGAGCAGCATATCCGGCGCGGGCAGCGCGGCGGCGGAATGCGGCCCCATCTCATACGCCTGGATGCCGAGGCGGGCGCACTCCTCCTCGAACACCTGCAGCGCCTGCACGCATTCCGGTGTGCGGTTGGCGGCAAGGATACCGATGCAGGAGGGCGTGTCCATGGCGGGGAAAGGCGGGTGTCAGCGCTGCTCGCGCACAATCTCCGTGCCGATGCCTTCCGGCGTGAAGATTTCCAGCAGGAGGGTGTGCGGGATGCGGCCATCGATGAAGTGCACCTTGCGCACGCCCGCGTTCAGGGCATCCACCGCGCTCTTCACCTTGGGAATCATGCCGCCGGAGATGATGCCCTCCTCCATGAGCTGCATGGCCTCCTTGCGGTTCACGCTCTGGATGAGCGTGGAGGGATCCGAGGGGTCGCCCATGAGACCGGGCACATCTGAAATGTAGATGAGCTTCACGGGCTTGAGCTCGCGTGCCAGGGCGGCGGCGGCCAAGTCCGCATTCACGTTGAGGGACTGGTTGGTGCCCAGCTCGCGCGCGAGCGGGGAGATGACGGGGGTGAGCTGCAGGGAGAGAGCCTCCTCCACGCGGGAAAGCAGGCAGCTGATGACGCGGCCCACCATGCCGATGTCCACGGGGTTGCCGTCCGCATCAAACTCTCGGAGCTTCTCACCCACGAAGACGTTTGTGCCGGGGATGCCCACGGCCTTGCCGCCCGCGGAGCGCATCATTTCCACCAGGCCGGGGTTGATATGGGCGCTGAGCGTGCTCTCCACAATGCCGATGGCCTCCTTGGTGGTGACGCGCAGGCCGTTGACGAACTTGGCCTCCAGCCCGGCCTCCGCCATGGCCTTGGTAATGGCCTTGCCGCCGCCGTGCACCACCACGGGGTTGAGCCCCATGGCCTCCATCACCACAATGTCGCGCATGAGCGATTTCACCAGCTCCGGGTCGTCCATGGCGGACCCGCCGAACTTGATGAGCACGGTCTTGTCGCGGTAGGCCTGCATGTACGGCAGGGCCTCTATCATGATGTCCGCCTTCTTGATTTCCTCCTTCAGGTGGTCGATTTTGCGCTTCTTGATCATGTGGGGACGGGATTAGATGTATCTCTTGAGCTTGAAGAAGAGCAGCGGCAGCCCGGCTGCCACCAGCATGAGCACAATGGAAAGCCAGAAGCCCCACGCGGTGTGCAGGAAGGGCATGTGCTCGAAGTTCATGCCGAAGATGCTCGCTATCAGCGTGGGCGGCAGGAACACCACGCTCATGATGGTGAACACCTTGAAGATGTCGTTCTGCTCAATGTTGATGAGCCCCAACACCGCATCCAGCATGAAGTTCACCTTGTTGGACAGGAAGGAGGCGTATTCGGAAAGCGAGTTCACGTCCCTGGACACCGGGCGCAGCGGCACGTACAGGCTGTCGTGCGTGCCCATGCAGGAGTCCTCGTTCCCGGCGTAGGTGATGAGGCGCAGCAGGTTCACCAGGGCATCTCGCTGGCGGGTGATGAGGTCACCCACGCGGCCCAGCTCCTCCAGCGCATCGCGCAGGTCGTCGGTGTCCGGGTCCTCCTCTCCCTTGCGGCGGGCGTGGCCGGAGCCGAATATCTTCTTGGAGATGGCATCCAAATCCGTGCCGAAACGCTCCAGCACGTCTGCCTGGCGGTCCACCAGGGTTTCCAGCAGCCCCACGAACACCAAATCTCGGTTGGTGGAGCGCATGCGCAGCAGCTGGTGCGAGAACACGCGGAAGGAGTACGAATCCGTGTGGCGCACGGTCACCAGCACGCGGTCTTTGATGATGAAGGTGATTTCCGCGATGATGGGGTCGTCCGTCTCCACGCGGGAGAGCACGGAGGTGGTCATGAAGCGGCCGCCGTCCTCGCAGTACAGTCGGGAAGTGGCCTCAATCTCGCGCTGCTCGTCCTTGGTGGGCATCTCGATGGCGCAGATATCCTCCGCGTACTTCAGCTCCTCCGCCGTGGGCGTGAGCAGGTCTATCCAAAAAATATCCCCGCGGCGGGCTTCCTGTTCCTCCAGGCCCGCAGAGCGATTGATGCCTTCATCCGTCTGTGTGTAAATACGAATCACGACCTTGTTGAGGGGTTTGAATGCGTCTTACAGCACACGTTGCGCCGCTGGCGCGAAGTATGCACCAGCCGAACGCAAATTGCAAGGCCAAAGCGCGAAAACAGGTGTTTTTTTACGCGGGCTGTTCCATTTCACTGCTCCCCGCGGGCGTTTCTTTGCGGAAGGAAACGCCCCATCCGCCACTTGCGGCGGATGGGGCTCGGAATTCTCCCTACGTGGAAAGGGGACCGCCATGACATGCGGCGGTGTGGCCGCGAACGGCCCGAGTTGTTGCGTGTTAATGCTGCGGGCGTTTCCGCCCGCGTGCTTTCAGTGGTAGTATAAGTATTTCCAATGCTGTAGGAAAACCAAGAGCCCAACACGCGAAAAATCAACGGCAATAAAAAAGGCACCCCGAATTCCGATGCTGACGGCGAGTGGTGGTTTTCTCCCTTTTCAGAAGTGCAACATGCGCAAATTGAGAATATTTCTGCGGATAATATCAAAAAGCGGTTGACATCAGCATTGGAAATACTGTAGGCGTGGCGGGGTCAATCCGTGGATTGCATACCCCTGCCCGCGCGCTGCCTGTAGCGGCTGGCGTTTGGGTGGGGGCGGGTGGGCTGGAGGTCCGTTTTCAGGTAGAATGATTTGAGCGGCTTGTAGCCCTTCTTGGCCATGAGGGTATCCCATTCCTTGGGCAGCTCAATCTTGACAGTGGCGAAACCGCCGCCGGGCAGGCACATGGTCTTGTTGCGGTTGGCATCCCCGGTCACCAGCATGGCGGTCTTGCCCTCCTGCATCACGGGCACGGTTTGCAGACGCTCCATGTTGCACCACTCCAGCCAGGTGGGGGTGACGGTTTCCGCGGCCTCCTCCGCGCGTGCAATCTTGTCCATGTGGTCGTCCACGGTGTAGGTGGCGGGGTTGAAAGCGCTGCCGGGGTTTGCCCAGTAGTTGGCGGTGGCGCGCTGCTCCAGGGGCACGCGTGCGGTCTGCACCAGGGCCTTCTCCAGCTCCTCCTTGCTCTTGAACTTGGCCGCCAGGTCGCGCGCCACGTACCCGGTGACGAGGAAGTTGCGGTAGACGAACGGGGTGCCGCTGCCCACGGCGAACTGCTGTTTCTCCGTGGCGTCCCAGGCCATGAGCTCCATGATGACCTGCGGGTCGGACGAGGCGGGTGCGAGGTTGTTGCCCCAGCAGAGTGCGGAGGCTGCGGTGAGGGCGTTCTCGTTCACCTGCAAGCCCTGCTGCATGTGGTAGGGGCGCCAGCCGAGCTGCAGGGCGGCCTGCTCATCCTCCGCCAGGCACCAGGGCATGAGATAGCCGAAGGTGCCCATGCGGTTCTGCTTGACGTAGTATCCGCCGAAGTTGAGCATGGCGAGGTTGATGAAGCGGCCGATGGCGGCGTTGCGCGGGTTGCAGGTTTCCCCCTGCCCGCTGTCCAGCCCCAGCTGGCGCGCTATGGGGCCGTTCACCCAGCAGTAGGGGGTCCAGGCGTGGGTGCTGGCGAGCGTGCGGCGGAAATCACCGTTGGTCATGGCCTTGGTGAAGGCCATGAGGATGGGCATGAACTCCGGCGGGCAGCCGGCCATCACGCCGTTGGCGGCCACGTGGCGCACCTTCACCTCGCGCTGGGCGGGCGGCACCACCGCCACCGTGTCGTCCGGCGCGGCATCCGTGAACTTCAGGAACTCCGCCACGGCGGGCTTGGTGGGCGGCATCACGGGCAGGCCGTCCGTCCACCCCTGCTCTGCAAAGTGGGCGTTCACCTCCTGCAGGCTGCCGGTGAACACCACGCCGCCGCGCTTTCCCCCTGCCCCGTCCTGGGGCAGCTCCTTGTCGGAGAGCGGCTTGGTGAGGGCTTTTTCAATCTGCGGCCAGAGCACCTTGCGGGTGTTTTCCAGCAGCTCCTGCTGCGTGTGGGCGGAGAACGCGCCGGGGTACTCCGCCACGCGCGGAATGGGCACGCCAGCCGCGCGGGCGGCAAAGCGCGCCTGGTCCGTGAAGCCGGGCGCGGCAATCATGACGGAGGGCAGCCCCGCGTGCTCCGCGGCAATGCAGGAGCCCATCTCCTTGGGCGTGCAAAGCCCGCAGCCGCCGTTGCCGGAAATGACGGCATCCACCTTCAGCTCCTTGAGCCTGGCCACAAACTCGTCTTTCTGTGCACGCACCACGCCGGGGCCGGGCCAGGGACCCGCGGAGCCCACCTCGCTGAGCACGTACACCGTGGCCTTGGGGTATTTCTTCTGGATGAGGCGCTTGAGCTCCGGGTGGGTGACGTATGCCATGAAACTGCCTCCCACAATGGCGATGGTCTTGCCCTCCAGCGTGTCGAGGCGCGGCCCCTGCTTGATCATGCGGATATTGCTCTCGCCCACGGGGGAATACACGGCGTAGCGCCCCTCCCCCGGCTTGGGCGCGGGTACGGAGCATTGGCCGTCCGGACAATCCTGCGCGGCACACAGGAGCGCAAGGCTCGCCAAGGCAAAAAACGTCTTCATACCCTATTGTAGCGCAAAACGGCATCCCGATTCAACAACGGAAAAAAGGGAGGGCGCGCAACGCGGATATCCTTGCCCGCCCCCAAATCAAGGGATTTCGGACCAAAACACGTTGTCGGAGCGGATCATTCCGTAGGAATAC
>JAUNHW010000008.1:43452-96560 GCA_030523775.1 Akkermansia sp.
TCCCCAACTCGCAAACACCCACAAAACCCGAAAAATTGGGCGGGGGCCACCCGGGACAGGGGGGCCGCGCCCCCAATTCACGGGATTGCGGACAATCACTCGTTGTCGATGCGGATCATGCCGTAGGAATCCCGCTTGTCACCATTGTTGAAGATGATGAAGACGCGGGGATTCTTGAGCTTGGCATCCGCGGTGACGGTGTAGCTGTTGTTCCGCGGGGACTTGGAGGCCTCTCCCTGGTGCTCGTCCTCGGAGACGAGCTCATCCCCGTCGTAGAGCATGACCTTTTCAATGTGGAGGGCATCCTTGCCGCTGTGGTACATGAACTGCAGGGTGTAGGAGCCGGGGTCGGAGATGGGCAGATCGCCGCGCAGGGCAATGGGCGTCTTGTCGTCCGGGATGCCCTTGGGGGTCCAGCCCTCCGCATAGTTGAGCTTCCAGGCCCAGACATCCGGCACCACCTTGCCGGAGCGGCCGAGGACGGATTCGGGGTCCAGCTCGGTCATGCGCTTGGCCCACTTGGCAATCTGGAGACTGCCCTTGTAGCCGCCGTCGCGGTGGAGGACGCCGATGACGGCGGAGCACATCTCCTGCTTCTGGGCGTTGGTGTAGGCATCGTCCTCCAGCATGCCCTCCACCTCCTTCACGACATCCTGGATGGCGGCCCACTTCTCGTCCTTGGATTGGAGGTCGGCCACCTGCTTGCGCTTCTGGTCTGCAAAGGAGAGGCCGTTGAACTCCAGGCGGCGCACGTAGCCGCTCTCATCCTGCGGGTCTTCCTTTTTCACGCGCTCGGCAATCTTGTCCGGCGCGGCAATGCCCTCCAGTGTGGCAGCCTCGCCGAGCAGGCGGGCGGCCTCCGCACCGGATGCCGCTTCCGCCTTCTTGAGCAAATCCGCCTGGCGGTGCAGCAGCTCCAGCTTGCCCGCCACATCCGCGGCTATATCCGCCGGGGTGCGCGTGATCATGTCCGGCCCGAAGACGTCCGCATAGTGGCGTCCTTCCTTGTCGAACAGCATGATGGCGGGATAGGTCTCCAGCTGGAAGCCGCGCGCCTTCTCGGGGATGGGGCCCCAGAAGTCGTCCTGAGCCTTCTTGGTCTTCTCGTCCTGCGCCTGGTAGACGGGGGCCAGCAGCAGGCGTGCGCTGCCGGCAGCCTTCTGGATATCCGCGTTCGTGATCCAGGCCTTGGCGAAAGCCTCGCTGTAGCGGTCCCAGCCCGCGGCGTAGGCGAAGGCGATGTAGCCATCGTCCGTCACGGTCTCCTTGGCCTTGGCAAAGGACTCCGCCTGGTTGGGGCTCTGCGTGCCTGCGGCGGGTGCAGCGGGCGGCTGGGGCTCCGGGGCGGGGGCTTCCTTCTTCTCCTCGTGGCAGCTCACCATTCCTGCGGCGAGCATCAGTATCATAAGCCTTTTCATATCTCTGGAATCGGTTGGTGGTTGAAGTATCGGTTAGGCAGCCTTCTTGCCGTACACATAGATGCCGCGCAGGTGGAAGAACTCCGGCCCGCCGTCACGGATGACGCGCACGTACTTGGCGCGCGGCCAGTCGGCCTCCGCGCCCATGTCGAAACGCATGACCTCGCCGCTGTAGGGTGCGGCTGCGGGTCCGGCGTCCGTCCAGTTCTCACCGTCCTCGGAGACCTGGATGTGCATGTTGTTCAGGCGGCCCGTGTTGTGGGAGGTGCAGACCACCACCACGCCGGAGACCATGGCGGTGCGCTCCAGCATAACGGCGGCCCAGGGGTTCTCCTCCTTGTCTGTGTGGAAGCTGCCGCCGCACTCCTTGAGCAGGCCGGGATGCCCGGCGCCGGAGGGCTGGCCGAACCTCTGGGAGACGGAGCTGAAGAACGGGATGGCGCGTTCGGACATGAGACGTCCCTTGAAGGGCTGGAACGCGGGCATCTTGTCCTTGGGTGCGGTGTATTCCTTGGAGAGCAGCTCCGCGAGGTTGTTGAAGGAGTTGAAATCCCGGCTGTTCTCGCAGTTCACCAGCAGCTCGCCAATCATCTTGTCGCGCGCCTTTGCATCCATCTTGGCACCGCCCTTGGCGGAGAGGGCCACCACGTTGGCCTCCATCATGCGCTTGGGCATGTCTCCCTTGTACTTGGCCGCCAGCTTGTTGCCCCAGGCGAGCACCTTGGGCGCGTAGTGGCGGTTCACGAAGGTGTTGGAGAGCACCAGGGTGTAGAAGTCCAGCGCAACCTGCTTCTCATCCCCGCCGAGCTTCTTGAGGATATCAAGCTGGGCGTTGCACATCTCGTCCGCGTGCCAGGCATCCGGCTCCAGCTTCTCCGCGCTGCGGGAGGCGCGCTCCACGGGCTTCCAGAAGTTGAGGAAGCACTCCTCCAGCTTGTCCTTGCCGTAGGAGGAGGCGTTGGCGGCCAGCTCCGGGTACAGGAAGCCGCGCAGGATTTCCGCGGCCATCTCCGGGTAGCGCTCGGACACCTTGTCGCACACGCGCGTGCCGTAGTCCAGCCAGACATCCGGCTTGGCCTTGGTGGATTTCAGGTACTGCGCGTATTCGCGCCAGGCCAGGTAGTTGCAGGGCTGGGCGTCCACCGCGGCGCGGTAAGCCTTGATGGCGCGCTCATGGTCCTTGGTGTCGGCAAAGGCGCGTGCGGCCATGCGGTAGGCGTTGCTCAGGAAGGTGTTCTTGGCGGCCTTTTCGCTCATGAGCTCGGTCTGCATGTGCAGGGAGGAGAAGCGGTGCATATCCTTCCACACGGTCCAGTGCAGGCCGCGCTCCCAAGAGAGGGAGTAGGCGGGTGTCCACTTGCCGTTCACCATCACCACCAGGGCGCAGTGGGCGGGTTCACCGGCGGTCATGGCGGGAATGCCGTTGGCGCAGGCGGCGTAGGCGCCGTAGTGGGAGAGGCTGCCGCACACGCCGCCCACGGCCTGGGTGAAGGTGTAGTGGTTGCCGTCGAAAATCCCCTTGAAGGGCTCGCCGTAGCCGGCGCCGTGGATGCTTTCACCGTAGATGTTGTGGAGCTTGTAGCCGCAGCGCCAGAAGCAGCCGCAGTATTTGTGCGCGGGCAGGTGCAGGTTGTCCACGGCCCACTGCAGGGCCTCCGGCGTGCAGGAGCTGTGGTTGCCCTTGGCGCCGCAGACAATGCGCATCTGCCAGAACGGCAGCGTATCGAACGCGGTGTTGAGCCTGCCCGCCTTCCAGTTGCGGATGAAGTGGTCCGCACGCGGTTCCGCGGAGGCGAAGAGGTAGCCGGCTTGCGCGTATTCCAGCGCGGTGGCGGTGGCAATGTCGCGCAGCACGCCCTTGCGGTACGCTTCCGGGTGCTTCTTGATGATGTCTCCCAGGATGGCGAGCGCCCTGCCCGGCTGGGCGCACTCGCCGGAGAAGAGAATTTGGTCCAGCCACTCGCGGTCGCTGCAGATGCGGTCCAGCAGCTGCACCAGCTGCGGGTTGCGCAGGGCGTCGTCCAGGGTCCACGGGGCCCCCTTCTCCGCCTTGGCCTCAATGAGCAGGCGGTTGAGCTCCCTCACGCGGTCCTTGCTGGCCTGGGAGGCATCTGCAAGGGTGAGCATCATGCTCTTCTTCTCTGCAATCTGCTTCTCCAGGTCCTGGATTTTCTGCTCGTTGTCCTTGGTGAACTTGGTGATGGCGGCGGAGCTGTCCGCATCCCGCTGGCTGAGCAGGTAGCGCGCCATGCGCAGCCAGTTGGCGTTGTCCTCCGCATACGGGCGGAACTTGGCCTTGCCCAAATCCGGCGGCGCCTGCGTGATGCCGTCCAGGGCCTTGCCGGTGGCCTCGCCCACGCCGGCATCCCACACCAGGTCGTACTCCAGCTTGGGTGCCTTCAAAAAGTCCAGCACGTCCGTCTGTGTATAGAGATAGGCGCCTGCTCCCGCGAGCAGCACCACTGATATGCCTATAATCTTTCCCGTTTTCATGCGTATTTCAATGCGCTTGCTGCTATTTTATATAAGTTAAGCAATACTGCAAGGAAAAAACGCCTGAGCCTGCTAAAAAACTGCCGTGTGCAAGGGGATACGCGGCGCGGGCGGCTACTTCATCCTGCGGGCGAGGATACCCGCGCCCACCACGGCGAGCCCGCCGATGAGGAAGACAGCCTGTGGGCCGCCCGTGGCCTGCCAGATGATGCCGCCGAGGACCCCGTAGGCAATGGAGGCCACGTGGTTGATGGCGATACCGGTGTAGATGCAGGGGGTGATTTCATGGCGGCGCTCCCCGCAGATGCGGGTGATGTAGGTGGTGCGCGCCATGCCCATGGCAAAGAGCACCTTGTCCAGCACAAAGCAGCAGCCCACCACCGCCACGGCCCACTCCAGCGGCAGGGTCTCGCGCGCGAAAGCGTACACCAGGCACAGGCAGGCGAGCATCACGCTGTCGAAGATGGTGACGCGGCGCTCGCCGAACCGCTTGATGCTCCAGCCGATGAAGGGCTGGGTGAAAAGGCCGATGACGCCGGCCACGAGCATAATCATGCCGATGCGGGCGGGGCTTTGCCCGAGCGAGCTGACCATGAGCCAGTATCCGAAGGTGAGAAAGAGCTGCTTGCGGATGCCGTGCAGGGTCTCCAGACCATAGTACACGGCGTACTCGCGGCGCAGGATGAAGTTTTCCCGCATGGAGCGGCGCGGCGGAAAGGCGGCATCGTTGCGCACGTAGTGGAACAGCGTGGCCCCCGCCAGCAGCGCGCAGGCAATCACCGCGTAGTCCACGCCGTAGTCTCCGTTGAACTTCCACTTGGCCCACACGTACACCGAGCCCGCCAGCGCGGCGGCCGTGCACAGCGCACGCATCTGGCCCAGCCGCAGGCTGCGGTTCTCCGGCCGCGCGGTGTGCATCACAATGGAATCGATGGTGCCCATGAGGATGTGCTGGCCCAGGCTGGCCGTCACCACCCACAGGCTGAGGGTGGTGATGCCGCAATCCGCGGGGAGGGTGAGGATGCCCACCGCGCCCGCGGCCGTGAGCAGGCACGCCAGGGCGGAGAGCTTCACCTCGTTCAGGAAGAAGAGCGCGCTGATGGCCACGAAGCTAAGCACGCCCGGCAGCTCGCGCGGCAGCTCCATCATGCCGCGCTGCCCGGCATCCATGCCGTGCACATCGCTCATGTAGTTGCTGAACAGCAAATCCCACACGCCGTTGCCGAACTCCGCCAGGAATATCCCCAGCAGAATCATGAGCATCACCTTGCGGATTTTCGGCTTTGCGCCCGTTTCCATTTCCGTGCGCCCATTCTACCCCCATTCCCTTTTCTTGCAATATAAATCACACGGTGTTAGAATGACGTGCATGGAAACAGAGAAGGCCATTGCCGTGGATTTCGGCGGTACGAGCATCAAGATTGGAGTCACCCGCGGAAGCGAGGTGCTGGCCAAGGCCGCCCCCCTGCCCACGCAGGAATTCGATTGCCCGCGCAGCATCATGGCGGCCATGTGCCGGAGCATCCGCGGGCTGCTGCAGGAGCACCCGGATGCCGTGGCGGTGGGGCTGGGCATGCCCGGCTGGGTGGACTTCTACAAGGGCATCCTCTACCAGCTCACCAACGTGCCCGTGTGGTCACGCCAGGAACCCGTGCGCGAGATTATGGAGGCGGAGCTGGGGCTGCCCATTGTGCTGGACAACGATGCCAACTGCATGGCGTACGGCGAGTGGAAGCTGGGTGCCGGGCGCGGGCTGGAGAACATCACCTGCCTCACGCTGGGCACGGGCATCGGCGGCGGCATGGTGGTGAACAACCGCATGCTGCGCGCCAGGAACGTCTCCTGCGCGGAGCTCGGACAAACCAGCATCGACTACCGCGGCAAGGTGGGCACCTTCGGCAACCTGGGCGCCGTGGAGGAATACATCGGCAACAACGAGATTGCCGCCCACGCCAGCGAGCTCTACAAGGCCGCCGGGCGCAGCCGCACGCCCGCGGAATGCACCCCGCGCCACCTTTCCGAACTGGCAGCGCAGGGGGATGCCCTGGCGGTGGAAATCTATCGCGGGGTGGCGGAGAAGCTGGCCTGCATGATGATGAACGTGATGTACGCCTTTGCGCCGGAAGCCTTTATCCTGGGCGGCGGCGTGGCCCAGGCGGGGGACCTGCTGTTCAAGCCGCTGGAGGAGAGCCTGCGGCGCCAGCTCTTCCCGGTGCACGCAGCCAACCTGCGCATCCTGCCGGCGGCCTTCGGGGCGGATTCCGGGCTCATCGGCGCCGGGCTCATGGCCGCCCACTACGCAAACGGCACCCTGCTGTGAGGCGGAATCGTCACTCGTAATGCTCGCGTGCGGAGAGGATAAAAACCATCTGCGCCTGTTCATCCACGCAGTAGATGATGCGGTCCTTCATGTTGATACACCGGGACCAGTAGCCGGAGAGGTTGCCCACCAGCTGTTCGGGGCGCCCCTTGCCGCTGTACGGGGTCTCGGCAATCTCCAACAGAAGCTCCGTGACCCTCTGCGCTGCCTTGCAGCCCGCGCGTTTCCAAAATCGCAGGTCGTCCAGCGCAGCCTTGGAAAATTCAAGCTTCATTATCCTGCATGAATGCCGCCAGCTCCTGCGGGGTCATCACCACGGTCTCGCCGCGGCGCTTCTGCTCCAGCGACTCGTTGAGGTGCCGCACATTGGCGGGGGAAGACAGCTGCAACATGGTCTCCTGCCAGGATTCCCACTCGTCCAGCGACATCATCACCACCTTTCGCTGGCGCGAGGTGATGAGCACCGGCGTGGAGTCGTCCACACATGTCTTGATGGCTGATGCCAAATTCTGGCGTGCCTTGCTGTAGGATAGGGAAACAGGAACCATGGGCACAGTGTACAACAATCTTGTACGTTTGTCAAAAATAATAGAAAAACCGCGCCGCTTGTGTCATACTTTCAACAAAACCGTTAGCAACCGCATTAACCCATATAGAGAGCGGCACCCGCCGCCCGCAACCGGAAACACCATACAGACATGCCTGAAGACAGTACCACACCGCCACCCGTTCCCAGCACCCTGCCCCCCGTGCCGCCCACTCCCCAAGCGGCGCGCCCATCGTTTCCCACGCTCCCTCCCAGGAAGCCGCAGGGGCCGCCCACGGACCCCGTCTGGTGGCGTCTGGGGTGGATTCCGCTGGCGGTGCTGGCCATGGCCGCCGTCTCCGCGGACCTGCTGTGGCCGCGCATAGCGGAGGGCACCATGAACTTCCCCGCCCTGGGCCTTGGTGCGGGCATAGGCGCGGCGCTCTACCTGGCAGCCATCATGCTACTGCGGCGGGACCTCTCGCGCGGGGAGCAAATCTCGCTGGGCGCCATGGGCGTCATAGGCATTGTGGCGCTCATTATGAGCGGCAGCACGCTCAGCTGGCTGGTGCTCATGCTGGCACCGCTCATCATGCTCACCTGTTTCGGCACGGATAAGGAACTGCCGGAGACCGACCCCCAGGCCAACTACCGCAACTGGTGGCAGTACTGGACCGCGCGCCGCAAGGAGGCGCACGGCAAGGGCAAATGGCGCGGCATCCTGCCCACCCTGCTCAGCGTGGTGGTGGGCGTGCTGCTTTTCGTGGCCTTCCTGGGCATTTTCGCCGCAGACAACCCCGTGGTGCAGCTGGTGTGGGACACTATCTGCAAGTGGTGGAACGATTTGCTGGAGTTCCTGGACCTGGACTGGGATTTCTGGATGCACCTGGGGCGCTGGGTGCTGGGGGCCCTGCTCTTCGGCTGCCTGACCCTGCGCCGCTGGCGCCGCATGCGCAAGCTCGCGCCCGCCACGCCGGCCGCGCCCAAGCCCGCGGGCACCACCCTGCTGCCGCACCTGCCGCTCATGTCGCTCATCGGCATCAACCTCGCCTTCCTCGTGGCCACCTCCACGGATATCGCCTTCCTCTGGTTCGGCAACGTGCCGGAGGGCATCTCCCAAACCGCCTACCTGCACGATGGTGCTTCCTCCATCATCTGGGCATCCATCCTGGCTTCAGGAATCCTCATCTTCCTCTTCCGCAAGGACGGCTCCGCGCGGGAAACCGCACCTTGCCGCGTGCTGGGGCACGCGCTGGCCGTGCAAACCTTCCTGCTGGCGCTCAGCGTGTACGTGCGCCTGTACCACCAGATAGCGGATTACGGCTTCACCTGGACCCGCATCATGGCCGGGGAATTCCTGCTGCTGGGCCTGGCCGGCCTGGTGATTCTGGTCCTCTACATGGTGCGCAGCGGCAAGCTACTGCGCTACGCGAAGCACTGCTTCACCACCATGGCGCTCATGGTGTTCGCCTTCACCGTCTTCCCCCCGGGATACCTGGCCGGAAGCCTCAACCTGGCCTACATGGACTCCCACCCGCAGTGGCATTTCGCCGCATCCGACTTCGATTACCGCGTGGACATAGCAGACAACCTGGCCTTCACCTGCCGCGCGCTCGACAGGCTCCGGCAGAAGCATGGAACCACCCCGACTTCGGAGGATCAGGAAGTCTCCATGAGCCTCATTGACTACCTTGAACAGCGCACCCGATACAGTGCGCAGCAGGCCATCAAGCGCGCAGAGACAGACCGCTGGACCATCTGGAACTGGCAGGTGGCGCAAAACGCCGCCGCCGCCCGCGAATTCCTGGCAACCCACCCGGAAAAGTGACGGGTGGGGAAACAGGGATGGAAAAACGGTGTCAAACGGGGCTGCGCGCCTCGTCCAGCACCCGGCGGTAGATATCCAGCAGGGTGGCAATCATCTTCTCCTTGCCTAGGGCGGCGCGGCATTCGGGCCGGCCGTGGGCGCCCATGGAGAGGGAGGTTTCCACATCCCTGGTGACGGCCAGCACGGCATCCACAAAGCCCTCCCGGTCATCGTGCTTGAGAATGAAGCCGGATTTGCCGTGCTCCACATGCTGGGCGCTGCCGCAGGAATCGGAGAGAACCACGGGCAACCCGACCACGCGGGCCTCTTTCACCACGGTGGGGCCGGTATCCCCCTTGCTCATGTGCACGAGCGCCCATGATTCCGCCAGCAGGGACGCCACCTCCTCACGCCCCACAATGCCCAGCTCCTCCACGTTGGGAGGGAGCACGGGCGGCGCAAAGCCGGGCGGGAACCCCGCCAGCTTGAGCTTCACGTGCGCCAGGCGCGGATCCGCGAAGGCATCTATGAGGAAGGCCACATTCTTGATATTGGTGTAGGTGCCGATATAGAGGCACTGCGGCGCGGGTGCGGGGCGCCGCTCAATGTGGAGGAAGCGGTCTTCCACGGCGTATTCCAGATGGTGGGGAGAGGCACCGGGAACGGTTTCGCGCACGCGGTCCGCGGCCCAGGGAGATTCCGTGGTGATGTGGCGCATGCGGCGCCAAACGCGCGGCTCGTAGAAGCTGTGCAGCCACACGGGGATGTTGAACCAGGCGCGCTTCACATATGCCCGCATGGCACCCTGCACGGAATGCAGCCGCGCGCCGCGGAAATCCGCCGCGCACAGGCCGTAGCTGTCCTCCGTGCCCCAGGAGTGCACCAAATCCGGGTGGATGCGGCGCAGCTCCCGCGCCACCTTCAGGCGGTCCTGCGCGTACAGGGTGAACAGGCCGGTGATGCGCTTCCAGCGCGGCAGCACGTGTATCTGCTGGCCATGGGACTCGAACCGCAGCGGCTCGCGCAGGTGCTTGCTGAAGGTAATCCAGTGAACGTTGAATTCGCTCTGCCGCTCCAGGCTCTCATGCAGGGCCACCAGCCACACATCGTAGTGGTTGTCGTAGTCCGGCAGGCGGTCCGTGTACAGCCAGGCCGGAAAGTTGGAAAGGATGGCGATGGTTTTTTCCCCGCCCTGCGCGTGCGTGTCCATGGACGTCATCCCTCCTTGTTGCTGGGCAGGCCCAGAATGGTGCCGGGCACAATCTTGTGACCGGCGAAAAAGCTTTCCGCGTTCATCTTGCGCGCGCCCGGCGGCTGCATGGTGGTGATGAGCAGCGCGCCGCCGTGCGGGCCGCCGCAGGATACCAGCATGCCGTCCGGCCCGGATTCCAGCACCATGCCGGGGCGGGAGTCCGCCGGCTTCTTGGCGCGGGAGAACAAATCGATGGGCGGGTAGATTTTCAGCACCTTGTCCTCACCGCTCTTCACGGAGGGGTAGATGGTGTACGTGCCGGGCCAGGAGTGGTACGCGCGCACCTTGCGGGCTATCTGCGTGGCGGGCTGGTTCCAGTCTATCTCACCGTCCGCGCGGTGCAGCTTGGGCGCATAGGTCATCAGGCTCTCGTCCTGCTCCTGGCGGTCGTCCGCGCCTTCCTCCAGGCAGGAGAGCGCATCCATCAGGGCGTCCGGGGCCAGCTCCGCCAGGGTGTCGTGCAGGGATTCCGCGGTTTCCGTGCCGTTGAGCGGCAGGGAGAGCTGGCAGATGATATCCCCCGCATCCAGCTTCTTGACCACGTGCATGATGGTGATGCCCGTCTCGTCGTCGCCGGCCTCTATGGCGGCCTGGATGCAGGATGCCCCGCGGTGGCGCGGCAGCAGGGATGCGTGCGCGTTGATGCAGGCCACGCGCGGCGTGTCGATGACCTCCTGGGAGAGTATCTGCCCGTAGGCCATCACCACCACAATGTCCGGCGCGTAGGCGCGCAGCTGCCCCACGGCCGCGGCATCGCGCATGTGCTCCGGCTGGAAAACAGGTATGCCGCGCTCCTGCGCCAGAACCTTGATGCGCGGCGGGGTCAGCACCATGTGGCGCCCCACCGGCCTGTCCGGTTGGGTGATGAGCGCGACGAGCTCCCCTGTCTCTGCCAAGGCGCGGAAACAGGGCAAGGCTATGTCGCCTGTTGCCATCATGACGATCCGCATGCCTTCTTTTACGCGCAAATGCCCCATTCTGTCAAGAAATTTACAATTTGCGAGCGTTGAAACCGATGAATTCATGCGCACGAGAACGCCGGACATGCATTTCAAAATGTTAGCGAGTTAGATTGCATGGGGGAAAGGGGACCCCTAGGATGGGGGGCATGGACAAGTACACATCCACCACCACATTGGGCGAGAGTGCGCGCTGCAGCACCCTGTTCACCGCGGGCGGCAGCAGCTTCACCACGGATTTGGAGCAAAGCCAGGGAGGGCTGGGGGAGAACCCCGGCCCGGCGGCCATGCTGGCGGCCAGCGCGGCCTCCTGCATGCTGAGCATGATTGCCTTCAAGGGGCGGCAGCGCGGGTTCGAGACCAAGGGCATCTGCATCTCCGCCGGGGTGGAGCACGATGCCAACGGCATCTCCGCCCTGCTCTTCGACATCCACGTGCCCATGCCGCAGACCGAGGAGACCAAGCGCCTGCTGGAGAGCTGCGTGAAGGTCTGCCCGGTGGGGCGCGCCATCTCTGAAAACGTGGAAAAGCGCTTCACCTGGCACTGGACCACGTGGATGGATTAGGGAATTTCGGATGGGGAATTTGTGGAATTCGCTTGAAATGGGGGGGAGAAGGTGGTAAGTTGACGGGCGTCAACTAGTTTACCCATCAATCATGGAAACAACACTGAAATTACACGGACTGGTAGCCGCTTCCCACACTCCCATGAGCGCGGACGGCCATTGCAACCCGAACGCCGTTGAGGGACAGGTGGCATTCCTGGCCTCCCAGGGCATCAAACTGGCCTTCATCACCGGCTCCACCGGCGAATCCGCCCACATGCAGCTCTCCGAGCGCAAGGAGAACATGGCCGCCTGGGGCGAGGCCGCCAAGAAGCACGGCATGCAGTTCGTGGTGCACACCGGCGGCAACAGCATCTACGACGGCCGCGAGCTCGCCGAGTACGCCGTGAAGTGCGGCGCCGCCGCCACCGCCAGCAACTCCCCCTGCTACTTCAAGCCGGGCAGCGTGGAATCCCTGGTGGACTGCCTGGCCTTCGAGGCCTCCGGCGCACCGGAGCTGCCGTACTACTTCTACGACATCCCCGCCCTCACCCACGTGGGCTTCAACCCCGTGAAGATGATCCACGCCTGCGCCGCCAAGATTCCGAACTTCTGCGGCGTGAAATTCACCAACCCCGACATGGCGCTCTACATGGACGCGCTCAACTGCGACGGCGGCAAGTGGGATATCCCGTGGGGCGTGGACGAGTGGTTCCTGGCAGCCCTGGCCACCGGTGCCAAGGGCGGCGTGGGCTCCTCCTACAACTACGCACCCAAGCTGTACCAGGACATCATCAAGGCCTTCAACGAGGGTGACATGAAGGAAGCCCAGCGCCTGCAGCAGCTTTCCGTTACCATGATCAACATCATCGCCTCCAAGGGCTACATGGGCTGCTGCAAGGCCATCATGGGCTGGTGGGGCGTTGATATGGGCCCGGCCCGCCTGCCCATGGGCAACCCGGATGCCGCCACCCTGAAGCAGCTCAAGGACGAACTCACCGCCATCGGCTTCTTCGACTGGGCCATCAACAAGTAAAGCCGCCATCCGCTATGGATAAGAAAGCTCTCGGAGAGTTTTACAAGGGGAAGCTCCTGAACGAGCTTGTCCCCTTCTGGTTCCCGCGCGCCTATGATGAGACGCACCCCGGGCTCTACCACTGTTTCGAAGCGGACGGCAGCATGGCCGACACGGACAAGAACGTGTGGGCGCAGGGCCGCATGGCCTGGATGCTGCTCACCCTCTACAACAGCGTGGAGAAACGCCCGGAGTGGCTCAAGTACGCGGAAAGCGCGCTCAAGTTCGTGGAGGAGTACTGCGTGGACCCCAAGGACGGCCACATGTACTTCCTGATGACGGATGCCGGCGTGCCGCTGCGCAAGCGCCGCTACGCCTACAGCGAATGCTTCACCGCCATTGCCTGGGCCGCCCACTACGGCGCCACCGGGCAGGAGAGCGACCGCGAGCGCGCCCGCCACTGGTTCGACATCTTTGCAGACGTGTTCTTCACGCCCGGCAAGATGGCGCCCAAGACCACCGGCAAGCGCCCCACGGAAAACCTGGGAGCCCGCATGATCATGCTGGTCACCTGCCAGGAGCTGCGCCGCTACCTGGGCGATGAAGACGGCTTCTACACCGGGTGGATAGACCGCTGCATCCGCGACCTGAAGACGCTCTTCCTGCACGAGGACATCCAGGCCGTGCTGGAGAACGTGGCACCGGACGGCTCCATCATCGACCATTTCGACGAGCGCACGCTCAACCCCGGCCACGCCATCGAGGGCGGCTGGTTCATCCTGAACGAGGCCCGCCACCGCGGCGGCGACAAGGAGCTCATCGACATCGGCTGCAAGATGATCGACTGGTCGCTCGCCCGCGGCTGGGACCAGGAGCACGGCGGCCTGCTGTACTACGTGGACGTGTACGGAGGCTCCGTGCAGGAATACTGGCACAACATGAAGTTCTGGTGGCCGCACGACGAGGCCCTCATCGGCACCTGCCTGGCCTATGTGATGACCGGGGACGAAAAGTATGCGGAATGGCACCAGCGCATCCACGACTGGTCCTTCGAGCACCTGCAGGACAAGGAGCACGGCGAGTGGTACGGCTACTGCAACCGCGACGGCTCACCCGCCAACACGCTCAAGGGCTCCGTGTGGAAGTCCTTCTTCCACCACCCCCGCGCCATGTGGACCTGCGCCATGTTCCTGGGAGCCATCCCGGAACCCGGAAACAAGTAACACCCGCCGCACCACCCGCTCACCATGATTATCGGCATCCTCAACTCCGGCGGCGACTGCCCCGGCATCAACGCCGTGATTGAAGGCTACGTGACCGCCGCGTACAGCCGCGGCTGGCGCGTCATCGGCTTCCATGACGGATTCGAGGGGCTGCTGCCCGTGGTGGGCGGGCGCCGGTACGAGGTGCTCAACCTGCTCAAGACCCACAAAATCCGCTCACTGGGCGGCACCATCCTGGGCACCACCAACACCGGCAACTTCAACGTGCAGGTCAACAAGGTGGGCCGCCACTCGCTGGACCCCCAAATCCTGGCCAAGGCCAAGAAAACCATCACCGCCCTGGGACTGGAGGCCCTCGCCGTCATCGGCGGCGGCGGCTCCGCCAAAACCGCCAAGCTCTTGGCGGAAGAGGGCCTGCCCGTCATCTCCATCCCCAAGACCATCAACAACGACCTCTGCTCCGCATCCGACTACACCTTCGGCTTCCAGAGCGCGGTGGAGGTGGTCTCCAGCTCCATAGACCGCATCCGCACCACTGCAAACGCGCACCAGCGCGTGATGGTCATCGAGGTCATGGGCGACCTCTCCGGCTGGATTGCCCTGCACAGCGGCATCGCCTCCTCTGCAGACGTGGTGCTCATCCCGGAAATCGAATTCGACCTGCAGAACGTGGTGGACGGCATCAAGGAGCGCAAGGCGGCCGGCCAGCGTGAAATCATCGTGGTGGTGGCGGAAGGCTGCCGCATGAACGGGGAGCTTGTGACCGTGTTCAACAAGGACAACGGGGACGAGCGCCTGGGCGGCATAGGCAACCGGCTGTGCCACCTGCTGGAGCCCGCCACCGGCATAGAGACGCGCTACTGCGTGCTGGGGCACACCCAGCGCGGCGGGTCGCCCTGCGCGTTCGACCGCGTGCTGGGCCTGCGTTTCGGCGTGGAGGCCGTGAAGCTCATCGAGCGCCGGGAATTCAGCACCTCCGTGGTGCTCAAGGGGCCCAAGGTGGGCACCGTGAGCATAGACGAGGCCGTGGCGGAACCCCGCTTCGTGAACCCGCAGAGCCACCTGGTGCAAACCGCGCGCGAGCTCGGCATCATCTTCGGCGACCGGCGTCCACAAGACCTGCGCCGCCGCCAACTGGACTAAGAGAGAACCACCTTACGACATTATGAAGACAATCAACAACTATGTGGCAGCCGCGGGAGCGGTGCTCTGCGCCATGCTCACCGCCTGCACGGACATGGAGAATCCCTCCACGCCCAGCTACCTGGCCATGGAAGCCAACTCCGGGCGCATCCTGTTCTCCTCCAACACGAACGCCAAACGCCCCATCGGCATGCTGGCCAACATAGCCAACGCCGCCGTGGCCATGGACTGGATAGAGAGCCAGCAGGTGGACCGCAACCGCCAGATCACCGTGCCGCAGGAGGCCGTGCGCTGGCAGCACACCAACCTGCTGGGCCTGAAACCCGGCGACACCATCTCCATACGCGATGCGCTGTACGCCACCGTGCTCACGGATGACAGCGCCGCCGCCGCCACCCTGGCTCATGCCTGCGGCGCAGCCATCAACCCCGGCAACCCGGAAGGCGCCTTCATCAGCCAGATGAACAGGCTCGCCCAGTCGCTCGGCATGTACACCACCTACTTCAAGGGCACCAACGGCGCCGTGGTCTCCTACTCCTCCGCACGCGACATGGCGCTGCTCTCCCTCTACGTGACCACCAGCCCCTCCCTGCTGGCAATCTGCTCCATGCCCAGCGTGAACATCACCGTGAACGGCACCCGCCAGGTGGCGCTGCACAACAGCAACAAGCTGCTCAGCACCTCTGTGGACGGCATCAAGGTGGCGCGCTCCAAGAGCGCCGGGGCCTGCGCCCTGGCCACCAGCCGCCGCAGCTCCGTGCGCCGCACCAACCCCGCCACCGGGCAGGTGAGCGTGTACGCCCAGCGCCTGATTACCGTTGTCCTCGGCATGCCCTCCTCTCAGGAGCGCTACAACATGAGCGCCAAATTCCTGCGCGACGGCTGGGACGCCTGGGAGAAATGGCTGCCCACCAACGATATCCAGGACCGCAACAAGTTCCTGCTGCTTCCCAAGAGATAAACACATCCCATGAACATCGGCATCCTGAACTCCGGCGGGGACTGCCCCGGGCTCAACGCGGTCATTGAGGGCGCGGTGGCGGCTGCCACCGCACGCGGCTGGAAGGTTTACGGATTCTACGATGGGTTCGAGGGCCTGCTCTCCACCCCGGAGGACGAGCGCTGGAAAATCCTCACGCCGGAAAACTGCCACAACATCCGCGCTCTCGGCGGCACCATCCTCGGCACCGTCAACAAGGGCCACTTCACCGTCAAGAGCGGCGTGGACGGCCGCATGGAAATACCCAAGGAAATACTGGACCAAAGCAAGGCCACCGTGGAGCGCCTGGGCCTTTCCGCACTCATCGTGGTGGGCGGGGACGGCTCGCAGACCATCGGCCTGGAGCTGCGCCACATCGGCCTGCCCATCGTGGGCGTGCCCAAGACCATCGACAACGACCTGGGCGCCACGGACTACACCTTCGGGTTCTGGACGGCGGTATCCGTGGTGAGCCAGAACCTGGACCGCCTGCGCACCACCGCGGATTCGCACCAGCGCATCATGGTGGTGGAGGTGATGGGGCGCCACGCCGGCTGGATTGCGCTGTACGGCGGCATCTCCGGCGGAGCGGACGTGATTCTGATTCCGGAAATCGAGTTCACGCTGGAGGACGTGGTGCGCAAGATCGAGCTGCTGAAGGCGCTCGGGCAGCGTGAAATCATCGTGGTGGTGAGCGAGGGCGCGCACATAGGCGGCAAGCTTATCACGCTCAACGAGGAAACCAAGGGAGAGGTGCGCCTGGGCGGCATAGCCGCCTTCCTCTCCACCAAGCTGCAAACCCTCACGGATATCGAGACGCGCTACTGCGTGCTGGGGCACACCCAGCGCGGCGGCTCCCCCATACCGTTCGACCGCGTGCTGGGCGTGCGCTGCGGCACCAAGGCCATCGAGCTTATCGAGAACGGCGTGTTCGGCCACACCGTGGCGCTCAACCGCACGGATATCGTCTCCATGCCCATTGAGGAAGCCGTGCAGAAGCTCCACCTGGTGGCGGAGGACAGCCAGCTGGTGGATGCGGCCAAGGAGATAGGCATCTCCTTCGGCGATGCCCATTCCGCATATGGAGGCCCGTTCTAAACACCCTGCGCGGAAGGCGGCACTGGCGTGCCGCCTTTTCCTTGCGCTCGCCGCGGCTCTGCTGCTGGCGGGCTGCGTGATTCCCGTGGGAAGCACGGCGTTCTGATACCGCTAGGCCCCCTGCCCGGCCTTGGCAATGCGGGTGACCACCGCCGTGCCGTCCTGCACCTTGAAAGTGATTTCCAACGGCAGGAGAACCAGGTGGTATTCGCGCTCCGGGTCCTCCTGGTAGGCGGGGCGCGGGTCCTGCGCCAGAACCTCTGTCACGGCCTCCACCCAGGCGGGAGTGGCCTGCGGGGGCAATGAGGGCGGCAACTGCACCTGCAGGGGTTCCCAGGGTGCGGATTCCGTAAACCCCGCCGCGGCGTCCGGAATGGAATCCGCGTAGGGGATGTAGGGTTTGATATCGAAGATGGGCGTGCCATCCACCAAATCCGCCCCGGAAACGCGCAGCACGGGCCCCTGCTCCACGGAGAGGAGCCGCACGGCGGAGAGGCCGAGACCGTTCGGGCGGAAGGGCGAGCGGGTGGCGAAAACACCCAGGCGGGTGTTGCCGCCCAGGCGCGGCGGGCGCACGGTGGGGTGCCATTCCGCGCCGTTGCGGTGGAACCCCCAGATGAGCCAGATGTGGGAAAAGCGCTCCAGTCCGCGCACGCATTCCGCGTTGCGGTAGGCCGGCTCAAACACGATTTCGCCCACCACGTGCGGGGCCAGGTTTCCCTGGCGCGGCACGCCGAACTTTTCCGCAAAGGGGGAGCGGATGTGGGCAATGGGCTCCATCACAGGCCGAAGAAGTCGTGCATCACCTGCTCGTACACGCCGCGCTTGAACGGCGGCAGGGTATCCAGGGAGAAATCCTGCGGCAGTATCCACTTGTAGGCGTGGAACTCCTGGCCGTCCAGCCAGGGTTCCGCCTGGTCGCTGTGCATGCGGCAGAGGAAGTAGTGCTGTTCCTGCCCATCATACGGGATGCCGCGCTTGCGCAGTACGCGCTCACGCTCCTTGGGCGGGTAGTCGTAGCGGTAGGGGCCGTGCGCCTCCACGATTTCGTACTCGTTGGGGCGGAACCCCGTTTCCTCCATGCCTTCCCGGCAGGCGGCGGCACGGGGTGTCTCCCCTTTCTTGATACCGCCTTGCGGGAATTGCCAGGAGCCTTCCGGTTTCACGCGCTCGCAGACGAGCACGGTGCCGTCCGAGCGTTGGTAGATGATGGCTGCGTTGGGTCGGTATAGTCCTCCGTTCATTGTTGGTTGCAAGTTGGTGGGTCAGTCCTGCCACACGGCGGGAGAGGCGTCGCTGGGCATGCAGAGCCCGGCGCGGGGGGAGAGGCTCACCGGGCCGCAGAGCGGGGCATCCGGCGAGCAGCTGCGCTTGAACTGCTGCGTGAAGAAGCGTTTGATGAAGGTGGATACGGTTTTCTCAATCACATCCGCCGCATACTCGCCCGCGAATGCGTGCTGCGCCAGCGCGCTCAGCTTCTCCGTGCCGGCGCCGCGCTGCAGGAAGTGGTAGAGCAGGAAGTCGTGGATGTCGTACGGCCCCAGGATGTCCTCCGTTTTCTGCTCCATGGAGCCATCGTCCGCGGGCGGCAGCAGCTCCGGGCTCACGGGGGTGTCCAGGATATCCTGCAGCACGGCCGCAAGCTTCTTGTCGCAACGCGCGAGCTCATGGGCAATGAGCGAACGGATGAGGGTCTTGGGCACGGATGCGTTCACGCCGTACATGCTCATGTGGTCGCCGTTGTAGGTGCACCAGCCGAGCGCGAGCTCGGAGAGGTCTCCCGTGCCGACGAGGATGCCGCCCTTGAGGTTGGCGAGGTTCATGAGGATGGAGGTGCGCTCGCGGGCCTGCACGTTCTCGTAGGTGTTGGTTCGCTGGGCGGGGTCGAAATCCAGGTCCTTGAAATGCTGGAGGCATGCGGGCTTGATGTCCACCTCCTTGAATGTGGCGCCGGTGAGCTTGATGAGTTGCACGGCGTTGTTGTAGGTGCGGCCGGTGGTGCCGAATCCCGGCATGGTGACGGCCAGGATGTTTTCCGCGGGCATGCCGAGCTCCCTGCAGGCGCGGGCGCACACCAGCATGGCGAGCGTGCTGTCCAGCCCGCCGGAAACACCGAGCACCAGGCACTTGGCATGCACCTGCTCCATGCGGCGCACAAGCCCCGCGGTCTGGATGTCCAGCACGTCTCCGCAGAATTCCGCTTCCTGCCCTTCATCCGGCAGGAAGGGGTGCGTGGACAGGTGGGCGTGGGCCAAATCACACTCCGCGGGGAAGGAGAGGGTGTCCACCTCCACCGCATCGTCCGCCACCTGCGCGGCGGATTCCGCGAACGAGCTTTCCGCGCGGCGCCGCATGCCTATGCCCTCCACATCGATATCCGCATAGATGATGCCGCCGGCGCGTGAGAAACGGTTGCTTTCCGCCACCACGCGGCCACAGTCTGCAATGATGGCGTGGCCGCTGTACACGGCATCCTGCGAGCTCTCCCCCACCCCGGCGGAGGAGAACACGTACGCGCCCACGCACTGTTCGCTCTGGCGGGCCACCATGCGGCGGCGGAGCGCCGCCTTGCCCGCCTGGGCGATACTGGCTGCGGGGTTGAAGACAACACGCGCGCCGGAAAGGCAGAGGCGGTTGCTGGGCGGCATGGCGCTCCACAGGTCCTCGCAAATCTCGATGCCGAACTTGAGACCGCCCGCATCATCCGTGAAGACCAGGTTGGCGCCGAAGGGGATGCCATCGATATCCAGCTGGCCCGCAGGGGCGGGGGTGAACCAGCGGCGCTCGCAATGGCCGCGGTAGTTCGGCAAAACGCTCTTGGGCACGAAACCGTGCACCTGCCCGTGCTGCACCACGGCGGCCACGTTGTACAGGGATTCCCCCAAGGCCAGGGGAAGGCCCAAAATGAACACGCTTTCCAAATCCTCCGTGCGCGCGGCGAAATCCTGCAATCCCGCTGCGGCGGCCTCCACCAGCTGCGGCTGGAAGAAGAGGTCTCCGCACGTGCTGCCCGTGATGCAGAGCTCCGGGAAGAGCACCACGTGCGCACGCCCTGCGGCGGCTTCCCGTGCACGCTCCACCAGTCCGTTCACATTGAACGGCACATCCGCCACCCTAACCTGCGGCGTGACTGCCGCAAAGCGGTAGTATCCAAGCGTATTCATAACGGCGCACCTATTCTGCCAAAAACCCGCATTTTGTCAATCCAATACCACGCCCCGCACGGGGGTGTTTCCGCATTTCTTTCACATTCCTTAAACAAATCTCTTGCCAAGAGGGACGTGCGGTGGCAGAATAGGTGGCATGTTACGGTTCAGGCAGATAGCAATCTTGATTGTCCTCACGCTGGTGGGGATGCTGGGTTGCCAGCAGAACCCGTACCTGCGCACGCCGCGCGGCTACAAGTTCACCCCGGTCAAAACGGCGCTGGTGCCGCGCACCATGCAGCGCCTGGCGCGGGAATGCAACATCAAGGTGCGCCTGATGTCGCCCAAGTCCCGCCCGCGGCGCGGCGCCAAGCGCCTGCGCCCCACGTTCATCACCATCCACAGCACGGCCAACCACTCTCGCTCGGCCACGGCGCTGCAGCACTCGCGCGCGCTCACCAACGGTTCCATCACCAACCGCAGCTGGCATTTCACGGCAGACCAGTACATGGTGGTGCAGAATCTGCCGCTCAACGAAACCGGCTGGCACGCCGGCACGGCGGCGGGCAACAACAACTCCATCGGCATTGAAATGTGCGAGGCGGAAAGCCTGGGGCAGAACCACTACCGCACCTGGAACCGCGCGGCCAAGCTCACGGCGGTGCTCATGAAGCGCTACCGCATCAACCTGCGCCATGTGGTGCCCCACTACCACTGGACCCGCAAGAACTGCCCCGCACCGCTGATGACCAACGGCCGCCCCGGCCCCAAGTGGTCGTGGTTCCTCTCGCGTATCGACTACTACTACCGTTGCATCAACAACGGGCAAGCCAACCGCTGACCCCATGGACAGGAGCCTGCAGCTTGCGGATTCCCTGGGCTCGCTGCCGTGGATATCCCCGCGCGAGCTCAAGACCCTGAACGCCGCAGGGCTGGCAAGCGTGGGAGATGTGCTGATGCGCATGCCGCGCCGCTATGAGGACCGCCGCCGCGGCGGGGATGTGGCAAGCGTGCAGAACGGAGACACCGTGTGCCTGCAGGTGCACGTGTACTCCGCGGGCTGGCGGTTCTCCTACAAGAGGTACTTTGAGCTTTCCGTGGGAGCGGAGGATGAACCGCACGGGGTGCGGCTGCTGCTGCGCTGGTTCAACATGCCGTATGTGGCCAAGCTGCTGGCAGTGGGCATGGACCTCTTTGTGTACGGCCGCGTGCGCGAGTACGGGGGCAGGCTCATCATGGTGAACCCGGATTTCGAGCAGATGGAGGAGGAGGATACCGGAAGCCGCCTGGTGGCCGCCGCCATGGGGGATGCCGCACCGCCCGCAGCCGCCGTGCAGGAGCAGCGGCAACCCATCCACACCGGGCGCATCGTGCCCATCTACCGCGGGCTTTCCGGCATGCCGCCGCGTACCTACCGCGGCATCGTCTGGCGCCTGCTGCAAGAGCTGCCGCGGCAGCTCCCCCCCGCCGGGTATGATGTGGCGCCGAAATACCCCTACCGCGAGGCCCTGAACGATATCCACTTCCCCGCGGAGGACGAGCTGCAGCACAAGGCGCGCATGCGCTTTGCCCTGCAGGAGTGCTTTGCCCAGCAGTTCCGCGTGGCGTGGCGGCGCCGCCGCGCGCAGCAGGAGGGCGGCATGGTCACCGCCACAGATGGTGCCTACGTGCATGAGCTTCTGGCCGCCCTGCCCTTTGAGCTCACCGCCGCGCAGAAACGCTGCATTGAAGAAGTGCGCGCGGATATGGCATCACCCCGCCGCATGAACCGCCTGTTGCAGGGGGATGTGGGCAGCGGCAAAACCCTCGTGGCCCTCTGCGCCATGCTGTACTGCATCGGCAGCGGGTACACCGCCGCGCTCATTGCCCCCACGCAAATCCTGGCGGAGCAGCACTACCGCAACTTCTGCCGCCTGCTCGCCCACACGGATATCCGCGTCTCCCTGCGCACATCCGACCGCGCGGACGACACCGGCAGCCTGCAGCTGGACAATCCGGCGGAGGCGGACCGCACGCCGCGCCTGCTGGTGGGCACGCACGCCCTGCTCTACAAGAAGAACCGCCCGCAGAACCTGGGGCTGGCCGTGGTGGACGAGCAGCACAAGTTCGGCGTGGAGCAGCGGGAGCGTTTCATCTCATCCGCAGGAACGGCGCCGGACGTGCTGGTGATGACCGCCACGCCCATCCCCCGCACGCTCACGCTCACCCTCTACGGGGATTTGGATGTCTCCGTGATAGACGAGATGCCCGCCGGACGCGGTGAGATTGTGACCGCCCTGCGCAACCCCGCGCACATGAAACGCATCATCACCTTCATGGAAAGCGAGCTGCAGGCGGGGCGGCAAATCTACATTGTCTCCCCGCTGGTGGAGGAGAGCGAGAAACGCGCCCACGCCGCCGCCACCAGCGAGCTGGAACGCTGGCGCGCCATCTTCCCCAACGAGTCCATCGGCCTCCTCCACGGCCGCATCCAGGGTGATGAGAAAGAGGCCGTCATGGCCGATTTCCGCGACAACAAGACGCATATCCTGGTGGCCACCACCGTGGTGGAGGTGGGCGTGGACGTGCCGAACGCCACCATCATGCTCATCAACGATGCGGACAGCTTCGGCCTTTCCCAGCTCCACCAGCTGCGCGGGCGCATCGGCCGCGGCTCGCACAAGAGCTACTGCATCCTGCTCTCCAAGCTCAAGAAGGGGGATGAGCGGCTGGACAAATTGAACGTGCTCTGCCGCACCAACAACGGCTTCGAGATTGCGGAAGAGGATTTTCGCCTGCGCGGCCCCGGGGATGTGCTCGGCACCGCCCAGAGCGGCCTGGGTGCCGTGCAGTTCCCGGAATGGCTGGCGGACCTCCGCCTCATCCACCGCGCCACCAGGGATGCCAACGCCATCCTGGATGCAGACCCCGCCCTCACCCGACCGGAGCACGCCCCCCTGCGAGAGCTCGTGCAGAACGAGGACGACACCGCCGTTACGGGCTGATTCCCCACCGCACTACTGCCGCAGGTTTTGCTTTTCAACAATGTAATGCGGCCTCCGCTTGACCTCAAGGTAGGTTTTCGCCAAATACTGCCCGATGATGCCCAGACAGAACAATTGGACACCGCATACAAAAAGGATGAGACAGACCAGGGAGGTCCACCCGTAGGCGGAGACGTGGTACAGGTACTCGCGGAGAATCAAAAAGACAATCATGGCGAGGGAACCAAGGAGAAAAGCGAGCCCCATGACGAATGCCAGGGACAAAGGCACGGTTGAGAAGGAGAACACCGCTTCCAGGGAATATTTGAACAATTTCCAGAACGACCATTTCGATTCCCCCGCCACGCGCTCCACGTTCTCATACTCGATCCATTTGGTCCTGAAACCAATCCATTCGTACATGCCCTTGGAGAACCTATTGTATTCCGGCATGCGCAGGAGCGCATCAACCACCTTTCGCGACAGCAGTTTGTAATCGCGCGCGCCGTCTACCAGGTTGACATCTGAAATCATGTTGATGACGCAGTAGAACAAACGGGCGAAGAAGGAGCGGATGGGAGGTTCCCCCTTGCGGTTGACACGGCGCGCCCCCGCGCACTCGTACCCTTCATCGGTAACCGCCTTCAGCATGGCGGGCAACAGTTTCGGGGGGTCCTGCATATCGGCATCCATCACCGCAACATAGTCCCCGCCAACATGCTCGAACCCTGCGACAATGGCACTCTCCTTGCCGAAATTCCGGGAGAATGAAATGTAGCGTACAAAAGGATGGGCGGCCGCCAACGTCTCGATGACTTCCAGGGAATCATCACTGCTGCCATCGTCTACAAATAGGATTTCGTATTCGATATCCGGAATTTGCGCCAGCGTGTCCTCCAGCTCCCGAACCAGCACCGGGAGCGATAGAGCTTCATTGTAACACGGAATGATGAGCGATAGGCGTTTCATTTTTCAAATTATAGTGCTTTGTACGGCTCCCTGTCAATCCTTGGAAGACTTGGGGTCGATGGCATCGCGCAGGCCGTCGCCCAGGAAGTTGAGGGCCAGCAGGGTGAGGCAGAAGAAGAGGGCCGGGAAGAACAGGAGCTCCGGTGAGACCTCCATGCGGTCGGCGCCCTCCTTGATGAGCGTGCCCCAAGAGGAATTGGGGGCGCGCACGCCCAGGCCAATGAAGGAGAGGGTGGATTCCGTGAGCATGATGCCCGGCACGGCGAGCGTGGTGTACACCACCACCGTTCCCAGCAGGTTGGGGGCAATGTGGCGGAAGAGGATGCGCAGGTGGCCCAGGCCGAGCGAGCGTGCGGCCAGCACGTACTCCTGCGCCATGATTTCCATGGTCTGGGTGCGCACGATACGCGCCAGCGTGAGCCAACCGAGCGCGCCGATAGCCACGAAAAGCGGCACCAGCCCCAGGATGGGGGCCACGCTCTCGCGGCTCCAGCCGGTGGTTTCCACCACCCAGGCGGTCAGCTGCTTGCTCGGCTCCTCTATGCTCAATGAGAACACGATGACCAGCACGATGAACGGCAGCGCGAAGAGCACATCCACCGCGCGCATCATGAAGGCGTCCACGCGCCCGCCGGCGTAGCCCGACACCAGGCCGTAGGCCAGCCCGATGGCGAAGGAGACCACCGTGGCCACCACACCCACCAGGAGCGAGATGCGCCCGCCGTACAGCACGCGCGCCAAGAGGTCGCGCCCCAGCTGGTCCGTGCCGAAGATGTGCTGCCAGCTGCACCCGGCGGCAATGTTGCCCAGGTCCGTGGCGTTGGGGTTGGCAATACAGGGGAAGAGCGGCAGGACGAAGCACGCCAGCACCATGAGGGACAGGAACACCAGGGATGCCACGGCGGCACGGTTCTTCATGAGCCGGCGGCGGGCATCGCTCCAGAGCGAGTTTCCCTGTTGGTATTCGGTCATGGGTTGGAGCGGAGTCTGGGGTTGAGGGCCACGAGGACGATATCCACGGCGAGGTTGGCGGCTACGATGAGCACGCCGTAGCAGAGCACCAGGCCCTGGATGAGGAAGTAGTCGCGGTCCGTGGTGGCGTTCACGAAGTGCAGGCCCATGCCCGGCACCTGGAAGCAGCTCTCCACCACAAACGAGCCCGTGATGAGCGCCGCAAACGCCGGACCCAGGTAGGAGACCGCGGGCAGCAGCCCGCTGCGCAGCGCATGCACGAACAGGATGCGCGCCGCCCCCGCACCCTTGGCGCGCGCCGTGCGGATGAAGTCCGCGGAAAGCACCTCCGCCATGCCGCCGCGGGTGAGGCGCGCTATGTACGCGGCGTTCACCAGGCCGAGCGTGAGGGCGGGCAGCGCGGCGCAAAGCGCATCGTCCCACCCAGCCACGCTGAGCCCCGGCACGTGCATGCCGAGCGTGAGCCCGAAGAGCGGGGCAATCACGAAGGCGGGGATGCAGATACCCGCCATGGCGGCCAGCATGATGAGGGCATCTGGCCAGCGGTTGCGCCAGTACGCCGCCAGCATGCCGGCGGGTATGCCCACCACCACGGCAATGAGCATGCCGAGCACGCCTAGCCAGAGCGACACGGGGAAGGCCTGGGCGATGATGTCACTCACCTGCACGCCCTCGCGGATGAGGGAGGGACCGAAATCACCGTGCAGGATGATGCCCTTCCAGTAGTTGAGATATTGCACCCAGGCGGGTTGGTCCAGCCCGTAGAGGTTGTTGAGCTGGTCCATGATGTGCTGGGGCAGCTTGCGCTCGCCCAGGAAGGGGTTGCCGGGCAGCTGGCGCACCAGGAAGAAGGTGATGGTCTGCAGCACCACAATCACCAGGGCTCCCTGCCCCAGACGCTTGAAGAGCATGCGTATCATGGCTGCGGTTGGCGCCCCACTTCCACGGCGTCCAGGGGGTGATCGTCCAGCAGGCGCGGTTCCCAGCCGCGCACGTCTGCGGATTTGAGATAGGTTCTGCTGCTCCAGTAGAGCGGGATGACGGGCAGCTCCTGCAGCATGGTGGATTCCGCGCGCTGCAGGGCATCCGTGCGGGTGTCTTCTGAGGTGGCGGCGCGGGCCTCGGCCAGCGCGGAGTCACAGGCGGCATTGCTCCACCCGGTGCAGTTGTTGCCGCCGCCGCTGCGCCACAGCTCCACGAAGGTGGCGGGGTCCAGGTAGTCACCGCTCCAGGAGGAGGACGAGATGTCGTACTCCATGTTCTGCTGGGCGGCCTTGTAGGCGGTCCACTCGCAGGAGCGTATCTCCACGTGGATGCCGAGCACCTTTTCCCACATGGCCTGCACGGTTTCCGCCATCACGCGCTGCACATCGCGGGAGGTGGTCATGATTTCCAGATTCGGGAAGCCCTTGCCGCCGGGGTACCCGGCTTGCGCCAGCAAATCGCGCGCAAGCTGCTCCCGCTGCTGCTCGGTGAGCCTGGCGTCCTCCGGCTGCGGCAGGGCGTAGCCCGCACCGGGCGGGGTGAAGGTGTAGGCGGGCGTACCGGCGCCGCGCACCACATCGTTCACCAGGGAGTCACGGTTGACGGCCAGATAGAGCGCGCGGCGCACCAGCGGGTTGTCCAGCGGCGGGCGCGTGGTGTTCAGGCGGTAGAAGATGGCGCAGTAGTAGGGGTCCTGGCAATAGAGCTCCCCTGCCCGTTCACGCGCCATGGAGATGAGCTCCGGGGGCACGTTGTTGGTGATGTGCAGCTTGCCATCGAAAAACATGCGGGTTTCCGTGTAGCCGTTCACGATGGGTAGGAAGCGGATGCCGCGGTTGCGCACCTCGCCCGCGCGCCAGTAGAGCGGGTTGGCGCGCACTTCCAGATAATCGTTGAAACGGTGCCCGCGCAGCAGGTACGCGCCGTTGCCCACCCAGTTTTCCGCGCGGGCCCACAAGCTGCGGCGGTCCAGCATGCCGCCGCGCGCCTCCACCGCGTGCGCGGGCACGGGGAACCAGGTGTAGTGCTGCACCAGCTTGGGCAGGTGCGGCGTGGGACCGGCCAGCGTGAGGCGCAGCGTGCGGGTGTCCACGGCTTCCACCCCCACCTGCTCCCACGGGCATTCACCGCGGTTGTAGGCTTCTGCGTTGCGGATGGGGTAGAGCATTTCCGCGTACTTGCCGCCGAAATCGGGGTGCAGCAGGCGGCGGTAGGCGTACGCGAAGTCCTGCGCGGTCACGGGTTTGCCGTCGCTCCACTGCGCGGCGCGCAGGTGAAAGGTCCACACGCTGGCGTCTGCATTGTGCTCCCAGGATTCCGCCATGCCGGGGCGGTCTGCGGTCATCAGCCCCTCCAGCAGGGTACAGATGATTTTCCCGTCTGCCACGGCGGTGGCCTTGTGGGGGTCCAGGCTCTGGGGCTCCTGGTTGTTGCCCACAATAAGAATGCCCTGCTCCGCCGCGCGGTCCGCGCTACTGCGGGAATCACCGCAGGCGGCCAGTGCCAGGGCAAGCAGGATGGGGAGCAGCGCGCGCACGGCTTACGGCTTCTTCTTGTCCTTTTCCTCTGGTGCGGGTGGTGGCGGCGGGTCGCGGCGCACAATGGTCACGCGGGTGCCGACGGGGCATTCCTTGAAGAGGTATTGCGCGGTGGAACGGTGCAGGCGGATGCAGCCGTGGGAGGAGGGCTTGGAGCGCATGGGCCCCTGGTGCAGGCCGATACCATCATTGGTGAGGCGCATGAAGAAGGGCATGGGGGAGTCGGGGTAGAGGTTGGACTCGTGATAGCGCTCCTTGCCGATGATGCGGAATTCACCGGTTGGGGTAGGCTTGCTCTTGGTGCCTGTGCAAACGGGGAAGTAGCAGAGCACGCATTCGCCCTGGATGAGCTCACCCATCTGGGTGGCTAGGTTGATTTCCACGCGTTTGGGACCGGAGGGCTCCGGCCTGTACTCCTTGGGCTTGGGGGTGGTGCACTGTGTGAGCAAGGCCATGCCCAACACGCACATCGTCGATAACAGTCTGCGCATGCGGACAGGTTACCATCCCCCGTGCGGCCTGTCAACATTGCGTTTTGGGGAATCAGCGCGCTTCCGGCAGGTGGTCCCAGCTGGTGGTGTAGGGCTGGGAAACGTGCGAGCTGCTCCACATGGCACGCTCCGAATGGTTGGCGAAATGCACGTTGTGGCCGGATTGCTGCAGGGAGTCCAGCACGCGCATGAGCGGCGAGGGCGCGGCATCAGGGGCATCGAAGGTGGGCTGCACGCTGGCGGCATCCTGCAGGTTGGCGAGCATCACCCCCACCTTGCGGTACCTGTAGCCGGGGCGGAACACCTGCTCCAGCAGCTCTCCCGCCGCATGGGAGAACGCTCGCGTATCATCCGTGGGGGCGCTGAAACTGCACCCCGCCTCGTTGGCATACAGCCGCCCCGCCTCCTCAAAGCGGGAGGTGCGCAGGATGACGTACAGGGAGGAGGCCATGAGCCCTTCCCCGCGCAGGATGCGCCCGGCTTTCTCCACAAAGCGGCACAGGGCGTCGCGCAGCGGCGGCAGCTCCGTGATACCGTCCTGCAGGGTGCGGGTCACCATCACCTGCGTGCGGTTTTCCACCTCCCCCTCCACGGTGTCCAGGCAGGAGGTGCCGCGCAGCTCCAGGGCCAGGCGCTCCCCGTGCACGCCGAATGCCGCGCGCAGGCGCGCCAGGTCTGCGTTCGCAAGCTGGGCCGCCGTGATGATGCCGAGCCCCTTCATGCGCGGGGCCAGGCGGCGCCCCACGCCCCATATTTCCCCCACGGGTGTGCGCTGCAGCAGGGGCTCCCAGGCACTAGGCGCGGTAAGGGCGAGCACACCGCGGTGGCGGGCATCGTGCTTGGCGGTTTCGTTGGCCAGCTTGGCCAGCGTGCGCGTGGGGGCCAGCCCGGTGCTGACGGTGAGCCCGGTCCAGCGCAGGATGCGGCGGCGAACCTCTCGGCAGAGCGGCAACCAGTCGTGCGCATCGTCGGCATAGGAAAAGGCCTCGTCTATGCTGTACTGCTCCACGTTCGGCAGGAATTCCTCCAACACGGATATCATGCGGGCGGAGAGGTCGCTGTACAGGGCGAAATTGGCGGAGCAGACAATGGCCCCCATGCGCTGCAAGCGGTCACGGCACTTGAAAAGCGGCTCGCCCATGGCGATGCCGGCTGCCTTGGCCTCAGGGCTGCGGGAGATGACGCAGCCATCGTTGTTGGAGAGCACCACAAGCGGGCGGCGGCGCCAGTCCGGGCGGAAGACCTGCTCACAGCTGGCGAAAAAGTTGTTGCAGTCGAAGAGGAGGTACATGGGGCGGTTGGGGCATGGGATAGGGACTTCAGCGCCGGCGCCGCCTGGAGCGGGGCTGCGGCTTGGGCCTGGCCTCCTTGGGGTCGGCGTACACGAACACGGGCGTTCCCACCTCACAGTTCTTGAAGAGGTGCTGCGCGGTGGTGGAGCTCAGGCGGATGCAGCCGTGGGAGGCGGGGTAACCCGCGAGCGGTCCCTGGTGCATGCCCACGCCGTCCATTGTAAGGCGCATGTAGAAGGGCATGCTGGCGTTGTTGTACAGGTTGGAGTGGTGGTACCTGTCCTTCTCAATCACATGGTAGTGCCCGGTGGGCGTGGGGGTGGATCTCTTGCCGCTGCACACGGTGAAATTCAGCAGCTCCTTGTCGCCATCCATGAAGAAGCCGTGCTGGATGCTCACGTTCACGCGAATGTGCTTCCCGCGCTTCTCCGCCCGTTCCAGCGGCTCTGCATACTGCTTGTTGAACGCCTTGGCTGCCCTGAATTCCGCCCAGGATGCGGTGTCCTGCGCAGAGCGGCGTGCGCGGCGCATCTGGCTGCGCTGCCGGTCGCTCAGTGCGCTGCCGTCCTCCTTTTGCTCGGCGGTGGGGTTCAAATCCTCCGGATAGAGGAAGCCCTTGCCGTCCTTGCGCGGGCGGGGCAGCTGCATGGCGGTGACCATCTGGGCGGGGGTGAGCTTCCAGGCGGGGTCGATTTCAATCTCCACGGGCAGGTAGCGGCGGTTGAGCATGGCATCGGAGGGCTCGCGGAAGACAATCGGATACCCCTCCGGTGTAAGCTGCGGCTCCTCCTGCGCCGGCGCGGCGGGCCCAGGCTCCGCGGACTGCGCGAGCGCGGGCAGCAGGCTCAATGCCAGAACGCTGTACAGCAGGAACTTCATGGAGGGTGGAGCCGGATTTTACCAACGCGCAGCCCCCAATGCAAGCACAGCGTAAAAAAACGGAAGAGGCGTGCTTTCTACTTGCCTGCGGCGCGGCAGGCGGGTAGAATGGTATAGCTATGAAACTTATGTGGAAAACAGCCATGGCCGCCATGCTTGCCATGGCAACAGCCTGGGCAAGCCCGGAGGCGGTGGGCAACACGCAAGCGCCGCGCGCCGGAAAAAGGGCCGCGTTCCGCTTTGGTGGCGACCACAACCGGGAGTTCTTGCTGGACAACAAGCCGTTCCAAATCCGCAGCGGTGAAATCCACCCGCAGCGCATACCACGCCAGTACTGGCGCCAACGCATCCGCGCCGCCAAGGCCATGGGGCTCAACACAGTCTCCCTCTACATCTTCTGGAACGCCCTGGAAAAGCCGGACCACAGCTGGGATTTCTCCGGCAGCAACGATATTGGCGCGTTCATTGACCTCTGCGCCAAGGAAGGCATGTGGGTCATCTTCCGCCCCGGCCCCTTTGTGTGCGGGGAGTGGGATTTGGGCGGCATGCCCACCTACCTGTTGAAAAACGGCGAGGCCAAGCTGCGCTGCACCGCCAACCGGGAATTCATGGACGCCCAGAAGCGCTACATGGAAAAGATGGCGGATATTGCCGTGAACCGCCTCTCCCAGAACGGCGGGCCCATCCTCATGGTGCAGCTGGAGAACGAATACGGCAGCTACCGCACCGGCCATGAGGAACATGAATACATGGAGTGGTTCAAGGAATTCTGGACCCAGAAGGGTGCCAAGGCCCTCTGCGTATCGGAGGGCGCCTCCCAAGCCCAGCTGCAGTATACGCCCAAGGGCGTGGCGCTCGGCCTGAACCCCGGCGAGAACGATGGCGCCTTCAACCGCGCCTGGGAATTCAACCCGGATGTGCCCGCATTCTCCGCAGAGACCTATCCCGGCTGGATCCGCCACTGGGGCGAGGGCAACTGGACCCCCGCGCGCAACACCCTCAACTCCGTGAAATGGTTCATGGAAAAGGGCTACTCCTTCAACCTCTTCCTGCTGCACGGCGGCACGAATTTCGGCCTCTCCGCCGGCTCCAACACCAATCCCTTCAACGGCACCGCCTTCCAGCCGGACCTCACCAGCTACGACTACGGCGCCCCCGTGGGAGAGAACGGCAACCTCACCAAGGAGTACCACGAGTACCGGGACATTATCAAGGGATTCCTGCCGGACAACGCCAAGCTCCCCGATCCGCCGGAGACACCCAAGACCATGGAATTCCAGCCGCTCGTGCTACGCACCACGGCAGGGTTGGCAGACCTGTTCTCCGCCCACCCCGGCACCTATGATTCCCTGCCCTCCCTGGAAGCCCTGGGGCAGAACCAGGGGCTGGCGCGCTACACCGTCACCGTGCCCGCCGGGCCGGAGGCTCCGCTGCAACTCACCGCAAACGACTACGCCCAGGTCTACCTGAACGGCAAGCCCGTGGGCGTGGTGGACCGCATGAAGGAGCAGAAGGAAATCACCATTCCCGCGCGCCCCGGCCCCTCCACGTTGGAGATTGTGCTGGACACCTTCGGCCACGTGAACTACGGCGCGTTCATTGAGAAAGACCTCAAGGGCGTGGTGGGAGAGGTGAAACTGGGAGACCAGGTGCTCAAGGGATGGCAGATAGACCTGTTGCCGCTTGATGCGAATGCCGCGCCCAAGCCGCGCCACCACGCGCTGCAAGCCGTTTCCGGCGGGTTGTTCTATGTGGACGTGGATATGAGAGACGTGGCGGACACCTTCCTGGATATGAAGGAATGGGTGAAGGGCTACGTGTGGGTGAACGGCCACCTGCTGGGCCGCTACTGGAACCTGGGCCCGCAGGAGCGCCTGTACTGCCCCGCAAACTTCCTCAAGCAAGGCAAGAACTCCATTGTGGTACTGGACACCTTCCTGAAGCACCCGGAGAAAATACGCGGCTGCAAAGAACGCAACATGGAGGTCCACAAGCAAACCAAGGCCCTCAACAACCAATGGGAGTAGCCGCCAGCGATAATGGGCACACTTGCCAGAGCGGAGCGTGCGTGGTAGAATGCGAGCCATGAAGAAATACGCCATCCTTTGCGCCGCCGGGCTGATGCTGCTCCCCGCCGCCACCGCCACGGAGGAGGCCATGAACGGCGCCCTCGCCGTATGGAACCAGCAGTACAGCGAGTACAGGGCCGCCCTCCAGTTTGCAAACACGGAGGAGGAACGCGCCCAGGTGAAGGAACCGGACGGCGCGGAAATTGCCGATGACCTGTGGAAATCCGTTTCCGCCAAGACGCGCGAAGGGGGAAAGGACAAGGGGAGCGCGTACGAATTCGATGAACCGTGGGCGGCCCCCGCTGTCATCTGGTTTGTGCAGCACCCCGCCGCGCTGGCCCAGGCTCTCTCCAAGAAGAAGAACCCGCAGCGGGAGACGGCCTATTACGCGGACCGCCTGATGGACGCCCTGTACCGCGTGCACTACACCCACCCCGGCGTGGCTGCCGCATGCGCCAAGCTGGCAGAGGGCAACACCGCCCGCGAATACGAGATACTGGAGAAAATCTACAGCCGCAACCAGGACAAGAACGCGCGCGGGTGCGCCGCCCTGGGCATGAGCCTCATGCTCAGCAACCCGCTCATCTCCAGCATCGGCGGCAGCGAGCCGGAGGTGCGCGCCAAGCGCGTGTACTTCCTCAAGCGGTCCCTCACCCTCACGGAGGACAATGCCATGTTCGGCAACGCGCGCCTTTCCGAGGTGGCTTCCGAACAAGCCTACCGCCTGCGCCACCTCATGCCGCGCAGCGTGCCCCCGCAAATCACCGTGAAGGATATGGGCGGCACCTCCGTCACCGTACCCACGCAGGGCAAGCCCCACCTCATCCTGTTCTGGGCCCCGGAAGAGGAAACCGGCTCCACCATGGTGCGCGGTATCGACAAGCTGGCAGCCGCCAACCCCGGCCTGGAGATTGTACCCGTCACCCACTTTGCCACACCGGACACCGTGCAGCAGCTGCAGCAGCAGGGCATCAGCCGCACCTGTCTGGATGACACCGCGGGCTCCGCCGCGCGCGCCTACCGCATCGCCGCCCTGCCCACCGCCGTGCTGGTGGGGGCGGACTGCACCATCCTCTACACCGGCGCCCCCAATATGCAGCTGCAGGCCAAAATAGATGCCTGCACCAAAGCGCAGCCCAAGGCCGAGGAACGCCCGCGCGTGATAGTGGAGGACACGCCCGCCCTGCAGCAAGCCAAGCCGCAACAGGGCCCCGCCCCGCTGGCACCCATGCCGCAGCCCCGGGGCGACACCCCGCCCGCCCTGCGCGACATGCCGCAGTTCAACGCCCCCCTTTGAGTTTTCCAAGCCACCCTCCGCATACCTGGTTATGAGCATGAAATCCCTAGCAAATCCGGTGCTTCTGCTGGTGGTCATGGTGATACTCGCCGTGCAGGTGCAGTACTCCATCGCAGAATCGCCGGAAGCGGCGGGCAGCATCTCCGCTTGGGCGATAACGCTGTGCGCGGTGGGCCTGCTGGTGAACGGCGTGCTGGCCCTTTCCCGCGCGCTCGCGCACCGCGGCAAGGTGACGGGGCTCGTCATTTGGTCCTTCTTCTTCCTGGTGCTGGGCTCCACCGCCTGGGTGCTCGCCACCAACACGGACGAGGAGGCGCGCGCAGACGCCGCCGCGCTCAACGCCATGCTCGCCGCCTGGCCGCGGGATGATGCGGAATATCCTTTCACAGCATCACCGGAAAACCCGGAAAGCCTGCTCAGCGTCGCCGCCCGCAGCGGCCGCCTCTCCGTGGTGCAGAACGTGCTTTCCCTGCCCGCGGCGGCTGAGCACACCGCAGAGCTGCTGCAGGCCGCGCAGGCTGCGGCGGAAGCCGGGCAGACCACCGTGCTGCAAGCCCTGCTGGATGCAGGGGTGAAGGCAGATGCCCCCTGCCGTGGCGGCACTGCCCTGCATGCAGCCGTGGCGAACAGCCACCTGCACGCGGCGGAATTGATGTTGGAACGGGGCGCAAACCCGGATACGGCGGACGCAGACGGCTACACCCCGCTGATGCACGCCGCCATGAACGGGGACGCCACCATGGTGAGGCTGCTGCTCAAGCACGGGGCGGATCCCGCAGCCCAGACCGCGCAGGACGGCAGGGATGCGGCCTCCATGACCCACAGCGAGGAGGTGGAGGCCCTGCTCTCCCCCGCTGATAGCGCCAAGTAGGAAGGATATGGAACGGGTGCGGCTCATATTCACGCTGGAGGGTCTTCACTGCGCATCCTGTGCAGCCCGCGTGGAATCCGCCGTGTCCGGGCTGGACGGGGTGGAGAGCGTGGAGGTGAACCCGGTGGCCGGGCTCATGCGCGTCACGCTCGATGCGGGAAAGACAGGGGCGGGCACCATTGTTTCCACCGTATCCGCCGCCGGGTTCAAGGCGACACTGCGCAAGCCGGATGCTCCCGCTACCCCGCAGCAACAGCCGAGCTGCCTGAACTGGGCGCTCTCCCTCCTCTTCCTAGCCCCGCTGCTGGCACTGCACCACCATGCGTTCACAGAGGCGGACACCGCGGTATGGGAGCTGGTGCTCCTGCTGCCCGTCATCGTCCTCAACCGCGGGTTCTTTGTGCGCGGCGCGCGTGCCGCACTTCACCGCGCGCCGAACATGGACACCCTGGTGGCAATCGCCGTAGCCACCGCCACCATCTACAGCCTGGTGGATCTGCTCTACCTGCACACGGGCGAGACCTATGCCGACACCGCCGCCATGATTCTCACCATCGTGGCCTTCGGCAAGTGGCTGGAATCCCAAGCCACGGCAGGAGCGGGGGACTCCGCGGCCGCCCTGCGCCGCCGCATGCCCGCCACCGCCACCGTGCTGCGGCGGGACGGCTCGCAAGAGGATATCCCCGCCGCGCAAATCATGCCTGGAGACACCCTGCTGGTGCGGCCGGGGCAGCTGGTGCCGGCTGACGGCACCGTGCTGGAGGGCGTTTCCCAGATAGATGAATCCGCCTTCACGGGAGAAAGCATCCCCATGCTCAAGGAAAGGGGCAGCCGAGTCTACGCCGGCACCATCAACGGCAGCGGCCCCCTGCAAATCTCCGCAGATGCCGCACCGCAGAAATCCGCCCTCTCCAGCATCATCCGCATGGTGGGTGAGGCAGAGGTAGCAAAGCCCTCCATGGCACGCACGGCAGACCGCGTGGCGGGCTGGTTCGTCCCGGTGGTCATCCTCCTGGCGTGCGTCACCGCGGCCGCTTGGATCCACTGCAGCGGCGACACCGCCTTCGCACTGCGCCGCGCCATTTCCGTGCTGGTGATATCATGCCCCTGCGCGCTCGGGCTGGCCACGCCCATAGCCGTGATGGTGGCAGCCGGAAGTGCCGCGCGGGAGGGCATCATCTTCCGCAGCGGCGCCGCCATGGAGGAGGTGGGCCGCGCCACCGCCGCCGTGCTGGACAAAACGGGCACGCTCACCCTGGGCCGCCCCGGCGTGTGCGGCACCCTGCCGCTCGGTGTGGAGGAGCGGGAGCTGCTGCAGCTAGCCGCCGCCCTGGAATGCACCGGCAACCATCCGTACGCGCTAGCCGTGTGCGCCGCCGCACCCAAGGAGAATCCCCTGCACGCGGATAACACCACACACACGCCCGGCCGCGGCGTGCAGGGCACCATCGGCGGCCAGCCATGCGCCGCCGGGAGCGCCCTCTTCATGCAGGAACTCGGGGTAGACATATCCGCCGCAAACCTCCGGAACATTCCCGCCATCGCCAGCCCGCTCTATGTCGCCCGCAACGGTTCACTCTGCGGTGTCATTGCCGTGGCGGACGCCTTGAGGAATTCCTCCACGGATGCCGTGAAGGCCCTGCGCTTCCACGGGCTGCGCGTGTTCATGGTCACGGGGGATAATGCCCGCACGGCGCATGAAATAGCCAAGCAGAGCGGCATCGACCGCGTGCACGCGGAAGTGCAGCCACAGGGCAAGGTGGAGCTGGTGCGCGAATTGCAGCGGCAGGGCGAGAACGTGCTCATGATCGGCGACGGCATCAACGATGCCCCCGCCCTGGCCGCCGCCAACACCTCCATGGCCGTGGGCATGGGCACGGATGCAGCCCTCAACAGCGCCGGCATCATCCTCTCGCACGATGACTTGACGAGCGCCGCGGACGCCATCCACATGAGCCGCCTGCTAGTGGAGAACATCCGCCGCAACCTCTTCTGGGCCTTCAGCTACAACGTGCTCGCCATCCCGCTGGCCGCAGGAGCCCTCTACCCGCTCTTCCACTGGACTCCCACCCCCGCCGTGGCCGCCGCCTGCATGTGCGCCAGCAGTCTCTGCGTGGTCCTCTCCGCCCTCTCCCTGCGCGGAAAGCGCGAGAATGGTGAGACCTGGACATCCCAAGGCAGCGCGGACGAGGGATATTGATTCCCGGCACCCCCTGCACTCCGGCAGGGAGCCGTCCCCCCCTGCCGAATCTGAACACAGAGAGCTACTGCGGCAGATATTGCCAAGCCTTTCCCTCGAAAAATTGCCAATTCTGCACACTTTTCCCAGGGAAAAGTTGCCAAAATCCCACATTTTTCGAGGGAAAGATAGAAAAACCATCCTCTGCCACGTGGGCAGAACCCGCAGAATTTTGAACGAATGCCCCGCATGGCGCGTCATTTCCTTGAAATTCCGCGGGAAAATGATAGGATTCCCGCATAGGAACTGTTATGAATACACAGGAATTCAATGAATTGATTGCCCGGAAATCCGGTTGGGTGAGAGCCGTAAAACAGGAGATGGCCAAGGTGGTGGTGGGCCAGCAGGAGCTGGTGAACCGTCTCATTTTGAGCCTTCTGTGCAAGGGGCACGTGCTGCTGGAGGGCGTGCCGGGACTGGCGAAGACCCTTTCCGTGAAGGCCCTGGCGGGCACCATGCAGGCAGCGTTCTCACGCATCCAGTTCACGCCAGATTTGCTGCCGGCAGACCTGCTGGGCACCATGATCTACAACCCGGACACGCGCCAGTTCACCGCCAAGAAGGGCCCCGTGTTCGCCAACCTGATTCTGGCGGATGAAATCAACCGCGCGCCCGCCAAGGTGCAGAGCGCGCTGCTGGAAGCCATGCAGGAGCGTCAGGTGACGCTTGGCGAAACCACCTACCCCCTGCCGGACCCCTTCCTGGTGCTGGCCACGCAGAACCCCATCGAGCAGGAGGGCACCTACCAGCTTCCGGAAGCCCAGCTGGACCGCTTCCTGTTCAAGGTGATGGTGGACTACCCCAGCAGCGACGAGGAATTGAAGGTGCTGGAGATGATGAGCAGCACCAACCCCGCCCCCACCACCTCCCCCGTGGTGAGCGTGGAGGAAATCAACGAATCCCGCGAGCTGATGAACCAAATCTTCATCGATCCCGCAGTGCAGCGCTACATTGTGGACCTGGTGCGCGCCACGCGCAGCCCGGAACGCGTGGATTCCCGCCTGGAGGGCATGGTGCGCGCCGGCGGCTCCCCCCGCGCCAGCATCAACCTGGCCCTGGCCGGCAAGGCACTCGCCTTCACCCGCGGCCGCGGCTACGTGACCCCGCAGGACATCAAGGACCTGGCGCACGACATCCTGCGCCACCGCATCCTGCTCTCCTACGAGGCGGAGGCCGCCAACAAGACCAGCGACAACGTGATCGACAGCATCCTCTCCAAGGTGCCCGTGCCCTAAACTGCAGCGCGGGTTGTTCGCACAAGGGGAAACGCCGCCATGGACAAAACGCAGGAAATCATGCAGAAGGTGCGCCGCATTGAATTGCAGGCGCGCAGGCTCGCCACAGCCACCTTCGCCGGGCAGTACCGCTCCGGCTTCCGTGGCCAGGGCCTGGACTTCGACGACTTCCGCGAGTACATCCCCGGAGACGACCCGCGCTTCATCGACTGGAAAGTCACCGCCCGCACCGGCGTGCCGTACGTGCGCACCTTCCACGAGGAACGCGAGCAGGTGCTGCTGCTGGCGGTGGACACCAGCGGCTCCATGACCTACGCCAGCCAGGGCGTGGCGGACACCAAGCGGGAATACGCCGCGCGCATAGCCGCCGTGCTGGCGCACAGCGCCGCGCTCAACAGCGACAAGGTGGGGCTCCTGCTCTTCGGCACGCAGCCGCACTTCTACCTGCCGCCCGCCAAAGGCATGAAGCAGTGCCAGCGCATTGTGCGCGAAATCCTTTCCGCCCCCCAAGGCGGGAAAGACGACACCATGGACGACATTGCCAACGAAATCCTGCGCACCCAGCGCAAGCACGCCATGGTCTTCCTGATGAGCGACTTCTTCAACGAGGCCGACAAACGGGCCGTGGGCAAGCTCAACTTCAAGCACGAGCTGGTGCCCGTGCGCATCAACGACCCGCTGGAACTGGCGCTTCCGGAGGCCGGGCGCGTCTACCTGCGCGACCCCGAAAGCGGGCAGCTGCTGGAGGCGGACCTGGGGGACCGCGCCGTGCGAGAAGCCCACGCCCAGGCCATGCAGGCCCAGCGCGTGAAATGGAAAAACGTCTTCACCCAGCTGGGGGTGGACATGCTGGACCTCACCACCACGCAAGACTACATACCGCCCCTGCGCAGCCTCTTCTCGCGCCGCAGCCGCCTATTCGTGCATTGAGATGAACCCCGCACCGAACATCTTGGATAAAATCCCGCAGCTGGAGCCGGACATCCCGGTGGACGGCTTCGCGCAAGCCGTCTTCACGCAGCACCTGCTGTGGGGCGGCTTGGCCGCCCTGGTGGTGCTGGGGCTCGCTGCCTGGCTGGTGGTGCACATCATACGCAAGCGCCGCGGCGCGCAAACCACACCGCCGCCCACCCATGCGCAGGTGGCCCTGGCCGCCATCTCACGCGTGGAGGAGGACCTGCCCGCCATCCGCGAATGCAGCCTGCGCCTCTCGCTCATCCTGCGCACCTTCCTGGAGGCCCAGGCGCACGACTCCTCACTGTACGAGACGCACGAGGAGTTCACCCAGCGCATGGATTCCCTCTCCGGCGTGCCCCTGAGCTGCCAGAACGCCACGCGCGACCTCTTCGACGATTTGGCTGTTTGTAAATACGCCCGTGAGGTGGAGGGCAGCCAAGCTCTGGTGGGCGAGCTCGCGCAGCGCGCCGCGGAGCTGGTGAACAACATCACGCGCGAACAGGAGCGCCTGGCCGCGGAAACGCAGCAAAACGGAAAGGAGGCTGCCGCATGACAATGCCCTTCCCCACCGCGCTTGCCGCCGCGCAGAAGGCAGATGCCGTGCAGGAGTTCATGTTCGGCGCGCCGCACCTGCTGTGGCTGCTGCTGCTGCTCATCCCGCTGCTGCTGTTGCGGCGGCGCCCCGGCACCACGTCCGGCGTGGTGTACCCCTGCGTGCCGTTCATCGCCAAGCTGCTCAGGAAGCCGTCCACGCTGGCGGGGCGCATCGGCGCCGTCTGCCTGGTGCTGGGCGCGGTCTCCCTGCTGCTGGCGCTGGCGCATCCCCAGTGGCGCAACGAGTACCAGGAGCAGAAGGTGAGCGGGATCGACATCATGATGGTGTGCGACCTCTCCGGCTCCATGGCCAGCCAGGACATGATCTTCAAGGTGGAGGACAACCGCGGCCGCACCGCCAACCGCCGCGTGGACCGCCTGACCGCCGCCAAGTACGTGATGAAAGAATTCATCGGCGGCCGCCCGAACGACCGCATCGGCCTAGTGGCCTTTGCCGGCAAGGCAAAGCTCTGCTGCCCGCTCACGCTGGACCACGGCATCGTGGGGTACATTATCGACCAGTTCTACCTGGCCACGCAGGATTTGTTCAGCGGGCAGGTGCGCCCCGGCTACATCCAGGAGGACGGCACCGCCATCGGCACCGCCATTGCCACCGCCGCCACGCGACTCAACGAGCGCACGGAAACCAAGTCCAAAATCATCATCCTGGTGACGGACGGCGCCAGCAACATGGGCTCCATCACGCCTATCGAGGCCGCCAAGCAGGCCGCCAAGCTCGGCATCAAGATTTTCACCATCGCCATCGGCCGGGACGAGCGCATCTCCCAATACACCGCGGATGTGGACACCTTTGATGAGAAATCGCTCAAGGAGATAGCCCACTCCACCGGCGGCCGCTACTACCGCGCCAGCAGCGGCACCAAGCTGCAGAAGGCCTTCAAGATTATCGACAACCTGGAGAAGACGGACGCCAAGCGCCGCACCATCGTGAGCTATGAGGAGCTCTTCATGTACCCGCTGGGCGCGGCGACCCTGCTGCTACTGCTCGGCACCGCCCTCTGCTTCGCGCGCCCGCGTCCCGCCCCCTAACCCACCGCCATGAGCTTCCTTTACCCGCACATCCTCTGGTTCCTCTTCCTGCCGGCCCTGCTGGCGGGGTTGGTGCTGCTGGCGCGCCGCAAAACGGGCACGGGCTGGCGGCAGCTGGTCTCCGCAGAGCACGCCGGGGAGCTGGTGGCGCGGCGCCCCGCCTGGCGCAGCATCCTGCCCGCCGCGCTCTGCATCCTGGCGCTGGCATCCGCCGTAGCGGGGCTGGCACGCCCCATCAACGGCTTCAAGGAGGCGGGCGGGCTCTCCACCGGGCGCAACCTGCTCATTGCCCTGGATATCTCCCGCTCCATGGAAACGGAGGACGTGAAACCCTCCCGCCTGGAGGAGGCGCGCGCCGCCGCGTTCGAGCTGATAGATGCGCTCAAGGCGGACAAGATTGGCCTCATCGTCTTTTCCGGTGATGCAGACCTGGTGGTGCCGCTCACCTACGACCACACCGCCCTGCGCGACGCCCTGGAGCAGGTGAACCGCAGCTGGGCCGGCACCGGCGGCACCAACTTCGGCCTGGTGCTCAAGCGCGCCATGCAGGATTTCAAGCGCAGCGCGCCGGACGGCACAAACGCGCTGGTGCTGCTGAGCGATGGTGAGGACACCGTGGGCTCCTCCATGGATGTGGCGGAGGAGGCCCGCAAGAACAACCTGCTCGTCATCACCGTGGGCGTGGGTACCGCCGCCGGCGGTCCCATCCCCGATCCCAAGGGCGAGAACGGCCTCTGGCAGGATGAGAACGGCAAGCACGTCATCAGCAAGCTGGATGCAGACGCATTGCGAAAATTCTCCGAGGCCACGGGCGGCGATTTCGCCGTGCTGGACTCCAACACGGACCTCACCGCCTTCACCCAAAAGGCCGTGCGCAAGATTGACAAGCACGAGGAGAACGTTTCCACCAACAAGGTGCCCAACGACCTCTTCCCCTGGTTTGCCTGGGCGGCACTGGCGCTGCTGGTGGCGGCCATCGTCATAGCCACGGAATGGCGGCTTCCCAAGCGCGGAGGCGCGGCGGCGGTTGTGCTGCTCCTGCTGCTGACCCCGGCGGCGCAGGCGGCACCGGATGCGGCATCCGTGCTGAGCTACACGTACGGATTGTCGCAGGTGGGCAAGGACAACGCAGCCGCCAAGGAAGCCTTTTCCGCCGCCCTGCTGGATGACGACCCGCAGATGCAGGCCGCTGCATTCTACCAAATCGGCAACGCGGGCAGCTACGCCACCATCGACAAGCTCCGCCAGCTCTACGGAGAGGGAGAACAGGCGCAGGGCGAGCAGGCCTCCACCGACCCCGATGAGGATGAAGCCGCCCCCTCCGCGCAGCAGGGCCCCAAACAGCCGTCCATCGAGGAGCTGGAGAAGATAGTGGAGGAGCTGAAACAAGATATCCCCCCATACGAGAGCGCGCTCAAAATCGACCCCAAGCTGGACGCCGCCACCAAGAACATCGAGAAAATCAAACAGCTCATCAAGGACCTGGAAGAGGAGATTGAACGCCTGAAACAACAGCAGCAACAGCAGAACCAGGACCAGCAGCAAAACCAGCAGAATCAAGACCAGCAACAACAGCAGGACCAGCAGAACCAGAACCAACAGGATAAGCAGGACAAGCAGCAGGACCAGAAACAGGACAAGCGGCAGAATCAGGACCAGCAAAACAAGGACCGGCAGCAAGACCGGCAACAGCAGGATTCCAAGCAGCAGCAGGACCAGAACCAACAACAGCAGCAGGAGCAGCAGCAACAACAGCAACAGGAAAAGCAGGACCAGGACTCCCGAGACAAGCAGCAGCAGCAGGCGCGGCAGGATGAACAGGATGAACGCCGCGCCCAGCCCATGAGCGAGGAGGAAAAGGCCCAGCAATCCGCCGCAGATGTGCTGCGCATGCACCTGGACGAGGAAAAGGGCTCTCCCATCCCCCACGCGCCATCCGACACCGTCCGCAAGCCCCGCAAGGACTACTAGAAAACGCCTTTCAACATGTACAGATACATTGCAACATTCATCATCGGCATGCTCGCGCTCGGCGCCGGGCGGCTCATGGCAGAGATTGAGACCCTGTGGTCCACCGGCGTGGCCCTGCCGGGGGAAAAGGTGGTGCTCTACATCATCGACCCCGACATCCAGGGCGACCTCTTTCTCGTGAAGCGCAAGCCAGCCGTGCAGAATGCCCAGGTGGAGCTGCGCCAGCCGCAGAGCGGCCCCAACCCCACGGACCCGCAGCGCCGCAACGCGGAGGTGTACCCCGTGGTCGTCACGCCGGATGCCCCCGGCACCATCGAGGTGAAAGATTTGGAGGTGGAGTACAAGGACGGCCGCAAGGTGAAGGTGAGCGTGCCCGCGCTGCCCGTGGAATCCACCAGCAAAATCATCTGGCAGAACCAGCCGTTCACGCACGGCGTGCTGTGGCACCCCTACGTGGACGGTGACGGCTACGTGGACCAGGAAGTGAAGGTGGCGCTCAAGTTCCTGATGCCCGGCGGCTGCACGCTGCCCGTGGCGCCGCAGTTCAATTCCGTGGGCGTGCGCGCGGGCACCTTCCGCGCCCCGGTGGAGGGCGTGGCCGCCGTGGTGCACAACGCCCTCTTCCCCAGCGCCACCGCCTACGCCAAGGGCCAGAACTGGCTCACCACGGATTGCATCGGCTCCTACACACCCTTCCGCGAGGGCAACTCCGATATCACCGGCAGCATTCCCGTGGTGCAGAACCGCGGCTTCTTCTCCTCCTCCCAGATAGAGGTGAAGCTGCCCGTGTTCAGCACCAGCGCCCTGCCCCTGCCCCCCGGCACACCCGGCGACTACGCCAAGGCCGTGGGCCAATACCGCATGGCTGCCGCCACCAAGGCGGCGGACCTGGCCATGAACGAGGCCGTGGAGGTGGAAATCACCGTGCTGGGCACAGGCAACCTGGACACCATCAGCGCCCCCGTGCCGGAGGATGCAGAAAGCTGGAAGCTGGTGCCCGCCACCCGCAAGCCCATTGTGGGCGCAGATGGCCGGACCAGGGGCGTGGTCTTCACCCAGCTCATGCGCCCCACCGTGGAGGTGGGCGGCATCCCCGCCTTCCATTTCAGCTACTTTGACCCCCGCTCGCTGGAGTACCGCCAGGCGCAATCCGCACCCATTGCCCTCCCCTGGCGAGAGACGGAATCCACCGGCTCCGGCATCCAATCCGCAACCGCCGCGGAGCCCCCGCCCGCAGGCACCGTGCCCGTGGCGGAGATGGTGGACATCTACGGTTTCATCCCCACGGACGAGTACGCAACCCCCGTAACGCTTCCGCGCTGGCTGTGGCTGCTGCTCTACGTGCCGGCAGTCGCGCTGTTCGGCATCATGGGCTACCGCGCCGTCACCCGCCGCCTGGCCGCCGGGGCGGGGCAGCGCGCACGCGCCAGGGAACTGGATTCCCTGGCCAAGACGCCGGATGCCCTCGCCTTCCTCAAGGGCGCGGGCGCGTACATCGAATCGCACTTCGACACCAAGGACATCACGCCGGAGCTGCAGGACATCCTGAACCGCCGCGACGTGGAGGCGTTCCGTCCCGATGCCCACACCGAGCTGACCGCGGGCGACCGCGAGCGCATGCTGCACGCCATCCGCAAGGCGCTGGCGGGCATCGGCACCACGGCGCTACTGCTGCTGGCGGCCCTGCTGCCCGTGAGCATGGCGGCGGGAGACGATGCCGCGAACGCCTATGAGGCCGGGCAGTTCAGCAAGGCCATCGAGACGCTCAAATCCTACGATGCCGAATTCCCGGAGACGCCCGCCGTCCCCTACAACATCGGCAACTGCGAGTACCGCCTCAAGCACAGCGGAGAGGCCGCCTACCAGTACGCCAAGGCCCTGCAAATCGACCCCGGTTTCGCCGAGGCCCGCGCCAACCTGGAGTTCATCCAGCGCAAGGAGGGCGCCATCCTGCCCGCCGGCGGCGCGGCGGATGATGCCTTCACCTACCTGAACGTCAGCCAGCTCTGGGTGGCAACCGTTGTCTGCACGGCGGTGCTGGCGTTCTGCATTGCCCTGCTCGCCTACCGCCGCAGGGAGCCGCACAAGCCCTGGCTGCACGCTTGCACCGCCGTTTCCGCGCTGCTCAGCCTGCTCTGCGTGGCGGATTGGGTGTACTACTCCACGCGGGAGACCCCGCATATCTCCGCCCTGCCCCCGGCGGATGTGGCATACGTTATCAACTCCACCACCGCGCGCAGCTCGGCGGATGCCACCGGTGCGGCCATCGTCACCCTGCCCGCGTCCACCCCGGTACACCTGCTGGCCACGCGCGGGAATTGGAGCTACGTGGAGACCTTCACGGGCATCCGCGGCTGGGTGAACGCGGCGGATGTGCGCGCGCTTGAACCCGGCGGCCCAAGCGTGCCCGTCATCCTGCGCTTCTAGCCCGGCATGCTCCGCATTCTCGCCATCATCGGCCGCCTCCTCGCGGATGTCCTCCTTGCCCTCGGCCTGCTGTGGTCGCTGGGCCTGCTTGTCTACCAGCCCCTGTGCATCATCCCCGTGGCGGCGCTGGCGGCGGTGGCGGTGTGGCTATGGCGCAGCGGCAAGGCCCGCACCGTGCGCGGGTGGCTCTGGGGCTGCTTCCTGGTGTGCGCGAGCGCGTATCTGCTGCTGCCCAACCCGCGCGGCCCCTGGCAGACACCCTGGGCACGCCTGGCCCATTGCGAGCTGGACGGCACCATCCTCACCATCCATGACCTGCGCGACTTCCGCTACACCACGGAGAACGACTACGAGACGCGCTACACCACGCAGACCTACGACCTCTCCACCCTGGTGGGCGCGGATTTCGCGGAATGCCGCTGGGACGGCCACGAGGCCATCTGCCACACCATGATGAGCTTCGCCTTCGCGGACGGCCGCCGCATCGTCTTCTCCGTGGAAACCCGCGTGCCGGAAGGCGAGGAGCAGACCGGGCTCGGCGGCCTGTACAAGCGCTACGGCCTCGCCTACGTCATCGGCACGGAGGAGGATATCTTTGCCCTGCGCACCAACTACCGCCACGAGGACCTCTACATCTACCCCCTCGACATCACCCCACAGCAGGCATTGAAGGCCCTGCTCGCCATGCTGGATTTCGCGGAGGATGCCAACGTGAACGGCAGCCACTACAACACCGTCACCGGCAACTGCTCCGCCCCGTACATCGCCATGCTCCACCGCGCCGTGCCCAACCTCCCCAAGCGGAGCATCCTCCTGCCCGTCTACAACAGCGCCATTGCAGAGGTCTTCTACAACTACGGCTTCCTGCGCCACCGGGAGAACGAATCCCTTCCCGACCTCCGCGAACGCGCCAAGGTTGGCTACGACATCCCCCTGCAAAACTACTCCCAAAACCTCCGCCAGCGCTTGGAGAAGTAAGGGCGGATACGCCGGGCCGCTCATTTTTTTGTAAAATAATCGGTATTTTTTCTTGCGCACAAATACTATCGTGGTATAAAAGAAACACGTTAGGTATAATTCCATACCGAGCAAAAGAAAATACAATCACTATGAAAGACATTGTTAAAGTAACGATATGCGGGATGCTTGCGCTCAGCGCGGTGTCCTGCTCCCAGACCGCATTAACCCGCGGGCACCACGGCGACCGCGGGTTGACCAACAACATCTCCGTGGACCGCAACGATTGCAAGCTCATCCTGGGGCGCGCAATGGGCGAGGACCGCGGGTTCAAGCTGCTGGGCGTCATCCCGCTCAAGAGTCCGAGCGAATCCGTGGCGGTGGACCGCATGTACGCGGACGCCCGCGCGCGCGGAGCACAACCGGAGGGTGAGGCCCGCCAATTCGTCAACACCTCCATTGAGCACACTGCCAACTACTTTGTGCTCTTCAGCATTCCCACGGTGCGCTCTTCCGGAGACTTGGTGCAGTTCTACGGCAAGGGAGCCAATACGCCGGGCATAACAAACAAGAGGCGTGCCGATGAAGAAGATGCCGTCAAGGAGTCCGGCAGTGTCTTGGGAGCAGCAGCCAAAAAGCTGTACGGCATCAACTAAGGTTATCCAACAGATAGGAACACGCCTATGAACAACATTATCAAGGTGGCGGCATGCGGAATGCTTGCGCTCGGCGCGGTGTCCTGCTCGCAGACAGCATTGACCCGCGGACACCACGGCGACCGCGGGTTGACCAACAACATCTCCGTGGACCGCAATGATTGCAAGCTCATCCTGGGGCGCGCAGTGGGCGAGGACCGCGGGTTCAAGCTGCTGGGCGTCATCCCGCTCAAGAGCCCGAGCGAATCCGTGGCGGTGGACCGCATGTACGCGGACGCCCGCGCGCGCGGCGCACAGCCGGAGGGTGAGGCCCGCCAATTCGTCAACACCTCCACAGAACGCTCGGCCAACTACTTTATACTCTTCAGCGTTCCCACGATACGCTCTTCGGGTGATTTGGTGGAATTCATCGCAGAACCCCATAAGAAGCGCTGAGGCAAACAGCGTTTGAAAGTATTGGGCTGTCTTCCCAAGGCGCACCGGTTTACGGTGCGCCCTTTTTTTGTTTCCCAGTACCCACGTGCGCAGCCGTCCGGGCTTGCAGTCACGCTGGGGGCTTGACACGCGGCGGGAGCCTGTGGCAAGATGCGCCCTGCACCACGGCTCCGTCGTTCAATGGATAGGACGAAGGTTTCCGGTACCTTTGATGTGGGTTCGATTCCCGCCGGAGCTAAGCGGGGTGCGCGAATTGGCGAATGTGCGCACGGCGCATGTCAGAACTGGCACCAGAGGCATTTGAGGTAGGGTTCGCCGTTGAATTCCGGGGGCATGGGAGATGCCGTGAGGGCGGCTTGGGGAACGGCGGATTGCACCATGGCACGGAAGGCGGCGTGGGAGAGTTTGCGGCAGTTGGTGGTGCAGAGCAGCCAGCCCCCGGGGGCAAGGCATGCGGACGCCTTTTGCACGAGCGTGCCGTAATCCCGCTCCACGCGCCAGACGCGCCCCTTCTCATCACGCGAGAAGGTGGGCGGATCCAGCACAATGGCATTGAACGCGCGGCCCTGGCGGGCGAAGCGGTCCAGCCAATGCAGGGTGTCCCCCTTGCAGAAGAAGTGGCGGGAGTCGTCTATGCCGTTGGCCTGCATGTTCTCCCTGCACCAGGAGAGGCAGGGCTGCGCGAGGTCCAGCGTGGTGGCGGTGGCCCCCGCCAGGGCGGCGCAGACGGAGAATCCGCCGGTGTAGGCGAAGGTGTTGAGCAGGGTGGTGCCGGGGCGGCAGCGGCGGTGCACCTCCGCGCGGTTGAGCCGCTGGTCCAGGAAGAGCCCCTGGGAGTACCCCGCCGCCATGTCCATGATGAAGCTGATGCCGTTCTCGCGTATGGGGAAGCGCAGCGGCAGTTGCGGGCCGCAGATTTGGCGCGGCGGCTCCTTCACATCCTTGTCCAGCCGTTTCACGAAGACGGGCTGTCCCGTATGCTCCAGCAAATCCCGCAGGCCGCGCGGCAGTGCGGTGTCGCGCAGCGAGACGAGCAGGCGGTCCGCCAGCGCGTCGATAAACACGCCGGGCCACACGGTGCCGTCCACCACGCGGTAGGCATCCGTGTGAGCGGGAATGGACTCGCGGCGGGCGGCTAGCAACTCTTGCAGTGCGTCTGGCATGGGTGAGATGTACAAAGTACAATGTACAATGTACAAATTGAAAAGTTAGGCGCGGCTTGCCGCCGCGCGGATTGTTTGTTCCATCGTGTTGAGAGCGTTGGCGCGTGTGGAGGCCAGGTGTTCGCGCAGGCCGCTCTCATGAAGCGGTGAAAGGTCTGCCTGGGCCACCTGCTGCGGGGAGAGCCCGGAAAGCAGGCGGATGAAGATGGCGATGAGGCCCTTGGTGATGAGCGAATCACTGTCCGCGTGCACCTTCACCAGCCCGTCCTGCAGCTCCACGCCCACCCACACGCGGCTCTGGCAGCCCTTGATGAGGTTGGCATCCTCGCGGTAGCGTTCCGGCATGGGCGGCAGCCCGCGGCCCAGGTCGATGATATACTCGTACTTCTCCGTCCAGTTGTCGAACACGGAGAGGTCGTCCAGCAGTTCCTGCATGCGGTTGTTGAATGAATCCATGGCAATGGCGTGGTGTTATGCTTCGTCCTCCTCCGCCTGGTCCACGGAGGTTTCGCCGAAGAGGCGCAGCTTGGCGGCCTCGCCCTCGCGGCGGGCGTCTTCCGGGGTGAGCCCTTCCTGGGTGAGGATGTAGGTGGCCATGGCGAGCGCGGCCTCCGACTCCCCGGAGAAGGTGGCCTCCGCACCGTCCGCCAGCAGGTCCTGCGCGTTGCGGATATACGCCGTGTGGGCCATCACGCGGATCCTGGGGTTGATACCGCGGGCGGCGGCGGCTATCTCCCGCGCGGGTGCAGCCGGGGCGGTGACGATGATGCCGATGGCATCCGCCGCGCCGGCCATGGTGAGGATGGGGCGCAGGCGGGCGTCCCCGTACAGGGCGGGAATCCCCCGCTCCGTAAGGCGGGTAACGGTGTCGATGTTCATCTCCAACACCACGACCTCGAAATTCTGGCGGCTCAGGATATCGCACACCAGCTCGCCGCAGGGGCCGTACCCCACCACGATGACGCGCTGGCGGTCCTCTGAGGGATGCGGGACGACGGAGGCATCCGGCGGGAGCGAGATGCGCATGCCGCGGCTCTCCAGGTTGTCCAGGATGGCGGGCACGAAACGGTAGCAGGCGGCGTTGACAACGATGGAGATGATGGCCACGCCGGTGATGACATTGGTGGCGGCGGGCGGCAGCATGTGGTAGCGGTCTGCAATGAGCGCGGCCAGGATGAACGAGAATTCACCAATCTGGGAGAGGGCGGCACCCACCATGGTGGAGCGGCGCACGGACTTGCCCAGCAGGCGCACCACGCAGAACGCGCCGAGCGGCTTCACCAGCATGCACGCCGCCAGCGTGGCGAGCGCGAGCGGCCAGTGCTCCACCAGCCCGCCAAACTCGAATCCCATGCCGATGGACAGGAAGAACAGCACCGCAAAGGCATCACGCATGGGCAGGGCGTCCCCGGCGGCGCGCGCGGCGTACTTGCTCTGCCCCAGCACCATGCCGGAGAGGAACGCGCCGAACTCCGTGGAGGCATCGAACGCGCGGTCCGACACCACGGCGATGCCCAGCGCCGCCACCAGCACGGCCAGCGTGAAGAGCTCGTTGGAATTGCTGCGGGAAATGCGGTTGAGTATCTTGGAGATGAAGAACTTGCCCGCGTATTTCACAAACACGAGCAGGATGGCCAGTTTCACCACCATCCAGAAAAACGCCTCCAGCAGGTTGCCGCCGCCAAAGATGGCCGGCAGCAGCACCAGCAGCAGGATGGTGAAGATATCCTCCACCACCAGCCAGCCCAGTGCCGTGTGCCCCACCGGGGTGGAGAGCAGCCGGTTGTCTCCCAGCACGCGGGTGAGCACCACCGTGCTGGACACACAGATGCACAGGCCGTACATGACGGAGTGGTCCCACCCCGCCTCCATGCCCAGGAAGTGGAACACCAGCGTGCCCACGCCCACCATGAGCGTGATACAGGCCAGCGCCCCCGGCACCGCCACCTTCTGCACCGCCACCAGGTCCTTGATGTGGAACTGCAGCCCCACGCCGAACAGCAGCAGGATAACCGCGAATTCAGAGCAGAGGTCCACCGTTTCCTTGCTCACTTCCACTCCCCACCAGGGACGCGCCGCCAGGATGCCGGCAATGAGGTAGCCCACCAGAGGAGAGAGCTTGAGGCGCTGGGCAACCATGCCCAGCACCAGTGCCAGAGTGATTCCGAGTGCTATGGTGATCATGAGAATACGCGCGCCCAGAGCACCTTCAGGTAGCGGCCCTCCGGATAGGTTGAAAGGAACGGGTGGTCCCACCCGGGACCGGACATGTCGAGTATCTGCAGGCGGCGCCCCAGGCGCTGCGCGGCCTTCACCACCACGCGCTCGAACTCCGGCGGCGTCACCAGCCCGGAGCAGGAGCAGGTGACGAACAGACCGCCCGGCCGCACGCACTGCAGGCCCAGCATGTTCAGGTCGTTGTACTTCTTCAGGCCCTCCTCCTTCTCCTCGTCGCGCCCCAGCACAAACTTGGGCGGGTCCAGCAGCACCACATCAAAGTTCTTGCCGTTGCGCACCATCTGGCGGGCGTACACAAAGGCGTCCGCATGCACGAAATCGATGCGCAGCGGACCGCCCGCGGCGTTGATGTTGGCATTGCGCTTCGCCATGGCAATGGCCTTCTCGTCCAGGTCCACGGCGGTCACGTCCCCCGCCCCGCCCAACAGTTTGGCGTATATGGAGAAGCCGCCGGAATAGCAGCAAAGGTCCAGCAGGCTGCGCCCCTGCACCAGCTTGGAGAGGCGCAGGCGGTTGTCGCGCTGGTCGCAGAAGAATCCGGTCTTGTGCCCCTGCTCGAAATCCACCTCGAACTGCACGCCGTTTTCCACAATGCGCACTTTCTGCACGGGCTCGCTCTTGGGCGCGGTGGCGGGGTCTATGCCTTCCATGCGGGCAATCTTCTCATCCACGGTGATGACGTGGCGCGTGGTGCCGCACAGCTCGTGCAGCAGCGGGAGCCATTGCGGCAGGCGCAGCCACACGCCCAGCGTGCTCACCTCCAGGCTCAGCACGTCCGCATAGCGGTCCACAATGAGCCCGCCCAGGCCGTCGGAATCACCGTGCACCACGCGGTAGGCGTTGGTGGCGGCATCCAGGTTGCAATCCGCGCGGCGCCATTCCACGGCGCGCCGCAGGGCCTGCAGCAAGTCATCCTCGGTGAGCACGGTGTCCGCGTGGCGCAGCATGCGCAGCGGGGTGCGGCTGGCGGCGTTCCAGAACCCGCCGCCGAAAAGCTCGCCGTTCTTGTCGTACACGTTGATAAGGCCGCCGGTCACGGCATCCGGGCTCACCGCGCCGAGCATGCGGGGGAAGACGGCGGGGTTGTAGGTGAAGTATTTGAGCTGCACCCAGGGCCGCAGCCAGTGCTCGCTGCCCTCCGGGGCGTCGCCACCCCTGTAGGCGCGCGGTGCAGCCGGTTTCCTATTGCGCTGGGGAGCGTGCGCCTCCCTGCCCTTGTGCTCGAAATTCCTCACGCGGCTATCCTACACGCACGCAGAAAAATTGTCAACCGCGCGCTTTTTTTACCTGCGGGAATTCCGCCGCCCCGCATAAATACTGAAAAAAGAGGTTGCAAAGAGTTGCGGGATGTGATACCTTGTGGGCTGACATTTCCCCTGCCATGGCCAAGAAAGAGAAAAACGATGCTGCCTCAAGCCCTGTCAATCTGTCGGATCTGGCGGATTTCCAGTTCGGTCCCTCATGGTTGCACGATGCCTCCGGCAAGCGCACGGACTTCACCTCGTTCCGTGAGCCGCGCGAGCGCAAACCCTTGCGCCGGGAGGGGCATGGGGGCGGTGAACGCCGCGGGGCCGCGCCCGATTTTGGCGAGCGCCGGGGGCCGCGCCCGCCGCGCGACCGTGACAGAAACCGGGATGGGCGCGCACCGCGCCGCGACGACCGCGAACACCGCCCGCAGCGCGAGCTGCCGAAACCCGCGGCGGGATTCCGCGTGGAGCTGCGCCCCGCCAACAGCATCCTGGAAGTCTTTGCCGCGGAAATCCAGAAACAGAAGCGCGCCGTGCCGCTGCTGGATCTGGCGCGCGTGGTGATGGCAGACCGCGCCCGCTACGACCTGGTGTTCATGAAGCTGGAAGGCGGCCCGCAGCTCATCCACTCCACCAGGGAGGACGGTGCCTGCTGGCTCACCGAGCAGGAGGCAGTGGACTACCTGTGGCATGCCCCCTGGTTTGCGGAGCTCTACACCGTGAAACAGGTGGAGACGGAGGCGCCCAAGGGCACCTTCACCGCCATCGCCAGCATCAACGGAGAGGTCATCGGCCCCGTGAACTGGCACGGCTACCAGACCACCATGATGCACGTCTACCGTACCAAGTACGCCAACATGCCGCTGGAGGTCTTCCGCAACAAGATCACGCTCGACAAGACAGAGGAGGCCGTGGCCGCCTGGCTGGAGGGTGCATCCCACAAGAACGTGTGGATCCCCACCCGCGAGGGCGCGCAGGAAACGGAGCTGGAGGACGCCCAGGCCGTGACCGCGGATTTTCGCGAGCACCACTACGCGGAGGTGTACGAGGTGGTGGACAAGGTCTTTGTGAACGCCGCCACGGACCGCCGCCGCCTCTCCCCCGGCATTGCCGCGCACGTTTCCATCAATTCCACCAAATTCCACCAGGCCCCGCAGATGCTCATCCCCAACCTCTGCCATGGCCTGGCGCGCCACCACGTGCCCATCTACAAGTGGCACGACAACCACTTCACCGGGCCCAGCCGCATCAAGGTGATTCCGGAGGGCACCGTGCTGGCGGACCGCATGACCGCCATCGTGAACTGGAGCAAGGAGAACTCCGGCAAGAAGGCGGATGAGATGTTTGCCACGCTTTCCGGCGTGCCCGCCGGAACGGATGATGCCTCCCGCCAGGCCGCGCATGATGCCTATGCCCCCTTTGTGGCAGACATGATTTGGCTACTGGAGCAGGGCTACATTGTGGTCACCAGCGACAACGCCGTATGGTTCCCCAAGGGAGAGGCCGCTCCCCAGCCCACCACCCTGCCGGGCAAGCCCAAGCCGCGCAAGGGAAAGGCACCTGCCGACAAGAAGGCTGAGCCCAAGCCCAAGCAGGCCAAGAAGAAGGCCGCGAAAAAGCCCGCCAAGCCTAAGGAGGAGGAACCCGCCGCACCGGCAGAGGAAGCACCCGCTCCTGCGGCAGAGGAAGC
>JAUNHW010000023.1 GCA_030523775.1 Akkermansia sp.
CCTGCGTGGGGCAGATGGGGGAGAAGGTGGAGCGCAGCTGCTCCCCGATTTGACCGAAGACGATGCAGCAGCGCGCCTTGTCCCGCAGCATGGGGTTGATGGCCGCGTAGTCCAGCCCCTTGTCCTTGCCGCCCGCTATCAGCACAATGGGGCGGGTCTGCGAGCGCACGGCCGCCTCCGTGGAGTGCAGGTTGGTGCTCTTGGAATCGTTGAGCCACAGGATGCCGTCCATCTCCGCCACGGTCTCGCAGCGGTGCCCCGGCGGGCAGAAGGAATGCACGCCCCTGGCGATGTCCTCCGCCGGGATGCCGAGCGCGCGGCAGGCCAGGGTGGCGGCCATGGTGTTCTCCGCGTTGTGGGCCTGCTCCATGGTGGTGCCGCGCAGGGGCATGAGGATGCTGCCGCCCTCCATGATGTTGCCGTCTGCGTAGTACAGCTGGCCGCTGCTCACCACGGAGGAGAACCCCACGCGGCGCGGCTTGATTTCCGGCAGCTGCTCGCCCTCCCGCACAATGGCAATCTGCTTGCGGTCCATGTTCTCGAAGAGGCGGCACTTGGCGTTGTAGTAGTCCTCCACGCGCTTGTAGCGGTCCATGTGGTCCGGGGCGAAGTTGAGCCAGATGGCAATCTCCGGCTTGAAATTGACGATGGTTTCCAGCTGGAAGGAGGAGATTTCCAGCACGGCGAACTCCGGCGCGGGGTCTGTGAGCACCACCTCGGAGAGCGGGAAGCCGTAGTTGCCGCAGGCCTTGGCGCTGTGCCCGGCTTGCGTGAGGATGTGCTCGATGAGCGCGGTGGTGGTGGTCTTGCCGTTGGTTCCGGTGATGGCGATGATGCGCGAGGTGCAGTACGCGTACGCCAGCTCCGTCTCGCCTATGACGGGCGCGCCCGCGCACGCGAAGGAGAGCGTCCACGGGATGTCCGCCTCAATGCCGGGGGAGATGACCACCAGGTCCGCCTTGTATTCGTGCGCGTGCTCCTCCGTGGCACCCGCCACGAAGGGGATATGCGCATCACTGCAAAAGGCCTTGGGGTTGGCATCGAAGATGCAGACCTCCGCAGCGCCCTTGGCGAGCGCCAGGCGCGCGGCACCCAGGCCGCTGCGCCCGGCTCCCAGGATGGCTATTTTCTTGCCGTTGAGGTTCATGTTCGGATTAGGGGATAAGTGTAACGTTGAGGGCGGAGACATCCAGCTGCACGCCCATGAGGCTCAGCAGGACCGGGCTGAGCGCCAGCCCGAGGGCGCCTAGGAAGAGCGCGGCAATCCAGAAGCGCACGCACACCTGGGTCTCGCTCAGGCCGCCTTTCTCGAAATGGTGGTGGATGGGGGCCATGCGGAAGACGCGCACGCCCTCCCCGCGCGTGATGCGCGTGTACTTGAACCACATCACCTGAATCATCACGGATACAGCCTCTGCCGCAAACACGCCGCCTACCACCACCAGCAGCAGCTCCGTCTGCGTGCACACCGCAACCGTGCCCAGCGCACCGCCCAGTGCCAGAGAGCCCGTGTCTCCCATGAACATGCGCGCCGGGTGGCAGTTGAACCACAGGAACCCCGCGCACGCCGACATGATGGCTGCCAGGAACAGCATCACCGGCGCGGGCGTGGCCGTGACCGTGAACATCAGGATGGCGATGAACGCCAGGGAGGCTATCATCATGCAGCCGGATGCCAGCCCGTCCAGCCCGTCCGTGAGGTTCACCGCGTTGGAGGAGCCGATGATGACCAGCAGCGCCAGCGGGATGAAGAACGCGCCGATGTCAAGCATGCCGTAGAACGGCACGTACAGAGCGGAGATGCCCGGAAGGGTGGTGTACAGGTAGAACGCCGCACCGGTGGCCGCCACGGCCTGAATGGCTATCTTGAACCACCCGCTCACGCCGTCCGTGCTGTGCTGCGTGATTTTCGCAAAGTCGTCCAGCCAGCCCAGCAGCGCGGTCACCGCGGTCACGAACACGCAGCACTGGATGCGCGGGTCCGCCATGTCCAGGAACAGCACGCTCGTGAGCAGCAGGGAGCCGATGAGCATCACGCCGCCCATGGTGGGCGTGCCCACCTTGCCCTGGTGCTCCGGGGCGAGCACACCCTTGCGCGCCTCGCGGATGGGCTGCCCGGCTTTCATTGCCCGCAGCACGTTCACCACGCGGTCGCCGATGCACAGCGAGATGACAAACGGAACGAGCAGCGCCAGCAGGAACTGCAACGGAAGCGGAAGGTTGACGATGAAATTGATCATTTGGATGAATTGTTTTGAAGTGAGGGGAAGAGTTCGTACATGGTGCGCTCCATTCCGGCGGAGCGGGAACCCTTGAAGAGGATGGCATCTCCGGGCCGGATGAGCCGGCGCAGGGCGGCGGCGGCTTCCGCGGGCGTTTCCACCAGCATGGCGGGGATGCTTTCCGCGGCGGCCTGGCACAGTGCGGTGGTTTCCGCGCATTCTGCGCCCACCACCACCACGGCGGCGTAGCCCAGGGAGGCCGCGCACCAGCCCATGTCCGCATGGGCGGCAATGCCGCTCTCTCCCAGCTCGCCCATCTTGCCGAGCACGGCGAAGCGGTTGTTGGGGCCCTTGAGCGCGGCCACGGTTTCCAGCGCGGCTTTCATGCTTTCCGGGTTGGCGTTGTAGGTGTCGTCCACCACGGTGAATCCGTCCACCTGCATGCAGGCCAGGCGCCCGCGGGTGAGGGCGGGGCTTGCCAGCCCGGCGGCAATCTCCTCCAGCGTGCAGCCGAGCTTCCACCCGGCGGCGGCTGCCAGCAGGCTGTTGCTCACCATGTGCGCGCCGGGTACCGGCAGGGTGACGGGGATGTCGCCCACGTCCTCTATATACAGGGTGTAGGTGGTGCCGGTGGCGGAGCTGCGCGGGTTGATGGCGCGCACGCGGGAGTGGTGCCCGCCCACGGCTATGGGCGTGGCATCCGTCTGCGCGGCAATGTAGCCCGCGTAGTCGTCGTGCGCGGGGAAAATCATGAATCCGTCCCGGGGCAGGGCGCGCGCCACGGTGCATTTCTCATCCGCTATGTTGTCGCGCGTGCCCAGGTATTCCAGGTGGGCGGAACCGATGGTGGTGATGATGCCGATGTGCGGCTGCACCATGGCGCAGAGCGGGGCGAGCTCTCCCTTGTGGTTCATGCCCATTTCCCAGACGGCGGCTTCCGTGCCCTTCTCTGTGGAGAGGATGCTCAGGGGCACGCCGATGTGGTTGTTGAGGTTGCCCCTGGTGGCCACGGCCCGGTAGTGCTGGCGCAGGATGGCGAGCGTCATGTCCTTGGTGCTGGTCTTGCCGCTGGAGCCGGTGAGCCCCACCACGCGTATGGGTTCCAGCTGCCCGCGCCACCACTTGGCCAGGCTTTGCAGCGCGGCCAGCGTGTCCGCCACCTGCACCACGGTGCAGGCGGGGTCGTACACGCCCTCCCGGCGGGATACCACTACGGCGGCGGCTCCCTTGCGGGAGGCTTCCGCGGCAAAGCTGTTGCCGTCGAACCGCTCTCCGCAGAGGGCCAGGAAGATGCAGCCGGGAACCACGGCGCGGCTGTCTGTGGTGAGCCCCGCGGTCACGGCACGCGTGCCGCATGCGGCGGCGGTGCCGCCGGTGGCTTCAAGCAGCTCGTCTATGGTGATGCTGGTCATGCGCGGTCGTTGCCTTTCCTCCCCTCCGGCTTGCGGGAGGGTATGCTGATTCCTTCCGGGTTCTTTTCCCGGTAGTACTCCTGCACCACGGCGGCATCCGAGAAGGTGATGGTTTCCGTGGCGAAGATCTGGTAGTTCTCATGCCCCTTGCCGGCAATGAGCACCACGTCCCCCGGGCGGGAGATTTCCAGCGCGGCGCGGATGGCTTCCGCGCGGTCCGTGATGCGGTGCTGCTTCTCCGCGGGGATGCCGGGCATGATTTCATCGATGATGGCGTCCGGGTCCTCTGTGCGGGGGTTGTCGCTGGTGGCCACGCAGATGTCGCTGTACTGCGCGGCGGCCCTGCCCATGAGCGGGCGCTTGGTGCGGTCGCGGTCGCCGCCGCAGCCGAAGATGGTGATGAGCCGCCCCGTGCGGCAGAGTTCCTTCAGGGTGCGGCACACGTTCTCCACGGCATCCGGCGTGTGGGCGTAGTCCACGAAGCACTGCACGTTGTTCACGCTGCTCACCAGCTCCATGCGGCCCGGCACCTGCGGGCTCTGCGCCAGGCAGGTCACGGCATCATGGATGTTGACCCCGGCTGCAACCACGCCTGCGAGCGCGGCAAGGCTGTTGGAGAGGTTGAACGCGCCGATGAGCGGGGTGCGCACCAGGTAGCTCTTGCCCTGGTACACCAGCTCGTACTGGCTGCCCTTGAGCGTGGTGAGCTTCGGCAGCGCGCGGAAATCCGCGTCTTCCGCCAGGCCGAAGGTGCGCACGCGCATCTGCGGCGCAAGCTCCTGCGCCAGGCGGCGGCCGTACGCGTCATCTATGTTGATGACGGCGGTGGCCTTGGCCTCCTCCTTGTCCGCCATGCGGGTGAAGAGCAGCTTCTTGGCCTGGTAGTAGCTCTCCATGTCGCCGTGGTAGTCCAGGTGGTCCTGGGTGAGGTTGGTGAAGATGCCCACGCGGAAGAGGGTGCCGGAGGTGCGCTGCTGGTGCAGGGCGTGTGAGGATACTTCCATGGCCACGGCGCGGCAGCCGTTGTTCACCATGGTGGCGAACATGGATTGCAGCTCTGCACAGCCGGGCGTGGTGTTGTGGGAGGGCGTGCGGTGCGCGCCGTCATCGTAGATGATGGTGCCGATGAGCCCCGCGCGCTGCCACACGGCGCGGAAGATGGCGTTGGTGAGGTAGCTGATGGTGGTCTTGCCGTTGGTTCCGGTGACGCCGAGCACCACCATCTTGCTGCTGGGAAAATCGTTCCACGCGCTCATGAGCCGGCCGTTGGCGCGGTGGGAGTCCGGCACCTGCACCCAGCAGATGTCCTTTTCGCGGGCCTCGTCGCTTGCGGGTGTTTCCGCCACAATGGCGGCGGCCCCGGCGGCTATGGCGCCCGGTATGGCGCTGTGGCCGTCGAACTGGGTGCCCTTCACGGCTATGTAGCAGCAGCCGGGCACAACCTTGCGGCTGTCATCCGTCACCAGTGTGAGCGGCTTCTTGAGCTTGCCCGTGACGGTGGCTCCGGCTACAACGGAAAAGATGGATTGGCGGTTCATTGTTGTGGTTTGGAAGTGGAGGAGAGTTTTTGTTCGTTGCGGTAGCGTTCGTAGGCTTCCGGGTTGCTGGGGGTGAGGTTGTACAGGTTGATGATGCGTTCTGCCGCCGCGCGGAAGATGGGGGCCGCCACCGTGCCGCCGCCGGGGTTGCAATCCGTGGGGTGCGGCTCGTCTATCACGGTCATGATGACCACGCGCGGGTTGTCGATGGGCAGCACGCCGGCAAAGGACACGGTGTACAGGGCGTCGTAGTACCCGCCGCCGCTGCGTGTCTTCTTGGCGGTGCCGGTCTTGCCGCCGATGCGGAAGCCCGGGATGGCCGCGGTGGTGGCGGTGCCCCTGTTCACTCCTTTCGGGTTGTCTTTCCTGGTTACGGATTCCAGGGCGTAGCGGAGGTCCGCGGCTGTCTTCTCGCTCATCACGCGGGTCGCCACCTGGGGGGCGCAGGCATCGTACACGTCACCGTTGTCCTTGAGCACGCAGTCGATGAGGCGCGGTCTCATGCGCACGCCGTTGTTGGCGATGGTGGCGTAGACCATGGCCATGTGCAGGGGGGATACGGATACGGCGTATCCGTATGCCATGCGTGAGAGGTTGACGAGGTTTGCGCCGTCTGAAATCAAGCAGGGGCCGCCTGCGGGCAGGGCGATGTTGACGGACGTGTCCAGCCCGTACCGGTGCACGTATTCCTTGTAGTTGGGCCACTTGCAGGCGATAGCCAGGCGGGCGCTGCCGCGGTTGGAGGATTTGGCGAGCACGCCCCATAGGGGTTTCATCCCGTAGTTCCAGCCGCTGTCCGTGATGGCGGGGGCGTTGCCCACCTGGTACGGCCCGCAGTCCACAATGCTTTCAATATGGAACTTCCCGGTGTCCAGCGCCGTGGTGGCGGCTATCACCTTGAACGTGGAGCCGGGCTCGTAGCGCGTCTGGCACGCAAAGTTGAAGTCGCCGGTCACGGGCTTGCCGTCGCTTTCCGTCACGGTTCCCCGCTTGAACTTGCCGTCCGGGGTGATGAGCTCCTTGGTGTTGAGATCGAACGCGGGGCGGCTCACCATGCCGAGGATGTCCCCGGTCTTGGGGTCCACGGCAATCATGCAGCCGCGCTTGGCGCGGAAGTGGCGCATGCCCTTGTCCAGCTCCTGTTCCAGGATGGTCTGCAAGCGCATGTCGATGGTGAGGCGGAGGCTGAGCCCGTTGCTTGGCGGCACGTAGCGGTCGTCCTCGTTGGCGAGCACCTGGCCGCGTGCGTTGTGGCGGTACTCGCGCAGGCCGTCCATTCCGGCCAGGCTGTCCTGGTAGGTGGCCTCAATGCCGCTCATGCCCTGGTTCTCGTGGTTCACGTAGCCGAGCACGTGGCAGAGCATCTCCGGCATCACGTAGGAGCGTTTCATTTCCGATTGCACGGTGAGGCCGTGGATGTGCGCGTTGCGCAGGGCCTCGCGCAGCTTGTCCGCCGTGTCCAGGGAGAGCCCGCGCGCCAGGATGATGTTGTTGCGGATGGTCTTGGTGGTTTCACCGCTGGCGGCGGCGCGGGCGTTGAACTCTTCCGTTTCCCTCTGGGCAATCTTTTCGATGATGTCCTCGCGGGTCATGAAGCGCATGCGCTTCTTGGGCTGCACCGGCACGCGGGTGGTGACCTTGCGGCCCTTCTTGTCACGCGTGGTCACGGTTTTGAACTCCGGCTCCACGGGGGTGGTGTCCTCCACTTCCGTGTGGGACAGGAAGGGGTAGAGCACTTCCGCCACCAGTTTGTCGTGCAGCTCGAAATACTGCCGGCACACTTCGGGGTCGTAGTCCATCAGCCGGTTGGCGGAGGCATCGCCGGGCTTGAGCTTGCTGCGCAGCGCCTGCTTCTCCTCCTGGGTGCGCTTCACGGTGGCGTTGTCCATGAGCTTGCGGTTGTACTCCTTGACAATGCGCTGGCGTTCCTTGGGGTCGGCGGTGGCATCCCAGCGTTCATCGTGGATGGCCTGGTTGTACGCCAGCCCCTCCACCACCACGTTGAGCTCGCGCAGGTGGTAGCGGTCCGCCACCAGGGTTTCGCTCTGGATGTTGTTGGTGAGCATCTCGCCGTTGCGGTCTGTGATGCGGCCGCGCATGGCGGGGATGACCTCCTTGTCGATCAGTTCGTCCGCGGCAATGCTGCGGCGGTTGCCGGAGTCCACAATCTGCAGTTCCACCAGCTTGCCCGCAATCACGCTGGAGACGCCGAGAACGGCGGCGCACAGCACAACGGCGCGGGATGCGAATGGAACCTTGGTTTTCATGCGGCGGTGTCGGGGTGTGTTATTGGTGGAGGGCGGCGGAGGTCAGGCGCGCCATGCCGGTGCGCAGGGCGCGGGCGATTTCAATCTGGCTGCGGTCGATGTCTCGCAGCTGGGAGTGGTCTTGCTCCAAACGCTCGCGCATATCCCAGCGGTTGGTGAGGGCGTTGGTCTTGGAGCGGTACTGGTTGGCGTTCATGTTGCACAGGGCGGTGTCGCGGCGCAGCTTTTCCGTCTCCGTGCGCACGGCAACCTGGCGGTTCTTGAGCACGGAGTAGGTGACACCGCCGCTGGCGGCCAGGATGGCGAACACCACCATCCATACCAGGAAGGCGAAACTGATGCGTGAAGAGTATCGGGAACGAATCATTTCTTTGGGAAAGGGGTATCAGAGTTTTTCGATGACGCGGAGTTTGGCGCTGCGGGAGCGCGGGTTGGCGGCCAGCTCCGCCTCTCCCGCAACTACAGGCTTGCGGAAGACGGCGCGCGCCGCATAGTCGGGATTGGGGCGGGGGGCCGGCCATTCCGGGCGGTCTATTTCCGCACGGGTGACCTGCTCGAAGTAGCGTTTCACGGCGCGGTCCTCCAGGCTGTGGAAGGTGATGACGGCGAAGCGCCCGCCGCTCTTGAGCAGGGAAAGGCCGCTGTGCAGCAGCTCCTCCAGCGCGCCGAGCTCGTCGTTCACCGCTATGCGCAGGGCCTGGAAGCTGCGGGTGGCGGGGTGCTGGCGCCCCTTGCGGGGCAGCACGGTGCAGATGATATCCGCCAGCTGCGTGGTGGTGGTGATGGGAGCCTTCTGCCGTTCCTGCACAATGCGGCGTGCGATGGCGCGGCTGGCGCGTTCCTCCCCGTACTGCCACAGGATGTCTGCCAGCTCGCCCTCTGCGGCGGTGTTCACGATATCCGCCGCGCTGCGCGGGGCGTCCGGGTTCATGCGCATGTCCAGCGGGCCTTCCGCCAGGAAGGAGAAGCCGCGTTCCGCGCGGTCCACCTGCGGGGATGAGATGCCGATGTCCGCCAGCAGGCCGTCCACTTGCCCCACGCCGTTGGCGGCGAGCAGCTGCGCGGCGTTGCGGAAGTTGCCGGGGATGATGTGCAGGCGGTCGCCGTAGGCGGCCAGGCGCTTGCGTGCGGCGCGGCGTGCGGCGGGGTCCTGGTCGATTCCCCACACGGTGGCCCCGGCCTGCAGCATGAGCTCGCTGTGCCCGCCGCCGCCCAGGGTGGCATCCACCATCACGCGGCCCTCCGCGGGCTGCAGGGCCTCCACGGCCTCGTGCGCCAGCACGGTCACATGGTGGAAATCCGTCTCGCCCTCATCCGCTCCGTCTGCCTTGCCGGAAGGTTCCTCCAGCATGGCGGCCTCTTCCTCCAGGGCGGCGCGGCGGCGTTCCGCCTCCGCTGCGGGCAGCACCTCGATGAGCGGCGCCTTGCACCAAGCCGTTTCCGGCGTGGCGGCGCTCCAGCGGCGCAGCAGGGTGTCCACGCCTTCCTCTCCGGTGAGCTCCAGCAGGATTTCCGCGCTGCAGCCGGCTATGCGGTAGCCCAGCAGTCCCGGCTCTTGCGCCAGCGCCCCCGCGAGCGCCGCCACGCGCGTGCGCGAAAGCTCCGCGCCCTCGCGCGTACGCAGGGGCTCCTCGATGGCGCGTGCAGACAGCTCGCGCAGCTCGCGCTCCAGGGCGGCCAATGTTCCGCGCGCGCCTTTCACGCCCGCATCGCGCATGCGCGCGAGCAGGGCTGCACGCTCACGCTGCCACGCTTCCAGCTCGTCGTCGGCAAGGGCATCCTCCTCCCACATCAGCACGCGGTAGCAACTTCCGTTCGGCCTGTTTCCCATGGCCCGTATCAAGGTGACAGCACGGCTCATGAGAGGATGTGGAAGAGTTGGTCGAGTTCAATCTTGGAGACGGCCTCCGGCGTGTTCGTGCGGGCGTAGTCGTCCGGCGACCATATCTCGAAAAACGTGCCGCGCCCCACAATGGTGGCGCTTTCCTTCAGTTTCAGGCGCTCGCGCTGCGGCTTGGGGATGAGCAGCTTGCCTTGGCTGCTCAGCTCCGCCTGGAAGCTGCGCCCCGTGATCATGCCGATATACCGGTCCAAATCACCGGGCGATACGCCGCGCGCCTCCGCTTGCGTGCGGATGGCTGCCACCTTGTCCGCAAAGCTTTCAACCGTGTAGCATTTCAGCACAGGGTAGGCATCGTAATTCGCATCTATCAAGGTCAATGCTCCCTCCTGTGCCGCACGCCAGCCCGCAGGAATCGCCACGCGACTCTTCGGGTCCAGCTTGTGCGTCACATTGCCGGTGAACATCACTTTTGATGCATTGTCCATGCCTTTGCGTACACTTGCGTACCCCCTCAGTACACTCCAATACACCCCGCCTGTCAACTTTTTTTTCAATTTTTTTGCAAAAAACCTTCATTTTTTTTACTTGTTTAATTTTTGTGAAATAAATGCGGAGACCGCGAATCCCTGTTGCTTTTTAGAAAAAACTTGTCACCGGGGCACGGATTTGCTACCCTTGCGCAATGAAGCGCCGCACTCTCCCCGTTCTGGTGTCGTCTGTGCTCCTGCTGGCCGGCGGCAGCTGCTCCCAGCAGCAGATGGACCCGCTGCACCTGTTCCACAGCGAGCCGCAGGTATCGGACGAGGGCCTGAACATGCGTCCCTACCGCGTGCGCGGCAAGTGGTACCGCCCGATGGGCGCGCGGGATGCGCTGAAATATTCGGAGACGGGCCAGGCCTCCCACTACAGTTCCGGCAGGCTGGCGCGCAAGTACGGGCCGCTCTACGCGGCGCACAAGACCCTGCCCATTCCCTGCACGGTGCGCGTCACCAACCTGTCCAACGGCCGCAGCTGCGAATGCCGTATCGTGGACCGCGGGCCTTTCGTGCGCGGCCGCATCATCGACCTCAGTCGCGGCGCGGCGGGCCGGATTGGCATGATTGGCGCCGGCGTGGCCCCCGTGAAGGTGGAGGTGCTTTCCGTGGGCAAATACAAGAGCCGCCGCTGATTCCTTGACTTTGCGGGTGAAATCTGGTTGAATGCCCGCATGGCAGCAGAATGCGCCAGTTTCGTTTTCTTCGGCAGCGACGAGGGGGCTTCCGCCGCCGCCGCCCAGAAGAAATACGCCGAGCTCACCGAGGGTACCGACGAGTGGGGCAACGAGACCATAGACGGCGTGGCCGCCACCGTGGACGAGGCCGTGGGTATCGTTTCCCGCACCATCGACAGCCTGCAGATGATGAATATGTTCGGCGGGCGCAAGGTGGTGTGGCTGCGCGGCGCCACCTTCATGGGAGATTCCCCGCAGGGCACGCGCAGCGAGGCCGTGCAGGACGCCCTGGCGCGCCTGGTGGACTGCCTGGGCAACCTGCCCGCGGAAACGTTTTTCCTGCTCAGCGCGGCAGAGATGGACAAGCGCCGCACCTTCTTCAAGAAGCTCTCCGCCGCCGCGGAGATGAAGGAGAGCAGCAAGATAGACATCTCCAAACCCGGCTGGGAATCAGAGGTGGCGGGGCTGGTGGTGCGCATGGCCAAGCCCCACGGCATCACCTTTGATTCGGATGCGCTGGACCTCTTTGTGCACCGCGTGAACGAGAGCTCGCGCCAGATCGCCAACGAGCTCGCCAAGCTGGATGTCTACCTGGGCCCGGACCGCCGCCAGGTCAACCTCCGGGACGTGGACCTCATGGTCGCCGTCTCCCGCAACGGCATCATCTTTGAAATCTCCCGCGCCATCGAGAACGGCAACTGCCACCAGGCCCTGCGGCTCGTCAACGAGCAGCTGGACCACGGGGAACAGCCCGTCTCCATCATGCGCGCCGCCATTGTTCCCACCGTGCGCAACCGCTTCTGCGCCCGCCTGCTCATGGATACCTACCGCCTGTCCCCCGGCAACTACCGCGCGTTCGAGGGCGCCCTCAACTCCCTGCCGGAGGAGGGCCGCAAGCTCCTGCCCACCAAGAAGGACGGCACCGTCAACGCCTTCGGCATGTTCAACGCCGCCAAGACCTGCGGCCGCCTCTCCCTCAAGAAGGCCCGCCGGGATTTGCAGGCCTGCGCCGTGGCGGATCGCCAGCTCGTCTCCACCCAGCTGGACACGCGCGACGTGCTCCACAAGCTCATTGTCACCCTCACCACCGCATGAGCAACAAGCCGCTGCAAATCGCCCTGCGCCCGTGGCGGGCGGAGGATGCCCCGCGCCTGGCGCAGCTGGTGAACGACAAGCGCGTGCTCGCCAACCTGGCCGCCACCATGCCCTTCCCCTACACGGAGGAGAACGCCGTGCAATTCATCACCCGCACGCAACAGCCCGGCAGCCTGCAATTCGCCATTGCTGTGGACGGGGAGCCCGTCGGCAACATCGGCGCCACGGAGCGGGAAACCGAATTCGAGCTCGGCTACTGGATTGGCCACGACTACTGGAACCGCGGCATCGCCACCAGGGCGGTGGCTCTCCTCCTCGCCAAAATCCGCCCCACCGCCAAGCGTATCAAGGCCCACGTCTTCGCTTTCAACCCGGCCTCCGCCAAGGTCCTCCGCAACAACGGCTTCAACAAGCGCTCCGGATACCAGCTGGAACCCTCCTTCCAAGGCCCCCAAGCCCCCATCTTCATCTACGACTTGCCCCTCTTTGCCCAATGAAAATAGCCAGTGCACAGAGTATCCGGGAAGCGGAGCGGGCGGCGTTCGAGCGCGGGGAAACAACTTCATCCGCGCTGATGGATGCCGTGGTGCGGCGCATGGCGGAGGTTTTTGCACCGTTGAAGCCCGCGCGCGCGGTGGCCTATGTGGGGCGCGGCAACAACGGCGGGGATGCCATCGGTCTGGCCGCGCGCCTGGGGTGCCCCGTGCTGGTTCGTTTCCCCGGGGACGAGTTGCGTGTTTCCGATGAAACGCGGCGGCAGCTGGAGATGTGCAGCGGGGCAGGGGTGTGCGCCACCGCGCCGCAGCCCATGGCCGACACGCTTATTCTGGACGGCCTGCTGGGTTCCGGCGCGCGCGGTGAGCTCTCCGGGGAATTCGCCGCATGCGTGCATGAGATGAACGCCCTGCGGGAAGCCGCGCCGCGCTGCCGCACCCTTGCCATCGATATGCCCACCGGGCTGGGCACCTCCGTGGCCGTGCGGGCGGATGCCACGGCGGCCGTCGGCTGCGTGAAACCGGAGATGCTGGAGGATGGCGCGGAGGATTTTGTGGGGCGCCTGTACTGCATTCCGCTGCCGGAGGTGCACATCCCCGCCGCGTGCGCGGATTCCGTGCTGGAGCCGCAGCACCCGCTGTGCCGCCTGCCGCGGCGTCCCTATTCCCTGTACAAGAACCGCGCGGGCCGCGTGGCCGTGGTTGCGGGTTCCGCCGGCTACCTGGGTGCCGCGCAAATGTGCGCGGAGGCCGCCGTGCACGCGGGCGCGGGGCTGGTGGCGCTCTACTGCCATGCGGATGTGTACCCGCTGCTGGCCGCGCGCGTGGCGCCGGAGGTGATGGTGCGTGCGGTGCATTCCTATGCGGAGATTGCCGAGCCGGATGCGCAATGCCTGCTCATGGGCCCCGGGCTGGGGCGCGTGGAGGGTGCGGAGGCGGATGCGCTGCGTGCGCTGGTTGACCATTTTCCCGGCACGGTGGTGCTGGATGCGGATGCCCTGAACCTGGCCGCCGCGCAGGGCTGGGGGTTCCACCGCCGCTGCATCCTGACCCCGCACCCCGGCGAGATGCACCGCCTGGACCCGCGCCCCGCCGCCCCGCGGCGCGAGGTGGTGCGGCGCTTCCTGGAACGGCACGATTGCACGCTCCTGCTCAAGGGCGCGCGCACCATCGTGGCGGACCGCGCGCACGCTTGCTACAACAGCACGGGCGGCCCCTTCATGGCCAACGGCGGCCAGGGAGACACCCTTTCCGGCTGTATCGCCGCCTTGGCGGCGCAAGGCTTGCCGCCGCTGCACGCCGCCGCCCTAGGCGCGTATTCATGCGGGCTGGCGGCGGAACGCATCCACCGCCGCACCGGCGCCATAGCCACCACCGCCACGCAGGTGGCCGCAGAACTCCCCGCCGCGCTGGGTGGGGCCTAACCGCCCTTTCCCACCATCTGCATCAGCTCCTCTGCGGAGAGGTGCAGCAGCAGCTTCTCCATGCCGCCGGAGAGCAGGGCATCCGCCATTTCACGCTTGCGGGTGAGCATGTGGTGGATGTTTTCCTCTATGGTGCCGCGGCAGATGAGCGGGTGGATGACAACGCGGTTCTTCTGGCCGATGCGGTAGGCGCGGTCGCTTGCCTGGTTTTCCACGGCGGGGTTCCACCAGCGGTCGAAGTGGATGACGTGGCGTGCGCGGGTGAGATTGAGCCCGGTGCCGGCGGCCTTGAGGGAGAGGATGAAGAAGGGCGGGCCGCCGGGGTGCTGGAAGCGCGCCACCAGCTCCTGGCGATCCGCAATGGGCGTGCCGCCGTGCAGCGTGAGCCCCGGCACGCCGAAGATGCCCGCCAGGAAATCATGCAGCGGCTCAATGATGCTGCGGTACTGCGTGAACACCAGACACGCGTCCCCCGCGGCGGCGATGCTGCGCGCCAGGTGCGCCAGCCGCTGCATCTTGCCGCTCTTTTCGGGGTCGTAGTAGGTTTCCCCCAGATACTGCGCGGGGTGGTTGCAGATTTGCTTGAAGCGGCCCAGGATGGGCAGCACGAGGGTGAGCCGCGTCTGCGGGTCCGGCTCGTTGACCACGGCCTGCAGGTTGGCCACTTCGCGCGCGTAGAGCGCGGCCTGCTCCGGGGTGAGCAGGCAGTACGCGGGCTGCTCCGTCTTTGAGGGCAGTTCCGGCAGCAGGGCGGGGTCGCTTTTCAGGCGGCGCAGCATGAACGGGCGCACCAGGCGGCGCAGAGGCGTGTAGTCCGTGCCCATTTTCTGCACCATGGCGTTGAATTCCTTTTCGCTGCCCAGCAGGCCGGGGTTCAGGAACTCGAAGAGGCTGCGCAGCTCGGAGAGGGAATTCTCCACGGGCGTGCCGGTGATGGCCACGCGGCGCGGCGAGCACAGCTGCAGCATGCTGCGCGTGCGCTGGGAGTCCGCGTTCTTGATGGCCTGCGCCTCGTCCAGCACCAGCGCGGGAAGCTCCGTTTGCGAGAGCTGCTCCGCCGCGCGCGTGGCGATGCCGTACGTGGTGAGCGCCACATGCCCGCGCTGCAGCAGCCACGCGGGGTTGCCGTGCAGGTAGTCCGCATCCTGCCGCGAGAGCGCGTACGGGTGCAGCACCACCACGCGCAGTTGCGGGGAGAAGCGCTGCAGCTCCTCCTGCCAGTTGGTGATGAGGGATGCCGGGGTCACGATGAGCGCCGCGCGCGCATCCAGCGCACCCTGCGCATGCAGGTGCGACAGCCACGCGATGACCTGCAGGGTTTTGCCCAGCCCCATGTCGTCCGCCAGGCACGCGCCGAATCCCGCTTCCGTGACGTTGAGCAGGAAGCGCACGCCATCCCGCTGGTACGCGCGCAGGGTGTCGTTCAGTTTGGGTGTGAGCACGGGTTCGCGCTGCCCGAAATGCAGGTTGGAGAGCGCGAGCGCCAGCTGCGCGCCCATGGCGGTGTGCATGCCGTCCTCCTGTGGCGGCAGGTTGGGCAGGGCCTCGCTGCGCTTGCCGAGCAGGTAGCGCAGCCCCGCCAGCAGCGGGATGCCGCCCGCCGCCATGCGCGTGGCCTGCCGCCAGCTTTCCAGCAGCCGCGTGAGGCGCTCCTTGTCCAGCCGCACCCATTCGCCGCGGAAGCGCACCAGGCCGTCCTCACACGCCAGCAGCTCCTGCAGTTCCTCCTCCGTGAGCCGGCGGTCGCCCAGCACCACCTGCGGCACGAAGCGCAGCAGCGAGCTGATGTTCACGGATGGCGCGCGGTCCGGCTTGGACGAGCCGTCGCCGCCCGCGGCCACATCCAGCTGCACCTCCAGCTCGGCGCGTGGCGGGCGCGTTTTCCAGAGGTTGACGATGCGGGTCTCGATGCCGTGCTCCTCCAGCAGGGGCATGGCCTCCAGAAAGGCGTACGCCTGGCGCGCGTTCCACCCGCAGGGGCGGTACACCGCCTGCGAGTTGATGAGCTCCGCCAGGAACGCGTTCTTTTCCGCCACGGCCTTGAGCGGCTGCAGCAGCGCCAGCAGCGCGGCGGAATCTCCCGCGCACATCTGCGCCGCCAGCCCCAGCGGCGCGTGCCGCGGCTTGCCGTCCTGCCCGGCTTTGTGGATGAATGTGGCCAGGAACGCGAAGGGCTGGCTCTCCGCGGTCTCTCCGGCGTTCTCCGCCAGGTGGAAGCAGAGCATGCCGAGCTGCTGCCAGCCCTCGCCCAGACGGCAGAGCCAATCCTCCACCGTGGCGCAGCTCTCCCGCCGCGCAGCTTCCGCCAGCTCGCCCTCCAGCCCGCCGAACCATTCGCGCAGCATTCCGGCGGATACCTCTCCGCCGTACAGCGGCGGCATGCCTTCCAGCAACGAGACCGCCTCCGCCGCCGTGGGCACCAGGCACGCTGCGGCGCTTGTTTCGTCCTCGCCCCTTCTCAGCGCGCGCAAATAGTGCATGAGCCGCTCCTGCGCCTGCCCGCGCAGCCAGGCCAGGATGGGCGCGGCCCCGGCGGGTAGCCCGAAGCGCATCAAATCCAGCATGCCCGCCGCCACAGATTTGCGGAACGCCCGCTCCAAACGCGGCATGCCCCCGGCCGGTACCACGGCGGGGCTTCCGGATTGGATGGTAAGCGACAGCATCATCGGCCAGATTTCACCTTTCCCCATTCTATGCCCGCCGCGCCCGTTACTCAATGCAAAACTGCCGCTGCCGTGCAAGGCGCAAGAAAAACACCCGCGCGGCGCGGTGGCCGTGCGGGTGCGGGGAATGGTTTGGCGGCTTGGTTCAAATCCGGCCGGCGCGGGCCTTCTTCATCTTGTACTGGCGCACAATCTTCTTCCACTTGCCAATCATGGCCACGGCCATGCTGCCGCTGGCCTGGTCAATCTTCTTGCCATCGGCATCCATGACCACCAGCATGGGCAGGAGATCCGTGTTGTTGCGCTTGTAGGGGAACGGCAGCTCTTGGGACACCTTGTTGTAGGGGATGATGGAGAAGAGCACCTTTTCCTTCTTCACCCACTCCTTGATGTCGGAGACGTCCTGGTCCTCGCAGATCATCACCACCTCCGCAGAGTTGTCGTGCAGCATCTTCTTGTAGACCTTGTTGATGGTCAGGATGCCGCCCTCGCCATTGTCGCGCCGTGCGTGGAAGACGAAGTACACCTCTGCGGCGCGCGGACGTACATCCGTGAGGTAGCCGCATTTCTTGAGCCCTTCGCCCACCTTGGTGGGTTTGGCGGTTTCGCTGTCGTCTTCGGATTCCTCCTTGTTGGAGTTGTCCGCTGCCAGATTGTTCTGGGGATAATGGACCTTCGCGGAAGCGGGGGCCGTGGCGGGACCGGCGAGCATGCCGATGCCCAGGAGTGCGAGTGCGAGCGCTTTCATTGTCTTGGTCAGTGGGGTTATTGTGAGAAGGTGTCGCGGCAGGGACAGTCCGCCAGGGCCCACTTGGCCTTGCCGGATTCCGCAATGTGGACGAGTGCGTGGTAGGTGTCCTCCTCTTCCGCGCCCACCTTGGCGGCAATCTCCGCAGCCGTGGCGGGTGTGGCGGCAAGGGCGGCCTCTGCGGCTGCCAGGAGCTTGAGGAACACGTTGGCCGCCAGCTTGCCGGCCTGCACGCCGGGCTGGTGGTAGGCGTTGATGTGGATGAGGCTGGCGTAGAAGCTCACCGTGCGCTCAAAGAGGGCAATCAGCATGCCGAGCGTGTACGCGTTCACCGCGGGTATGGAGATGGTGATGCTCTGGCGGCCGCTTTCCGCAAGCGCCTTGCGGGTGCCGCGCAGGAAGCCCTGCAGGTAGTCCCCGGCGGTGAAGTTGTCCTCCACCTTCACGGTGTCCGCGGGTGATTGGCGCACCTCGATGAAGGTGACGAAGAAGTTGTTGATGCCGTCGCGCAGCTGCTGCACGTAGGCGTGCTGGTCCGTGGAGCCCTTGTTGCCGTACACGGAGATACCCTGGTGCACGGTGTTGCCGTCCAGGTCCAGCTCCTTGCCCAGGGATTCCATGATGAGCTGCTGCAGGTACTTGGAGAAGAGCACCAGGCTGTCCTTGTACGGCAGCACCACCATGTCCTTGGCGCCGTGGCCGTTGCCGGCGGCATACCAGGCCAGCGCCAGGCGCATGGCCATGTTCTGCGCGGTGTCCGCCCGGCGGGTGCAGGTGTCCATGTCGGCCGCACCCTTCAGCAGGCTGTCGATATCCACTCCCTGCAGCGCGGCGGGAACCAGGCCCACCACAGAGGTCTCGGAGGTGCGGCCGCCCACCCAGTCCTCCATGGGGAAGCGCTTCACCCAGCCTTCCGCGGCTGCGGTGCGGTCCAGCTTGGAATCCACGCCGGTGACGGCCACCGCCTGTTTGGCGAAGCTCACGCCGTGGTCTGCAAAGTAGTGTTGGGCGCACACCATGCCGTTGCGGGTCTCCGGTGTGCCGCCGGATTTGGAGATGACCACCGCCAGCGTCTCCGTGAGCGGCAGGGAATCCAGCACGCGCAGCATGCCGTCCGGGTCCGTGTTGTCCAGGAATCGCATGCAAAGCCCCTTTCCGGGCAGGGCGTCCGCCACCAGTTCCGGGCCCAGCGCGGAGCCGCCGATGCCGATGACCAAACAGGTGGTGTACGGCTTGCCGTTGGGCGCGCACACCTTGCCGGCATGCACATCCGCCGCAAAGGCCTTCAGGTCCGCCAGCGGGCCGTCTATGGCGGCGCGGAGCTCCGGCGTGGGGGCTATGGCGCTGTTGCGCAGCCAGTAGTGGCCCACCATGCGCTTTTCATCCGGGTTGGCAATGGCGCCGCCCTCCAGCGCGGCGATATCCGCGTACGCACGGTCAACCAGGGGTTTCATCCCCGCCAGGAACTCATCCTCGAGCGGGAGCTTGGAAAGGTCCAGTGAAATCCCCATCTGCGGATACCGCAGCAATTGCCGTGCATAATTTTTCATGGCGGTCACCATAGCACACTCCGCGCCCGCGCGCAAGCTCAATGTGGGAATCATCGCTCTAACCATGTGTGTCCCAAAGGGAGCGCGATGCCGCCCCGCCATGCGGCGGGGTGGCTGGATCTGCACCATCCACGTCCGCTCCATTCAAATCCATGCAAAAATCCCCTGCACTTGTGCAAGTGCAGGGGATGGGGAAAGCTGTTTGCAGGCTCACTTTTGTTCGCCCTGCTCGCGCATCTTCTTGATGCGCTCCAGCATGGCGGCGGGGTCTGCAAAGTCGCGGTCCAGCTGCTGCTTCACCTGGGCGGCCACCTGGGCGGGCAGGGTTTCCAGGATTTCGCGGCCCACCTTCTCCGCGGCCTTGATATCCTCCACGGTCTCCGCGCTGTTGACCAGGGCGGTGAACTTCTGGTCCAGCAGGTAGCGCTTGTTCTGCGGCATGGTGACGGTCAGGCACTCGTCCACGGTCTTCACCCACTCGTCCACGGTCTTGCAGGCCATGATTTTGGTTTCAAACTCCTTGCGCTGCTTCTCCGCGTTCTCCTTGGCCTTGGTCTTGTAGCCGCCGGCGGCCAGGGCCGTGGGGTCCATGGTGGCGTACACGGCATCAAGCGCGTTCTCCTTCTCCGCCTCCGGCAGTTTCTGCGCGGCCTGTATGTCGGTGTTGGCCTTGATGGCCTTGTTCAGGATGGCCTGCATATCCTCCGCCTTCCTGTAGCCGCCGAAACCGCCCACCACGGTGCCTTCCGGGGAAATCACCAGCAGGGTGGGGAAGCCGTTGACCTTGTACTGGTCGCAAAGCTGCTTGTTCTGCGCCTGGATTTCAGGGGTGAGCTTGCCCGTGTTGCGCGGCATGTCCACTTCCATGAGCACGAACTTGTCCTTGGCGTAGGCATCGAACTCCGGCTTGTCCAGAACCTCCTTGCGCAGCTTGATGCACCAGCCGCACCAGTCCGACCCCGTGAAGTCCATCAGGATGAGCTTGTGCTCCGCCTGCGCCTTCGCCTTGGCCGCGTTGATGTCGTTCATCCACTCCGCCGCAAACGCGGGGGCCACCACCGCCACCGCTGCCGTCAATGCAAGTATTTTCTTGAACATGCCTGCACTATACACCCATGCCCCCCGCATGTCAAAAGGCAAATGCACATGTTTGTCTCGCGCGCAAAGCGCGCGCTAACTTTGTACCCCGCCGAATGGGGGGTGCTACCAAAAATTCGCCCCATGGCGAACGCCTGGGGGTTGTCCCCCGTCCAAACCTCCCAGCCGAGAACCCCGCCTAGACACGGCGAAGCGCCGCAGGAGCGGAGACGGACGAATGGCGGGGCGGTTGGACCTGTTTCCTCCCACATTTTTGTCAATCCCATTCCTACAAATTTTTAATTTCCATTCCCATATATTTCAACTTTCCATTCCCATATATTTGCGGTTTTCATTCCCATAAATTTCGGCAGGCCCCCATGCGTGGCACGGGGGCCTGGAAGGGTGGCGGCGGGCTTGGCTACTTGCTGGTGATGACGGTGTTGGGGGAGAGTCCGTACATCTGGGGCTCGTACATGAGCTGGGCCTGTGCGGGAGGCGCGGTGGAGGTGCCGGCGCGCTTCACGCGGGCGTAGTAGCGCATGTTGAGCAAATCGCGCCCGCCCCACTTGGTGCAGAAGCCGCGCACGCGGTCGGCCAGGTACTCCTTGTGGTCGAACCACGCGCTCCAGTCGCAGGGCTCCAGCCCGGCGCACTGGCTGGGGATGGCGGGATTCACGGCCTCCATGCAGGAGGGCAGGTAGTCCTCCAGCACAAAGTACTCCAAATCCCTGGCGGGCTTGGCGCAGGTGAGCGTCACGCGCACCACGTCGCCCACATTGAAATCCTGGGCGGGACGCCACACGCCGTCCGCGTCCTTCTTCTCGTACAGGCGGGTGACCTGCAAGCCCTTCTCCACCACGCCGGGGTATTCGGTCTGGTCGGGCTGGGCCTTGGCTCGCACCACGGCGTAGGCGGTGCCCTCCGTGCAGGTGTAGGCGGCGGTGCAGTCGCCGAGCCTGCTGCCGCGCTGGACGAGCGAGAGGGTGGTGATGCCGTTGCCGAGGGTCATGGTCGAGCCGTCCGCGGTGGTGATGGTGGCGGGGGTGTTGCTGGCGGGCTCGCGGCGCAGGTACTCGTGGAGCGCGATCAGCGTCCACGCGCTCTGCCAGGTGGTGGTGTGGCGGTAATCGTGCCCGCGGGAGCGCAGCCAGGCGATGAAGGCCTCATGCCGCTTGGCGGGGTTCTTCTCCATGTCCGCGATGAGGCGGAAATCCGCCAGCACGGAGCGCGGGTGCCAGAGGCTCACATGCCAGGAGGCATCCTCCTGCGCCTTTTCGTCCTCCTTCACCAGCTCCGCGAGGGCGCGTTTGGCGGCCCGGTCGTTGCGCAGCACGCGCGCCACCTGGAAGCGGGTGGCGGCATCCGTTTCCTCCACGTACCTCTTGCGCTGCGTCTGCTTGCGGAGGTAGCCGCGCAGGGCGTCCATCTTGCCCTTGGGCACCTCGTACCCGCAGGCGGTGGCGATATCCAGCACGAAGGCCGTGTGGGCAGACGCCCAGAACGAGGAGCCGTCCGAGTCCTCCCAGTAGCCGAGCCCGCCATCCCTCTTCTGGCGCTTGAGTATCTTGGCAATGCTGTCGTCCACGAGCTTGTGGGCCTGGGCGGCGGGGGTCTCCGCCATGCGCGGGCAGACGGGAGCCATGCGGTCGTACAGCAGCCAGGGCAGCAGCCCGGTGGCGGTCTGCTCCGTGCAGCCGTAGGGGTAGTCCAGCACAAAGTCCATGCATCCGGCCAGGTGGAGCAGCGGGTTGGCGGAAAGCGCCACCTCCAGCTCGCCGCGCGTGGAACCGGCCAGCTCCGGCGCCAGCAGGGAAGCCGGCTTCAGCGTCTCCGAGCCCTTGGCCAGCACCAGGTGGTGCGCCTCCTTGAGCAGGGGGGCGGGGAAGCGCACGGGGAAGGTGCCCTGCACGGCATCCGCGCCGTTCTTGGCGGTGGCGGTCCAGTTGAGGGTGCACTCGCCCTCCTGCGTGGCCTCCACCTCGAACTTGAGCGTGCCTGTGGTGTGGGCGGCCAGGCGGATTTCCTGCGTGTCGGAGGTGGCATCCAGCTTCACCCTCCAGGTGCCTTCCGCATCCGTGTTGTTGGTGACGGTGAGCGGCAGGATGAGCTTGTCGCCCGTGCTCATGAAGAAGGGCGTGCCCGGGGTGAGCATCACGGGCTGGTTGACCTGCAGCTTGCCCTCCGTGCCGCCGAAGCGGTTGCCGCCCTGGTCCACCGCCACGGCGAACACGCGGTAGGTGGTCAGCGTGTCCGGCAGCGTGCACTCGGTCTCGAAACGCCCTTGCGCGTCCACGGGCAGGGATGCCTTCCACACCGCCACCGGCACAAAGTTGGTGCGCAGCCGCGGCTTCTGCTTTGCAGCGGGGGAAGCCGCCGCCTTGCCGTAGCAGGCGCTCTTGGCGACTGCGTAGGCGTCGCTGCCCTCGTCGTCCTCCTCATCATCCCCCATGCTGTATTGCGCAACCGGAGTGGGCATGGCGGCGGGGGCCTCCTCCATCATGCAATCACTATCGTCGTCTTCCTGTGCGCAGCCTTCCAACATCACGGCATCGTTGGCAACAGCCCTGCCGGCGCGCTTCAAGGCACGCCTCACCCCGTAGCCGCGGTGGCCACCGAAGATGTGCGGGCCCCACCCCCTGTCCTCCTTGCGGCTGATGCACTCGCCGGTCCACACGCCGTTCATCAGGTCGACGTAGTTCCACGTTGCGGGCCGCCCGCCCACCATGGCGTACCGGCGGTTGTGGGAGAGGTACATATCGGTCGGACTGCAGCTCAGCTCGAGCTCCGGGTTGGGCAGGCGGTATCTCCCGGTGACGGAGAGCATGCCCTCGTCCACCGCGTAGAAGGTGACGGCGGCGGTGGCGGGCGAGCCGTCCGGCAGGGTAACGCTGCCGCCGAGCTTCACCTGCGCGCCGGGGCGGCAGGCCTCCGCGGGCAGGTCCAGCTTCACCTGCAGCTTGCGCTGCGGGTTCGGGACATCCAGGTCGCTCGAGCCGTGCGCCTGGAGGGTGAACAGGCCGTCCTTGTCCTTGACGGGCAGGACCATCAGCACATTCATGCGCCCGGTTTCTTGCGGCGTGAGCTTCAGGTCCACGGGGTGCACGCCGCTCTCCACGGGCACCGTCAGCGGGCGGAAGTTGCCGCTGCCGCTGGAGACAATGGCAAAGGCGGTGCCCGCCGCCTCCGATTTCAGCGTCAAGGGGCGGCCGTCCTCGCCGCCCGTCAGGGAGAAGTCGGGGTCGGCATCCTTCGTCTCCAGCTCGCTCTCCCAAACGTGCATGGAATCGGTGAAGGAACGCCCGGCCGGATCCGTGCCGCTGATGTACAGGCTGAGGTTTGTGAGCGCATGCTTGTCCTTGCCCTTGCGGTATTCGTCGATGCGCGCCTTGAGGTTCATGGGGCATCCGAATTCCGAGTTGGCGGGTACGGTGAGGTCTCCCTCCCACACGATGACCTCGCCGCGGCGCTCCATGGTGAAGCCGGTGGGCAGCGCCTCCCGCTCCACCACATCCCTGCCCTTGAGCACCAGGTGCACCTTCTGGTCACGCTCCAGCACCTTGTTGCCGTCCTCCTTGTCTGCCGCCACCGAGTGGAGCGTCAGGTTGCCGTGGTCGCGCACCACGCGGAAATCCGCATTGTAAATGGCCGTATTGCAGCTGAAGTTGCGCACCTCCTCGCGGTCGTTGGTGATGGTGCCGTCATCGACTCTCAGGTAGTGATAGTTGGAGGCATCGTCCTTCTTGGGCGAGAGGGAGACGGTGCGCTCATAGCAGCCCTTGGCGTCCAGCACGGCATCCACCTCCTTCTCGCCGTCCACCTGCATATCCGTGTCAAGCACGTAGTGGATCTTGGCGTTGGAGAGGGGCGTGCCGTTCAAATCCTGCGCGGTGATGCGCAGCTTGGCGCTCTTGGGCGCCACGCGCTCCACTTCGATTTTGGCCGTGCGCTCGAAGGCGTCGCGCCGGAACACTTCCGATTTGATGTAGCAATAGTCCAGCGTTTCCTTGCCATCCTTCAGCATGATGCCGTAGCTCCCGGTCACGTCCTCCTCGCCCTCCGGCAGCGTGAAATCGTACGCCACGCAGCCGAACGCGTCCACCGCGAGCGTTTCCTTCTTCCATTGCTCGCCGTTCGGTTTCTCGATGACCAGGGTGACCTCCTTCAGCTTGGGCAGGGAGGTGTTGTTGAAGCGGTCGCGGTTGCGGATGATGCCGCGCACGTGCACGGCGTCGCCGGGGCGGTAGAGGTCGTGGTCGCAGAAGACGCACGCATGGCAATCGTCCCCAGAGTCCTGGTCTGCGGAATCATCCTCGCTGTCATTGAAGACGGAGATGACGAAATCGCCGATGCCGTCATCCGGCAGAAGATAGTCCTCGCCGACCTGCACGAGCATGCTTGCCGGCTCCAGGTCGGCATCCGCGGGCTTGGGATTCAGGCAGGCCGCGCCGTTCTCCACGGGGAACTCCAGGCTCTTGCCATCCTTGTCCCGCACCACCGCGCGGCCCGCACCCGCGGGCTTTCCGGTCTGGCGGTCGCTCACCAGCAGCAGGCCCGCCTCCTCCACGCCCGCCAGCTGCAGGTCCGACACCTGGACGGGGAATTCGGTGTGCAGGGTGAGGTCTTCCTCGCTCACGCCCACCGCCTTGGCGGCGGCCAGCACGGCGGGGTTGGGCTTGATGTCCAGACGGATGAGATAGAGGCCGGGCTTGGTGTTCCCGCCGGTGAGGGCATCCAAATCCAGCACATGCTCCGCGGTGTCGCAGAAGCCGGGTTCATCCGCGGGCAGCTGCTGCGGCTGGAATTGCTGCGCCTTGGCGCAAGCCTCCTGCAGGCGCTTGCTGTTGCGCTTGTAGCGCAAGGCCGCGCCCCACTGGATGTCCTTCGCGCTCTTGAAATCCTCCTTGTCCAGCAACCCGGCACGCACCTGCAGCGTGGTGACGGCCAGGATGTATTTCCTCATGGCGTCGGGGTCGCTGTTGGCGTAGCGCACCACGGCCTCGTCCACCTGCAGGGCGGTTTCCGCATCCCAATGGTAGGCGGTGGCGGTAATGCCGCAGCTGCCCACGGAGCGCAGGCGCAGCTTGTGCTCGCCGCGGTACGGCAGCCGCGCCGCCTGCTCCGCGCGGCTCTCCGCCAAATCCACGGCGGGCCAGGCGGGGGTGAGGTTGATGCGGTGCACGTGGGCGCGCGTGACCGGCAGCCCCAGCTTGGCCGCTATGCCGGGCTTCACGGTGAACTCCGCCAATGCGGGCGCCGGGGCTGCCACACGCATGCGGAAACCCTTCACGGCGTCCGGCTCCCTGTAGCTCCAGGTGACATCCCTGTCGCCGCCGTCATCCCCGTTGGCGACCCTGAAGTTGGCCACCCCGGTGTTCTCCATGAAGCCGTCGAAGGTGAAGGTGTAGGTGCCCTGCGGGGTGGTGACGCTCTTGGAGGCACCGTCCGGGGCATTGACGGACTTGGCACCGGCGATGCTGATTTCCAGGTCTTGGAAGGCCTGCTTGGCGGTGGCTTCCGTGATGGTGGCGGCAAAGCCCACCTCGGCGGCGTAGTAGGGCTTCTCCCCCTCCTTTTCCGGCTTGCGGATGCCGTCCAGCACATCCGTCCGCAGCTCGGTGAACGCATCGTGGAATTGCGTGGTGCCGATGAGCCCGCTACCCTTGGCGGGCGTGGCCACCAGCTTCCATCGCGTGTTGTTCGGCAGCGTTTCCGTGGGCATCACCAGCGCGCCCGACGGGATGACCGAATCCGGCGTGATGCGGCGCGCCTCGTCTGCCGTGAGCACCGCGCAGCGCCCCACGTGCTTGAAGAGCACGGGCTGCGCTTTGCCTGGCACCTTGCGGCCGTCTACATAGCGGTCGCCCTTCTCGATCTGCTGCACAAAGGTGTACTCCACGGGGCTGGCGGGGGAGAACTCGATGGCCTCCCTGGTGTTTTCGCTCGATGGATGCACGATGATGCCCAGGTTCGGCAGGCCTTCCAGCGGGCGGTCCGTATCCAGGCGGGTGTCCGGCGCGTGGAAGCGGAATTCGCGCTGCGCCAGCTCCTTGCCGCTCAGGTAGGTCACCCCCGGCTTGAACGCCAGGCGGAACTCCGTGGCCACGCTCGTGCCCTTCGCCACCTCGATGAGCAGGCGGTTCTGGTCCTCCCAATGCACCGTGGGCTGATGCGCGGGGTCGCCCGTCACCTCAAAGAGGTCCAGCCCCAAATCGTGCGGGGCAAGCTGCTTCCCGAAACTTTCCGAATATCTCGCCTCCCGTGCGGTTGCCGCCACGGTTTGGCTGACGATGGGTTCATCGAACTTGATGCGGATGAGCTGGCGGTCCGCAGAGATGTCTACGCGCTCCGCCTGGGCGGATGCGCCCAGCAGCGAGATTCCGGCAACCATCTGCACCAGCCGTGCAAGGGGGCTCTTCTTCATAGTCGGTGGGGGGGATTATTCTGCGATGATACGTTTTGCCAAGCCGCCTGGCAAGGCCTTTCTACTCCATATAAGCACCCATCCCGGCCTTTTGTCACATGAAACCATGCAAATGGCAAAATTTCCCGCAGGTCTCCTCCATCGGCTAATTTTTGCCAAATTAGCCGATAAAGCGTTGACAAGCAGCCCCGCCTTTGCTATTTTCCCGCCATGAAGCCGCGCCCCAAAGCACCGAGCCTGGAGAAGTATTTCAGCGCGCCTGATATCAGCATCATGACTCTCTTGAGCGCTGGGCAGGCTGAAATGAACAGAATCGACCGCTATCTGAGCTGGGACGAGCTGCGTTTCCGCACCCCGCCCCCGGAGCTCACGCGGGAGCAATGGTGGATCAGCCTGAAGCTCCAGCGCGCAAACGGCAGGCGCGACATGCCGCTGAACGACAAGCAGGGCAGGCCCTTCTCATACTCCCACACCATTCTCATGGTGAACCTGTTGCACCAGATCGACATGTTGGCCGGCGGCACGCTCCAGGCCAACAACAGCGACCTGTTCTCCGAGACGGACCGCAACAAGTACATCATCACCTCCATCATGGAGGAGGCCATCATGTCCAGCATGCTGGAGGGCGCCGTGGTTACGCGCTCGGAAGCCAAGGAGCTCATCCGCAGCAACCGTATCCCAAGCAACCAGCACGAGCGCATGGTTATGAACAACTACCGCACCATGCAGAAAATTCTGGATTGGAAAAACGAGCCCATCACCCAAGAGCGCGTGATGGAGCTCCACAGAATCATGACCGAGGGCACGCTGGACAACCCCGCCAAAGCCGGCCGCTTCCGCACCGCAGATGACGCCGTGCGCGTGGAAACCGCCATAGACGGGGAAATCGTCCACATGCCACCGCCTGCCGAAACCCTGCCGGAACGCATGGAGGCCATGTGCAGGTTCGCCAATGCCAGGGATGAGGACGACTACACCCACCCCGCGCTGCGCGCCATCATCCTGCATTTCTGGCTCGCATACGACCACCCCTTCGTGGACGGCAACGGCCGTACCGCCCGCGCCCTCTTCTACTGGCTCATGCTCAAGGAGGGATTCTGGGCATTCGAGTACATTTCCATCTCACATGAAATCTTCAGGCATCCCAAGAGGTATTACAACTCCTTCATCAACACAGAGGAGGACGACAACGATTTGAATTATTTCATTTCCGACCAGTTGACGACGATTGTCAATTCCATCAAGAACCTCTACGAGTACGTTAAAAACAAAAAGAACGAACAGCAGGGGATTATCGAGGAACTCAAGCTCAACGACAGCTTCAACAACCGCCACAGGGCATTGATTGTGCAGCTGTTGAAACACCCCTCCGCCGCCATCACCGTCACCTCGTACTGCCATGATTTCTGCATCGTGCGCCAAACGGCGCGTACAGACCTCAACCTTCTTGTGGACATGGGCCTCCTTTCCGCGAAAAAAGTCAAAAAGGAATTCGTTTATTGCCCTGTCGCCAACTTTGAACGAAGATTGCAAGAGATTGGCAGAAATTGATACAGCCTGCCCCAGCCCCCATCGGCTAATCTGCGGCTAATTTGCAGCCAATTAGCCGATACGCACCCTGCTGCACCACCCGGCGTTTTCTTTAACGCCTTGTGACTCCAATGTTTTTGCAATGCTGGGCCGCTTCGCAATAACGCCGTTTTTTCCAATCGTCAGCCCGCCCCCATCCAGTCGCCGTATGAATAAAAGCACTCCCCAAAAGAGCACACACTCCCATCGGCTAATCTGCGGCTAATCAACAGCCAATTAGCCGATACCCGCCAAACTGGCCCGCCCCGCGCCGCAAGGCGCACGAACTCACAAATTGCCTGCCTCGGCGTAGGCAAAGCCGTAGACGGGCCTGCCTCGGCGTCCTGTCTCGGCG
>JAUNHW010000001.1 GCA_030523775.1 Akkermansia sp.
CCTGCGGCAGAGGAAGCACCCGCCGCGGCAGAGCCACCTGCCCCCGAGGCATAATTTCCCCCATGGCATTGCTCTTCAAGGCGCGCGCCCCCGGGTGCGCGCCTTTTGTCTTCCCCGCGCGCCCCGTGCCGCCACCACATGTCCGCACTTTGCGGCCCCTCCCCTAATTTCATTGACATTTGCCGGGGAATGGGGCACACTCTGCGCGTTTCCCGCCATGATATCCTTCACCAACCTCTCCCGCGCCTCGGAAATCGGTTCCAACAGCTACCTGCTGGATCTGGACGGCACTCGCGTGGTGCTGGATTGCGGCATGCACCCCAAGAAGGAGGGCCTGGAAGCCAAGCCGGATTTCGGCCCCATCGGCGCGGCGGACCCGGATGCCGTGTTTGTGACGCACGCGCACCTGGACCACATCGGCACCCTGCCCTGCCTGCAGGACGAATACCCGTCCGCGGAGGTCATCATGACCGCGGCCACGGCGGAGATAGGGGAGGCCATGCTGCACAACTCCGTGAACGTGATGACCGCCAAGCGCCAGCAGGAGGGTATCATCGAGTACCCGTTCTTCACGCACCCGGAGCTGGACCACGCGGCGCGCAGCTGGATGGTGCGCGCGTACAACGAGCCGTTCCGCATAGGGCGGCGCGGGGGCGTGCTGGGCACGCTGCATGATGCCGGGCACATCCTGGGCTCCTGCGGCGTGCACCTGGAGAGCGAGAGCGGCACCACCGTATTCTACACCGGGGATGTGCAATTTGAACCGCAAACCCTCATCCCGCCCGCGGATTTCCCGCAGGGGCATGTGGACATCCTTATCACGGAATGCACGCACGGCGCCACGCAGCGCGCGGCGGAATACACGCGCCAGGCAGAGCTGGACCGCTTTGCCAAGGCCATACGCGAGGTGCTGGAGGGCAACGGCGCGGTGCTGATTCCCGTGTTTGCTCTGGGCAAGAGCCAGGAGCTCCTCTACGAGCTGAACCGCATGAAGGCCGCCGGGCAGATCCCGGATGTGCCGGTGTATTTCGGCGGGCTGGGCGCCAAGGTCACGGAGCTGTACGACAAGCTGGCGGACTCCACGCCGCGCAACCTGCCCGGCTACCGCCTGCGCGAGCACGTGGAAACCCGCGGCCTGCCCAAGCAGGGCGTGGCCCCGCTCATTGCCTCACCCGGCAACATCTACCTGGTCTCCAGCGGCATGATGAGCGAGCACACCGTTTCACACATGCTGGCGGAACAGGTGCTCCCGCACCCGGCGGACGGCATCCTCTTTGTGGGGTACAGCGACCCCGATTCCCCCGCCGGCAAGGTGAAGGCGGCCGTGCACGGGGAACCGCTGCGCCTGCGCGCCAAGGGCGGCCAGGCCTACCCGCTCAACTGCCGCGTGGAAAGTTTCGACTTCTCCGGCCACGCCACGCGCGAGGCCCTGGTGGAGTACGCCTGCAGCCTCACCCCCAAGAAGGTGGTGCTGGTGCACGGGGACCCCGCCGCCCTGCTCTGGATGCAGCAACAGCTGCAACAGGCACTCCCGCATGCGGAAATCATCATCCCGGAACCGGGGCGGGCAGTACGGCTTTGAACAGCGGGTGCGGGTCACTTGCCGGATTGCAGGCACTCCAGCTTCTGCACCACGGAATCCAGGGTGCGCAGCTCCTGCGGGGTGAGCTCCCCCGCCAGGGAATCCAGCATGGCGCGGAACCGCCCGTACACCTCCTCGAACATCTGCATGCCGCGCTCGGATAGGCGGATGAGCACGGAGCGACGGTCGTCCGGGTTGGGGCGGCGCTCGAAGAAGCCCTTGCGCACCATGCTCTCCACCAGCAGGGAGGTGGCCGGCACGGACATCTGCATGCGCGTGGCAAGAACCTTCAGCGGTATGCCCTCCGGCGCATCCTCCAGCAGCAGCTTCAGCTGGGATATGGCGGAACCTTGCCGCACCGTGAGCCCAAGCATCTTCTTGAGCTGCCCCGCCCCCACGTTGCGCACGGCCTCGCGCCGCATCTCATCTAGCAGGTTGAGTAGCTTGCGGAATATCAGGTGGGCGGGTGCGTCTGCCATAACGCCGTGCATTGTAGCGGATAATCCCGCCCTTGGCAAGCGGGAATGCGCCGCGCTGCCGCATTCCCGCATCTCCCATTGGTTCATGCATGCGTACGGTTGAGTATGATGCGGTCTCGAAATCGCAAAGCTTGCTCCCCACCGCCCCAGTTTTGGAAATTCTCCATTCTTTCTTCCTGTTTGCAAATTCCCTTGCTTTTTCGGGGCGGTTCCGCTACAATTTCCCCGCAATCCGCGAGAGCATTCCACCATGTCCGGCAACCTCACCTACAAGCAATCCGGCGTCGATACCATAGAGGCGCAATCCTTTGTTCACGACATCAGCGCACACGTCAAGCGCACGCAGAAAAACCGGCAGCTCTGCAACGCCTTCGGGCTCTTTGCCGCCGCGTACGACCTCTCCTCCTACAAGGAGCCGGTGATAGTGACAGGCACGGACGGCGTGGGCACCAAAACGGAAATCCTTTTCGACCTGGACATGCTGGAAACCGCCGGCAAGGACCTGGTGGCCATGAACGTGAACGACATCCTGACCACCGGCGGCGACCCGCTGGTGTTCCTGGACTACCTGGGCATCTCCAACCTGGAGATTGAGCGCCCGCGCATCACCCGCCTGGTGGCCGGCATGTGCGACTACCTGGAAAGCTGCAACTGCATCCTGGCCGGCGGCGAAACCGCGGAAATGCCCGGCGTGGTGCCGGAGAACCTGGTGGAGATGGCAGGCTTCAGCATCGGCTGCGTGGAGAAGAGCCTCATGATCCAGCCCGCCACCGTGGAGGTGGGAGACATCCTCATCGGCTACCCGAGCGACGGTTTCCACGCCAACGGCTGGAGCCTCATCCGCCGCATCCTCAAGCAGAACCCGGACCTGCTCACTGAGCAGGAGCTGCGCGGCCTGCTGGCCCCCACCCGCCTGTACCACGATGTGGTGTACGATATGCGCAAGCTCGGCACCACCCCCAAGGCGTACGCCCATATCACGGGCGGCGGCCTGCCGGAGAACCTGGAACGCTTCCTGGGCGACAAGGGCTCCGACCTTGAAATCCCCTACTGGAACAATCCCGCCGCCCAAAAGGTGCTGGAGTTCGTGGACGCGGAGGACCGCTTCCACACCTTCAACATGGGTATCGGCTGGGTCGCCATTGTCAAACCGGACCAAGTGGACCAAGCCTGCACGGCTGGCCCCGGCGGCACGCCCATCGGCACCATTCGCCAAGGCAAGGGCATCCGCGTCACCGTCCGCAAGTAACCCCAAACACCATTCCCCTTATGTCAGACCCCCTACATCATGAATGTGCGGTGGCAGCGATACGCATGCTCAAACCGCTCTCCTACTACGCTGAAAAGTACGGCAACCCGCTCTGGGCCTTCAACAAGCTCTTCCTCCTGATGGAGAAGCAGCACAACCGCGGGCAGGACGGCGCCGGCATCGGCTGCATCAAGCTCAACACGCCCTTGGGCGAGCCCTACATGTTCCGCCACCGGGACGCCACCGGCAACGCCCTCTCCAACATCTTCTCCGAAGAGCAGCGCAACTACCGCACCCTTTGCGAGCGCGGCGACATCGAGGAGGAGAACCCGGAACAAATCAAGGCCCGCTTCAACTACGGCGGCGAGCTCCTGGTGGGCCACATGCGCTACGGCGCCAGCTCCGCGCGCTTCGACGAGGGCATCTGCCACCCCTTCACCCGCCGCACCAACTGGATCACCCGCACGCTCATGCTGCTGGGCAATTTCGGCATCACCAACACCCAGGAGCTCGCGCAGACCCTCATCGAGCGCGGCCAGCACCCCGTCTTCGATTCCGAAACCCAGACCATCCTGGAGGAAATCGGGTACTATCTGGACGAGGCTCACAACGAGCTCTACCGCTCCCTGCGCGACAAGCTCTCCGGCCAGGAGCTCCAGCAGGAGATTTCCAACCGCATCGACCTCTACGACATCATCGGCAAGGCCTCCAAGGACTGGGACGGCGGGTTCACCGCCCTGGGCGCCGTGGGCAACGGAGACCTCTTCTGCCTGCGCGACCCGCACGGCATCCGCCCCTGCCACTATGTGCTCACGGACGAGTACCTGGCCATTGCCAGCGAGGAAGTGCCGCTCATGAGCGTGATGGAGGTGGAACAGGACCAGGTGCAAATCCTGCCCCCGGCGAACATGCTCGTGCTCAAGCACGACGGCGAGTTCACCGTGCGCGAGTACACCCAGCCGCTGGAGCACAAGCCCTGCTGCTTTGAGAGCATCTACTTCTCACGCGGAAACGACCCCATCATCTACCGCCAGCGCAAGAAGCTGGGCGCCCTGCTCTCCGACAAAGTGGTGCGCAGCCTGGAGGGGGATGTCTCCCGCGCCGCCATCTCCTTCATCCCCAACACCGCGGAAATCGCCTACTACGGCCTGCTGGAGGGCCTGCGCGCCTACCGCCGCAACTACGTCACCAAGACCATGAAGGAGGCCCTTGCCAACGGCACCATATCCGACGAGCTCATCGAGGAGCTCATCCTCCGCCGCTGGCCCCGCGCAGAGAAAATCGTCCACAAGGACATCAAGCTCCGCACCTTCATCACCCCGGAGAACAGCCGCGGCCAGCTCGCCAGCCAGGTGTACGACCTCACCTTCGATGCCCTGCGCGAGGGAGAGGTGCTGGTGGCCATAGACGACTCCATTGTGCGCGGCACCACGCTCAAGAAGAACCTGCTGCGCCTGCTGGCCCGCTCCAAGCCCCGCAAGATTGTCATTGTCTCCTCCGCCCCGCAGGTGCGCTACCCGGACTGCTACGGCATAGACATGAGCGAGCTGGGCAAGTTCATTGCCTTCCACGCGGCCATTGCCCTGCTCAAGAAGCGCGGCATGTACGACCTCATCACCCAGGTGTACGATGAATGCAGGCGCCAGCTCACCCTGCCCCCGCAAGCCCGCACCAACCCCGTCAAGAAAATCTACGAGCTCTTCACGGACGACGAGATCACGGAGGAGGTATCCCGCATGGTCACGCCGGATGACAGCCCCTGCCCCGTGGAAATCATCTACCAGACCATGGACGGGCTGCACGAGGCCATTGCCGGCCCCTGCGGCGACTGGTACTTCAGCGGAGACTACCCCACGCCCGGCGGCTACACCGCGGTGAACCAGGCGTTCATCCGCTGGTACGAGGGCAAGGACGGCGGCGCCAACGCCCTGCCCGTCTAAACCGCCACGCACGGCACATCTCCAAGGCCCGCACGGCATCACGCCGCGCGGGCCCTTTTTACATTGGCGTGCATTGCCGCCCTATATCCTTGCATTGCGCCGCGCGCCGTAGTAGAATGAACAGTCATGAACGAGGCATCCATACCCAAGCTGGTGCAGGACGACGAATGGCTGAAACCATACCAGCGGCAGATAGAGGAACGCATGCAGATGTACAACATCCGGCTGAACTCCATCTGCAGGCGGCACGGCTCCCTGGAGGAGTGCGCCAACGGCTTTGCGCGCATGGGCTTCAACCGTGACGCCGCCACCGGGGAATGGGTGTACCGCGAGTGGGCTCCCGGCGCGCGCGAGCTCTTCCTCATCGGCGATTTCAACGGCTGGGACCGCGCCGCCACCCCCATGCAGCGCAACGGCGGCATGTGGGAGGTGCGCCTGCCCGCAGATGCCCTGCACCACGGCTCCCGCGTGAAGGTGCACGTTGTTGGCGCAGACCTGGAACGCCGAGACCGCATGCCAGCCTGGATCCGCTTCACCGAGCAGGATGCCAAGACCTTCGACTACTGCGGCATCATCTGGGAGCCGGATGCGCCCCACCGTTGGCAAAACACGGATTGGACACCCGAACGCGTGCAAACACCGTTCATCTACGAGTGCCACATCGGCATGGCGGGGGAGGAGGAACGCATCCACTCCTACCGCGAATTCGCGGACAACGTGCTGCCGCGCATTGCGGAGCTCGGCTACAACACCGTGCAGGTGATGGCCGTGCAGGAGCACCCGTACTACGGCTCCTTCGGCTACCACGTCTCCTCGTTCTTCGCGCCGTGCAACCGCTTCGGCACACCAGATGACCTGAAATACCTCATCGACACCGCACACGGCCTGGGCATTGCCGTGCTGCTGGATGTGGTGCACTCCCACGCCGTGAAGAACATGGCGGAGGGCCTGAACAACTTCGACGGCTCCGGCGGTCAGTACTTCAAGGCAGGCGAGCGCGATGCCCGCCACCCGGATTGGGACAGCTGCCTCTTCGACTACGGGCGGGATGAAGTCATCGAATTCCTGCTGAGCAACCTGCGCTGGTGGCTGCAGGAATTCCGGTTCGACGGCTTCCGCTTCGACGGCGTCACGAGCATGCTCTACCTCCACCACGGGCACGAGCCCTTCACAGACCTGGGCTGCTACTTCAACAACCAGGTGAACACGGAAGCCGTGACCTACCTGCAGCTGGCCGCCACCCTGGTGCACAGGCTGCGCCCCGGCGTCATCGTGATTGCAGAGGACATGAGCGGCATGCCCGGTCTCTGCCGCCCCGTGGAGGAGGGCGGTTTCGGCTTCACCCACCGCTTGGCCATGGGCCTGCCGGACTACTGGATCAAGCTCCTCAAGGAGAAGAAGGACGAGGAGTGGAGCGTGGGTGACATTTGGTACACCCTCATCAACCGCCGCTACAGGGAGGCCAACATTGCCTACGTGGAAAGCCACGACCAGGCGCTCGTGGGCGACAAGACCATTGCCTTCCGCCTGATGGACGCAGAGATGTACACCCACATGAGCTGCAGCATGCAGAGCCTGGTCATAGACCGCGGCATGGCCCTGCACAAGATGATTCGCCTGGTCACCCTGGCCGCCGGCGGAGAGGGCTGGCTCAACTTCATGGGCAACGAATTCGGCCACCCGGAATGGATCGACTTCCCGCGCGTGGGCAACGGCAACTCCTACAAGTACTGCCGCCGCCAGTGGAGCCTGGTGGACAACGGCCTGCTGCGCTACCGCTTCCTCAACGAGTTCGACAAAGCCATGGTGAAGCTGGCGCGGGAGACAAACCTGCTGGCCTCCGGCTACGCACAGCCGCTCAACATGGACGAGGACAACCGCGTGATGGCCTTCACTCGCGGCGGCCTCGTCTTCGTCTTCAACTGGAACGGAGAGCGCGCCCTGGCAGACTACCTCCTGCCCGCCCCCGAACACGGCGAATGGCGCGTGGCGCTGGATTCGGACGATGCACGCTTCGGCGGCTTCGCACGCCAGGACCACTCCGTCAACCACTTCACCGACAATAACCAGCGGCTTTCGCTGTATCTCCTGCCGAGGACCGTGATGGTGCTGGAGCGGGTTTAGGCGATACAGGGGATGTGCGATTTAGAATTTCGGATTTAAGATTTAGGATTTGGGATTTTCCGTCACCACGCGGCGGAAGAAATCATCCAGAGGCGCGGGGTCGGGGAACGGTAGTGCGGGCGCGGCATCCAGCGTGGCGCGCAGGGATTCCAGCTCGCGTTGGATGAACGCCGCCGCCACCGGGCGCACCGGACCCACCGCCTTTTCCGTGGAGCTCGCGCGCAGTTGCAACAGAGTGTCCACCTCGTCCTGCATGTCGGCGGGCAGCAGGGCTTCACGCAGTTCCGCGAAGGGCACGGGCGCGGGACGCCGCTCGCGCAGCACCCAGCGCGCGGCCAGCAGCGGGCGGATGCAGTAGAAGTATTCCTTGTAGGGCACCTGCGGGGCCTCCAGATAGCGCTTGAAGGTGCTGACCGCCATGCCCACGTATCGGTACGCCAGACGCTCCGGCTGCATCACCCGCTCGATGAGCGCGCGGAATTCGTCCACATGCGGGGAAGTCTCGTACATGATGGGCGAGTGCGCCCACTCATGGATGCTGACGTTTGATTTGAGCGCCAGGTGCAGGGCCTTGCGGAGGTCCCACCCGTTGATGTCGAACACCTCGTTGAGCTCCCACTCGATGGTGTCGCGCGGCGGGTACACGCGCAGGTAGCACGCCTGCGGGTGGTAGTACACGCAGCGTACATCGTAGTCGCTGTTCAAGGAGGCGTACCCCCATGAGCGGCTGCCGGATTCCGCGGCGAAAAGCAGGCGGCAGTCGTGCGCCTGCTGCATGTCCGCCAGGCGCTGCCTAATTTGCGAGATGGTGTCGTTCATAGTCTATTCTGAGTTGGGCCAAATCTTGTTCAAGGTTCCCCACCTGCGGGGATTCCGGGAGGGCGGACGCCTCGTACTCCGCGGGCAGCTCCGCCAGCAGGGCGTCCACCATGCGCATCAGCTCGTCCAGCGGCACGCGCCCCGCACGGATGTCCCGCAGCAGGGCGTTGTCCCACGTGCGGCGCACATGCACCCTGCCCTCCCGCGCAATCTCGCGCGCCATGTGCAGAAGGCGCACCACGTGCCCCATGTGCTTGCAGTCGTACGCGCCGCCGTGGTCGCCGTCCAGCGCGGTGTCCAGGCGCTTGGTGTTGCGCTCCTGCAGCCATTGGCGGTACTGCGCCACGCGGCGGCAGTGGCGAGAGAAGTCGTCCTCATGCACCACCATGTGGCAGAGGAACGGCGCGCCCGCCGGAACCTGCGGACACGACACGGCGGTGCCGGATTTGCCGAACAGCCCGCCGCGGTTCTCCCCGCGGTACAGCGCATAGGTGCGCGGGCAGCCCTCCATCGGCGCGGCCAGCTGGGTGTGCTCGTCCACCCCCTGTCCCGCCATCCAGCTGCGCAGGGGAATGCATGCGCCCTCGTGCAGCACGGCGCAGAAGTCCGCGAGCGTGAGGGAATCATCGGGCGGGCGGAGGGCCTTCTCATGGGTGGCCTGCACGCGCTTGACCTGTCTGTTGGCGTTGGCGGCGAAGGTGTAGCGGCACTTGCGCGAGAGGAAGCTGCGCTCGCCGAAAAACCGCGCGAACCAAGGCGCGGCGAAGATTTGCTGCTCCTGCCCCAGGCATCCCAAAAGCTCCAGCGCGCCGCTGTTGTTGAGCATGAGCTGGCGGCAGAACTCGCCTATCTCCGTGTACTGCAAATCCTGCTTTTCGTCGAACACGCTGCCGGGTGCCACCCCGCTGAGCACATCCGCCAGCGGCGCCATGTACACGCCCTTGCGGTCCTCGTCGCTCTTCTCCGTCTCCAGCCCGTGCGCGCGGCTCCCCGCCACGCACTCGAAGCATATCAGGTCACGGATTCCCTCTATCGTGTATTCTCTCATCATCCCGGTAGTTGTCCCCCCATCATAATCCCGCACCATCCCTTTGGCAACCAAAATCCGAGGAGCTATACGAAATCAGAGAGTCGCAGGAAAGAGCGCAGGCAGGGCATTCAGTTGTTGGCGGAGTTCTGACTCGTCCAAATCCAATCCCGGGATGGTTGCGTTGAGGGAACGGAGCAGATTTTGGATGTTGCGGGAATCTGCTTGGATGTTGGCAACAAAGGATTCCATGTCGGCGTGGATGGCTTGGGGAACGGGTGCGCCTTCCACTTGTCCCATGAGAAGGAGACGCAGGACGTCGTTGCGGTGTTTGTTGGCGTTTTTGACGCTGCCGTCCGAGCCGTGCGGAATACCCTCGGCATGCCTGTTCATGATGTTCAGGTAGGCTTTCACCTTGAAGGCAACCAAGGCGTTTTCATTGGCCACAGGCACACCATCCAGCCATTTCCTGCCCGCTATCAGGAAGTCGTAATATGCGTTGTCCAAGATGATGCAGGAAAGCCCGCTGTATTCCGTGCCGAGCTTTACGGGTATCTTGTGTTGTTCGGCGGCATGGCGCAGCGTGTCGTTGTCCGGGCCGAGAAGCTCGATTTGTGGCGGCATGCCGTTGGGAGCAGCGGCAATGAAGCGGTACATGCGCACCTTGCGCGTGCCGTCATCGAGCGTCAATTCCTCCGCCTCGTAACGGTACTCCACGAGGAATTGCGCCAACCGTTCGACAAACGGACGCGATTGCGAGCGGATCACCAGCACCAAGTCCATATCCGCGGTTCTGCGGAAATCCAGGGACCTAGACGCGAACCAGAGGTGGCAGGCTGCACCGCCGATGAGAATGTAGTCGTCCCGATAATCTTGGAAGCGGCGGGCAAAGTTCTTGATATCGGTAATGTTCAGGGGTTCCATATTTGCGGGAGGGCCAACTGGATTCGCGGGTCCAGGTCGTTTTTTAGGGAAAGGTAGAGGGAACAGGCATCCACGGCGCCGGCATCGGGGGAAACAACGGCCTCCGGTGGGTAGCTCCACAACTGCAGCACGGCGCCCGCCTCCGTGAGCGGAGCTCGCGGTATGCGCTCCGCCACCTTGCGGCAGTAGTATGCATAGGTCGGCAGAATGTCGTCTCCCACCAGGGTGAGCTTGGAAAGTGCCGTTGCGCCGGCTTGCAGGAACTTGCGGCAGTCTTTGAGACGCACGCGGTATGAATCACGCACGGGCGAGATCAGGAGATGCGCCGAAGCCTCCCACAGAGAAGCGGTGGACGAGGGGAATCGGAAAGAACCCGCTCGCGTTCCTTGGTGGTATCGGCAAAGATGATGCCGCACCAATTCATCCCTTGCCCTGCCAAGCAAGACATGACTGTACGGCATAAGCCCGGCAAGAATGCGGACATTCCTGCCCTCGACATCGCCAAGCACCAGTTGGCGAATCAGGATAGCCTGGGCGCAGGGGGAAAGAGCGGTCTGCGGGCGGTTGACATGAACGGCCGACTGCGGGGCATAGCTCCATAGGGAGGGAATGAAAAAACCCGCATGCGCAGAAATGTAGCTCACGCCTTCCTCCCTCAACAACCTGGCGTGCTTGACCGTCATCTCCCGCCAACAAAGAATGGGAGTCGTCCCGAAATACGATTCAACGTGCCGCATGGCCGCAGGCATGGAGGCGGCATCCCCCGTTTCGGACTCATGCCATTCCGCCAATATGAACGCGCATTCTTTCCATTGCAGGCGGTAGAAACTGAAACGACGCTTGAAGTACGGTGGCAGGAACGCGCCCGGGGCCGCCTGCGGCTCGGAAAGACGATAGCCGCCGCCAAAGACGGCATCGAGTTGCTGTTCCAGTTTTTTCATGTTTGCTGGCATGATGCTAGCACATCCGACAGAGTTTGTAAACAAATTTGTTTACATTTGGAATTTGTTTCAACTTTTGACGCAACACGCTTGTTTACAAACATATCCCCATAGTTGCCGGAGAACAAGCCATCTCACATCCTGTACCTGTCTTCCGGGAAGTTGCGGTAGCCGATTTTGAGGGGGCTCATCTCATCCAGGAGCTTGCGGTCGTATCGGCGGGAGGGGGATTTCATGTTGCCGAGGGTCTTGACCTTGCCCTCGTCGAAAAAGAGTTGCAGGTAGTAGGTTTGGTTGTATCCCTGCAGGCGGGCCTCGCGGATCATCTGCAGGATGTCCGCCTCGTCCAGCAGGTCCGGGTGCACGGTGGTGCGCACCTCGTGGGGCACCCTGTAGGTTTGCAGGAGCTTGAGCGTCTCCTTGAAGCGGTCGAAGAGCAGCGCGCCGCCGGGCACGCGCCAGGAGCGCGTGGAGGGCATCTTGTTGTCCAGCGCCACGTAGTCCACGAGCCCCTGCTCCAGCAGGGCTTGCACCACGTGGGGGTTGCTGCCGTTGGTATCAATCTTGATGAGGTATCCCAGCTGCTTGATCTGGCGGCAGAGCTCTGTGATATCCGGGTTGAGGGTGCATTCCCCGCCGGAGAGCACCACGGCCTCCAGGAAACCGGCGCGCTCGCGCAGGAAGGCCATCTCGTCCTGCCCGCCGCCGCTGCCCAGCACCAGGTCCGGGTTGTAGCAGTACGGGCAGCGCAGGTTGCACCCGGTGTACCAGAAGATGCAGGCTGCCTTTTTCGGGTAGTCCAGGAAGGTGAGCGGGGTGATGTCTGCCGGGTGACGCAACGTGGATTTACTATTTACTATGTACTAGGTACTATTTTGACTGGGCGGGGCGGGATTGGCGGAAAAACACCTGCGGAGAGGGAATGCCCTCCGCAGGTATGAACCGTGTCTCGGCTGCGCGGCGAGGCCGCGCGAACCTACGCACATTGTACATTGCTTGCCTCGGCGTAGCCTTGGCGAAGCCGGGTACATTGTACTTTGTACTTCCCTACTTGAGGATGGTGTCCTGGCCGCAGCAGCCGCAGGGTTCCACGAAGTGCTCGCGCTCCTCGAATTCGCCCTGCTTGCCGGCGTTGAAGGTCTCCACGGGGCGGTGGTATCCCATCACGCGGGTGTACACGGTGCACTTGGTGCGCTTGTCTGCGTTCTCCTGCAGGAGCTGCTCATCTGTCTTGACAACACCTTTGATTTCTTGTTCTGCCATAATTGCTAATATTGGGTTTGAGATTGGTTAAGCGTTGAGGGGGAGCTCCGGCTGCTCCTCGCGGCGGGCCTGGGCAAGCAGTTCCTCGTCGCAGATGGGGCAGTAGTCGTGGCGTCCCTTCAGGTAGCCGTGCTTCTCACACACGGAGAAGAGCGGGGTGACGGTGATGTAGGGCATCTTGAAGTTGGTGAGCACCTTGCGCACGATATCGCGGCAGGCCTCCGGGGAGGAGATGGCCTCGTTCATGTACATGTGGAACACCGTGCCGCCGGTGTAGCAGCACTGCAGCTTGTCCTGCATCTTGAGGGCCTTGAAGAGGTCCTGCGTGTAGCTGGCGGGCAGCTGGGAGCTGTTGGTGTAGTAGCGGTGGCCGGGGGAACCGGACTGGATGATGTCCGGGTAGCGCTTGGCGTCCTCGCGTGCGAAGCGGTGGGTGGTGCCCTCCGCGGGGGTGGCCTCCAGGTTGTAGAGGTTGCCGGTCTGCTCCTGGTAGGTACGGATGCGCTCACGCATGAAGTGGAGGAGGTCCTCCGCGAAGGCGATACCCTCCGGGGTGGCGGTGTTCATGGTGTCGTTGGAGAAGTTGCGCAGCATCTCGTTCACGCCGTTGAGGCCGATGGTGGAGAAGTGGTTGCGCAGGTGCGGGAGGTAGCGCTTGGTGTAGGGGTAGAGGCCGCGCTCGTAGAGCTCGTTGATGAACACGCGCTTCTTCTCCAGGGTGCTCTTGGCCAGGTCCATGAGCTCGCCGAGCTTGGCGTACAGCAGGTTCTTGTTGCCCTTGTACAGGTAGCCCAAGCGCGCCATGTTGATGGTGACCACGCCGATGGAGCCGGTCATTTCCGCGGAGCCGAAGAGGCCGCCGCCGCGCTTGAGCAGCTCGCGCAGGTCCAGCTGCAGGCGGCAGCACATGGAGCGCACGGCATCCGGCTTGTACGCATCCTCGTCGATGACCTTGTTGCCGTTCTCGTCAATCTTGTACTGGCTGCCCACGAAGTTCTGGAAGTAGGAGGAGCCGATCTTGGCGGCGTTCTCGAAGAGCAGCGGCACGTTCTCGTCGTCCCAGTCGAAATCCTCCGTAATGTTGACGGTGGGGATGGGGAAGGTGAAGGGCTGGCCGGTGCTGTCGCCTTCCGTGAGCACCTCGTAGAACGCCTTCTGGATGATCTTCATCTCCGGCTGGAAATGCTTGTAGGTCATGTTGTCCAGAGAGGAGGCGCCGCGCTCCTTGGCAAGCTTCTCCAGTTTCTCGTTGTGCAGGTTGGAGAAGATGTGCGCGCCGCCGGAGAACGGGGGCTGCTCGCGCAGGTCGCGCGGCACGGTCCAGTCGATGGTGACATTGGTGAACGGGCTCTGCCCCCAGCGGGAGGGCACGTTCAGGTTGTACACGAAGCTGCGCAGGGCCTTCTTCACCTCATCGAAGGGAAGCTGGTCCTTGAAGAGGTAGGGGGAGAGGTAGGTATCGAAAGAGCTGAAGGCCTGTGCGCCGGCCCACTCGCTCTGCAGGATGCCCATGAAGTTGGCCATCTGGCCCAGGGCTTCCCGGAAATGCTTGGGCGGGCGGCTGTTCACGCGGCTGCGCACGCCGTTGAAGCCCTCGTTCAGGAGGTTGCGCAGGCTCCAGCCGGCGCAGTAGCCGGTGAGGCAGTCCAGGTCGTGGATATGGTAGTCGCCGTTGCGGTGGGCGGCGCCCTCCTCCGGGGAGTACACCTGGTCCAGCCAGTAGTTGGCGATAACCTTGCCGGCGGTGTTGTTCACGAGCCCGGCGTTGGAGTAGGTGGTGTTGGAGTTGGCCTTGATGCGCCAGTCCGTGTTGCCGATGTATTCCTCGATGGTCTGCTTGCAGTCCACCCAGGTGTTGCCCTGGTACATGCCGCCGATCTGCTCGCGCTGCAGCTTGTGGAGGAAGCGGTAGCGGATGAAGTTGCGGGCGGTCTCGAAAGCGCCGGACTTCATGAGCTCCTTCTCGATGATATCCTGGACCTTCTCCACGGGGATGTACTCCTCCGTCTTGAGGGTGTCCATCACGTTGGCGTACACCAGCGGGTTGTATTCCTCGTTCGAGGCGTGGAAAGCCTTTTCGATGGCCTGCTGTACCTTGTAGGCCTCGAAGCGCTCGCGCTTTCCGTTGCGTTTGATGATTTCCTGCATGGGATTTGTTTTTCTATGTTGAAGTGTTGTTGTTCTTGTGAGCAACCACCCCGCTGCTGAAGATGCCGGGCGGGCGCGTTCTCCTGCGCCTCACCGCAGCCCCCTCACCAGCGGGGCGGTCATCCCCGCCAACCACGGTTTCCTGCCATCCCGTAGGTTGGCTCGCCGAGTGGCGGGAACAGTGCCGAACTTACCATCCATTTTTTCCCCACGCAAGAAAAAAATTCATTTTCCCTAAACTTTTTTCCACGAAATATGGGGGCGTTTTTTCAAAACCTACACCACATCTTGTGTTTGATGAGCTGCGCTCCGATTCTAGACTCATTACAAACAAAGAGCGTCGGGAAGCAGGATTTCAGCGTGGCTTCAAGCGTGTGCAGTGCCATTAGCCGCCTATTTGCCCCACCCCGTGCCAACCTGCCGCAGCCCCAAATCTGGGGCATGGGAAAAGCGGAGAGATTTTGGGATTTTCCGGGCTTCCGGAAGGCCGGCTCAGTGCTCGTGGCAGTGGCACTCGCCGTCACCGTGCCCGTGGCAGCAGTGGTGGCCCTCCTCGCCCTCGTGGCAGCAGTGGTGGCCCTCGCCGTGGCAGTCCCCGTGGTCGCAGTCGCCGCAATCCCCGCTGCAGTGGTCGCCGCCGCAGGAGCAGGCCTGCATCTGCCGGTTCATGGCAGCGGCCACCTCCTCGTCCGTGGGGGCGCAGCCGTGCTCCACGGCCATGCAGAGGTACTGGTTAACGGTGGCGAGCAGCTCGTCAATCTCCTGGCGGGCCTCCAGGAAACCGGAGCAGAGCGGGTTTGCGACGACGTTGCGGCGCATCTCGTCGAACTTGGCGATCTCCTCCTCGGAGGGGTGCATGCCGGCCATGCTCTTCTCACGCAGGCTCTCGCCGTATTCGCTGACCCTGCGGAAGAGGTCGGTGGCTTCCTGGTTCTGGTAGAAGAGGCCGATGCGGGCCTTGGCGGCCACGACCTTTTGGCACTGTGCGAAAGCGGAGGCCAGGTTGATGGCCAGCGCGCTGAGTTCCGGGGTGAGTGAAGTGTTTGCCATACGCCGCCATGGTACCACGGCGCGGCGGGAAGGGCAATGCAAAACTCAATCCCGCCCTGCCCCGCGCCCTGCCGCGTTTTACCGCCTGATACCCGGGCAATGCATGGCCTCGAAAATCCAAAATCTGCAATTTTAACACGGCGTGTTAAAATTGCATGCACTCACATGTTAAAATTGCAGATTGCGCCAGAATCCTTAACAGGCGTCAAGTCAATCACTTTGCTTCCCTTGCGGCGTGTTCGCGCTGGGCTAGGGCAATCTGGAGGGCGTTGGCCATGTTGTGGCAGAAGACGTAGAAGACGGGGCCGATGTAGGCGAGGGGCGTGGCGTAGTCCTGCCCGGCCATGTAGAGGGTGAGCACGGTGTTCTTCTGGCCGAGGCACTGGGAGCATTCCCGCTTGAGCCTGGGATAGCCCAGGCGGTAGCCTGCCAGGAAACCCACGGCGCAGACAACAAGCGCGCCCAGGGCCATGGGCCACATCTCATGGAAGCTGTAGCTGCGCTCCGCGATGCGGTGCACACCGCAGGCGGAGACGATGGTGAGGTTGCCGATCCAGAAGAAGAGGGAGACATCCTTCAGCCTGGGAGCCCAAAAGCGGCAGGGCGGGTACGCCAGGCGCATGGCCACGGAGACGGCCGCCGGCACGGCCAGCACGCTGGCGAGCTGCTGCGCCACCATGGCCACCAGCTCGCCGTAGCCCATGTGCGCCTCCGGCAGCACCAGCGGCAGCACAAAGGGCGTGAGCACGCCGAAGGTGGCCTGGCTGAGCACCATGGCGGTGGTGGCGAACTCCAAATCACCGCGCAGGATGTTGATGATGATGGGGCACGCGGCGGCAATGGGGGCCGCGCCGCAGTAGAACAGGGATTCCGCCAGCACGGGGTAGCCCGCCAGGCGCGCCAGCGCAAAGGAGCCCAGGCCGATAACCTCTATGCCCAGCAGCACCCACAGGTGCATGAGCCGCGGCTTGAGCTTGGCGGTGTCTATGCCGATGAAGGTGATGGAGAGCATCACCGCAATGCCGATGGGCAGCCACCACTGCAACTTGGCGAATTCCGCATGGAAGATGCCACCGATAAGGAACGCGGCCACCATGCCCAGGCTGCGGAACTGCTGGATCATGACTGCTTGCGGAGCTCCTGGAGCTGCGCGTCGGCGTCCTTCTCTTGCTTGGGATAGGCGATGCGGTTGTGGTGCATGGTGCAGATGTTCTCGAAGAAGCTCTCCTTGAGCTTCTCGATATCACCCAGGGTGAGGTCGCAATCGTTCAACTGCCCCTCCAATATACGGCTCTTCACCACGCTCGCAATCATGCCGCGGATGTCGTCCTCCGACGGGTTGACCAGGGAGCGCGTGGCACTCTCCACGGCATCCGCCAGGCTCACGATACCGGACTCGCGGGTCTGCGGGATGGGGCCCTTGTAGGAGAACATGGAGATATCCACCTCATCCGGGCAGGTGTCTATCTGGCCATCCTCGAATTTCTCCTTCTCCGCCTTGTACTGGTCCGTGGCCTTGCGGTAGAAGAAGTAGGCGGTGGAAACGCCGTGGTGCTCGCGAATGGCATCCACGATGCGGCGGTTGAGCCCGTGCTCGCGCGCCAGGGCCACGCCATCCGCCACGTGGCCGATGATGATGCGAGCGCTGGCCTCCGGGGTGAGCGCGCGGTGGGGAGAGTTGGCCTGGTCCTTGATGTTTTCCGAGAAGAAGCCGGGGTTCTTGAGCTTGCCGATATCATGGTACAGGGCGCACACGCCCGCGCGGGTGGCATCCGCGCCCACGGCCTCCGCACCGGCCTCTGCCAGGCGGTACACGGTCTGGCAGTGCTGGAAGGTGCCGGGGGCCTCCATCTGCAGCCGGCGCAGCAGCGGGTGGTTCATATCCGCCCACTCCAGCCAGGAAATGGGAGTGGTGATGCTGAAAATGCGCTCCAGCGCAGGGATGAGGCCACCCACCAGGGCCGCCAGCACAAAGTTTGCCACAACGGTGACAATCGGCTCCGCCAACAGGGCCGTGGTCTCAAAGTGCTTGCCGTTGATGGAGGCGAGCTCCATATCCGCCCTGCTCTCCCCGAACTGCTGCAGGGCCACCAGGGCGAACACGCACACGAACACCGCCACACCGGTGCACAGCCCCGCGCGCAGCACCTGCTCACGCTTGTGCACGCGCCCGGAAAGGATGGCGCTGAGCATGCCTGCCACCAAGCTGATGACGCCGTACACGTACATCTGCGCGGGCTCCGTCTGCAGGCTGAAGAGCGTGGCGCCGAACACCGAGGCGCAAAGCGCCGTGAGCAGCCCCAGGCGCCGCCCCACCATCACGGATACCGTGGTGGGCGCCAGCAGATACGGCAGCCAGAGCAGCGCCTGCGCAGAGTAGTCGTAGCCGGGAACCACGCCCTGGAGATTCATGATGCCCGCCATGATGAGCGTTTGCAGCAGCAGCATCACCACAATGAGCGACACGCTGCGCAGGTTGAGCTGCATGTGCAGGCGGAACACCGTGCAGAAGAGCATCAGCGAAAGCGTGTCCAGCACTATCCAGGCGGACTTGTAGACCATCGTCCAGCCGTCCTGGCACATCATGCAGGAGATAATGCAGAAGCCCACCACGCCCAGCAGGGTCACGGCCAGCATGGCGGGGCGGCTGTTGTCCCACCGTCCGGCGGGCGCGGAGCCAACCTTGCGCGGGAACTGGAGGAGCGGGGACATGGCGGATGGAGCGAGTGGTTTAGCGGGCCTTGAGCTGTTCCGCGGAAACGGGAGTGACCTTCACGGGCACGGTGACGGCGGGCAGCCCCTTGGCGGAGATGGTGACCTTGGCGGCACCCGCCTCTGCGCGCTTGCCGCGCACCACGGCCAGGATGCGGCCGTTGAAGAACTTCTGCTCCGGGTCCTGCATGCAGGTCCAGTCCGTGGGGTCGCCGTTGCAGAAGCCCGCCAGCTCCGCCGGCCCCTCCACGGAGAAGGAGACCTCGCGGCAGTCCGTGGGCACCACGTTGCCGTCCTTGTCGGTGAGGGCAAGCTCGATGAAGGCGAGGTCGCGGCCATCACCCTCGATGCTCTTGGTATCTGCCTCTGCGCGCACGGCCACGGCCTTGCCAGTGGTCACGCGCGTGGCGCGGGCCCACTCGTTGCCGTCCTTCTTGACGACGACCTCCAGGGTTCCGGGCTCGTACTTCACGTCCTCCCACACGAAGCGGTAGGAGTTCTTGCCGATATTCTGGCGGCCCTGGTTGAAGGTTCCGCCCTCCATGCCGCGCTTGCGCACGCCCAGGCTCTTGCCGTTGAGGAAGAGCTCCGCCTCGTCACCGCTGGAAAATACCATGACCGGGGTGACCTGGCCCTCGCGGCCCTTCCAGTTCCAGTGCGGCAGGATGTGGGCCTGCGCCAGCTCCGGGCGCCAGTGGGCCTGGTAGAGGTAGTAGGTGTCCTTGGGGAAGCCGGCAAGGTCGATGATGCCGAAGTAGGAGCTGCGGCTGGGGGCCTTGCTTCCCATTTCCTTGAGCTGCTTCATGAGGGCGTCGCGCTCCGCGGCGGTCATGTCCTGGGTGTTGCCGATGTTGGAGGCGTCCTGGTTGTAGGGGGTGGGCTCGCCGATGTAGTCGAACCCGGTCCATACGTACTCGCCGGCCACGTTCGGGTTGGCGTCCTGCGCGGTGAACTCGGCATCCGGGCAGTAGCCCCAGCCCGGGGCGTACAGGCCGTACGCGCTCACCTGGAACGCGCGCGCGCCGGCGCCCAGCCCCCAGCGCACCGGGAAGAAGTAGGTGTCGCGCGTGGCCACGCAGGACGTGGTCTCGGAGGCGTAGAAGGGCTTGTCCGGCTTCTTCTGGGCATACTGGGAGTAGGCCCAGGGCTTGTAGTTGTAGCCGTAGACGTCCAGCACGTCGCCGAAACCGTTCCAGGCGCCGTTCTCTGCGTTCACACCGCAGGTGTAGGGGCGGGTGGTGTCGTACTTGCGGAATTCGTTGCGCAGGTCTGTGTTGATCTGCACGCCGTCACCGGTGGTGATTTCCGGGATTTCGTTGCCGCCGCTCCAAGCGATGATGCAGGGGTGGTTGCGGTCACGCATCACGAAGTTCTGCACGTCCTTCTTCCACCATTCCTCCCAGAACACGTGGTAGCCGTTCACCTTGTCGTATTTCTGGTGCTTCCAGATGTCGAACATCTCGTCCAGCACCAGGATGCCGTGCTTGTCGCACAGATCCAGCACCTCCGGGGCGGGCGGGTTGTGGGTCATGCGGATGGAGTTGCAGCCCATTTCCTTGAGCTTGATGATTTTTCTCTCGTAGGCCTTGGAATGGAAGGCGGAGCCGAGCGGGCCGAGGTCGTGGTGCTCGCAGACGCCGTTGAGCGGCACGCGCTTGCCGTTCAGGTAGAAGCCGTCCGGTCTCCAATCGGCGTTGCGCACGCCGAAGGTGGTGGTCTTCTTGTCGATGGCACGGGAACCGAGCATGACGGAGGTTTCCACGGTGTAGAGGTTGGGGTTCTCACAGCTCCAGAGGCGGGGCAGGTTGAGGTTGATTTCCTGCTCCACGGTGGCGGTGGAGTGCGCGGCCACGCTCACCTTCTTTGAGGTGTCCTTCTGGGATTCGAGCTTCTGCAGCACGGTGAACTCCGCAGGCTGGTCGCCGGTGTTCTCCACGGTGGTCTGAATCTTCACCGTGGCGCGGTCCGCGGACACCTGGGGTGTGGTCACGAACACGCCCCAGTGGCCGATGTGCAGCGGGGCGGTCTTCTCCAGCCACACGTGGCGGTAGATGCCGGCACCGGGGTACCAGCGGGTGGAGGAGGGCTTGTTGCTGGCCTGCACAGCCACCAGGTTGGACTTGCCGGCCTTCAGGAACGGGGTGATATCCACGCGGAAGGAGGCGTAGCCGTAGGCCCACTCGCCGGCCTTCTTGCCGTTCACATACACCTGCGGGCAGGCCATCACGCCATCGAAATCCAGGTAGTAGCGCTGGGTCTGCGCATCGAAATCCGCCGGCACGGAGAAGAATTTGCGGTACCAGCCGTAGCCGTTCCACGGCAGCTTGCCAGTCTCGTTCGGCTCGTCCTTCAGGAACGGGCTCTCGATGGCCCAGTCGTGCGGCAGCTGCACGGACTTGAAGCCCCGGTCATCGTAGGATACCTTCTCAGGGTTCTGACCGCCCTTGGCGGCATCCGGCTCCGGAATGTTGAGAGTCTTGCCGTCCTTGTCGCAGAAGGCGAGCTCGCAGATGCTGGCCCAGTTGTTGGGGCCGGTTCCGTTCACGGTGAGCTTGAAATCGGAAATGGTGCGGCCGCCCACGTTGATCACCGTCTCCTGCTTGTCCACGGTGATGGTGTCGTGCACGGGCAGGCCGTTGGCCTTGTACTGCACCTGCACCTCCTTGCGGTTGCCGTTCTCCCACTGGATGCGGATGGTATCCACCTTGCCGGCGGGGCATTTCTTCACGGCAAACCAGTGGCCGCCCGAGCCGTTGGGCGCGCACCAGCGCGTGGCGGCCTTGCCGTCGATGGCATCCTGCGGGGCGTGGCCGGGCTGGTAGCCGTCGCTCGTGGCGGCGGAATTCTTTTCCCCGGGGGCCAGCGGGCCGAAATACTTGAACTTCCAGCCGAAGTCGAAGGTGCTCCTCTCACCGGCCTGGGCACAGGCCAATCCTAAAAGCAGCGCGGACATGATGCATTCTGTTTTCATAACCATAGGCGGCCTTTGCCGCAACGCCCGCTATATAACCACATTTTCCGCGCCTTGGCAAGAGATAATCGCGCGCGTACGGGCTGCGCGCGTACGCGAGACGTTTTTTTTGCAACAAAAAGCCGCCGTTCCGGGAGGAACGGCGGCTTGTAGATGATTGCTGAAACGCTTTAGTGGAACTTGGCGATCAGGGTCTGGCGCTGGCTCTCAAGCTCCGCAGGCAGCTTGTCGCCCACGTTGTTGAAGAGCTCGGTCTGGGACTCGAGCTCAGCCTGCCATTCGGAATCGCTGAGGTTCATGTTCACGTTGAACTGCTCCTCGGAGTAGCCCTCCAGGCCCTCGGTGTCCAGCTCGCTGTAGGCGGGGGAGACGCCGAGCTTGGTCTCCACACCCTGCACTTCACCGCGGCAGCGGCGCAGCACCCAGTCGATGACGCGCATGTTGTCGCCGTAGCCCGGCCAGATGAAGTGGCCTTCGGCATCCTTGCGGAACCAGTTCACATTGAAGATCTTGGGCAGCTTGCATGCGCAAGTCTTCTCTCCCATGTCCAGCCAATGCTGCCAGTAGTCGCCCACGTTGTAGCCGATGAAGGGCTTCATGGCCATCGGGTCGCGGCGCACCTGGCCGATCTTGCCGAAGGCGGCGGCGGTCATCTCGGAGCCCATGGTGGCGCCCACGTACACGCCGTGCTTCCAGTCGCGGGACTGGTAGACGAGCGGCATGGTGGTGGCGCGGCGGCCGCCGAAGAGGAACGCGCTGATGGAAACGCCCTCCGGGTTGTAGTACTCCGGGTCCAGGGTGGGGCACTGGGCGGCGGGAGCGGTGAAGCGGCTGTTGGGGTGGGCGCACTTGATGCCCTCCTTGCCCTTCTCCGGGGTCCAGTCGTTGCCCTGCCAGTCGATGGCGTGTGCCGGGGGCTCGCCATCCATGCCTTCCCACCACACGTCGCCGTCATCGGTCAGGCCCACGTTGGTGAAGATAACGTTCTTCTTGATGGTGTCCATGGCGATGGGGTTGGTCTTGTAGGAGGTGCCGGGAGCCACGCCGAAGTAGCCGTTCTCCGGGTTGATGGCGTGGAAGGTACCGTCCTCGTGGGGCCAGATCCAGGCGATGTCGTCGCCGATGATGCTGGTCTTCCATCCCTTCTCGCGGAGCGGTGCGGGGGGCACGAGCATGGCCAGGTTGGTCTTGCCGCAGGCGGAGGGGAAGGCGCCGGTGATGTAGGACTTGCGGCCCTGGGGATCCGTGACGCCGAGGATGAGCATGTGCTCGGCCATCCAGCCGTTCTTGCGTGCCTTGGTGGTGGCGATACGCAGGGCCAGGCACTTCTTGCCGAGCAGGGCGTTGCCGCCGTAACCGGAACCGTAGGAGATGATCTCGCCGGTCTCCGGGAAGTGGCAGATGTACTTCTCCTCGTTGTTGCAGGGCCAGTTCACATCCTTCTGGCCGGGCTCCAGCGGGGCGCCCACGGAGTGCAGGCAGGGCACGAAGTCGCCGTAGCCGTCACGCTTGGGGTTGCCGCCGCCCTGGGTCTCGTCCTCCAGGCGCTTGAGCACCTCCGCGCCCATGATGGTCATGATGCGCATGTTGGTGACCACGTAGGCGGAGTCGGTGATTTCGATACCGATCTTGGCGAGCGGGGAATCCAGCGGGCCCATGCAGAAGGGAATCACGTACATGGTGCGCCCCTTCATGCAGCCGTCCAGGAACTTGTTGAGGATGGCCTTCATCTCTGCCGGGGCCTTCCAGTTGTTGGTGAAGCCGGCGTCCTCCTGCTTCTCGGAGCAGATGAACGTGCGCTCCTCCACGCGTGCCACGTCAGAGGGAGTGGAACGGGCCAGGAAGCAGCCGGGGCGCTTCTCGGGGTTCAAACGGATGTAGGTGCCTTTTTCCACCAGCATGTCGCACAGCTGGGTGTTTTCCTCGTCCGATCCGTCGCACCAGTAGACGGAATCGGGCTTGCAGAGCTGGCGGACTTGCTCCACCCACTCAGCGGCCTTCTTATGGGTTGTACCAGTGATTTTCATGGTGCTCACAGGTTAGCACGCCAACCCCGCACTTGCAATCTTTTTTTGCGCGCGCGATGAGAAAAAAAGGCAGCGCCCTCCAAGGGTAGCCTTGCGGGGCCGCCCCCGTTGTGGTAGGATGCGGCGTATGGAAACCGGGGGAGAAACGGCCATGGGCAGCGGGGAGCGGCGCCTTTGCGCGCGCCTGGGGCTCCCTGCGGCGGATGCGGAGGCCCTGGTGCTGGCCATGCGGCGCGGGGAATCCTCACGCACGGCCGTGGTGCTGGCCCCGAACGCACCCCGGGGCTACGAGCCGCCGTTCCCTTGCGAAAGGGAGGCACCCGCCTGGCTGCCGCCGCGGGTGTACCTGCCCGCGGAGGGGGAGCGCCCCGCCCTGCACGCGGACTACGCGGCAGGCTTCTACTATATACTGGATGCATCCTCCTGCTGGGAGGGCGCGGCACTGGGCGCGGTGCCGCCACCCGCACGCAGCCTGGACCTGTGCGCGGCGCCCGGCGGCAAGAGCATGCTGCTGGGCGCGCGTTTCGGCTACACCCACGCCCACACGGCCAACGAGGTGAATGCAGCGCGCCGCGGCGTGCTGCGCCAAAACCTGCTGCAATGCGGCTGGGAGACGGCGCGGGTGACCGGGCAGCGGCCGGACCAGTGGGCCGCCGGCGGCGAGCAGTTCGACCTGGTGCTGGTGGATGCGCCGTGCAGCGGGCAATCCCTGCTGGCCAAGGGCATCAAGAACCCCGGTTGCCTGGGAGCCGGCATGGTGGGCGGCAATGCCAAGCGCCAGCGCGGCATCATGCTGGCCGCCGTGCGCTGCGTGGCCCCGCAAGGGCATCTGCTCTACACCACCTGCACATACGACCCCGAGGAAGATGAACGCGTGGTGGCCTACATCCTGAAACGCCATGCCGGGTGGCAGGCTGTAGAAATTCCGGCGCTGGCCGCGTTCCGCAGCACGCTGGCCCCCTTCCCCAGCTACCGCCTGCTGCCGCAGCACGGATTCGGCGCGGGCGGGTTCTGCTGCCTGCTCCAAAACACGGACACCCCCGCACAACCATGAACGCCCCGCTCCTTTCCCTGCTGCTCTGCGCCCTGCCCTGCACGCCGCTTGCCTGCGGCGCGGCGGAGGAATCCCACGGCATCCTGGAACGCGTGGCGGACCACGCACGCAGGGCCATGTTCCCGCAAACACCGCTCCCGCTGGAAAAGGCGCAGGCCGCCATGGTATTCATCGGCGGCATGGCGGACGAATGGACAGGCATTGTGCACCACCTGGCCTCAAGCACCCCCAACCTGCCCGGCGGCGGCAGGCAGCTGCGCGCCTACCACTACTGGCACATGGGCGCGGAGAACGAATCCGCCCAAGCCGCACCGCGCCTGGCCGAGCGCCTGCAGGCATTCCGCACCCTCAACCCAACCGCCCCGCTCGTGCTCGTGGGGCATAGCCTGGGCGGCTCCACCGCCCTGCGCGCCGCCGCCCTGCTGGATGGCAAGCCCGGCGGCCCCGTCTACCTGGTCACCCTGGACCCCGTGGACCGCCGCACCAAGCCCACCCGCCCCCAATGCGTCACCTGGTGGGGCAACAGCTACATTGTGAACTCACAGGACGCACGGGACTTCATACCCAAGCTCGGCGGGCGCTGGAACGCATGCGAGGGCGCGGATGTGAATATCCGCATGGACGGGCGGGAGCGGGACGAATACGGCTACCCGTACCAGCACGGCGGTGCCATGAGCATGCTCTTCTGCAAGGGAGATGCGGAAAACTCCCTCTACCTGCAGCTCTGCGAGCAAATCAAAAAGGCGCATTGATCACGCCGTACAGGCGCAGCACCCACAGCAGCAGCGCCAGCAACGCCAGAAGGTACCACAAGAGCACACGCCCGCGCCGCACCAACCGCCGCGGTGTGTTCACCGTGCGCCCGCGGTTGCCCTGCACCTTCGCCATCTGCTGCTTGTACACAACATCCGGGTTTGCATCCAGCTCCTCCTTCACGCCCCCCACCATACCAAACCTCCGCTCCAATGACAAGGAATTTGGGTGGCGAGAACAGAGAACGGAAAATTCTCAGCGAGCACCGGCGTTTTTGCCCAGCATGCACAACAGGTGAGTGAGCGAATCCGCGCGGTGGGCGGCGCGGGAGAAATCGGAAGCGGCGGTCATGCGGTTGGGGATGGCCACGCAGGGTATGCCCGCATTCTGCGCGGCCACGGTTCCGTTTTCTGAATCCTCCACAATCAGGCACCGCTCCTTCGGGAATCCCAGGGCCTGCTGCGCAGCCAGGAACAGCGCGGGGTCCGGCTTCACGGGGAAGCCGTCCGTACGGCAGAACACGGCATCGAAATCCGCCGTAATGCCCAGACGCTCCAGCCAACCGCCCACCCAGCGGCGGGAGGAGGATGAGGCTATGGCGGTGCGGATTCCCTGCGCGCGGCACCATTCCAGCATCTGCGCCGCTCCGGGCATAAGCCCCGTGCGGGAGAGCTCGCTCTCTATGAACTCCTGGCGCGCGGCGTTCTCCCGGTCCCAGTCGTAGCAGCGGCCGGTGAGCATTTCCAGGTGGTCCGCCGGGTTCCAGCGGGAGTAACCCGCGCCCAGGCAGGGAGAATAGGTGGCAATGGAGATTTCCTGCCCCTCTCGCGCAAAGAGGCGCACCCAGGATTGGTAGATGGCCCATTCGGTGTCCACCAGCACGCCGTCGAAATCAAAGATGATGCCCCGTGGCAGCGGAATCATGGCTTGCCGGAGAGCTTGGCGGCCAGCCACTCCCTGCAGGAGCGGTGGGCCAGGTTGATGCGGAAGAGGTACACGGCTATGCCCAGGTACAGGATGTTCGGTATCCACGCGCTCAGCCACGCCGGGATCAGCCCGGCTTCGCCCAACGATGGGAACACGCGGTACAGGAACAGCATGAAGGCCGCCAGGATGATGGCGATGCCGATGCCCTTCATGGGGCTGCGGCGCTGGAAGGTGACCGCGCTCGGCACGGCCAGCAGCACCAGCACCAGGCAGGAGAACACGCGGGCAATGCGCACGTGCCACTCCGTGCGCTTGAGGTTGAGCCCCTCTTGCGAATCCGCTCCCTGCTTGATTTGCTCATACAGGGCGGAGGTGCCCATGGTATCGATGCGGTCGCTCTGGCTGGGGCTGATGATTTGATAGGGCCTCTCCGGGAAATCCACGGTTATATCCCCGCGGTGCTCGTCGTCCTGCGGTTCGGCCTCCGGCGCGGCCAGCGTGCGCACATAGGTGTTGTGCAGGGTCCAGGTGGCATCCGCCTTGTTCCAAGTGGCGGTGTCCGCATAGTACTGGGTGAGCAGGCGCCCGCGGTTCTCCTTGTCGAACTGCTCGATAATCACGCCGCGCATGGGTTCACCGGGGGCGGTGATAACGGGCGGATGCTCCACGCGCCAGATGCGCGCGGTGGTGTCGTTGCGGTACACGATGGAGGGCGTATTCTCCGCATTGTGGCGCTTGAGCATGACCACCTGGCGGTAGAGTGAGCTGCTGGGAGCCCAATGAAAGCCGAAGATGCCGTATGCGAGCGCCACGATGCAGGAGAAGATGAAGATGGGGCGGCACAGGCGCAGCAACGAGCGGCCGGACTGCATCATGACGGTGAGCTCGCAGGAGCCGCTGAGCTTGCTCAGGCACCACAGCGTGCCCATGAGCAGCGTGTACGGCAGGATTTGGTAGAGCAGTATGGGAAGCTGCGTGCCGTAGAACTTCAGGGATTGCACCAGGGGGTCATCGAACCTCTTGCGGAAACGCCCTATGTTTTCCGTGAAATCCGCCATGATGTAGATGAGCAGCAGAATGAGCGTGCACATCAGGAAGTACGTGATGAAGCAGCGGCCCACGTAGCGTGTCATGGTGCCCATGAACCCGTACGCCACGGCCCCCAGGAAGGGCAGCATGCACAGCAGCAGCAGGAATGCGGGGCGGCACTTCTGCTCAATGGGGTAGGTTTCCGGCATGCCGGGCACCTCGTACTTCATCTGCTCCAGCTCCTGTGGCACCAGCTGCAGGGCCAGCAGCACCCCGAGCACCAGCAGGACGAGGGCGGGCAGGCTCTTTCGCAGGATGCTCATGGGGGGTGGGACGGGGAACGGGGTGGAATGAAATCAGCATCCCTTGGCCAGGCGCTCGGCCAGGTACTCCGGAAGCCCGGCGGAGAGCACGGCCTGCCGGGCGGATGCCACGTCATACTCGATGCGCTTGATGGTGACCACGTTGCGGTCGCTGTCGTAGATACCGTAGCTGGCGCGGCAGTCGCCGTCGCGCGGCTGGCCCACGGAGCCCACGTTGATGAAATACTTGAACCCCTCCTGCAGGGGGATGTCCGTGCGGGCGTTGGCGGAGAGCTCTGCAATGAATTCCGCGTGCTCCTGGCAGTGGGTGCCGTCCCAAACGAACACGCGCGGCACGTGGGTGTGGCCGTGCAGGCAGAGCGGCTTGAACTGGCGGTTGAAATTGGCGGCGGCATCGTTCGCGTTCATGATGTAGTCCCATGCGCGCGGGTTTTCCAGCGTGGAATGCACTATCATGTAGCTGGAGTTCACCACGCGCTGGTACTGCAAGCGCATGAGCCACGTCAGGTCCTCCTCCGTGAGCTGTGAGCGGGTCCACTCCATGGCCTTGCGCGCCACGGGATTCATGCGGGTGTCGTCCTGCCGCGCCACCTCCTCGTCGTGATTGCCCTTCACAATGGGGCAATTGAGGCTGCGGATGTAATCCAGGCACTCCTTGGGGTATGCGTTGTAGCCCACCACATCGCCCAGGCACACCACATCCGTGCATGCCTCCGCTTGCACATCATCCATCACCGCCGCCAGGGCATGCAGATTCGCATGGATATCACTGATTATCGCCGAGCGTGCCATTGCGCCACCCCTTATACCACATTCCCCGCGGCCCCGCAAGCGAAACGTGCCGCCGCACGCCCCGCAAAAAACATTGGGGCGCAGGTGGGTTGATACTCACCGCAGTTGGCGCGTGAGCTCCGCCGCGCTCATTTGGCCGGGCGCGGTGGGGGTATCCCCCAGGTAGCCGTACACCAGACAGGAGCCCTTGCGCGAGTACAGGATGCGGCTGGTGGGACCGAATCCACCACCCATCCCCATGACGGCGACGGGGCCGCGGGCGGCGGCAATCAAATCCAGCCCCACCTGCATATCCGCCTGGGTGTTGAGACGGAAGGCGAACTTGACGATATCCGCGCCGAGCGCGCGGGCCATGCGCTCATGGCAGAGCATATCCTGGAAACGCGGGGTTGAGTGGAAATCATGGAAGGAGGCCACCAGCTGCACGCCCTGCGCGTGCGCCTCGCGCACCAGCTCCGGGGCGGATTCCAGGTTGCGGATCTCCCAGTCCAGCATGGCGGCGGCGGGCAGCAGCGCACGCGCCCAGGATAGGCGCTCCGCGGCGGGTATCTCACGCATGCCGCCCTCTGCGGCGTCACGCACGGTCACCAGCAGGGGTTTGGGACAGGTGTGCGCCAGCACATCCGCCGCGGTGGTGTGCGGCGGCAGGGAATCCACGCGCAGCTCCACCACATCGCAAGGGAGCGGTAGCTGCCCGCTGCAGGCGGCGCACCACTGTTCCCAGCCGGAAATGCAGCCCACAATCCTGGTCCCGTTAGCAAGCACGGCTCAAAAAGGCGTCTAGCTCCGCCAGGGCGCGGCGCTGGGTGGGGCATGCCCGGCGGCGGCTGCCCAGCAGCAGGCTGCAGCGCTTCTTGCCGGAGAAGTGGTAGCTGGTGAGCCCCATGCGGTGCAGGTCGCGCAGGCGCGTTTCCAGCTCGTTGTAGAAGAAGAGCGGCAGCGGTGTCTCGTCCGCCATGGAATCCAGCGGGATATCCACGGGCGGGGTCTGGCAGCGCAGGTGCTCCGCTATGAGCGGCAGCCCCACGCGGTGCAGCATCTTGCGGATGCGCTCGAAGAGGTAGTCCAGCGGCACGGCGTGCAGCGGGCAGTCGTTCTCCAGGTAGAGCATCACGGCCTGCGCCACCTCGCGGCTGCAGGGCAGCGTGGTGCCGGCGGCGGTTGCCGCCTCCAGCAGCACCCGTTCCATCCACTCCACATCGTAGTCGGATATCACGCAGTGGCCGGTCTGCAGGAGTGGTCTGTTGTTCTTGAAGGCTATCATCATTCCAATGGAAGTTTACGTTGAAGTTTATCCTGGGCGGTCTTGAGCTCGGATTTGCGCAGCAGCTCGATGAATTCATCCACCGTGCGGAACTGCCGGCACACGGAGACGAAGCGGATGTACGCCACGGAATCGATGTTCTGCAGCTTCTCTATCACCTTCATGCCGATGACGGACGAGGGCACCTCCCGCTGGTGGTCCGCATGCAGCGCGGCCACAATCTCGTCCACCGCCAGCTCCAGCTGGTCCATGCTCACGGGGCGCTTCTCGCACGCCTTCATCATGCCGCGCATGATTTTCTCGCGGTTCAGCGCCTCGTGCATGCCGTCGCGCTTCACCACCCGCAGCTCCATGCGCTCTATCTGCTCGTACGTGGTGTAGCGGTACCTGCAGCGCAGGCACTCCCGCCGCCGCCTGATACACGTGCCGTCCTTCGAGGTCCGGGAATCGATGACCTTGTCATCCATGTAGCCGCATTGAACGCATCTCATGCGCACATGCTAGCACAACACCTTGTACCGTCAAGCAACTTTACACACATTATCCTGCGGTTCGCGTTTTTTTCGGCGCAAAATTCGGCAAAATTCCCGCAAAAGGCTGAGCACCAATGGGATATGGAAAATTTTGAATCAGGGGATTCAAGGGAGCGTGCGCAGTGTTTCCCCGGTCCGAAAGCTTAACCAACCCGAAATGATTGACAGGCGGCTAGGCGGGGAGGTCCCTAAAGAAGCGTTCGGCAAGGTCGCAGACGCGGCGGCTGACCTCGCCCACCTCCAGGCGGGAGGAGTGGACGGTGATGTGCGCGGTTTCCATGTAGAGCGGGGAGCGCTCCTCGCACAGGCGGCGCAGGGTGGCGGCGGGGTCTGTGTTTTGCAGCAGGGGACGGTTGGAGGAGCGCGCCGTGCGGTGCAGCAGTGAGCGCACGGAAACATTGAGCCACACCACGCAGCCCAGCCGCCGCAGGAGCTCGCGGTTTTCCGCGCGCAGCACCACGCCGCCACCGGTGGAGATGACGGGCGGCGTGGTTTGCGGGTGTTCCACCAGATAGCGCAGCAGGGCTGTTTCCAGCGCGCGGAAATACGCCTCCCCCTGCTCTGCGAAAATTTCCGATATCGTCTTGCCCACCTGCTCCTCGATCAGCGCATCCATATCCAGCAGGGGCATGCCCGTGCGCTTGCTGATGAGCTTGCCCACCGTGGTCTTGCCGCACCCCATGAGCCCTACCAGAATGATGGGGCGGCCGTGGGTCTCTATGGGATGCGACGGGTTCACGGGATTTGGAATTTAGAATTTATAATTTAGAATTTTTTGGAGAGCTCATTCAGAGGCGGCGGCAAGCGTGTAGCCGCCCGCCAACGGGAGAATGAGCCCCGGTCATCTTGTGGAACGAAAGCATCATCCTGCGGGAAGTATAGCAAACACTTCGCGCAGAGTACAGATTTTTACCAACCGGGGAGGGAATTCCCCTATCTCATCCAGCCCTGCATGAGGAAATTTTGCGAGCTGAGCATGACGGGGTCTCCCTTGTCGGGCACGAACCAAACATCCCAGCGGCTGCCGTAGAACTGGCCCCAGTTGCCCGTGTACACCATAAAGTGATTGACGGTGATAACGCGGCAATCCAGCAGCTCGCTGGTGACGATACGATCGTCGGGCTCACCGACAAACTGGAGGTAATCTGCCCTATTATCAAGGGAAAGCTGTTTGCCGCTCTCGTATTCGAAGGCGCGGATTTCGTAATGGCCGTCGTCCCTGGCATCCTTGGGCAGGAACAGGGAGAGCTTGTAGATGCCGGGCTGCCCATCCTGACCAAGGCAGATGCTCGGGCGCGCCGGCAGGGGAACGAGCGCATCCACGGTTTCGCGGGTGGGAGCCGCCGCCAGCTGCGCGAATTGTTCATCCAACCGCTGCATGGCATAGCCCTCCAGGCGTTCGACAGCCTCCGGCCTGTCCTTCGCCTCCGACGGCTCGGTGATGCGGTCCACCAGCAGGCGGATTTCCCAGCCATTGGCGAGCGGGTGGGTGTGCGTGAAGTCCTTGGAGTAATGGTATTCCTTCAAATCGTTTTCGCCCTTCCTTTGCAGACACGCGCAGCACCTGTAGCTGTATTCGCCCATCACGCCGCTGGTGGCCCACGCCTCCTGACAGAGGAGCTCCGTCTTGGCCAGGCATGACGCCCTCTGGCAGAGTTCGCCCAGCAGGTCCGGGTGCTGATTGGCCAACTGCTCCAAATGCGCGGCGCTCAGGGGGAAATCACCCTCCGCGGGAATATGGGAAAATTCACCGCTGCATTCATTGCTGCTTCTGCCGACGATGCGCTTCACGATATCCGGAGCCGTATCCTCCACCCAGAATTGTTGCGGCACCTCCAGGGCCACGCCCTCTGGCACGCGCCAACCGTCCGCCCTGTGATCGATGTCGGCAAATGCTAAGAAGGTCGTTGTAACGGCACCAATGACAAGGGCCGCTCCACCGCCGAGGAAAGCAAAGAGCACGCGCAGGCCGCGTTTCCCGTTGGTCTGTTTCAGGAACATGCTGCCCACGAGCCATATTACGAGCAGGAGAAGCGCGAGCAGGGACAGGCCGGCAGCCAGCTCTCCCGCCAATTCCCACGCGGGAGAGGTGCTCCCCAGCGCTGCATCCAGAGCAACAACCCCGGCGTACAACAGCGCTGCGGCAACACACAGCACGGGAACCATCCATGTACTCTTGACCACGCGCTTCACGAGCACCCAGAAACGTAAAAGGAACGGAGGCATATAACAGTTGGACGCTGCGGAGGGGGGGGCGTTCAATCTTTTCCCAATATTTCCGCAGCCTTGGCGGCGCAGAAGGCCACGCAGCGCTCACATGGGCGGGAGGCATAGTAGGCGGCGGTGCGCTCGGAGGGGCGTGCGCCCTCCTCCGCATCCGGCGGCAGGTGCAGGAGCTCCCGGCACTGCAGGGAGCCGAACTCCGCGCAAAAATCATCCGCCAGCTTGCGGGTGAGGGCAAAGATGCGCTCCTTGTCGGCGGGGTCCGGGGAGAGGTTGCCGTGCTTGAACCCGGCAATGAGGGCAAGCCCGGAGAAGGCGCCGCAGGTGCCGCGCATGCGTCCCAGCCCGGCACCGAAGGCGGCGGGAAGGCGCAGGGCGGCGTCCTCGGAAAGCCCCATCTCCCCCGCAAAGGCGGCAAAGACGGACTGGGCGCAGTTGTAGCCCCGGTGGAAATAGATAATGGCGTTCTCTTGCGGCATGGCGTGGTTAATCCTTGTTGGTATCGGGTTGGCGTGTACACATGCGCCAGACCCACACCAGAGAGGCGAGGACCAGGGGCGTGGACACGTAGGCGAGCAGGCGCAGGGTGGATTCAGGGGCGCAGCTGTTGGCGAGGGTGAAAGAGCTCTGCAGGTTCACGGTGCTGGGGTAGTACACGGTGTGGTTCCACCCGGTGCAAAGCAGCAGGGAAAGCACGGTGAGCACGGTGCCCGCTCCCACATACCAGATGCCGTGGTGCTTCACGGTGCGCAGGGGACGAATCACGCCCAGCAGCAGCAGGGCCACACCTGCCGGCAGGCAGCACGCCACCGCCGGCATGGCCGCCAGGTTGTCCAGGTGCTTGCAGGATTCCATGTACACCAAACCGTCCTCCGTAACCGTGAAACCGTCCTGCGTGAGCCAATGCCACATGAAAACCAGGAAGAACAGCAGGAAGGGTCCGGCCTCGAACAGCAGGTGGCGGCGCACGGAAACCCGCAGCTCGCCACCGGAGAGGCTGTTCAGGAAGAACAGGCAGCCCAGCAGGCGGGAAAGGAACACAAACACGGCGCCCAGGCACAGGTTCCACGGGTGGAGCACGGCCTCCAGCCCCTGCTGCGGGTTGAGCCAGAGGGTTTCGTGCGTGTCCCTGTCCACCAGGAAATCACCGCCCAAAAAGAAGGTGCCGAATGCCACGCCGGCAAGCAGCGGCGCAAGCACACCGCAGAGGAAGAGGCACACGGAGAAGACGCCGGACACCCGCGCGTTGGCGAACCGCACGCGCAGCTCGTAGAAGACCGCTTGCAGCGCGAACACGGCCGCTATGCCCCACCAGAGGCGGCACGCACCGCAGACAACCACGTGGAAAAACAGGGGAAACGCCACCAGCAACGCACCGCAGAATGCCGCCAGCGCCGCGAAGGGCAGCACCCACTTGCGCCCCACTGCCAGCAGCAGCACGTACCGCTGCGCCTCGTTCCTGCCCAGTGCCCATACAAGCGAATACCCTCCCTGCACAAAGAGCAGCACGGCAAGCACGGCGCCCAGCAGGGAGACCGTGAACCAGCTATACCCTTGCAGCGTCTCGTACATGGCGTGTCTATTCCGGCGCGCGGAAGCTGCGGTTGCGCAGGTAGGCGGTGAAATCCATGATTTCCGGCACGCGGAACAGGTAGCACGCGGCCACGTAGAGGGCGGCGCCGCAAATGCCGCCCGCCGCCATGGCCAGCAGCCGCATCAGGAATGACCAGTCCGTGAAGCCGCCGAAGAACAAGGTGCGCGCCACATAGCACCCCAGCGCCAGCACCGCGCCCGCCGCGCAGATGCGCAGCACTCCCGGAATGAGCACGCGGCACGACATGCCGCCCAGCATCCGCCGCAGGAAGAAGAAGTAGAACAGGAAATTGAACGTGGTCACCACCGAGGTGGTGAGCGCCAGGTACTGCGCCGGCATGCCCAGCACCATCACGAACATGTAGTTCAGCCCAATGGAGACCATGCACGCCGCCACCGCCAGGATGGCCGGGGCCCACGGTTTCTCCAGCGCCAGGAAGATGGGCTGCAGCACCTTCATGCCGGCATAGCCCAGCAGGCCCAGGGAGTAGCTTGCCAGCACCGCTCCCGTCAGCTCGGACGCCGCCGCATCAAACCGCCCGCCCTGGAAGAACACGCTGGCTATCTGCACGCCCCACAGGGAGAGGAACACGGCAGACGGCACCGCAAAGAGCGCCATGAAGCGCAGGGCCTTGGCCAGGTGGTCCGTAATCTCGCTCTTGCCGGAGGAGAGCGTCATGCGCGACACCGTGGGCAGCACCACCATGCCCACCGCCACGCCGAAGAGGGCCACGGGCAGCTGCCACAGGTGGAAGCCGCAGCTGAGCGCCGTGACGGAACCGGGCTCCAGGTAGAGGGCGAAGGAGGTGTTGATGAAGATGTTGAACTGGGTGATGCCCGCGGCAATCACGCCGGGGAGCATGAGATACCACACGCGCTTGGAGAACGGGTCTTTGAAGTGCCACCCGCCGCGCGGGGAGATGCCTATGTTCCACTTGAAGGACCAGCCCTCCTTGCGCAGCTTGGGCACCTGCACCAGGATTTGCGCCGCACCGCCCAGCACCACCGCAATGGCAAAGCCGTACAGGGCGTTCGGGCCGAAATGGGGGTCGATATAATACCCTATACCGGCGCCGAAGACGATGGTGGTGATGTTGAAGGCTGCGCTTGCCAGGTTGGGGATGCCGAAGATGCCGAAGACGTTCAGCGCGCCCATGCAGAGGGCGGAGACGGAGGCCAGCAGGATGAAGGGCCACATGATGCGGCATAGATCCGTGGCCAGGCCCATGAAGTTGCGGCGCTCCACCTGCAGGCAGCCTTGGCGGGATGTGGTGGAGAGGCTCACCTCCTGCCCGGGTTGCAGGGTTTCTACCAGCTTCAGGCGAATGCACGCGTTTTGGTCCAGCAGCTCGCCCACGGGCTGCGCGGTGGAGAACGATGCCACCTGGAAGCCGTCCGCGTTCGTGCGCATGCCCTGGAAGATGGCGTGGAAGGTGTACTCGTCCGCGTTGCTGCCGGCGGGCAGCGCGAGCGGGGGACCGCTGAGCTCCATCTGCGCGCGCTCCGGGTAGAGCGCCTGCATGAACACGCCCGCAAGCAGCACGCCGATGGCGACCAGGCAGACCATGAGGGAAACGAGCTGGGAGCACACGCGGTTGGCGAGCCGCCAGGCGGCTTCCGCGCCCTTCTGCTCCTCCACCTTGCTCATCACGCTGGTGAAGCTCTGGGAAAGCGCGCCCTCCGCAAACATATCCCGCAGCATGTTGGGGATGCGGAAGGCGGTCATGAAGGCATCCAGCGCGCCGGTGGCGCCAAAGAGGCGCGTGTACACGATCTCACGCAGCAGGCCGGTGAAACGGCAGCAGAAGATGGCGCCGGTGGCTATCAGGCTCTTTTTGTGCAGGGATGACATGTCTGCAGCTTATCGTTCCTTGTCGGGCAGTCCCTCTTTAATCTTCTTCACCCAGGCCTTGGCGCGGGCGGTGTCGTTCATGATGTAGCGGGTGCGTGCGTACTCGCGCACGGCGTTGCGGTAGAGCTTGGGGGCGGCGGCATCCAGCTTCGCGCGGTCGTCATCGCTCATTTTCTCGATGGTTTCGCACACCTGGTAGAGGGCGGCGGAGGCGGAGCCGTCCTGCTTGGCCTTGCGGAGGACGAGCGCGAGGTTGTACTTGGCTTGGAGGGTCTTGCCGTTGGTGAGGTTCGGATTGGCGGATTCAATGATATCGCGGTTGATGCGGAGCCACTTGATGGCGTTCGGGTAGTCCGGCACGGCGGTGTAGTGTTCCACCAGGGCATCCGCCACCTTGAAGCGCGCCGCGGCGTTCGCCTTGGCAATGTCCGGGTTGGTATCCATGAAAGTCCAGCAGCGCTCCAGCAGCTTGGCGCGCTCCGCACCCTCCGTGTGGTCGATGAGGAAGGCGATGGCCTTGAAGGTTTCCGCGGGCTCCGTCTCGTGGTCCAGCAGCCACTTGTAGTCCTGCACGGATTCCTCCTCCGCGCCGCGCGCCACGTTGGCCCGCGTGCGCACGCGCCGCAGGTCCAGCTCCATCCGCGGGGTCATTTCCCCGTAGCCCTGGATGAAGGCTTCCGCCATGGAGAGGGCGCGGGCGCAGCCCTCGTAGTCACCCAGGCGGATGCGCAGGTCGCCCAGCAGGCGGTAGCAATCCGGCATGCGGTGGGCGTGGTCCGGGAACTCCATCATGATTTTCCGGCACTGCAGCAGCTTTTCCTCCAGCCCCTTGAGCCCGGCGTTGTTGAGGCGCGGGTTGTCGCGCAGGGTGTTGGAAACCTCGTCGAGCATGAGATGGGCGGCGGCCTCGCATGCGGGCCACTTGGCCTGTTCCAGGATGTTGCGCACCTGTTGGAGCACGGGGTCCTTCACCTCGCACACATCGGCGCGCAGCATCTGGAGGGAGGCGGCCTCCACGGCGAGCTCCGGGGTGTTCAGGCGGGCCATGACGGCGGGGCCGTCCAGCACGGAGATAATGCGCACGGCTTCATCGTTGCGGCCGGAGGCAATGCAGCCCTCTGCGGCGCGGCGGATGGAGCGCAGGAGCAAATCCGTGTTCTGCGGGGTTTTGAGCAGTTGCTCCTGCAGGCTGCGGTCCACCTTCTGTTCCAAGCCAAAATCCTTGTGTGCGGCGGCGGCGGCGGCAATGCGGTCCAGTCCGTCCACCGTGGCCACGGGCATGATTTCCGGCACCAGCGCGGCGGCTTCCGTCCAAAGGTCGTTCTCAATCAGGCGCGTGACGAGCAGCCAGCGCACGCGCCCCTGGGTCTCGCGGTTGTTGATCCAGCCCAGGCGGGAGCGCTCGTTGACCGCTAGGTCCAGCAGGTGGGCCTTGTCTCCGTACAAATCCCCCAGCAGGCGGTTGAGAGTGGCGTTGGCCTCGTCGCTGCTGGCCACCACCACGCGCTCGCCGCGGAAATAGTCGGAGATGGAGCCGCCCTTGGCAAAGAGCAGCCAGAGCAGCAGGCTGAAAACGATGATGCCGAAGGCGAGCTTGGGAAGGAGGGCGTTGCCCTTGCGGGAAGAATGGTAGCGGCGGTACATGGGATGGGGAAATTGTTAGCGGTGTCTCTTGTTGCGCGCGGTGCGCCTGTTGCGGTTGCGGGTGGCGGCGGGTGCGGCGGGAGCCGCTGCGGGTTGCGTTTCTGGGGAGGCCTCGGGGGCCTGGGGGTCAGGGGCCGGGGCCACGGGAAGCTTGGCGTAGCATGCGGAAAGCCCCTCCTGCACCTCTGCCAGTTCATCCGGGTTGTTTTTCACTTGCGGGAGCAGGGTCTGCCAGGCATCCAGCGATTCCTGCCAGAGCCCGGCCTCGCCCAGGCTCCTGGCGCGGCCAAAGGCGGCGGTGATGCGGTTGGGGGAATCCTGCGGCAGCAGGGAAAGCGCCTGGGCGTAGGCGGAGACCGCCTGTTCCGGCTTCTCCTGCGGCTCATAGGCCTGCGCCAGCAATATCCACACGCGGGCCAGGGATTCCCGGTCCGCCGCGCAGTGCGCGGTGCGCAGGTTCAGGCATTCCGTGAGCAGCCGCGCGGCATCCGCCGGTTTCTCCAGCACCAGTTGGCTGCGCCCTGCCCCCTCCAGCGACTGCACGCGCAGCGCGGGCTGGCCGGCGGCGGCGAGCGCCTGGGAAAAATCATCCGCGGCGGCATCCGGCTGCCCCGCGAGCAGCTGCACCCAGCCGCGCTGGTCATAGAAACAGGGCCAGAACAAATCCGTGCGGGGCACGGCGGATTCCGCCACGCCCTCCGCGCGGTTCAGCAGGCCCAGGGCGGTCAGGTGCTCCCCGCGCTCTTCCGCCAGCATGGCCAGGTCCCGCAGGGCGAGCACGCGGCAGAGCGTGTCCTCCGGGCTGCGGCCAAGCCCCTTCTCCCCCTCCTTCAACAGGCGCTGCGCCTTCTCCCTGTCTCCCTTGGCCAGGTAGGCGGCGCCGCAGCACACGCGGGCTGCGGGGCTCAGCCGCGCCTCGTCCTCACCTTGGGCGGAGCGCAGGGCTTCATCATAGAAGCGGGTGGCGGCGGGTTCATCACCCATGGCGCGGAATGTGGCGCCCAGGTAGATTTGCAGGCTGGTGCGCAGGGTGTTGGCGGCGGGCCCCAGGGGGGCGGATTCCTGCAGCAGCTCCTGCAGCTGCTGCAGGAGGGCATCATTGTCCCGGCTGCCGGCAATGCACGCGGCGGCAATGCGGGAGAGCGCCGCCACCTGTTCGCCGGTGGACCCGGCGGCGGCGAAAATCTCTGCGGCGAAACGGTAGAAGGCAAGCGCGGCTGGCTGGTTGCCGGAGGTGCACAGGGCATCTCCCACGCTCATGGAGCGGCGCGCCCACACGGTATCCTTGGGTGCGCTGCGGAACAGTGCGGCCAGCAGCTTGCCCGCATGGTCCACGCGCCCGCGCTGCAGCAGGCTCTGCGCCAGCAGCCACTCCGCCTCGCGCCGTATCTGCTCGTCCTGTATCCAAGAGAGCGCGGTATCCGGGTCCTTCACCATGGCCTCCAGGTCCTCGTCGCTCGCGGTGGAGGACTGCATGAAGCTGGTGAGGTTGCGCACGGCGGCGGCGTTGAGCGCGCGCGATACCTTCTCGGAGGCAGCGGCCTCACCGTATCCCTGTTCATAGCCCAGGTGGAAGGTGATGTAGCCGGAGCCGAGCACGGCGGCGGCCAGCAGACAGCACGCAACGCCTTTCACCACGGGTTTGAATTCCATGGGGGGCTGCTGGCCATGCGGCTCTGTTCCGTCTCCGTTCAAGCCTGGAGCACGTTGAGATGGAAGGCTGCGTGCACCACGTTGGCGGCGCGCTCTATGTCCGCCGCCTCCACGGTGGTGGTGATGCGGATTTCAGAGGTGGCGATCATGCCCGTGGAGATGCCGGCATCCGCCAGCGCGCGGAACATGGTGGCCGCCACACCGGAGTTGGACCGCATGCCCACACCCACCACGGAAAGCTTGGCAAGCCCCGCCTCCGTGTCCAGCCGCGCCTGGTCGCCCAGCTGCGGCAGCACCTTCTTCAGCGCCGCCTGCGCCGCGCCCAGGTCGTTCATGTTCATGGTGAACGATTGGCGCGCGCAGCCGTCGTGCGCGGTGTTGGAGACAATCATGTCAACGTTGATGTCGGCCTCTGCCAGGGTGGAGAGGATGATGGCGGTGTAGGGCACGGGCGCGGTGATGTGGGAGACCGTGACGCGGGCCTGGTTGCGTTCGATGGAGACGCCGCGGATAACGAGCGACTCCATGGCTGATGTTTCTTCTTGCACGATGGTACCGGGGTTGTTGTTCATGGAATTGCGGACCTCGAACACCACGCCGAATTTCTTGGCGAATTCAACGGAGCGGGCCTGCATGACTTTCGAGCCGCTGGAGGCCATCTCCAGCATCTCGTCGTAGGATATCACAGAGAGCTTGCGGGCGTCCTTCACCACGCGCGGGTCGCAGGTGTACACGCCGTCCACATCCGTGAAAATCTGGCAGAGGTCCGCCTTCAGGGCGGACGAGAGGGCAATGGCGGAGAGATCCGAGCCGCCGCGGCCAAGGGTTTGGATGGAGCCATCCGTGGTGACCCCCTGGAAGCCGGCGCAGATGCAGATGCAGCCCTGCTGCAGGGCATCCTTCACGGCGGAGGCATCAATGCTGCGGATGCGGCCGCGGGTGTGGCTGCCGTAGGTGAAGATACCCGCCTGGCGCCCGGTGAAGCTGCGGGCCTTGTAGCCCATCTCCGTGATAGCCATGCCCAGCAGGGCGATGGATTGCTGCTCGCCCGTGGCCAGGAGCATGTCCAGCTCGCGCTCCGGCGGGTTCTCGCACACCTCGTGCGCCAGGCCTATGAGCTTGTCCGTGACGCCGCTCATGGCGGAGACCACGGCCACCACGGCGTTGCCGGCTTTGTGCGTCTCGATGAGCCTGCGGGCCACGTTGCGGATGCGGTCGATGGAGCCCACGGAGGAGCCGCCGTATTTCTGTACAATGAGTGCCATGGGTTATGCTTCTTCGTTCAGGGTTTCAATGCGGAAAACAGCCGGGTGCGGGCCTATGCCCTCATGCACGCGCAGCGCTCGCAGCGCCTCGCACAGCTTGCCCCACGGGCACGCGTGCAGCATGAACACCAAATCGCAGGTGTCCTCCCCTTCCCCGTCCTCGCGCCGCGCGCTGGACATGGTGCCGGAGATGCCGATATCATACCTGGCGAGCTCCGCGGCAATGGTGGCAATGACGCCCGGTTTGTCCGCCACGTGGAAACGCACGTAGTAGGGGGTCACGGTTTCCTCCTGCGGCAGCAGGGAGAGCTGCTTGGTGTAGGGGTGGAAGCCGCTGTGGTGCTCCGGGTGGCGGCAATCGCGCATGGCCAGCATCACATCGCCTATAACGGCGCTGGCGGTGGGGTTCTTGCCGGCGCCGCGCCCGTAGAAGATGGTCTCGCCCACAATGTCGCCGTGCACGGCTATGGCGTTGAACACGCCGTACACGTTGGAGAGCATGTGCTTGTGGGAGACGAAGCTGGGCTGCACGCGCAGCTCCAGCGCGTTGCGCTCCCCATGGTGGCGGATGACCACCAGGAGCTTGATGTTGTACCCCAGCTCACGCGCAAAGCGGAAATCCGTGGGGGTGACGCGCTCTATGCCGTACACGGAAATGTTTTCCGGGGAGAGCGGGGTGCCGTACGCCAGCATGGCCAGGATGAGCGCCTTGTGCGCGGCGTCCCACCCGTTCACGTCGAGCGTGGGGTCCGCCTCCGCGTAGCCCTTGCGCTGGGCGGCGGCCAAGGCTTCCTCAAAGGACACGCCCTTGCGCTCCATAGAGGAGAGGATGTAGTTGCTGGTGCCGTTGATGATGCCGGCGATGCGGCGCACGTAGTTGCACACCAGCGAGCTCTGCAGGCTCTGGATGATGGGGATGCCGCCGCCGCAGGAGGCCTCGAAATACAGCGGCGTCTTCGTTTCCGCGGAAAGGCGGAACAGCTCGCCGCCGAACTCCGCCAGCAGCGCCTTGTTGCCGGTCACCACTGGCTTGTGCGCCCGCAGCGCCTCCTCCACCAGCCGGTGCGCCTCCTCCGTGCCGCCTATCAGCTCAATCACAATGTCGATTTCCGGATCCTCCACCAAATCGCGCCAATCCGCCGTCAGCAGCTCCGGGTCTATCTCCACATCCCGCTTGCGGTGGATATCGCGCACCGCCACCCTCTTCACCCGGAAGGGGATGCCCGTGCGCGCCTGCAACAATTCCCGGTTGCGGCACAGGGTTTCGTACACCCCGGTACCCACCGTGCCAAGTCCGGCCAAGCCTATCTGTAACGCCCGTTCACTCATGCGCGGGCGTCATTGTACCCCTTCCCCGCTTCCTTTTCAAGCCTATTGTTGAAGCAACACCGCTTTTCCGCACGCCGACAGGCGCGCTGGCTTCCCAAATCGTCAATCGTCAATCGTCAATTGTAAATTGTAAATTGTAAATCCCTTCATGGCATAGTATCGCCTTGATGAAAAACGGCGCGGGTGCTAGGATGGCGGGCATGAAAAGGCTTCTCCCCACCTTGGCTGCCGCGCTTTGCCTGGTATCCTGCACCCAGCTCTACCAGCCCACGGGCAGCGGGGTCATCCCCGATACCTCCGCCGTGGAGCGGCAGCTGCAGCGGGATGTGCACGCGCTCGCGGAGGATATAGGGGAGCGCAACCACTACCACCAGGATGCCTACGAGCGCGCGCGCGACTACATCAAGGGAGAGTTCGAGGCCGCCGGGTACACCGTGGACGAGCAACGCTTCACTATTCCCGCGCAACGCCGCTTCGAGGGCGCGGCGGGCAAAACCGCCACCAACCTGGAGGTACGCAAGCCCGGAACCGACCCCAACGCGCCCTGGATTGTCATCGGCGCGCACTACGACACGCGGGTGGGCATGCGCAACTGGCACTGCCACGGCCCCGCCATCCCCGGCAAGACAGGCACGCCCGGCGCGAACGACAACGGCAGCGGCATTGCCACCGTGCTCACGCTCGCGCGCGCCATGAAGAACATTCCCACCCGCAACGGCATCATCTTTGTGGCCTACGCCAACGAGGAACCGCCCTTTTTCCAGAGCGACTGGATGGGCTCCCGCCAGCACGCACGCCGCCTGGTGAAAGAGCTGGGGCGCGGCAAGATTGCCGGCATGATGACCCCGGAAACCCTGGGCGTCTACTCCCCGCGCAGCAACAAGAAGCGCAACAGCAAGCTGGCCGGAAGCCTGGTGGGCATCCTGGACCGCTGCGACTACGTGGCCTTCATGAGCACGCTCACCGGCAAGCGCTACGCCCACAACTGCGCCAAGCAATTCGCCTCCGTGAGCCGCTTCCCCGTGCGCGCCGTCACCTTCGGCTACCTCACCCGCGGCATCGCGTGGTCGGACGACTGGTCGTACATGAAGGAAGGCATCCCCTCCTTCGCCATCACGGACACCGCCTACATGCGCTGCGACGACTACCACGAGACGAGCGACACGGCGGACAAGCTGGACTACAAGCAGTTCGGCGAGGTGGTGCACGGGCTCATCCGCATGGTGACCGCGCTGGCCGGCGGCACCCCGCAATAAACATTCCATACAAATCCATGCTGACCATCAAAAAGCTCACCAAGGCGCATTCCGGGCGCACGCTTTTCGCCAACACCGAACTCATCGTGAACTGGGGCGAGCGCATCGCCCTTGTCGGCCCCAACGGCGCAGGGAAATCCACCCTCTTCCGCATGATTCTGGGTGAGGACTCGCCGGACGAGGGCGACATTGTGATGGACGACTACGCCGTGGTGGGCTATCTGCCGCAAGAGGCGGGCGACCCCACGGACCGCACCGTGCTGGAGATTGCCATGAGCATCACCCCGGAGATGGGCAAGGCCATCCGCACCCTGCAGGAATGCGAGGCCAAGGGCGACAACACCAGTGATGCCTACGCCCACGCTATGGACACCTTCATTGCCGCCAACGGCTACCAGCTGGAGCCCAAGGCCAAGCGCATCCTGAAGGGCCTGGCCTTCAAGGACGAGGATTTCCACCGCCCCGCGCGCGAGATGAGCGGAGGCTGGGTGATGCGCGCCCACCTGGCGCAGCTTCTGGTGGCGGAGCCGGACCTGTTGATGCTGGACGAGCCGACCAACCACCTGGACCTGCTGAGCCTGCTGTGGTTCCAGCGCTACCTGGCCAACTACCCCGGCGCCATCTTCATGATCTCGCACGACCGCGACTTCATGGACTCCCTGGTGGAAACGGTGTACGACATCGAGAACGCCCAGCTGGTGCGATACTCCGGCAACTACACGAATTTCCTGGAGCTCAAGGAGCAGCGATACCAGCTGCAGCTCGCCGCCTGGCGCAACCAGCAGCGAGAGATTGCACACATCGAGGCCTTTGTCGACCGCTTCCGCTCCGTCGCCTCCAAGGCCGCCCAGGTGCAGAGCCGCGTCAAGCAGCTGGAGAAGATGCAGCTCATCGAAAAACCCAAGCAATCGAGAAAGGTTTTCAAGTTCATCTTCCCCCAGCCCCCGCGCAGCATGCAGCGCGTCATCGAGCTGGAGAAAGTCGGCCAGAGCTACGGAGACAAGCGCATCTACAAGAACCTGGACCTCCTCATCGAGCGCGGCGACCGCATCGTGCTGGTCGGCCCCAACGGCGCGGGCAAGTCCACCCTGCTGAAAATCCTGGCGGGCGTCATCCCCATCGATGAGGGCAAGCGCACGGTGGGCACCACCACCCGCATCGGCTACTTCTCCCAGATGCGCTCGGAAAACCTTACGCCCAACTTCACCGTGCTGGAGGAAATCATGAAGGCCGACCCCGAGCTGCGCGAGGAGGAGGCCCGCGGCATCCTCGGCTCTTTCCTTTTCCGCAGGCTCGATGTGGAGAAGAGAGTCGAGGTCCTTTCCGGCGGCGAGAAGTCCCGCCTCAGCCTCGTCAAGTTCCTGGTCAACCCGCCCAACCTCCTGCTCATGGACGAACCGACCACCCACCTGGACCTCATGAGCGTGGAGGCTCTCTCCCAGGCGCTCAAACGCTACGAGGGCACCCTCGTCTTCATCTCGCACGATGTCCACTTCATCCGCGCCCTCGCGGAAAAGACCCTCCACATCAACCAGGGTACCCTCACCCCCTACGCTGGCGGATACGACTACTACTTGGAGAAATCCGGCATCCTGGATGACCAGAACGCCATGGATGCCTGAACAAGCACCTTCCCCCGCCTATCTCCCGCCACCCGGCGATAATCGGCGGGCGCGGTTCATCCCGTTTTTTAAGGTGCCTCCATTTTTTTACAAAAAAATTCGACATTTCAGCGCCGGGCGTATTATAAGGGTATAGACAAGCGCATGATCCGCATCGCAACAGCTCCTGTTTCTCCCCGCCCCGCCGCCGCTGCAAGCAGCTCTGGCGTGGCAAGCCGCCCCGCGCTGTTCAGCAAGGTAGGAGCAAACCTGACCGTGGCCTGTACCTACGACTACATGGGCCGCCGCGCCACGAAGAAAGTTACGGAGAACGGCACCGTCACCCTCCACCAGCGCTACCTGTACCGCGGTTACCTCCAGATAGCAGTCTGCGACCTCCTGCGCAGCAACGAGCCTTGCCTGTGGCTCATAACCTGGGACCCGACACAGGAAATTGCAACCCGCCCCCTGGCCATCCAGAAGGACGGCACATGGTACACTTTTTATAAAATATCATGAAATGTTATATTTTACTCGCATTTCTCTTAATGGGTGCCGTTTCTGCATGTAACCCAGGGAATCACCAATCGACAAAGGTACAACATCATATCGAATTTACGGAAATGACGCTAACCGAATTATTGGGAGAGAAGACAAACTTGCATATACCAAACAACGTCATGAGATCTATAATGTTAGAATTACAGGATCCTGAAAACAAATACACCTTTGATACCGATACATACATAGAACACATTTGCACACTGGAATACAAAGAGTACATTATTTATTTTTATCCGACTCATCAGGGATATACAAAAATAAATAATGGAGAATACGAGTATATAAAATATTTCCAATCTCCCAGTTTCAACAAGTTTATTAACGAAAATAAACTTCGAGAAGAGTTATGGGGATATTGCGCGTTCCATAATCATGACAAACAAATCAGAAATTATTTAAAACAATCTCTATTGCGTTTTTTTCTCAAAAAAGAATAAGTATGTTATAAATATTTTTGGCTTCACCGCAGCCATTATGGTGGCCCCCTGTTTTTGACAGTTGGCGGCCATTCTTAAGCCGCTCTGACAGAGGGTGGATTCTTTATACCACCAGGGAGTATTGTTTGTCAAACCATTTTTTCAGCGATTTTGGAGCGGCTTCTAATACAGAATTTATTTGTATGACACGATTCTTTATTTTTTTTCTTTTCTTCATTGTCAATGTTGTGATATAATAACATTCGTCATGACGAGAAGTATATTTTTTTTGATTACTTTACCTTTCATTGTTTGTTTGTGTTGCAATTCTTGCACGCAAAAATCTACAGTTATTACCATCGAAAAAACTGATGGTGTCTACATAATAACTGGCATAGATACAAATAAATATCAAGATGTTGTTTTTTTGAATAAGTGTAAGCCTTCTGATAGCACAACAATAATAAATTTATTAAAAAAACGAGGCGTTAAAATAACTTCAGTAACAACACCGACATCGGATTCTGCTGGTTCTGTAGTTAAATACGAAGAATATTAGGTCATATTTTTATTGATTATGAAACGAATATTGGTATTCATTATGTTGCTTTTCATGGTTTCATGTGGTGAGGTAACAACGGGCGCGCTTCCTTTCTCTCAAAAGGCTCCTGCACCCCGTTATACCCCGGAAGAAGCTTTCGCTTTGCTGCGTAATCAGTACAAATTGGACAATTCTAGGTACATATGCATCGTAGTTGACGATCGGTATTTCTTTCCCATAGACCAAAAAAGCTTTTCGTGGAGGAAGCTGGGCTACTGGGTCGATCCTTGTACGGGAGCATGTGGAAAGTACACAGACTCCATGATATATGTGGAGGATGGTGTGTATAAGGGAATTTCCTTCGAACGACAAAAAGATGAACTCACCTACAGAAGTTCACCTCAAATCTTTCGCTTGGGTACTTGGCTTCAGCTGCGACAGCACTTCTTAGGTTTCTAGAAACCTCCGTTGTCACCAACTCTCAAGGCAAAATCGACTGCTGAAAATACTACTTGCGTGGACACTATGTTTCCGGATGGGGTTCTGCCACGGCACCGAAAGCTTGAAAGGTATTTAGACAAGCTCGAAGTGTTTGTCTCCGAGGGTTAAGTAAGCACCAACCGGCGCAAAGAAGATTCTTGGTCTTATCGAAACGTTCTGATACAGCGACTGATCCGTTTCGGATCAGTCGCTTTTTGGGTACGACCGACGCGATATGCGTACTGCGGTGAAAGTCCGCAAGGTGCCGCGATGATGCGGAATCCCAGACCTGAAGAACAAAGCTGCCGACGGCTGTAAGGCAGATTAGCCAGAAGCGCAGCTTCTGCCCGTAGGGTGAGGGCGCGTGGGGCGCGCCCGAAGCAACTGCGGGGAGGTAACGAGCCGTGGGAAAGGAAGTTCGAGGGAAAATCCCGACTACGCGTGTAGACAGGATACCGCCGTATGGCGCAGGCGCTCTAGAAAACCAGCCCTTCCCTTCCTTTGGGGCATGGCAAAAACAGGCGGGTGGAGAAAAGGGAAGCGAAAGGGATTTGAACTCGGGCGGAAAGACGAGGGGGCATCTTTCACGGATTTGGCAAGGGGTGCGATTTCCTCCGATGGGACCTAACGGTTGGCGCATGCCAAAACACCCGAATTTTTCTTCCGTTCTTACGCATCGGAATCGCACGTCTTACAAACACGCCGCGATTTTTTTTGAAAAAAATGCGTTTTTTGTCGTACATTTTGCCTTTTGGGTGCTTAATAGGGTATAGACAAGCGCTTGACCTGCATCGTCACAGCTCCTGTTTCACCAAGCCGCTCCTACCAGTACGACACGCTGGGCCGCCCGACTTCCCGCACGCTCGCGCGGCAGGGTGCCACCCGCAACGATGTGTTCACCTACAACGACCGCAGCAAAAGCCCCCGAAGGCTTGTAGGGGGATTAGACACCCCCTCTCAAAAAAAGAGCTACAAAGTTGACGGAACGACAAAAAAATACGTACCAAACAAAAATGATGTCCTACATTGAATTCCACATCAAAAACGGCGTACGGTTCGGGCCGCCAGAGGTCGTTACGTTGAACCACAGGCTTGCAAATGCGAGCCAGAACAGATAGACTTCCTTCTGTGTTTTTCATGAGAATTAACGAATAATCATGTTGTATGAAAAAGCTACTACTTCTATGTCTGCTGCTACCGTTCAGCTGCCGTTTTAGCGAACAAACGGATCATCCAGAATCCATACCGTACTGGAGGGATAGAGCGGAACTGCGGTCAGATGCGCTGGGGCTGAAACTGTTCGGGGAGCTGGTTGGGGAAACGGAGGGGAATGTGGTGTTCTCCCCCGCCGGCGCAGAGGATCTGCTGCGCATGCTCATGAACAGCGCGGCGGGGACCACGCTTGCCGAAATGAAGAAGCTGCCGCCCATGGGAGACGGCAGCGTGAAAACCGCCATGCAGCCGCACACGGCCCAGGCGCTGTTTGTGGTGGAGGAACGCACGGAACTCCAACTGCATGACAACGCCCTGCCCGGCGTGCAACGGCACCGCGTGCCGGAGGCCCAAGCCCTGCAAAAAATCAACTCATGGGTGAAGAAACAAACCAAGGGCAACATTGGTACCGCCATCAGCGAGCTGCCATGGAAAACCGCCCTGGTTCCCGTTTCCGCCGTGTTCCTGAATGAGAAATGGGCCATGCCCTTTGGCTCAAATGACACACAGCAGGAGGATTTTCACCTGAAAGGAGGCAGGACCGTGAAGGTGCCGATGATGCAGCGCCACACCACCCTCTGCCGCTACGCTGAAGCCCCGGGATGGCAGGCGGTGGCGCTCTTCTACCGCAAAGATGGCCGCCCCGGGGAGAGCGGCTGCTTTATCGGCATCCTGCCGCGGGGTGACGCCCGCGACTTTGCTCGCGCGCTCACTCCCGCCAAATGGCGGCAAATCCGCATAGCCCTGCGCCAGTCCAAGCCTGAGCAATGCCATGTGGCCCTGCCGCGCTTCAGCACCGCCCCCATGGCCATGGATTTGAGCCCGGCTCTCAAACGCATGGGAATGAACGCAGCCTTCTCCTTGAGCGCGGATTTCTCCCCCCTGGCAACCCCCAAGCCCGGCTGGTTCCTGCAGGTGGACAAAATCCGCCAGGTCGCTTGCGTGAAACTGAACGAGGAGGGCACGGAAGCCGCTGCCGCCACCGTTAGCACCATGCCCCTGAGCTGCAGCGTAAACATCCCTCCGCAGCCAGTCCACTCCATCCGCTTCGACAAGCCCTTCATCTGGGCCGTGACCGACTTGTCCAGCAACGCCGCCCCTTGGTTCCTGGGGCTCACTGCAGAACCCTAAATGAGATTTATGAAACCATACGCATTGGATAAAACCGGCTCTGTTAAAGACAGCAAGGCAACAAGAGACAAAGGGCACCGCCGGGGCTTGACGAAGAACATCTGCGAGGTCTACGGCCAGCAGGGCTACATCCGAACAGCCTGCACATACTCTCCCTATGGTCAGGTAGCATCCTCAGGGGATGTAGAACAACCCATCCAGTGGTCCAGTGAGTTCAACGACACCGAACTCGCTCTCATCTACTACAACTACCGCCACTATAACCCGGTGGATGGTCGATGGATGGGGAGGGATTTTGACCAAGAACGAAAAGATTTAAATGATTATTTGTTTGCAAAAAATTCCCCTTCTTATTTTACAGATGTGAAAGGACTGTGGGTTATCCTTGTAATCATATTTATTGCAGGTGCTGTTGTAGGTGCTTATGCGGGTATATTCATAGAAAATGAGTGCCATGTTGTAGGCGAAATTGCTGAAAAGGAAGTTCGCCAAAAGTGTACAAGAACATGCAAGTATCCCAGTATGTGGGCATGCTGCAAAAACACGGAAAAAAGCCGTGTAAGAAAGGCAAAATACATATGTGAACTGACCTTAACTGGAAAGAAATTGAAGTTTTACAAGTGGCTCGATAATAAAAAACCAAATCCTGCTGAATGCGCAGGAAAAAATTGCATCGACAAAGGTGTCAAATGTAGTATCTCATAATATGAAAAAAATCATAATTAATTTACTTGCTGGTATATTTGGATTTGTTATAGCTTTCCCTATTGCAATAAGTTGTATTCATGGGGCAGAGTTTACAAAAGATTATTTTATCAGCATATGGAAAATGCTGCTTGAAATCATTAGATTTTAGCAGTTGAGATTAATCATGGGCGCAGCAAATAATTGCTGCGCCCATTTGTGGGTACGACTGACGCGATATGCGTACTGCGGTGAAAGTCCGTGCGAAGCCGCGATGATGCGGAATCCCAGACCTGAAGAACAAAGCTGCCGACGGCTGTAAGGCAGATTAGCCAGAAGCGCAGCTTCTGCCCGTAGGGTGAGGGCGCGTGGGGCGCGCCCGAAGCAACTGCGGGGAGGTAACGAGCCGTGGGAAAGGAAGTTCGAGGGAAAATCCCGACTACGCGTGTAGACAGGATACCGCCGTATGGCGCAGGCGCTCTAGAAAACCAGCCCTTCCCTTCCTTTGGGGCATGGCAAAAACAGGCGGGTGGAGAAAAGGGAAGCGAAAGGGATTTGAACTCGGGTGGAAAGACGAGGGGGCATCTTTCACGGATTTGGCAAGGGTTTGCAATTCATACCGATGACCCCGATTGCACACTCTCCTTGTAATTCATTGCCTGTGTGTGCCTTGTAATCGGGCAACGAGAATCTCGAACTTTTTTCCATGGAAAAACCGCTGGTTTGGGCTGTTCCTTTTGTTTTATGTTTTCACAACCAACTCAAAATGAGCATACTGTGATTTTCCAACCTCGGCTCGCCTAGCGGAGTGCACGGAAGTGCGCGCCAGTGCAAGGGGGTGCCGGAAAGGGTGTCCAGGGCGTGCAGTACCGCGAACTTTGCCAAAACTGCCCGAAACACTTTTGCTGAAATATCAGGCGGTTATGAAAACAGAAAAGAGCCGCAGGAAAATATCCTGCGGCTCCGGTTGGATACACGGAGAGGGATTTGAACCCCCGACCAACTGCGTGTAAAACAGCCGCTCTACCACTGAGCTATCCGTGCGTGGTGCAGCGAGTTTACCAGAGCGCAGGGGAAAGTCAAGTGAATTTACCCGTCTTCGCTCTACGTTGACTCGTGCGCGCCTCACGCGCCTTGATTCGGAGCCGCCCCACGGCTCCTCACCCCCTGCGGGGGCTGTACACTTCGGTACAGTCCAATCGCCCTTACCGCACTTGCTGCGCAGTGCGCCCTGAACGGGGCCGTCGGGCGCTTTGATTCGCAGCCGCCCCACGGCTCCTCACCCCCTGCGGGGGCTGTACACTTCGGTACAGTCCAATCGCCCTTACCGCGCCGCAAGCGGCGCGCCCCTGAACGAGGGCCGTTGGGCGCTTTCGCCCCTATCGGGGCCAACACGCTTCGCGGTTGGTCCACCCCGCCTTACCGTGCGCAGCGCGCACGCCCTACTCGGGACCATCGGCGGTGTTGAGGCAAGCAATTAGGGAAATTCACGCGCCGGGCGGTGAGGAGCTGTTGCTCGGCGTCCGGAATGATGACTCAACACGGCCGACAAGTAGCGCGCCAAAAAAGGCTTGATAATCCCGCGCGCGTGTAGTATGGTGCCGCGCGACATGTCAGAACGCAAGAATCCATATCCTTTCGATGACTTCGAGCCCAAGTGGCAGCACGTGTGGGACGAGGAAAAGACCTTCAAGGTGCACAACCCCGGAGAGGCGGGCTTTGATGCCTCTAAACCCAAGTGCTACATATTGGACATGTTCCCGTACCCGAGCGGCGCAGGACTGCACGTGGGGCACCCGGAGGGCTACACCGCCACGGATATCGTGAGCCGCTACAAGCGCATGCGCGGGTTCAACGTGCTGCACCCGATGGGGTGGGACTCCTTCGGCCTGCCGGCGGAGCAGTACGCCATCAAGACCGGGCAGCACCCGTCCATCACCACCTACGCGAACATCGACAACTTCCGGCGCCAGCTCAAGATGCTGGGTTTCTCCTACGACTGGGACCGCGAGATAGCCACCACGGACCCGCACTACGTGCGCTGGACGCAGTGGATATTCCTGCGCCTGTACCACTCGTACTACAACACGGAGCTGAAGAAGGCGCGCCCGGTGAAGGAGCTGGAAGACCAGGGCTGGAGCCGCGAGCAGATCGACGCCGTGCGCCTGGCCTACGTGGCGGACGGCATGGTGAACTGGAGCCCAGACATGGGCACCGTGCTGGCCAACGAGGAGGCAGAGGAGTGGAAGAGCAAGGGCTTCACCGTGGAGCGCCGCAAGCTGCGCCAGTGGATGCTGCGCATCACCGCCTACGCGGAGCGCCTGATTGACGATTTGGATGATCTTGACTGGCCGGAGAGCATCAAGCTGCTGCAGCGCAACTGGATCGGCAAGTCCACGGGCGCGGAAGTGAACTTCGACTGCAACGGCAAGACCATCACGGTGTACACCACGCGCCCGGACACGCTGTTCGGCGCCACGTACATGGTGCTCTCCCCGGAGCATGAGCTGGTGCCGGAAATCACCACGCCGGAGCAGGAACAGGCCGTGAAGGCCTACCAGGCGGAATGCGCCGCCAAGAGCGACCTGGAGCGCACCGACCTGGCCAAGGAAAAGACCGGCGTGTTCACCGGAGCGTACGCCACCAACCCCGTCAACGGCAAGCAAATCCCCATCTGGATTGCGGACTACGTGCTGACCGGCTACGGCACGGGGGCCATCATGGCCGTGCCCGCGCACGACAGCCGCGACTACGACTTCGCCGTGAAGTTCGGGCTGCCCATCATCCAGGTGGTGCAGCCGGACGACCCCGCCACGCCGTGGAAGGATTTCTGCGGGTACGACGGCACCATGGTGAACTCCGAGCACTTCAACGGCCTGCCCGTGCCGGAGGCCAAGGCCAAGATGATTGCCTGGCTGGAGGAGAAGCAGTACGGGCACGGCAAGGTGAACTACAAGCTGCGCGACTGGCTGTTCAGCCGCCAGCGCTACTGGGGCGAGCCCTTCCCCATCGTGTGGGGCGAGGACGGCCACCACTACGCCATCCCTGAGAGCGAGCTTCCCCTGCTGCAGCCGGAGATGGAGGACTTCAAGCCCAGCGGCGACCCCCGCGGCCCGCTCGTGAAGGCCAAGGAGTGGATCCACTACTCCGACAAGGCCACGCGAGAGACCAACACCATGCCGCAGTGGGCGGGTTCCTGCTGGTACTACCTGCGCTACATCGACCCCAAGAACGACAACGCCTTCATCGGCGCGGATGCGGAGAAGTACTGGATGGCGGGCAACCAGAAGCCCGGCGGCGTGGACCTGTACGTGGGCGGCACGGAGCACGCGGTGCTGCACCTGCTCTATGCGCGCTTCTGGCACAAGGTGCTGTACGACTACGGCCTGGTCTCCACCCCGGAACCCTTCAACAAGCTCGTCAACCAGGGGCTCATCCTGGGCGAGGACGGGCAGAAGATGTCCAAGAGCCGCGGCAACGTGGTGAACCCGGACGACATTGTGCGCGACTACGGCGCGGACGCCATCCGCCTGTACGAGATGTTCATGGGCCCGCTCAAGGAGGTGAAGCCCTGGGCCACCAAGGGCGTGGAGGGCATCAGCCGCTTCCTGGCCCGCGTGTGGCGCATCGCCATGGTGGAGAACCAGGAGGGCGAGTGGGTGCTCGGCGGCAAGGTTTCCGATGCGGATGAAACCACCGTCACCCCCGCGCGCAAGGAGCTCCACAAGACCATCAAGAAAGTCACGGAAGACATCGAGGACATGAGCTTCAACACCGCCATTTCCAAGATGATGGAGTGCACGAACGCCATGACCCAGGCGGAAAGCGTGAGCGTGGTGGACTACGCCACGCTGCTGCAGCTGCTCAACCCCTTCGCCCCGCATATTACAGAGGAGCTGTACAGCATCCTGCGCGGCGCGTTCCCGCAGCTGGGCAACGGCCAGCTCAGCGCCCTGCCCTGGCCGAGCTTCAACCCGGAATACCTGGTGGAGAACACCCGCGAAATCGTCATCCAGGTCAACGGCAAGCTGCGCGACAAGCTTACCGTGCCCGTGGACATCTCCAAGGAGGACCTGGAGGCCCAGGCACTGGCCGCCCCCCGCGTGAAGGAGTTCACGGAGGGCAAGACCGTGCGCAAGGTCATCGTGGTGCCCGGGCGTCTCGTCAACGTGGTGGCCAACTAAAGGCGCCGCCACCAACGCCAACCCCGCCATGGACAGGAAGCGGCTCATTGCCCTGCTCATCCTGCTCGCGGCGGGGTTTTTGTACCTCTTTATCCCGGACTGGTGGGAGGACCCCCGCGGGCTCGCCCCCGGCGAGTGGCTGGACCGTGCTAACAACCTGCACCTGGAGGTGGACGCCACCCGCATCCTCTGGCGGGTGGGCTCCCACCACGGCAAAATTCCCTACGAGTGGACCCAGCCAGATGACGAACCCTACCGCGCCCGCATCTCCTTCCGCGGCCAAGCCTACGAGGCGGACATCACCTTCAACGGACCGGACGAAGCCATTGCAGACCTCTTGGTCTTCGACCGCCTCCCCGAAGACGCCCAACGCTTCATCCGGGAGAAAAACCAGGCCCTCAACCGCCCGGACAAGCAAATCATCCTGCGCTTCACCAGGGTGAAGGAAGACTGACAGGCGGCAACAAGTACAACAAACGCGCAGGGTTCCCCCTACCCGCACGGGGCAAAGGCGGCGGTTATTCCCGCAGGCAATGACCATATTTCCCCCTCATGGGCGTTTATGTACTATATCTGAAAAGTTGGCATCGTTTATCTTGCAGATATGATACGTTAATAGGCGCAGCCATACGAACGGGCGGCGGGCGGCCTGGCGTTTTGGGAGGGCGGGAAAGGGGGACTGGCGGACAGCAGAAAGCCGCACTCCCGTGAAGGAGTGCGGCTTGTTGAAACCAATTTCTGCGGGCCGGTTAGGGTTTCACCACGGAAGCGAGCACCACGGTGCTGTTGTACGGCGTGGTGACGTTCGCGGGGAGCTCCACCTGGGCCATGCGCAGGGACTCGTCCAAGCTCAGGCCGGAGATATCTGCCACCACGCAAGCGGGGATGTCCTTCACCGCGCACTTGATGGGCAGCTCGTGGACAATCTGGTTCACCTGGCCGCCCATGGCCACGCCGGCGGGCGTGCCGTTGAGCTTCACCGCCACCGCGGTCTTCACCACGGTGTCCGGGGTCACCGCCTGGAAGTCCAGGTGGGTCACGCCATCCTTCAGCCAGTTGCGCTGGATGTCCTTCACAATGGCGAGCACGGCCTTGCCGTCCAGGTCCAGGTTCACGAGAACGCTGTCCGTGTCGGCTTCGTTGAGGAGCACGCGGATATCGGAGGCGGAGGCCTGCACGTTGATGTTCTCACCGTTGCCGTATATCACGCCGGGGACGAGGCCCTGGGCGCGGAGGGCGTTCAGCTTGCCGGTACCGACAGCCTCGCGCTTGCTAACCTTGAGGGTATGCTTTGTCATTTTGGTAATGCTTTCTATATGTTTGAAATGATGGTTTGTATGGAGTTCATCCGACGTCGGTGAGCGGCTTGTGTCTCACCCGCCGGGATAGCACGCCCGAGCCAGCGGGGCAAGGGCGGACCCCCAAGGTACGCCGGATTCTGGAATTGTCAAGGAAAAATTGACAAAATTCCACGAAAGCCTATAATGGACACACGCCATGATGAAAGCAATACTAGTGACACTGACGACTGCCGCGCTGCTGGGCTCCTGCACGCAGGCGGACTGGGACGAGGCGTACGACTACTTCACCAAGCCGGATGCCGTCAGTTCCGCGCACGTGGCATCGTAACCCCCCCGCCCCTCCTATGTCCGAATCCCTATACAGCAGAGTGGCGGAAACGCCCGTGAGCAGCTACGATATCACCCTGCGCCCGCCCGTGTTCAGCGAGTTCTGCGGGCAGGAGAAGGTGAAGGAGCGCCTGCTGCTCATGGTGGAGGCCGCGAAGCTGCGCGGCGATGTGCTGGACCATGTGCTGCTCAGCGGCCCGCCGGGGCTGGGCAAGACCACGCTCGCCAACATCATCGCCAACGCCGTGGGCCACAAGCTGCACACCACCAGCGGGCCGCAGATCGAGAAGGCGGGCGACCTAGCGGGCATCCTCACCAACGTGGAGAAGGGTGATGTGCTCTTCATCGATGAAATCCACCGCCTGCACCCCGCCATTGAGGAGTACCTGTACCCCGCCATGGAGGATTTCCGGCTGGACATCATCATCGACCAGGGGCCCAACGCGCGCTCCATCCAGCTCAACCTGCCCAAGTTCACGCTGGTGGGCGCCACCACGCGCGCCGGTATGCTCACCGGGCCCCTGCGCTCGCGTTTCGGCCTGGTGAACCGGCTGGACTACTACTCCGCGGACGAGCTCTGCCAGATCCTGCAGCGCTCCGCAGGGCTGCTGGACATCGACCTGGCACCGGAGGGAGCCATGGGCATTGCGCGCCGTTCCCGCGGTACGCCCCGCGTGGCCAACACGCTGCTGCGCTGGGTGCGCGATTTCGCCCAGGTGCGCGCCAACGGGCGCATCACGGACGATGTGGCGCAGGCCGCACTCGGCATGCTGGACATCGACGACGATGGACTGGACGAGATGGACAAGCGCCTGCTGGAAACCATCATCTACAAATTCAACGGCGGTCCGGTGGGACTGTCGTCCCTGGCGGTTGCCGTGGGCGAGGACGAATCCACCATCGAGGACGTGCACGAGCCATTCCTCATCATGCAGGGCTACCTGAAGCGCACGCCGCGCGGCAGGGAGGCCCTGCCCTCCGCCTACGCCAAGATTGGCGCCACGCTCACCCGCAACGGGCAGGCCGAACTTCCGCTCTAACCCCGCGCCGGCATGAAAAGGCTTCTCCTTCTCACCGCCGCGCTCTGCGCGTTCATGTTACCCTCCTGCGTGCAGCAGCAACTGCGCGCGCAGGCGCGGGATTCGCAGGTGGTGGTGCTGGATATCGGCCACTACTACCACCCGCAGCGCGGCGGCCAGGGCGCACGCACGCCGGATGCCCGCTACGGCAACATCGAAGAGTGCGAGTTCTGGTACAAATACGTTCTCTACACCAAGCAGGTGATAGAGCGGGCCGGATACACCTGCCGCATCTGCAACCGCGGCGCCGCGCCCGCCAACCCCACCCTGGCCGCCTACGCGCGCCGCGCGGGCGTGCACCAGCTCAACACGCCGGAGGTCACCGCCGTCTACCGCTCCAAGTACCACCCAGAACGCATGGCCGTGGGCATTCTCAGCGCAGACTACGGTATCGACCAGAAACCCGGCTGCATCGTTTTCCTCCACCACAACAGCGAGACGGATTACTGGCAGGTCTGCAACAAGGGCGCCATCTACTGCAATGAGCGCGGCACCAGGCTGGCAGATGCGCTCGCGCGGGAAATCACACGCTCCATCTACAGCCGCGGCATGAACAACAACGGCGTGCCCTGCGGCGTCATCATCCGCAACGATGGCCGCCGCGGCGGCGGCGACTGGCTCAACACCTGCAACGAGCACTACGTGCCCGCCGCCATCACAGAGGCCGCCTACCTCTCCAACCCCGACCACGCCAAGTTCCTTGGCAACGATGCCAACGCCGTCCGCTACGCACAGGCCGTCGGCCGCGGTATCGTGAAATTCATGCAATCCCGCTGAGGCATGACATACCTCCTGGCCGCCACCGTCTGCATGGCCCTGTCGTTCGGGCTTATCGGCAGCGTGCTGGCGGACATGCCCGCCGGGGAGGCGGCGTTCATCCGCCTGCTGGTGGCCGCGCTGGTGTTCCTGCCCTTTGCCCGCGGGGTAGAGTGGCGGAAGCAATGGCGCGCCGCGCTGGCGGGCGTGGTGCAGTTCGGGGCCATGCACCTGCTCTTCCTCCACGCCTTCCGCTACCTGCAGGGGAGCGAGGCCGCCGTGCTCACCGCCGCCACTCCCGCCTATGTGGCCCTGGCCGCCTGCATGTTCGGCGCGCGTTTCCGCGCGGTGCACCTGCTGTGCATCACGCTGGCGGTGGCGGGGGCGGCCCTGGCCGTGTGGCAACGCCTGCCCTGGCAGGATATCCTGGCGGGGGTGCTGCTCATGGAGGGCGCCAACATCTGCTTTGCGCTGGGGCAGGTGCTCTGGAAACGCCGGGTGGACGATTCGCGCTGCATGGGCTCGGCCTACGCCGCCGCGGCCCTGGCGGTGCTGCCCTTCTGCCTGGCCGGCGACATCTGCATGCCCACCCCGCACCAATGGCTCGCCCTGCTCTACCTGGGGACCGTGCCCACGGGGCTGGGATTCTGGCTCTGGAACCGCGGAGCCTCCCGCGTGGGCTACACCCAGCTCGCCGTGATGAACAACGCCAAGATTCCCGCGGCGGTCCTGTTCTCTCTCCTCCTGTTCGGCGAGAAGGTGTCTCCCCTGCCCTTCACCGCCGGCTGCATCATGGTCCTGGCCGCCATCTGCATCTCCGCATGGAAATGCAGGGAAAACACCCCGTGATTTCAACTTGACGCGCCACCGCGGGCGGGTCTACAATGGCTCCATGGAAAACTCTCCGTTAGAACTTCAAGAGGGGGAAAGCCTTGTCTGGTCGGGCGCACCGGGGAAAACCAGCGCTCCCGTTGCAAAATGCATCGGAGCGTGGCTCCTGGGGGCGGTCCTGGTCGTGGCTGCCGTGGTGCCCGGGCTTTTGCAGGACTGCGAATGGATGAAAGATATTCCGCAGGACCTCTTGGAGTTCTTCTCAAGCTCCTTGGCCAAAACCGTTTTCTGTGTCCTGGCTGCGGGCTTCTTCCTCTACCCGTTCATCATCCGCCGCATGTTGGCAGGCAAGACGTACACCGTCACCTCTCAGAGGGTGGTCGACGACGACACCACCTACTGGTACAGGGATTTGCTCCATATATCGATATCACACCGGGCGGACTCCCTCTGCGATTTGATTCTCACCGGGAGAGCCGCCGATGAAAGTGCGGACGCTGTATCCCGCATCAAGCTCATGTACCTGCCGCAGGATGTGGGCGAATACGTTTGCGAACATTACAAGGGGCAGCAACCATGAACACACCCAACCACCAGCACGACGGCACGCTGTACAGCGCCACGGACGAGGAGCTTTTCCTCCGGCAGCAGGAGTGCCTGGAGGTGATGTATGATTTCAACCTCACGCGCCCCAAGGAGACGGCGCGCCGCGCTGAGCTGCTGCGGCAGATGCTCGCGGAGATTGGAGAAGGCAGCATGATTGAGCCGCCCATGAAAGCCAACTGGGGCGGGCGTTTCCTGCACCTCGGCAGCCACGTGTACATCAACCACGGCCTCTCCCTGGTGGACGACACCCACATCTACATCGGCGACTGCACCAAGCTGGGCCCGAACGTCACCCTCGCCACGGCGGGGCATCCCATCCTGCCGGAGCTGCGCGGCGAGCACGCCATGCAGTACAACCTGCCCATCCGCATCGGCAGGAACTGCTGGCTGGGTGCCAACGTGTGCGTGTTGCCCGGCGTCAGCATTGGCGACAACTCGGTCATCGGCGCGGGCAGCGTGGTCACGCGCGACATCCCCGCCAACGTGGTGGCGACGGGTGTCCCCTGCCGCATCCTCCACCCCGTGCCCACGCGGCATGATGAAACAGACCGGCATTGACATACGCGCGCGCATAGGGCATACTGCCGGGCATGTTGAAATTGCATGATACACAGTCGGGGGCGCTGAAGCCCGTGGTGGCGGAAGACGGCAAGACGCTGCGCTTCTACTGTTGCGGACCGACCGTGTATGCCGCCGCGCACATCGGCAATTTCCGCACCTTCGTGGTGCAGGACGTGTTCCGCCGCGTGGTGGAGCTGGGCGGCCTGCGCACCAAGCATGTGCGCAACATCACGGATGTGGACGACAAGACCATCCGCAACTCCCAGGCGCAGGGCGTGCCGCTGCAGGAGTACACCGCCAAGTGGACGGAGAAGTTCCACGTGGACTGTGCGGCGCTCAACTGCCTGGCGCCGCATGTGGAGCCAAGTGCCGTGGGCCATATTGCGGAGCAGATCGACATTGTGCAGAAGCTCATGGACAAGGGCCACGCCTACCAGAGCGAGGACGGCTCCGTGTACTTCCGGATTTCTTCCTACCCCGACTACGGCAAGCTGGCGCACCTGGACCGCCAGGCGCTGGATTTGGGCAAGACGGCGGCCACGCGCGCAGACGTGGACGAGTACGACAAGGACAGCGTGGCGGATTTCGTGCTATGGAAGGCGCGCCGCCCGGAGGACGGCCCCAACCACTGGGATTCCCCGTGGGGGGAGGGTCGCCCCGGCTGGCACCTGGAGTGCTCCGCCATGAGCCACAAGTACCTCGGCGACACGTTTGACCTGCATTCCGGCGGGGTGGACCTGGTGTTCCCGCACCATGAGAACGAGATAGCGCAGAGCCGCTGCGCATGCGGCGGAGAGAGCGCGCGCCACTGGTTCCACGTGACCCACCTGCTGGTGGACGGCGCGAAGATGAGCAAGAGCCTGGGCAACATGTACACGCTGGACCAGCTTCAGGAAATGGGCTACACGCCCGCCGCCCTGCGCTATGTGCTGGCCGGCGCCTACTACCGCCGCCCGCTCAACTTCACCCTTTCCGGCATGAAGGATGCCACCAGCGCCCTCAACAAGCTCGGCCGCTTCAACAAGGAGCTCGCCAAGGCCGCAGGCTCCGCCGCAAAGGAACCCGCCTACCGCGACCTCGTGAAGAACCGCCCGGAACCGGGGCCCTTCCAGCCCGCTTGGGACAGCCTGGAAGACGACCTCAACACGCCGGAGGCCCTGGGCCACGTGTTCAGCGCCATGCACAGCATCAAGCCGGCGGAGCTGGATGCCGCGCAAGCTGCGGAAACGTGGCGGCAGTTCCGTCTCATCACGGAGGCGCTGGGCCTGCTGCTGCCGGATCCCGATGCAGACATCGAGGTGCCGGAGGACATCCGCGCCATCGCGGAGGAGCGCTGGGCTGCCCGCACCGCCAAGGACTGGGCGAAGGCGGACGAGCTGCGCGCCAAGCTCGCCGAACTCGGCTGGGGCATGAAGGATGGCAAAACCGAATACAAACTGACCAAAATCTGATTATGGAAAACAACGTCACAATCCTCGGAAAGCACACCGCGTTTGTGGGGTCGCCGGATGATGCGAAGCTGGAATCGTTCCCGAACCGCACGCCGGGACGGCCGTACAAAATCACGCTGGACACGCACGAATTCTCGTCGCTGTGTCCCGTGACGGGGCAGCCGGACAGCTGCCACCTCACCATCACCTACAGCCCCGCGGAGAAGTGCGTGGAAACCAAGAGTCTGAAATACTACCTGGCCTCCTACCGCAACTATCCCGCGTTCAACGAACAGGTGGTGAACCGCATCCTGGATGATTTGGTGGAGGCCATCTCCCCCGCGTGGATGGTGGTGGAGGGCCGCTTCGGCATGCGCGGCGGCATCCAGCTCACCTGCACCGCGGAACACCAGCCGGAAAACAGGCTGCCCTAACCCATACCAACCATGACCAACACCCTGAAACTCATCTGCGCTGCCCTACTGGCCGCATTTGTCCTGCCCTGCCCCGCGGCTTCGGACACCCTGCCCGCCAAGCTGAAGGGCAAGGTGGTGCGCATCGCGGACGGCGACACCGTGACCATCCGGCTCAAGGACGGCACGCAGGAGAAAATCCGCTTCTACGGCATCGATGCCCCGGAGTCCGACCAAGAGTACGGTGACAAGTCGCGCGAGAAGCTGGTGTCGCTCATCGATGGCAAGACCATCACGGTGAAAACGCACAAGCGCGACCAGTACGACCGCGTGCTGGGGGAAATCTATCTCGGCAAGAAGGACATCAGCCTCATCATGGTGCAGGAGGGCTGCGCGTGGCACTACGACCACTACGCGCCGGAGCTCACCGAGCTGGCGGACGCCCAGAAGCAGGCGCAGGCCGCCAAGAAGGGGCTCTGGAACGTGGAGGGCGAGCCCACCGCGCCGTGGGATTACCGCCGCGGCGGCAAGGTCGCCAAGAAGAAGCCGCAGAAGAACCCCGCCGCCGACGTGGTGCCGGATTCCGGCAAGATATACGGTCAGGTGGTGCGTGTGACGGACGGCGACACGCTCACCGTGCGCATGGAGAACGGGCGTGAGGAGAAGGTGCAGCTGCTGGGCATCGACGCCCCGGAAATGGACCAGGACTATGGGCAGGAGGCGCGGCAGCGGCTGTTCCAGCTGGTGCAGGGCAAGCATGTGGACGTGGTCTATCCCGGACGCGAGGGGCTGGGACGCATCAATGGCAAGGTGTACTTCCACGACCAGTACATCAACCTCATCCTGGTGCAGGAGGGCTGCGCCTGGCACTCCGAAAAATACGGACCCGACGAGGCCGACCTGCGGGAGGCCCACCGGCAGGCCAAGGAGGCCAAGAAGGGGCTCTGGGCCAACCCTGACGCCAGGGAACCCTGGAAACACAGAAACGGATATTGAAACGCCATGAAAGTAGCCGTACTCCTCTCCGGCGGGCTTGACTCCACCACCGCTCTCCACTGGGCCAAGGCCCGGCACGAGGTGGTGTGCGCCATATCGTTCGACTACGGCAGCAACCACGGCAAGCGAGAGCTTGCGTGCGCGCGGCAACAGGCGGAATCCGCCGGCGTGCCGTACCGCGAGATTGACCTCACCGTGCTCAAGCCGCACCTGTCCAGCGCGCTGCTGAGCGGGGCGGATGCCATCCCCACCGGCGACTACGCCGAGGAGAATTTGAAACAGACCGTGGTGCCGTTCCGCAACGGCATCTTCCTGGCCATCGCCGCGGGCGTGGCGGAGAGCGCGGGCGCGGAGGGGTTGGTGATAGCGGCCCACGCGGGCGACCACGACCTGTATCCCGACTGCCGCTCGGAGTTCATGGACGCCATGGGCGCGGCCATCCGCCTGGGCACCTACGCGCAACTGCAGGTGCTGGCACCGTTCATCCACGCCAGCAAGGGGGAGATAGCGGCGCAGGGCGCGCGGCTGGGCGTGGACTACGCGCACACGTACTCCTGCTACCGCGGCGGAGAGAAACACTGCGGGCAGTGCGCCACCTGCCGCGAGCGCAAGGAGGCCTTCGCCGCCGCCGGAATCCCCGACCCCACCGAATACGAATCCTAACACCGCCATGCCTTCCGTCCTCATCAAAACCTACGGCTGCCAGATGAACGAGCGCGACTCCGAACAGGTCGCAAGCATGTTCCTCGCCGGCGGGTACACCCTCACCACGGACGAGGCCGAGGCGGACGTCATCCTCATCAACACCTGCGCCGTGCGCGAAAAGGCGGAGCTCAAGGCCCTCGGCAAGATGGGCCTGCTCTGCGCGCGCCCGGATGCCAAGCCGTGGGTGGTGTACGGCTTCATGGGCTGCATGGTGCAGAGCCGCGCGCAGTCGCTGTTCCGCGATATCAACCGGCTGGACGTGGTGACGGGCACGCGGCAATACCACAACGTGTACGCCATCTGCAACCGCCTGCTGAAAAGCCGCCTGGGCATGGGGCTCACCGAGCCGCTGAAGCGCGGCGCGCACATCTGCGAGGTGGGCGAGGTGGAGGGCTTCCAGAACGAGATACGCGACCACCTGCCGCCCTCCGGCGGCTGCACGGCGTTCGTGTCCATCATGCAGGGCTGCGAGATGCGCTGCTCCTACTGCATCGTCCCCAGCACGCGAGGCGCGGAATGCAGCCGCCCCGCCGCGGATATCATCAAAGAGGTGCGCGAGCTGGTGGACCACGGCGGCGTAAAAGAGGTCACCCTGCTCGGGCAGATTGTGAACCGCTACGGCAGGGAGGAACCCGTCGTCAACGGCCGCGGCGCCTTCGTGCGCCTGCTGGAGAGCCTGCACGACATCGACGGCCTGGAGCGCCTGCGCTTCACCTCGCCTCACCCCATCGGCTTCCGCGAGGACCTCGTCAACGCCTACACGTACCTGCCGAAGCTGTGCAGCCACATCCACTTCCCCATGCAGAGCGGGAGCGACCGCATCCTGCAGCTCATGCGGCGCCCGTACAAGAACGAAAAATACCTGCGCCTGTGCGACGCCATGCGCGAGGCGCGCCCGGATTTGGCCATCACCACGGACATCATCGTGGGCTTCCCCGGCGAGACCGACGAGGACTACCAGCAGACCAAGGCCGCCGTGGAGCGCGTGCAGTTCGACAACGCCTTCGTGTTCCAGTACTCACCGCGGCGCGACACCGTGGCGGCCGCCATGCCGGACCAAATCTGCCTGCGCGTGAAGGAGGAGCGCAACCACGACCTGCTGGAGACGGTGAACCGCATCGCCACCGCGCGCAACATGGCCCTGGTGGGCACGGAGCAGAGCATCCTGGTGGAGGGGCCGAGCAAGAGCAACCCGGACAGGCAGCAAGGGCGCAGTTCGCAGAACAAGCCCGTGATTATCCAGAAGGGCAAGGCGGAGGTGGGGAAGATTGTGCCGGTGCGGATTACGGAATGCACCGGGTTCACGCTGTACGGCGAAGTGGGTAATTAAGATTAGGATTATGAAGGCGACTCTGATTGGATTGTTGATGACGTGGTGTGTTGCTCTGGCGGGGGAGTTTCCTTGGAGTGATGCACCTAGTGCGGAATTGAAGGCGGCTAGCGTGGCGCCGGACCGGGTGTTTACCGAGGAGCCGTGCGACTGGCGCCCCACCCTCACGCCCATGTGCAAGGAGATTGTGAAGGATTGCAAGACCGCGCGGGAGGCCGTGCTGGCGCTCTCCACCCAGCTGCCCAAGGCCACCGGCGTGTACTACACCACGGAACGCCGCCGCGCGGACATGAACGCGCTGGAGGCGCTGGCGGAGAAGAAGGTGTCCTGCACCGGGCAGAGCATCCTGCTGGTGTGCGCGCTGCGCGCGGTGGACATCCCGGCGCGCGTGTGCGGCCTGCTCTCCTGGCACCACATCCAGGGCAACCACACCTGGGCGGAAGCCTGGTTCGACGGCGAGTGGCACATGATCGAGTACAACGAAAAGGATTTCAACAGTGCTTGGGTCATGAGCTACATCGGCATGCTGGACCCCGACCGCAACGCCCTGGAGCGCATCAAGGCCGCCACGCCCGACGGCAAGGACTTTTTCTATCCACCCCTGCTGGCCAAGCAGATAGGCAAGGAACCCGTGGCTTCTGAGGACGTGACCGCGCGCTACCTCAGGCTCTCCCGCGCCTGGCACGAGCAGAAGGGTCAGCCCGCCAACGTGCAGAGGCTCATGGTGAACATCACCCCGCGCACGGAAGAGGCCCTGCCCATCGTGCTGCTGGATGAATCGGGCAAGGAGGTGGACAAGGCCACGCTGCCCACCCTGAAAGACGATGCCAACAAGTTCGCCGAGCTCAACCTGCCCCGCGAGGGCAAATTCCAAATCCGCATCGCAGACTCCCCGCAAACCCTCCCCGTCCAGGCCACGGAAAACGCCGTGCAGATGATGACGCTGCAGGCGAAATAGAAATAAGGCTCTTATTTCTCCCAGCGCTTGTGCTGCATGGCGTCCTTGGCTGCGGCCATTTCCGCCTTGTGCTTGCTGGGGCCCTCCGCGGTGCCGAGAAGGATGCCGCACCAGGTGACGGTGGCGCGGAACGGGCCCAGGCCCGCATCCTCGCCCACGGCCTCCACGGCGTATTCCGGACCGCAGTTGTTGATGGCCTGCAGGGTTTCCAGCAGCGCGCCCTTGTAGTTCACGGCGGTCAGGCTCTCCACGCGGTCCAGGCTGTCGCTCAGCAGGGCGAGCGAGACCTTTCGGGCGGCGGGGTAGCCGGAATCCATCATCACGGCTCCGATGACGGTTTCAAAGGTGTTGGCGAGGACGGAGGGGGTGTTGCGGCCGCCGCTCTTCTCCAGCTGCGGGCTCATGGCGAGCTGGTCGCCCCAGCCGAGGCTGCGGCACAGCCCCGCCAGGTGCTGGCGGCTCACCACGGCGGCGCGCATCTTGGTGAGCTGACCCTCGTCCGCCTTCGGGAAACGCGTGAACAGCTCGCGGCTCACCACCAGCTCCAGCACGGCGTCGCCCAGGTATTCCAGACGCTCGTACGCGATGTTGGTGCTGCGCTTCTGGTCCACGCTGGGGTGGGTGAGCGCCTGCTCCAGCCAAGCGGCATCCGTGAAGGTGTAGCCCAGGCTCTTTTCCAGCACGTCTCTCTGCATGCGCATACTCTACCACACCGCATCCCGCGCGGCGAACATTTTTCTTCCGGCGGGCGTATGTGCTTGACATGGAGGGGGGCGGGGTGCAAGAATGGGGACAAATGAATAAACCGTTTGTTTCATTCGCACTGTTGGGGTTGCTGCTAGGCAGCCCCGTGTATTGCCAGGACCCCGCACCCGCCGCCGACGACACACCCGCGGCTGAAGATACCGCCAAGCCCACGCCTGCGGAGCTCAAGGCGGAGAAGCTCAAGAAAAAGTCCGAGAGCCTGAAGGTGAAGTGGTACAACAACGAGAAAAAGGCGTTCAAGGACGCCAAGAAGTACAACCTGCCGGTGTGGGTGCTGTACTCCGACCCCTCCAGCTGCGCCATGTGCCAGGCTCTGGACAAGAACATCATCAACTCCCGCCAGTTCAAGAACGCCAAGGGGCTGTTCATCGGCTTCCGCACCACATCCCCGCTGCCCAAGTACGGGTGCGACAAGGGCATGCCGATGGGCGCGCTGGTGGAGCCCAACGGCACGAAAATCTGCAACCTGAGCTACAACCCCGCCATGACGCCGGAGAAGTACATCGAGCAGATCACCAACGCCCGCATCCGCATCCAGGAGGGCAAGGACGCCCCGATCATGCTGGACGGCAAGAAGATACCGCCGCCCCCCACCAACTGATGAAAAGCGCCATCGTTGCACTCTCCCTGTGCCTGTGCGGCATCACCGCCGCGCAGGAGTCCCCTGCCCCCGCGGAGGCTCCCGCAGAGGTTTCCGAGGCGGAAAGGGACCAGCAGCTGCTGGACTCCTACGCCGCCCACCCCACGCTGGAAAACGCCGCGCGTATCCTGTCGCTCGAATCCCTGGACGATGAGAACGGCACGTACCGCATGGGATTCTGCTCCCAACTGATACGGCAGCACAGCGCACACCTGGGAGAGCTGCTGGAGAAGGCGGGCGGCACAGATTCGCCGACCATCCGCCTGCACATCTGCGTCTGCTGCTGGCTGGCGGACACCCCGGAGAGCAACGGGACCGCCGCAACCATACTGAAGTACGACCCCATCATAGCGGCGTGGTCCCGCATCAAGCGCGACACGCCGAAGCCGGATTTCACCAAGTTGGAGGAGCTGTCCTCCTGCCCCATGGAGGCCATGGCGCTGGATATGGCCTGGGGTGCGTACGATGCCACGCGCAGCCGCGCCATCCTCTGCTCGTTCATCCGCTGCGGCACCCGCACCGCCGCACCGGAAAAGCCCGCCAAACTCTGGATGGTGACCGATGAGCAGCGGGAGCAGGCGAACCAATCCGCCAACGGGCCGGACAGGGTGTCCATGGCCGCCAAGTGGAGCGTGCTGAGCCGTGCCAAGGCGGATGCCACCTTTGCCTCAGAGCTGCAAGCCTGCCTCTCCACCATGCCTGCGGATATCCAAGACCGCTGGAAAGCCCCCCTGCCGGACGACCCGATAAACAATTCCGAATACACCCCCAATCCCGAACCCGCCAAACCATGACCAAGCGTTTCACCCTTCTCCCGCTGCTTGCGGCGGCCATCCTGCCTGCCGGCGCCCAAGACAAGCCTGCCACCACCCCCCCGCCCGCCGCGCCCGCGGTTGCGCCATCCGCAGAGGATTTGCAGCCGGAGGTGAAGTCCTATGTGCTGCTGGTGACCGCCGCCATCATGGAGAAAACCGCGGAGCTGCACGAGCAGGGCGCGGAGGCCGATATAAAAAGAATGCTTTCAGAGGTATCGGAAGCCAACATGGCCGTGCCCACGGACAAGTTGCCGGAAACCCACCGGGCCTACCTGAAGGAGCGCCACACCCTGCTGCGCACCATCGTGCAGGAGGTGCAGGCCCAAGAAAACGCCACGGATGAATCCGCCACCGCCGTGGTGGCCGCGCACCAGCCGGAATTCAAGGCGCTGGACGCCAATTACCCGGATTGCGCCGATACGCTCAACGAGAAGATGCTCAACAAGACCGCGCACGAGCTCATGCTCAAGCGCAACATCAGCGGCCGTGCCGTTGCGTACGTGATGAACCACCCGGATATCTCCGCCAAGGGCCGGAAAGCCGCCATGATTGCCTATTACAGGGAGGCGGCGCGCCTGCTGCGGGAAGCCGCGGCGGCCATGTGAGAATGCCCGCCGTTTCAACAAAGGGCAGCGCGCACGGCGGGCATGCGCAACGGCGTGTCATTGCATGCCGTTGCACAATGCCGATTTGAGTTGACTTACGCGCGCGGGCGTGGTATGGTGTCCGCGACATGACAGATTTGCCTAAGGCGTACGAACCTGCACAGGTTGAGGATAAGTGGCAGACCCGCTGGATGAGCGAGGGCTGCTTCCACGCAGACCCGCACTCCCCCAAGCCGGCCTACAGCATTGTCATACCCCCGCCGAACGTCACCGGTGTGCTCCACATGGGGCACGTGCTCAACAACACCATCCAGGACATCCTGGCCCGCCGCGCGCGGCAGGAGGGCAAGGAGGTGCTCTGGCTGCCCGGAACGGACCACGCGGGCATCGCCACCCAGGCGCGCGTGGAGAAGGAGCTGGCCAAGGAGAACCCGCCCCGCACCCGCTACGACGTGGGCCGCGAGGATTTCGTCAAGATGGTGTGGGAGTGGAAGCAGAAGCACGGCGGCATCATCATCAAGCAGCTCAAGAAGCTCGGCTGCTCCTGCGACTGGGAGCGCGAGCGCTTCACCATGGACGACGTGTTCGCCCCGGAGGTGGCCCGCGCCTTCACGGAACTCTTCAAACAGGGCCTCATCTACCGCGGCCGCCGCATGGTCAACTGGGACCCCGTGCTGCTCACCGCACTCTCCGACGAGGAGGTCATCATGACCCCCACCCACAGCAAGCTCTACACCATCCGCTACAAGCTGGCGGACGGCTCCGGCCAGCTGCTGGTGTCCACCACGCGCCCGGAAACCATCATGGCGGACGTGGCGGTGGCCGTGAACCCGAAGGACCCGCGCTTCTCCCACCTCATCGGCAAAACGGTCATCCGCCCGCTCGTGGAGCGTGAGATACCCATCATCGCGGACGAGCACGTGGAGATAGACTTCGGCACGGGCGCGCTGAAAATCACGCCGGCACACGACCGCACGGACTTCGAGGTGGGCATGAAGAACAATCTGGAAATCATCGATGTGCTCACGCCGGACGCCCGCATCAACTGCCCGGAATGCCCGGAGCTGCACGGCCTGGACCGCGAGGTGGCGCGCGAGAAATCCATTGAGCTCATCAAGGCCAAGGGCCTGCTGGAAAAGGTGGAAGAGTACGACAACAACGTGGGCGTGAGCCAGCGCTCCGACGTGCCCATCGAGCCGCGCCTGAGCATGCAGTGGTTCCTGAAGTACCCCTGCGTGCAAGAGGCCGCGGACGCCGTGGCCAACGGCGACATCACCTTCCGCCCCGCCCGCTGGGCCAAAACCTACGCCCACTGGCTGGAGGGCATCCAGGACTGGTGCATCAGCCGCCAGCTCTGGTGGGGCCACCGCATCCCCGTGTGGTACCGCAAGGACAAGGCGCAGCAGCTCCAGGAGGCCACCAAGCTGGACAACGAGGACGCCGCCGCGGGCGACATCTACGTGGGCGTGGAACCGCCCGCGGACGCGGAGAACTGGGTGCAGGACGAGGACGCGCTGGACACATGGTTCAGCAGCTGGCTGTGGCCCTTCGCCACCATGGACCAGGAGTGCCTGGCCAAGTTCTACCCCACCACGGATTTGGTGACCGGGCCGGACATCATCTTCTTCTGGGTGGCGCGCATGATCATGGCGGGCTACCGCTTTGCGGGCGGCAAGCCGTTCGGCAACGTGTTCTTCACCTCCATCGTGCGCGACCTGCTGGGCCGCAAGATGAGCAAGAGCCTGGGCAACAGCCCGGACCCGCTGGATCTCATCGCCAAGTACGGCGCGGACGGCCTGCGCTTCGGCCTGATGCGCATAGCCCCCACCGGCACGGACGTGAAGTTCGACGAGAAGCAGATAGAGGAAGGCAAGAACTTCGCCAACAAGCTGTACAACGCAGCACGCTTCCGCATGATGCAGGGAGAGGCCACCACAGACCCCGCGCCGCGCTTCACGCCGGTGCACATCGATATCCTCTCCAAGCTCAAGAAGCTGCACGCGGAAGTGGCGGACGCCCTCTCCAAGTACGAGTTCAACACCTACACCCAGGCCTTGTACTCCTTCTTCTGGAACGAGTACTGCTCCCTGTTCCTGGAAGCCGTGAAGAACGACCTGCGCGAGGGCGAGCCCGCCGTGAAGAACGCCACCCTGTTCACCATGGACACCGTGCTGCGGCACTACCTGGCGCTGCTGGCGCCCATCATGCCGCACATCACGGAAGAACTGTGGGCCAGCCTGGGATTCGCCGCACGGGAGAACGGCAAGCCCCTCATGAGCACCGAGCTGCCCTGCGCGGACGCCCTGCTCTCCGGGCTGGACGACACCGCCGTCTCCAAGGCATCCGCCCTGGCGGCAGCCCTTTACGAAACCGCCAACCGCGCACGCAACCTCAAGGCGGAATACGACCTCTCCACCAACAAGAAAGTGCGCTTTGTCATCAAGCCCGCCGCCCTGCCGCTGGACGATGACCTGTGCGCCCGCCTGGCCCTGCTGGCCGGGGCGCAATCCGCCACGGCAGACGCCGCGTACGAGGCCCCCAAGGGCACGCCCACGGCGCTCACGCCCTTCGGTGAGCTGTTCCTGCCACTGGAGGGGCTGGTGGACGTGGAGGCGGAACGCGCCCGCCTGGGCAAAGAGATAGAAAAAATCACCAAGGAGATAGAGAAGAGCAGCGCCAAGCTCGGCAACGCATCGTTCGTGGACCGTGCACCCGCTGCCGTTGTGGAACAGGAACGGGTCCGCCTGACAGACTGGGAAGCCAAGAAAGCCCAGCTTCAGGCCATGCTTTCCGCACTAACATAAAACCTAAACAGCACTACAACATGAGCGACGAATTCCTCAACACTCTGCCGGAGCGGGAAACCAAGGCCCTCTCGCTCTGCGGCATCACCACCGCTAAACAGCTCTCGCGCTTCTCCCCGCAAGACCTGGCAAAGGAGATTCGGCAGGCACAAACCTACTTCCCGGACGACATCCCCGCGGAACTCCTCTCCGAGGAGCGCCTCTCCGCCCTCTGCGAGGGTGCCCTGCACCACGCCCGCTCCTACCCGAGAACGCCGGAGGAGGAAAGCACCCGCCTGGCAACCGAGCGCATTTCCCAACAGGTCAAAATCTTCGGTGGCGCAAACGACACTGATGAAAACGATTTCTTTGTGGGGCACGCACCCGTCGACAACGGCATTGTGCGAGACCTCAAGGAAGAAGCAAAGCCCGTCTCCAACCTGGACGCGGCGGAGGCCGAGCGCGGCAAGAGCATGCGCTTCAGCACCATCCGCTGCGGCCATCCCATCACCATCTACGTGGCATCCATCGCCACGCTCCTGCTGCTGCCCGCGGCCTTCATTGTCGTAGTCCTGCTCTGGCAAGTCGTCTCGCAGGGCAGCGCTCTCCCCCCGGAGCGACTGGGGATCGGCATGGGCGTTGTCCTGGTGATACTTGCCTTCTACTTCCTGATGAACTTCCACGCGCGCTGCACCGTGTGCCACATCCACGTGTTCTCCCTGCGCTCGTACCCGCGCAACAAGTACGCCTTCCGCATTCCCCTGCTGGGCTACACCTTCTCCACCGCGCTGCGCATCTTCTTCACCATGAAATTCACCTGCCCGGCCTGCGGAACCAAGCTCAAGCTCGCCGGCCACAACCCGCACCACCACCACCACCACCGCAGCAACCCGCACGACCTGTATAAATCCCGCCGTCACCGCCATTGAGGCGTACCCCGGACTCATGCGCATCCTCTGCCTCACGCTCCTGCTCTGCATGTTCACGCCCACGCCGGCGGCGGCCGGTGAGAGTGCGGCGCCCGCACCGCTGCCCGAAAGCCACCATGACCTGGCCCGCGTGTTGACAGACTACCTCTCCCGCGTGGAGCTCTGCCTGCGCAACTGCACGGATGCGGCATCCACCGCCGCGGCAATCCCGCAACTGCGCGGGCTCGCGGCGGAAGCGCGAATGCTGGAGCAGCGCCAGCAACAGCTCCCGGAACCCACCGTGCAAGACTACATGGCTTCCCAGGAGCTCGCACTCAAGTTCCTCCCGCTCTGGAAAGCCATTCGCGCGCATATCGAGCGCCTGGAAAGGGACGGTCTCATGACAGACCAGCTGCGCAACCTCCTTCAGAATGGCCCCCAATAAGGCCACTCCTCTTTTTTTTGCCTTGGCGGGATTTTTACCCAACCACAAAATATAGTGGTGTTGCTTCCCTTTACCCACCATATCATTTGACTGCGGCTGATTTCGTCCGCAAATCTGCGTGAACAGCTGAAATTTTAAGCTTGCAAAAGGTCAGCAAAACCTTAGTATCGGGACTGACGACACCTTTGCTTATGAAAAATTCCACATCCAGCGCCACCAATCTGACATCCGCCGAGGTACAAAATCTTGCGGACTTCGTGCTCTTCTCGCAGCGCAGCTGCATCCTCAGCCTCTCACCGGAGCTCACGCGCGGCAAGGTTTCCTACCCGCAGTTCTTCCTGCTCACCTACCTGGCGGAAGAGGACTGCCTGTCCATGAGCAGCATCGCCCGCATGATGGGCCACTCCACGGCTGCCGCCACCGGCATGGTGGACAAGCTGCAGACGCTCGGCCACCTGAAGCGCTACACCGCAGCGGCGGACCGCCGCAAGATCATGGTGCGCATCACGGAACAGGGGCGCGCGCTGGTGGCGCAGATGCGCAACAACATTGCAAGGGAGCTGGCGCAGCTCATGGCGCAGGACGACCGCGCAGAGAAGATGGGGGCCGCGCACCGCACCATTGCCCGCCGCACCTCCAAGGCTCAGGACTAACCCCAACCCCGCAGCCGTGAACACGTATTCTCCCGATTACCTTGCCGGGCTCAACGCCATTCCCGGCAACTTCGCCAGGTTTGTCACGCGCGTGCCGGGCGTGGCCACCACCACAGACCGCGCCGCCGTCATTACCGCCCTCACCCCCACGCACGAGCAGGTGCTGGCGGAGGTGGGCATTGCCCCCAAGATGATGCGCCGCGCCCAGCAGGTGCATGGCAACAAGGTGGCCCTGGTGGGTGATATCGGCTGCTCCTACCCCGTGGAGGGGGTGGACGGCCTGTTCTGCGGCAACAAGGCGGACTGCTGCCTGGGCATCTACGTGGCGGATTGCGCGGCGGTGTGGCTGTACGACACCGTGACGGGCAGCCGCGGCCTGGTGCACTCCGGCAAGCTGGGAACCCAGCAGAACATTGTGGGTGAGGCCCTGGCCGCCATGCACAAGATCCTTGGAGTGCAACCCATCAACTGCCTGGCCGTCATCTCCCCCTGCATACGCCCGCCGCACTATGAGGTGGACATCGTCACCCGCATCAAGGAGGAACTCACGGAAGCCGGGCTGCTGCCGGAAAACATAACCGACAGCGGGCTGGACACCGCGGCGGATTTGAAAACCTTCTACTCCTACCGCATGGAAAAGGGAAACACCGGGCGCATGCTGGCACTCTTCGGCCGCATCCCGGAAGCCCAGCCGGAAGACTGATGCAGCAAAACAAGCAAGAGCTGCGCCGCGGCATGCTGCAAACCCTGAAGGCAGCCGCGGCAAACGACCCTACAGGGCGGCGTTCTGCCGCCCTGCGCCGTTTATTGCCCCCCCTGCTCTGCACGTCCAAACCGCTCAATGTGGCCATCTACGCCGCGCTGCCGCACGAGGTGGACCTGCTGCCGCTGCTGGACGAGTACCCGCAGCACCGCTTCTGCTTCCCGCGCTGCGGCGCGCAGCACCGCATGGCGTTCCACCATGTAACCAACCCTGCCGCTCAGCTGGCGCCCGCCGCGCTCGGCATCCCCGCGCCTGCGGAGGATTTGCCCGTGGTTGCGCCGCAGGATTTCGACCTGGTGCTGGTGCCGGGGCTGGCCTTCACGGAGGCGGGCGCGCGCCTGGGCTACGGCGGCGGATACTACGACCGCTACCTGCCGCTCTGCACGCGCGCGCGGCTGGTTGCGGCAGTCTTTGCGGAGCAGATGCTGCCGCATGTGCCCACCGATGAACACGATGTTGCCATCCCGCACATCATCCACCTGTAACCACCCCGTCTATGAAAACCCTGCTCGTCTGGTCCATCATCCTCTTTGCTGTCCTGTGGGGCATCCTGTGCACGCAAATGCCGCCTGAAGCCGCGTTATGCTACGCGTGGGTGGCGATTCCGCTGGTGCTGTGCATCCAGCCGCTCATCTATTACGTGTGGGCGCCGCTGGTGGAGGCGTGCGCACCCATCTGCTTCTGCGGGAGCGAGCCTGCGGCGGACCCCGCTCCCGCCGAGGGTGAGAAGGGCGTGAAGCTCACGGGCGTGCCCGTGCCGCCGGGGGACTGCCTGCTGGTGAGGGACGAGGCCTACACCGCCGGCTACACGGAGTTTGAGGACAGCCGCCTGCGCAAGGGTACGCAGATGCTGCTCTCCTGGCGCTACTGGTTCATGAGCTGGCGCTGCGGGCTGACCCTGCTCACCCGCTTCTCCAACCCCGCCGACAGCACGCGCACGCACGAGGTCAACATCACCTCCAACGACCCCGACGAGTACTTTTCCGTCATCGCCCTGGAACCCGGCCAGCGCTGCTACGTCACGCCATCGGACATCGTAGCCGTCTCCGGCGGCGTGAATATCCGCGCGCGCTGGCGGCTGTGGCTGCCCGCCTGGTGCATGGGGCAGGTGCGCGCGTATGTGGCGAGCGGGCGCGGCACCGTGGTGGTGCGCGCCATGGGCGGCATCACCGCCGGCACGCTGGAGCCAGGGCAGGTGACGGTCCGCAAGCTGCACAGCCTCATCTGCGCCTCGCAGGGCGTGCAGCTGCACGTGCGCCGCACGGAAACGCTCATTCCCTACCTGTTGGGCAAGGCCACCTTGTTCGACCTCCGCCTGCAGGGCCACGGCTCCTACTGTATCCGCAACACCTTCTCCCACGCCACCGGGTTGGGGCGCCTCCTCGGGTTCTAGGCGCGCTCGCCTTTTCTCGTCATTTTGCACTGTCTTTCATCATTTTGCCCATGCCGTGCATTAAGGGGGGGGTGGAGAAACGCCAGGAAACGCTTGCTTACCATAGCCGTATTACTGGCCCTGCCCACCTGGGCGGGGCAGAAGCTGCCCACCACCCAAACGAAGGAGACCCCCTGAGTAGGCGATATCAATTTCCCCGATTTCTACTGGGAGGCGGCCTACCACAGCAGCTGGGGGTGCATTACTGGCTGGACGCCCCCTCCTACGAATACCACCTCTTTGCCTCCTACCACATTTCCGGCAACACCGCCAGAAACAGGATTGCCCCCCTGGAGGGCCGCCACCGGCTCTCCCACGGTCTCCGCGTGGGCTTCGGCTGCGCGTTCTAGCAAAAATGCCGCGAGTGCACGCGACGGCCCCATCCTGCGGGGAGGATGGGGCCGTTGTTTTGTGCGGATAGGTTTACTTGACCACGGTGGGGGTGATTTTCTCCGTCTTGCCGTTGACGACGAGCTTGACGGGCTTGGGGTTCTGGGAGGTGGTGGTGAGCTTGTAGCTGGTGACCTTGCCATCCTTCCAGGCCATGTCCACGGTGATGTTACCGCGGGCGCGGATGCCCTTGATGGAGCCGTTGGGCCACTCCTTGGGCAGTGCGGGCAGCAGCTCAATCTGCCCGGCGTGGGACTGGATGAAGATCTCGCTCATGCCGCCGGTCATGCCGTAGGTGCCGTCCATCTGCATGGGGGGATGGTTGCCGAACATGTTGTCAAGCAGGTTGTACTGGATGTACCCGCTGACCATCTCGTAGGCCTTCTCACGGTTGCCGAAGCGGGCCCAGAGGGCGGTGCGCCAGGGCCAGGTCCAGCTGCGGCGGTTGTCGCCGCTCATGCCGCGGAGCTCCAGGCTCTTCTCGGCGGCGGCGGCGAACTCCGGGGTCTTGACCTTGCTGATGGTGGTTCCGGGGAAGACACCGATAAGGTGGGAGGTGTGGCGGTGTCCGGAAATCATGTTGGGGCGGTCCACCACCCACTCCTGGAGGTAGCCGCCGGGGGCCACGCGGTTGCCGACCAGGCGGTCTCGCTTGGCGATGAGGCCCTTGGCCCAGGCGGCATCCGTGCCGAGCACCTTGGCGGCCTTGGCGGTGTTGTCGAAGAGCTCCCAGATGAGCTGCTGGTCGTGCATGCAGCAATCCTCCACGGGTCCCTGCTCATGGGACCATCCGTTGGGGGAGACGAGCGAGCCCTTCTTGATGCCCTTGAGCTCCGGGTGCTCGGCCACGGTGAGGGGCTTCTTGCCGTTGTCGGTCATGAGTCCCTGGCCGTCCTGGCCCACCTCCTTGAGTGTGGTTTCCCAGAACTGGCAGATGCTCTTGAGGAGGGGGTATCCGGTCTCCTTGAGGAACTTCTTGTCCTTGGTGAACTGGTAGTGGTCCCAGACGTGGAGGGCATACCAGGCGTTGACGGGCGGGTTCCACTTCACCCAGCCGCCGGCGCCCCAGATGTTCTGGGAGATGCGGGTGGTCCAGCCCTTCTTGTCGTTGCCGAACTCCTTCTGGGTCATCTCGTGCAGGGGCTGCTCCATGGCCTTCATGAAATCGATGAAGGTCAGGTGGCACTCGGAGAGGTTGGCCACCTCCGCGCCCCAGTAGCACATCTGCAGGTTGATGTTGTTGTGGTAGTCGCATGCCCAGGCGGCGTGCACCTTGTCGTTCCAGATGCCCTGGAGGGTGAGCGGCAGGTTGCCGGGGCGCGAGCCTGCAATGAGCACGTAGCGGCCGTACTGGTACACCAGGGCCTCCAGCTCGGGGTCTTTCTTCTCCTGCTTGTACTTGTCGATTCGCATGTCGGTGGGCAGCTTGGCGGTCTCGGGGTCCGTCTTGCCCAGGTCGATGTCCATGCGGTCGTAGAGCGCCTGGTGGTCCGCGATGTGCGCCTTGCGGATATCCGCGAGCTTCTTGCCTGCGATGGCGGAGAGGACGGCCTTGTTCTTGGCGGCGGGGTCCTTGCCCTTCCAGTTGGCCTTGTAGTCCTCCTTGTAGTCGGTGGCGAGGGAGACGTAGATCTCCACGCTGTCGGCACCCTTGACGGTGATGTAGGGGATACCCTGTCCGTCGAACTTGGGGCGTGTGCCGTCGCCGCCGCCCTCGTACTCCATCTTGACCTCATGGGAGGAGCCTGTGACGGATGCGGAGCCGCCGTGGGTACGCACCTGCATGCGGCCCTCGAACTTCTCGCCGTTGGCGAGGGTGCCGCTCATGACAATGGTGTCGGAGCCGGAGGTGCTAAAGGAAACGGAGTGGCAGGGGGTGAGGCCGATCTTGGCGTTCAGGCTGCCGGGCTTGTCCACCTTGGCGGTGTAAACCAGCACGTTGTCCGGGTGGCTCACGAAGCACTCGCGGGTGTGGCGCACGCCGCCGTTGGTGAAGTCCACGGAGGCGATGCCCGTCTTCAAATCCAGCGTGCGGCTGTACTTGGCGGTGTCCTCGGCCTTCACGTCATCAAACTCCAGGAACAGGTTGCCGAAAGGCTGGTAGGCGCCGAACTCATCTTTGCCGGAGGTGGGGCCGTAGGAGTACCCGCTGCCGTTGTTGGGCAGGTTGGGGCCGCCGGTCCAGAGGGAAACCTCGTTCAGGTTCACGCGCTCGCGGTGGTCGCCGCCGAAGATGGTGCCGCCCACGCGGCCGTTACCGATGGGGAGGGTCTGGGATTCCCAGGTGTCGCCGGTCTTCTTGCCCACGGCGCCTGTGGCACAGTAGTTGCTGTTCACGGCCAGGGCGTCCTGCCCGCCGCCGCCGTAGTTGCCGCAGGGGGTCTTGCCGGAAGCCCACGGCACGGACATATCGGTCACCACGGCCGGCTGCGCGTACCACAGGAAATGGGATGAGGGGAACTCGGCCATCGCCACCGGGGCCAGGCTGCCCAACGCCAAGCAAAAAAGCGTACTCTTGTTCATAATGGAATGATTTGCAGAGCATTCTAAGTACTCGCCCGCGGGATGTCAATCTAAAACGGATGGAGAAACACATTAGGAAGATTGTGAAAAAAACTTGACAAAACTTAACCGCTCGCGTACCTTGCGCGCACGCATGACAACAAAAACGGAAAGCAAGAGTAAAATGGACAAGATCGTATATCACTTTGGCGGCGGCAGCGCAGACGGCAGCGGGGACATGAAGCCCCTGCTGGGCGGCAAGGGCGCCAACCTGGCGGAAATGGCCCGCATCGGCCTTCCGGTGCCTCCGGGGTTCACCATCACCACGGAGGTGTGCACGTACTACTACGAAAACAACCTGAGCTACCCGGCGGAGCTGGAGGGGTTGGTGCACGAGGGCATTGCCCGCATGGAGAAGCTGGTGGGCCACAAGTTCGGCGCCACGGATGAGATGCCCCTGCTCGTTTCCGTGCGCAGCGGTGCGCGCGAATCCATGCCCGGCATGATGGACACCATCCTGAATCTGGGGCTGAACGACGACACGGTGGAATCCATGGCCAAGGCCACGGGCAACCCGCGTTTCGCGTGGGACTGCTACCGCCGTTTCGTGCAGATGTACGGTGATGTGGTGCTGGGCGTGCAGAAGGAGGACGGCGAGGACCTGGAGCCCTTCGAGCATGTCATCCACACCGTGAAGAAAGAGCGCTACGGCGAGAACATCTCCGACGCCAAGCTCACCGCGGACGACTGCCGGGAGCTGGTGAAGCGCTTCAAGGAGCTGGTGCTGCTGCGCACCGGCCACGCCTTCCCCGCAGACCCCTGGGAGCAGCTCAAGGGCGCCATCGGCGCGGTGTTCGGCTCCTGGAACAACGAACGCGCCATCACCTACCGCCAGAAGTACGGCATCCCCGCGGAATGGGGTACCGCCGTGAACGTGCAGTGCATGGTCTTCGGCAACACTTCCAACGAATCCGGCTCCGGCGTGGCCTTCACACGCAACCCCGCCATCGGAACCAATGAATTCTACGGCGAATTCCTCATGAACGCGCAGGGCGAGGACGTGGTGGCTGGCGTGCGCACGCCCGACCCCGTCTCCAGGCTCGCGGAGGTCATGCCCTCCGCATACGAGGAGCTTTGCGCCATCCGCAAGAAGCTGGAGGACCACTTCCGCGACATGCAGGACTTCGAGTTCACCATCCAGGACCGCAAGGTCTACATGCTCCAGACCCGCAACGGCAAGCGCACCGGCATTGCCGCCTTCCGCATTGCCTGCGAGATGGAGCGAGAGGGGCTCATCGACTGGAAGACCGCGGTGAAGCGCATCCCCGCGGACCAGGTGGACCAGGTGCTCGCGCCCGTGTTCGACGAGAAGGCGGCGGCATCCGCCAAGGTGATAGCGCACGGCCTGAACGCGGGCCCCGGCGCGGCCTCAGGGCGCTTCTACCTGAACGCCAAGCGCTGCATAGAGGCCACCAAGCGTGGCGAGAAGGTGCTGCTGGTGCGTTTGGAGACATCTCCGGAGGACCTGCGCGGCATGATAGCCGCGGAAGGCATCCTCACCGCCCGCGGCGGGCTTTCCAGCCACGCGGCCCTGGTGGCCCGCCAAATGGGCAAGGTCTGCGTGTGCGGCGTGCAGGATCTGGAAATCGACTACCAGGCCCACACCATCATGATCGGGGACAAGGTGTACAACGAGGGCGACTACCTCTCGCTGGACGGCACGGCGGGCCTGGTGTACGCCGGCAAGCTGCCCACCGCCCCCTCCTCCATCATCCAGGTGCTCATCAACAAGACCCGCAAGCCGGAGGAAAGCCGCAGCTACCGCAACTTCGCCCGCGTGATGGAATGGTGCGCCAAGGCCACCAGGCTGCAGGTGCGCACCAATGCAGACTCCCCGGAGCAGGCCGCCGTGGCCGTGGCCTTCGGCGCGGTCGGCATCGGCCTCTGCCGCACGGAGCACATGTTCTTCAGCGGCAACCGCATTGATTTCATGCGCCGCATGATTTTGTCGGAACGCATCGACGACCGCAAGGAGGCCGTCGCCAAGCTCCTGCCCTTCCAGAAGAGCGATTTCAAGGGCATCTTCAAGACGCTGGCAGGACGCCCCGGCACCATCCGCCTGCTGGATCCGCCCCTGCACGAGTTCCTGCCGCAGACCAAGGAGCAGCAGCTGGATTTGGCGCACAAGATGAACATGCCCGTGGAAATCATCATGCGCCGCGTTTCCGAGCTGCATGAGTTCAACCCCATGCTCGGCCACCGCGGCTGCCGCCTCGGCATCGCCTACCCGGAAATCACGGAAATGCAGGCGCGCGCCATTCTGGAGGCCGCCATCGAGGTGCAGGAGGAGGACGGCGTGGAGGTCCACCCGGAAATCATGGTCCCGCTCGTCTCCTTCAAGCGAGAGCTCGACCTGCAGAAGGAAATCATCGACCGCGTGGCCAAGGAGGTCTTTGCCGCCAAGGGCCGCAGCATCTCCTACAAGGTGGGCACCATGATCGAGATTCCCCGCGCCTGCGTCACCGCAGATGAAATCGCCCAGACCGCGGAGTTCTTCTCCTTCGGCACAAACGATCTCACCCAGACCGGCCTCGGCATGAGCCGGGACGATGCCGGTGCCTTCCTCGGCACCTACCAGGGCCTGGAAATCATCCAGCGCAACGTCTTCGCCAGCATCGACCAGGGCGGCGTCGGCGAGCTCATGCGCATTGGCGTGGAGAAGGGCCGCAGCACCCGCCCGAACATGAAGATTGGCATCTGCGGCGAGCACGGCGGCGACCCCGCCTCCGTGAAGTTCTGCCACAAGCTCGGCCTCACCTACGTGTCCTGCTCCCCCTACCGCGTGCCCACCGCACGCATAGCCGCCGCCCAGGCCGCCCTGGAGGAGGAGGCGTAACACGGCCAACGGTATTTCAAAGGGCCATCCGGCACCATGCCGGATGGCCCTTTATATCGGCACGCCATGCGGCGGCCAGTGGGGAAAGCCCTTTATTTCACCGTGAACGTGATGTTGCGCACGCGTCCCGTGTAGTCACCGTGGCCTATTTCCTCCGTTGCCACGCCGGAAGTGGGCGTCAGGAAGGTCAGATACACAACGCGGCCCACGTCCACGCCCTTGGATTTGTACATATCCACATTTATCACCCCGGTCTCCGCACCGTTCTTCTGGTATGAATAGATACCTCCGCGCTTGATGGGAGTCAGGATTCGCGTTGCCTTGGGAAGCAGTGTTGTGCCGTAGCCGAACGCCTCCTCCGCCGCGCTGCCGTGTACCTTGGAATAATGGACCCAGCGCGTGGCGGGACTCTCCATCACCTCGGTTTGGAATTCAGCCTGCGTGTAGTTCAGGACAACGGTCCGGCCCTCCAGGCTGGCGGGAGACACTGCAGCCTGGCAATACAGCGGCGCCACAGACAGGCATGCTGCCATCATGAGTATTGTTTTCATATGCCCGCATCCTATATGATATTACTGGAATGTCAACAAAACAATCCAGAGACGGTATGCCTACATATAAAGTAATGACATGCCCCTAGCTTTTCCTTTGACAAGAAGCTTCGCTTGTATATAATTTCGGCGTGCGCGCGCAGCGCGCCTGAGAAAGAAAATGAAGATAGTACTGGCATATTCTGGAGGCCTTGACACATCTGTTCTGCTGGTGTGGCTCAAGGAGAAGTACAACGCGGAAATTATCGCCTATTGCGCAGACGTGGGACAGGCGGAGGAGCTGGACGGGCTGGAGGAGAAGGCTCTCAAGACCGGGGCATCCAAATGCATCATCGGCGATTTGAAGGCGGATTTCGCCGCCAACTACATCTACCCCATGTTCCAGGCGAACGCCGTGTACGAGGGGCGCTACCTGTTGGGCACATCCATTGCCCGCCCCTGCATCTCCAAGGCCATGGTGGACGTGGCGCTGGCGGAGGGCGCGGACGCCATCGCCCACGGTGCCACCGGCAAGGGGAACGACCAGGTGCGCTTCGAGCTTTCCATCAACGCGCTGGCCCCGCAGCTGAAGGTCATCGCCCCGTGGCGCATGAAGGAATGGCGCGACCAGTTCCCCGGCCGCACGGAGCTCATCCAATATGCGGAGAGCCACGGCATCCCCATCCGCCAGAGCGTGAAGAAGCCGTACTCCATGGACCGCAACCTGCTGCACATCTCCTACGAGGCAGGCATTCTGGAGGACACGTGGTACGACGCCACCAAGGAGGAGGACCGCAAGATGTACCTGCTCTCCAACGCGCCTGAGGACGCACCGGACAAGCCGCAGTACCTGCAGTGCCTGTTCGAGAAGGGCAACATCATCGGCCTGCAGACGGAGGGGCTGGCGGACATCATGGCCAAGGTTGGCACCGCCGCCACGGGAGAGCGGGACGGCTACACGCTGCTGGACCCGCTGGGGGTGATGCTGGTGCTCAACCACTTGGGAGGGCTGCACGGCATAGGCCGCGTGGACATTGTGGAGAACCGCTTCGTGGGCATGAAGAGCCGCGGCATCTACGAGACGCCCGGCGGCACCATCCTGCTGGCCGCCCACCGGGATATCGAGACCATCACCATGGACCGCGAGGCCCAGAAGGTGCGCGACTCCCTCATCCCGGACTACGCCGCCATGGTGTACAACGGCTTCTGGTTCGCGCCGGAGCGCGAGGCCATCCAGGCGCTCGTCTCCAAGACCCAGGAAACCGTGAACGGCGAGGTGCGCCTCAAGCTCTACAAGGGCAACGTGATGTACGCCGGACGCAAGAGCCCCAATTCCCTCTACAGCTACGCCATCGCCACCATGGAGGGCGACTACACGGACGAGGACTACAACCAGGACGACGCCTCCGGCTTCATCCACCTCAACGGCCTGCGCCTCAAGCAGTTCTCCCGCGCCAACAACAAGTAACCCCATCACACAAGACATGCCTCAGCTCCCCAAGCTCTCATACGTCCTGCTCTCCCACAACCGGGAGAAATACATCCGCGCCGCCATAGAAAGCGCCTTTGCGCAGGACTATGAGGGGGAGCTGGAGTATATCTTTTCCGATGACTGCTCCACGGACCGCACCTTCGAGATTATCAAGGAGTGCGTGGCCGCCTACAAGGGCGGCCGCCGCGTGGTGGTCACCCAGCCGCCCACCAACCAGCACCTGGCCGGCAACACCAACCACGCCGTCAAGTTCGTGGAAAGCGACTGGATTGTGAGGGCGGACGACGACGACCTGTCCTCCGTGGACCGCTGCACCATCATCGGCAAAGCCATAGCGGAGCACCCGGAAGCTACCTTTGTGTTCACCCGCATGGAAAACTTCACGGATACGGATGCCGAGGAAGCACTCCGCAAGTCACAATGCAAAAGGGATTCCATCCCGCAGCCGAGAATACTTGATGCACGGGAGGCAAACACAATTCCCTTGCAGTGGTTCAGCATGAAGCAGTGCCTGCATCAAGTGTGGTCAACCGAGCATTTCAGGAAATTCGGGCCACTGCCGAAGGACGGGTATTGGGTGGACGACGTGATGGCCTTCTGGCGCTGCTGCGTTTTGGGCGTGGGGCTGGACCTTGATGTGGTGACCTCCTATATCCGCAATGGCAGCGGGAACATGTGCCGCGGCGGAGACGACGGAGGAAAGGGCTACCAGGCCATCATACGCCTGGAACAATTCAACGACCGCTACCAAAACATGACCCTCGCGCCCCTGCGCACCACCTGCCGCCAGATGAAAGACTACATAGCGGATCACTATTCCCCAGAGGCACGGGAGCAGTCCACACCATTCATCCGCGCCCTTGAGCACAACCTGGCTGCCAGGGAGCTGCTGTGCACCTATTGGCGCAGGGGCACGCTCAACCGCATCCGCGTTGCCCGCAAGCTGGGCTACCATGGCATCTTCAGCATGCTGCGCTGCCTGCCCATGCCCGTTTTCGCCGCGCTATTGGCACTTTTCAGAAAAATCCACAAGAAACACTAGCACCCCATGTCTGACAACCATAGCGCTCCCCTGTTCTCAATCGTTATCCCTGCGTACAACGCGCAGCGCTTCCTCCCGCTCACGCTTGAAAGCATCTTCCGGCAAACCGTGCAGGATTTCGAGATTGTGGTGGTGAACGACGGCTCCACGGACGGCACGCCGGAGATGCTGCAGGGCATACCCGACCCGCGCCTGCGCGTCATCACGCGGGAGAACGGCGGGGAATGCGTGGCACGCAACCACGGCTTGCGGGAGGCGCGCGGCAAGTACATCGCCTTCCTGGACAGCGATGACGTGTGGTTGCCCAACCACCTGGAACAAGCGCTCTCCTTCCTGGAGGCACACCCGGATATAGCCTGGTTTTCCTCCACCATGAAAACGGTGAAGGATATTGCACCGGAGGACATCCAACCCGCAGATTGCTCCAGGGAGCGCCTGCGCGCTGTCAACTGGTACCTGGAGGGTGCCGCCCATACCCTTCCATCCAGTGTAACGGTTCACCGAGAGGTGATTCAGCGCTACCCGCACCTGTTCGCGGAGGGCTACAAAATGTTCGGCGACAACATAGGGTGGTGCCAGCTGGCGAAGGCGTATCCCATGGTGGGGCTGAGCGACACGCCAACGGTGCTCTACCGCTATTGGCAGGGGAATGCCTCCACAACGCACAACGTGAGTCCGCACGGTGTGCGCAGCGAAGCCGTGAAAATGGCGCTGGCGAAACACGCTGAATTCTACCGCGAATCGGATTGCCCGATGGAAGCCAAGTTGTACTACCGCCACTTTGCGCTGGGCAACTGGTGGGTGTGCATCTCCTCCGCATTCCTGCCGGAAGAATGGCAAGAGGACTTTGCCGCGCGGCGTGACGTGGCAGGAGCATCCGCCACGCGCTGGATGCGCCTGTGGGCAAGGGTGAACAAAATCTCCCTGTGCGCCATGCGCTGGGGCGTGCGCATGCGCAACAAGGCCGTTAAACGAAGGATTGTGAAACTAGCCGATGCCTCCCGCATTCATTTCAGCTAATTTGTCCGCACCATGAACCCAAGACCTAAAATCGCTATTCTCGCCAGTTTTCCGGCGTGGCTGTACACAGACAAGCTGCCTGTATTCAGGGGGCACTACGCGGTGTGGCTGGCGGCGCTTCACGAGGCGTTCGGCGCACAGGATGATTTTGAAATCCACTGGGTTTCGCTCAATAAAAACATCTCCTCCCCCCTGCGGTTCACCTCGCACAACCAACACGTCCACATGTTGCCGAGATACAAGAGGACCGTGGGATTGGCAACGTTCTACCGCCACGACCGCAGGGCCGTGGCACGGGAGCTTTCCGTGATTTCACCGGACCTGGTACACGCCTGGGGGATGGAAGACTGCTACGGGCTTTGTGGAAAGGATTTCAAGGGGCTCAAGCTCTTTTCCGTGCAGGGTGCCCTGAAGGCGTATATGCAGAGGGCGCATTTCCCGGCATTCCTGCGGATTCAGGCACTTTATGAACCCTCTGTGTGGAAGGCGTTCCGCCACATAACAACGGAGTCTCCCTGGGCGGCGGACCGCGTGCGCGAGGTTTGCCCGGACATCCATCCGCGCATCTGGGAATACGCTGTGGAGGAACGTTTTTTCCAGGCCAGCCGCGAGCTGGCTTCCGTCCCCACCTGCCTGTACGCCGGGGCGGACACGCCGGTCAAAAACGTCAAGACCATCGTGGAGGCATTTTCCCGCCCGGAACTTTCGCACGTCACCCTCAAACTGGCGGGTGTTCCGCAAGATGCCTACCCCGGGCACCCCGCCAACGTCATGCCGCTCGGCCGCGTGGGGCGCGACGAGATGGCCGGGCTGATGGCAGAGGCCTGGGCGCTGGTGCACATGAGCCTGGCGGACACCGGTCCCACCATTGCGAAAGAGGCGCGCGTGGCTGGGCTGCCCGTCATCATATCCGATGAATGCGGAAGCTGCCAGCACGTGGTGGAGGGCAAGTCCGGGTTCATCCTGAATCCGCATGATGTGGACGGTCTGGTGCGAGCCGTGCTGGCCGTGACCAAGGATGCGCAAACGGCGCAGGCCATGGGAGAATATGGGCGGGAGGAATGCCGCCGCGCGCTTTCCGGGGAAACCATGGTGGGCAACCTGCTTGCCATCTACCGGGAGCTCCTCTCCGGCGGCGCGCCCGCCTAACCCTGCCGCAGGTGCTCCGGCAGCGGCTCGCAAACAGGCTGCATGCCGTGGAGGATATGCCCGATCGGGCACATCTTGGGAAACCGCCCTGTCGGCGGATGGAGTTCAGGAACACGCTGTCGCCCACCTTGATTTGGGAGCCCTTTCTCTTGCGCACGTATGACCACCACACCCGGCGTGACAAGTTTTTATTCCGTATCCGGCCAACGATAAATCTTGCCAGGGAGCCCCAAACATGTATAATGCCGCAGGGGGAAGCGGCATGCGCCGCATGTTCCCGCATTAGGAATACACCTATAAGCTCATGCTGGTAAAACTCAAGATAGCAGTTTGGAAAGTGCTGGGGTTCATTGACATGCTTCCCCTGAAATGGAAGGGTGTGCGCTTCGGCAAGGGATGCTTTGTGGACGGCAAACCGTACGTCCGCATGGCAAAAGGCTCGAAAATCATATTGGGCGATGACGTGACGCTCATATCCAGGATGCAACACAATCCCATGCTCCGCCACCGCATGGCAATCCACACGCTCACGCCCGAGGCGGAGATAGAGCTGCACGACCATGCGGGACTGAGCGGATGCACCCTGGTATGCTGCGCCGGCATCTCCGTGGGAGAGTACACCATCATTGGCCCCGATACGCTTATTTCCGACACAGATGGCCACCACTACTCTCCGGAAACGGGGTGGAGGATACGAACGGCCTACACCGGGAGCCCCATCTCCATCGGCAAGAAGTGCTTCGTTGGGGCTCGCTGCGTCATCCTCAGCGGCGCGTCCATCGGTGACCGCTGCGTGGTGGCGGCCGGGACTGTGCTCAATCGGGATGTTCCCGCCGGGCACATGGCCTCCGGCAACCCCGCCGTGATCACCCCTCTCCCGAAAATCCTGGGTGGCCCGGGCAAGAAGGCCTCTTTGGCGAATGCCGCACCCGCCTCACGTTGACGGTCGTGCCAGCGCCACATGCGGAGGATGCAGGGTGAAACAATTAATCGCTTGACTTAATACTGACGGTTTGGCATATTGCGGGCAGACTACATTTCAACGCCAAGATTTACCATGGATACACAAGCATTCCTAGAAAAGATGAAGGATATCCTCGAAATCGAGGATCGCGACCTTACTCTGGACGATGAATTCAGGGAGTTCGACGAGTGGGATTCCCTCGCCTATCTCTCCATCGTCACCATGATAAGCGTGGATTATGGAATCACCGTCAGCGCGGCGGAATTCCGCGGATTCAATACGATTGGGGACATTGTAAAAGCCATCGAGGCAAAGTAACCCCCCTGCATACAATCATACTGCGGCCTGCGCGCCGCGTTTCCCCGCGTGCATGCACGCGGACGCTGCTAGAAGCGGAGCACGGTGCCGCCCCAGCTCAGGCCAACGCCGAAGCCGGCCACCATGACGCGCATCCCCGACTGGATGGCGCCTGCGTCCATGCACTGCCGGAGAGCTATGAATATGGTGGATGAAACGGTATTGCCAGTTTCTTCCACGTTGATGTAGAATTTCTCCTTGGGGATTCCGCATACTTTCCTGAGCGTGTTCAATATGAACTTGTTCGCCTGGTGGAACACGTAATAGTCCGCCCCCTCCCCGTCGTTTATCTTCTCAAGCTCTTTGATGAGCGAGGGAACGCGGTTGAGGGTAAAGTGCATGATGGCCCCGCCGTCCATGTACAGGTAGTCGGACCTACGCATGTGACCTTCATCATCCATACTCTCCGTCCCCAACGGTTCCCTGTGCCTCGCCGCCCCCGTTTCCATGATGAGGTGGCGGGCTCCGCTACCGTCCGTCCCATAGGAAAAACGCCCTATTTCAGCCACTCCCTCCGTGGAAACGAGACAGGCGGCTGCACCGTCTCCAAAAATGGAGCGGTTGCTCTTGTCGGAAGGGTGCAGGTATTTCTGGTAGGTTTCCGCCGTGAGCAGCAGCACATTCCTGGCCGTGCCGGCACTTACCAGGGCATCGGCGAGCATGAGACCGTAGATGCAGCCGGAGCAGCCCAGGTTGTAATCCAACGCTCCGGCGCTGGTGGGTATGCCCAGGCGGTGCTGGAGGATGCAAGCGGTTGACGGCAGGAAATAATCCGGGCTTTGGGTGCAGAGAAGGACGAAATCAACGCATGCCGGGCTAATGCCGTGCTCCTCGAAGAGACGGCGTGCCGCCTTTTCCGCCATGTCGCCGGCGGTTTCACCCTGTGCCGCGAGGTGACGGCTGAGCACTCCCACCTTTGAGGCCACCTTGTCTGCGGACCATTCCGGGAATTCTTCCAAGAGTTCCTCATTTGTAACGATGCGTTCCGGGAGATAGAAGCTAATGGCTTTGATGTATGACATAATTCGGTTATTAGTTTAAAACGCCGTATCCTCCGCCGGAGATATCGATGCATGAACCGGTCATCCACGCAGAGGCGTCAGAAAGAAGATACAGGGCAAGGTACGCAATATCCTCAGGCTTGCCGTATCTCTTGAGGGGGTATGTATTTTGGTCTGCCTCCATGTAGGAGACATCTACGGCTCCCCCGGATATCATTGGGGTCCACACCATTCCGGGGCAGATGCAGTTCACCCTGATTTGACGCGCGGCAAGCTCCAGGGCGAGGCATTTTGCGTAAGAAACGAGAGCTCCCTTTGTGGCGCTGTAAAGCGCCACGCCCTTGGCCGGGAAGCTAGCCGCCCTAGAAGCCATAATCAAAATAGAAGCGGATTTGTTGATTTTCCTTTGCTGCATTAGAGCCGCTTGAAGAAGCGTGGTCGCATAGAAATTCGTCTTGAACATTGCAATGAGATCGCTTTCCTCGATATCCCTGCAGGCCTTGCGGGCGGTAATGCCCGCGCAATGAGCCACGCCGTCCAATTTCGGAAGGGCGGCAACCAGGGACTCAACGTCTCCGGCCACGCCCAAATCCGCGGGGACAATCACGCAGGAGGAAGATTCCGTTGCACTAGCCGTTTCCTGAAGTCTCTGCCCGTTGCGGCCGGTAATGTACACGTTGGCGCCCATTTTGGCGCACGCCACAGCTATGGCCCGCCCTATGCCGGAGGATGCCCCAGTGACAAGGATATTTTTGCAAGCCAGATTGAAAGGGTTGAAATCTTGGTCCATAAGCGTTCCGGTGAATATATGCCGTGCAAGCGCTCCCACCTGCACATAAATCTTCAGGAGTATATGACATACCCTCACCTGCTGCAAGCCTTATTTTAACAGGTGCGGTACGTACCCGCGACTTGTCTGCGGGCCTCCTCGCGGGCGGCGGCGTCGTCCTCCAGGATGATGGAGAGCTGGCCGTGGTAGGGGCGGGGGGAGAGGTTGGAGAGGGCCTTCTCCACGGTCTGCCAGATGCCGGGGAAGGAGATGCGTCCGTCGATGAAGGCTTGGACGGCCACCTCGTTGGCGGCGTTGAACATGGCGGGCATGGTGCCGCCGGTGAGGCCGGCCTGGCGGGCCAGGTTGAGGGCGGGGAAATCGTTCCAGCGAGGGGCCTCGAACTTCAGGCTGGCCAGTGCCGCCAAATCCAGGTGCGGCAGGGAGTTCGCAATCCTGTCCGGCCAGGTGACGGCGTACTGGATGGGGAAGCACATGTCGCTGCTGCTCAGCTGGGCCAGGATGGAGCCATCGCGGTACTCCACCAGGGAGTGGACGATGCTCTGGGGATGGACGATGACATCCACGCGCTCCATGGGGATGTTGAAAAGCCAGCGGGCCTCGATCATCTCCAGTCCCTTGTTGAAGAGGGTTGCGCAGTCGATGGTGATTTTGCGGCCCATCTTCCAGGTGGGATGCGCCAGTGCCTGCTCCAGGGTGACCCCTGAAAGCTTCTCTGCGGGCCAGGTGCGGAAGGGTCCGCCGCTGGCGGTGAGGATGAGGCGGTTCACGGCCTCCGCCCCGCCATGGTTGCCCTGCAGGCATTGGAAGATGGCGTTGTGCTCGCTGTCCACCGGCAGCACGCTGATGCCCTTCTCCGCCGCGCGCTGCATCACCACCTCGCCCGCCATCACCAGGATTTCCTTGGAGGCGATGGCCAGGTCCTTTCCGGCGTCTATGGCCTCCAGCGTGGGCTTGAGTCCCGCCGTGCCGATGATGGACACCAGCACCATGTCCGCACCCTCCAGGCGCGCCAGCTCGCACAGGCCGTCAAGCCCGGTGTACACGGCCACGCCCGGCAGCATCTTCTCCAGCTCCGCGGCCTTGGTCTCGTCAAAGATGCAAACGTGTTTCACGCCGAATTCGCGTGCCTGCTCCGCCAGTTTTTGGATGTTGGAATGGGCAGCCAGGCCAACGACGCCCATGCGCTCCGGGATATCCCGCGCCACCTTGAGGGCGCTGGTGCCGATACTGCCTGTGGAGCCGAGAATGACGACGCGACGCTTCTTCATGAACGCGGCCATTATACGCCCGCGGGGCGCGGAATGCAAGAAATAAGCCTTGCATTGGCGGGCGCGGCGGTGTAGTCTTGGCGTGCCGTTCGGGTTCGGGCGGCCGCTGCCCTGCAACACGGGTAGAGGAAAGTCCGGACATCACAAGGCAGCGCGTCCCGCGAAAGCGGGAGACGCCCGGAGCCAATGCCGGGCGGACGGACCAGTGCCACAGAAAACAAACCGCCCGCAAGGGCAAGGGTGAAAAGGTGGGGTAAGAGCCCACCGCTCCGGAGGCAACGATGGAGGCTCGGAAAACCCCGCGCGATGCAAGACAAACAGGAGGAGGGACGCCTTGCCCGAACCAAGTCCTCCGGGTATTAGTTGCACCCCGCTACAAACGCGGGGCACGGTCGCAAGACCGTGAGAAAAATGGCCGCACAACCCCGCAAGGGGCGGACAGAATCCGGCTTACAGAACCCGAACGGCATTCCCAACGCCCCAAAGGCGGCATATTCACCCCTGCGCCTCCTTGGCGTTGGCGTGCATGATTTCCATCTGCAGGCGGGTGAGCTCCTCATCGAAAACAAGGGGGCTCAGGGGCTCCCAGTCGCTCCCGGAGCGCAGGCGCGCCAGCACCAGCTCCACAGGCCCGGCCAGGGTGGAGGCCGTATCCAGCAGCGGGGTGATGAGCACGGCCGCACCCTTCATGTAGCTGCGGCTCGCCCCGCGCATGCGGGGCCCGGCCACGGCCATGTTGTCGAAACTGAACCCCATCTCCATCTTGTAGGTGTGCTCCAGGGTGAAGGGGAGCGTGGCTATGCGCTCCACATCCATGTACGAGCACACGCGGCAGAGCTGCTTGAGCAGGCCGCAGATGACGGATGCGGGCAGGAGGCGACCGTTGGATATCATCATGTCCAGCGGCTCTCCCTTGATGCGCTCGTTGGCCAGGAACCAGGTTCCCTCGTCCTTGAGCAGCTCCAGCGGGGCGGCAATGTGGATATTTTTCACCTGTGCCTTGGCACGGGCGCTTTCAATGAAGAACTGCACCTTGCGCTTGTCCTGCGCGGCGGCGGGGCGCAAGCCCTCCACCAGCACCTCCCGCCGCATGTCCTTCTGCGTGGCGGCGTAGGTGACGGTGGTGGGTGTTTCCTGCACAATGGAGGAGAGGATGTACTGCTCCCCTATGACCCTTGGCAGGTTGTAGCTCTGGGCCTGCTCCATGGCTCAGGAGTTGTTGGTGAGCTTGAGCACGGGCAGCCCCTGCACCGCATTCTGCCAGGCAGCGGCGGGCACGGTGAATTCCATGAAGGCGCGCGGCTCGTCCTGCCCGGGTTCCTCCACGCGGCGCATGCCCACCTTCACATCCGGCTGGCCGAGGATGGATGGGGCCACGTTGTCAATCTGGTGGGCGGGAATGCGCAGCGTGTAGTCTTGCTGCACGCCGGCGGGCAGGAATACGTACAGCGCCTCACCCACCACGCTGGCGCCCACGCCCTCCGGCAGATCTATATCCAACACGCCGCGGCTCGCGTAGATGGCTTCGGAGTTCACCTTCATCCAATCACCCACGCAGCGGAACACGCGCACCAGCGGCTCCGGGATGGAGCCGTCCGCCTTGGGGCCGATGTTGAGCAGCAGGTTGCCGTTCTTGGCGGCACACTCCTCCAGCTTGGCAATAATCTCCTGCGGGCTCTTGATATTCGTGTCCGCCATGCAGTAGCCCCATTTGTCACCAATGGTCATGCAGGCCTCCCAGTCCACGCCGGGGTATCCCTTGGCGGGGATGCGCTTCTCCGGGGAGGTGTAGTCGCCGTGCTTGCGGGGCAGGATTTCTCCATCGCGCGAGGCATCAAACCCGGAGAGGTTGTAGAGGCGGTTGTTCATGATGATTCCTGGCTGCAGGGTGTGCGCCATGGTCATGAGCTCCGTGGCCTTCCAGGCGCGGTCGCCCTCTGCGGCACCCTGGGAGTAGTCCCACCACAGCACGCTGATGTCACCGTACTTGGTGAGCAGCTCGCGCACCTGGCTGTGCAGGTATTTCAGGTAGCTCTCCTGGTTGCGGGGAATCCCCTTCTGCTTGAGCATGGCCTCCTGGTCCTCCGGGTAGCAGAGGTCCGGGCAGATGGTGTTGTCGTAGTCCGGGTGGTGCCAGTCGATAACGCTGTGGTAGAAGCCGATCTTGATGCCGCGCTTGCGGAAGGAATCCGTGTACTCGCGCACAATGTCGCGCCCCACGGCCTTGCCGGCGCAGTAGTCGGTGGAATCCGTGTCGAACAGCCCGAACCCCTCATGGTGCTTGGTGGTGAGCACGGCGTACTTGCAGCCGGCGTAGGCGGCCAGCTCAGCCCAAGCCTCCGTGCAGCCGGGAGCGGGCTTGAACTTGGGCAGGGCCTCCGCGGCATAGGTATCCGTATCCAGCCGCAGGTTGCGCTGAATCCACTCGCCGCCGCCGAACTGCCCCTTGAAGAAGCCGCCCAGCCCGGAGTACAGGCCGTAGTGGATGAACATGCCGAACTTGGCATCACGCCACCACTGCATGCGGGCATCCCGCTGCTCTGCGGTTTCCTCCCACGGCAGCACCACCTTCTCCTGCGGCTTGGCCTCCGCCGCGGGGGCGGCATCTTGGGCGAACGCGCCCAATCCCAGGCCCGCCGCACAACATGCAAAAAGAGTCTTGGTTATCATGTCCCCACTCTAGCACACCCCCGCGCGGATGCAAGGAGAAAACAACCTGCATGCGGAACCGGAAGGCGCCTATTTGGATATCCTGCGGATGATTTTGCGCTTGAGCTCGGTGAGGGGGAGGTAGCGCAGGGGGATATCCCAGAGGGTGGTGTTGGTGAGGACGGATTTGCGGTGTGAGAAGGCATTGAACCCGGCCTTGCCGTGGTAGGAGCCTATCCCGCTTGGGCCCACGCCCCCGAAGGGGAGGCCGGGGACGGAGAGGTGCAGCAGAGTGTCGTTCACGCAGCCGCCGCCGAAGGGGAGGCTGCGCAGCAGGCGGCGGCGGTTCTTGAGGGAGGATGAGAAGATGTAGCACGCGAGTGGCTTGGGGAGGGCGCGCACAAAGCTCTCCGCCTCGTCCAGGTCCTTGATTTCAATCACGGGCAACAGCGGGCCGAAGATTTCCTGCTGCATGATGGGGGAGAGCAGGTTCACGCCGCCGATGAGGGTGGGTTCCACGCGCATGGTGTCCAGGCTGCCGCGGCCGCCGCTGAGCACGTGCGTGTCTTTCATGAGGGCGCCGAGGCGCGCCATGTGCTCGCGGGAGATGATGCGGGCGTACTCCGGGTTGTGCAGCGGGTCATCGCCGAGCATGGCCTTCACCTCTGCGGCAAAGGCGGCCACAAAGGCATCCCTCTTCCCGCGGGCCACGAGCACGTAGTCCGGCGCCACGCAGGTTTGCCCGGCGTTGACAATCTTGCCGAAGGCGATGCGGCGGGCGGCGAGCTTGATGTTGGCGGTGGCATCGATGATGCAGGGGCTCTTGCCGCCGAGCTCCAGGGTAACGGGCACCAGGTGCTCCGCGGCGGCGTGCATCACCTCCCTGCCGACGGCGGGGCTGCCGGTGAAGAAAATGCAGTCGAAGGGCTCGCGAACGAGCCCGCGCGCCACATCCGGCCCACCCTGCACCACGGCCACGTAGTCCTCCGAAAAGCGCTCGGCAACCATGCGGGCGAGCACGCCGTTGGTGCGCGGCGTATATTCCGAAAGCTTGAGCACACTGGTGCAGCCGGCGGCAATGGCGCTCACCAGGGGGTCCAGCGCCAGCAGCACGGGGTAGTTCCACGGGCTCACGATGAGCGCGCAGCCGTACGGCTCCGGCCGCACGCGGGAGAGCGCGGGAAACAGGAACGGCGGCGTGAGCACCCGGCGCGTGCGCGACCAAGACCCCACGTGCCGCAAGGCGTGGCGTATGCTGCGCGCGAGCATGCCTATTTCCGTGAGCAGGGCCTCCTCCCGGCACTTGCCCAGGTCCGCCTGCAGGGCGTCGCAGAGCTGCGGGGTCCACTCCTGCAGGGCCTCCAGCAGGGAGCGCAGGGCGCGCTTGCGGAAACCCACATCCAGCGTGGCTTGGGATTGGAAGCGGCGGCGCTGTTTTTCCAGAACGGGGAACATACGGTGAACGGTGGTTACGGGTTGCGGTCTGCGGCGGCGCGGGTGAGGCGGTCCATCATGGCGGCGCCAAGGCCCACGGTGGGCAGTTCCTCCGCCACAATGGCGTCCACACCCTCGCACTCGTCCATGGCGCGCATCACGGCAAAGAGGCGCACGGCGGCCTCCGCCAGGCGCCCGCTGCCGGGGGAGAGTGACATCTTCTCCGCCCAGCAATCCATCTGCGCGAGCTTGGATTCGCCCTTGTAGGAGATGAGCCCGTACCGCACGCCGGGCTGCGGGGAGAACGGCCCGAAGGGGCTGCAGAGGGTGAGCGGCTTGCTCGGCGCGTAGTGGCTCCTGAGCTGGCCGGGCGCGTTCGGCGCGGCGGGGGTGTTTTCCTGCGTCCCCTTCTTGGCGGGCTTGATGACGCGGCAGACCTCGCGCAGCTTCTCGCGGGTGATGGGCCCCTCACGCAAGATGCGCACGGCGGGGTTGCCCTTGTCGTCCAGGCAGGGGGCCAGGATGGTGCTCTCCAGCCCCTCGGAGCAGGCTCCGGCGTCCAGCACCAGGGGGATGGCGCCGCCCAGCTCCTTGAGCACGGCTGCGGCAGACGTGGGGGAAATGTGGCCGAAACGGTTGGCGCTGGGCGCGGCCACGGGGTGGCCCAGGGCCTTGGCCACGCCGCGCATGGCCTCATGGCTGGTGACGCGGCACGCCACGGTGGGCAGCCCGCTGGTCACGATATCCGGCACGCAGGCCTTGCGCGGCAGCACGAGCGTCATCGGCCCCGGCCAGAACTCCGCGGCCAGCGTGTCCACCAGCCCGCGCAGCTCCTCCGGCACATCGGCAATCTCATGCACGGCGGCGGCGTTGGGCAGGTGGCAGATGAGCGGGTCGAAATGCGGGCGCTCCTTCACGGCGAACACCTGCGCCACGGCATCCGCGTTGAAGGCATCCGCCCCCAGGCCGTACACCGTTTCCGTGGGTATGGCCACCAGCTGTCCCTCCGCCAGCAGGGCGGCCGCCTCGCGGTACGCCGCGCGGCAATCCTCCAGCGGGTCAATCTCCAAAACTCTCGTTTCCATCTGCGCGGGCATGATAGCCCGCGCGGGCTGCGGTGTCAACCTTCCCGCGCCCCGCCCTGCGGCATGCACCCGCAACCCCGCCCGCCATGCAGCCTTGCGCGCCCTCATACAACTGCCGCGGCGCGCGCGGGATATTTCGTTTTGATTGACAAATTGGCGACCGCGGCGGTAGAATGCTTGCATGAGCATGAGAACCCTGATAGCCGCAGCATGCGCTGCTCTTGCACTGTGCGGCCCCTGCCGCGCCGATTCCCTCACCGATATGAACGCCAGAAACGCCAAACTGCCGGACTACAAGGCCCTGCACACCAAGATAGACAACTTCTCCAAGCCGATGATGTGGCTGTTCGTGGGCGACAGCATCACGCACGGCTGCATGCACACGCGCACGGAGCGCAATTTCGTGGAGCACTGGATGGAGATTGTGAAGTGGGAATACGGCCCCAAACCCGGCACGCGAAAGGACGACATCGTCATCAACACCGGCGTGAGCGGGGAAACCGCCACGGGCTTCCTCCCCAACGCCAAGTGGAGGCTCGGCCAGTTCAAGCCGGATGTGGTGTTCATCAAGTTCGGCATCAACGATGCCAACAAGATAGGCGATGTTGAAAAGTTCAAGAAGGACCTGACATCCATTGTGGGCATGGTGCGCAAGGCGAAGGCCATACCCGTGCTGCAGGTGCCCATGCTCACCACGGACGGGCAGGCCAAGCGCCCCGCCTACGCGGAGGCCGTGCGCGCCGTGGCGGACAAGGAGAAATGCCTGCTGGTGGACCACGCCGCCCACTGGAAAGAGGCCTCCGGCAGCGACACCGCCAAGGCGGAATGGATGAACAACACTCTCCACCCCAACGCACTCGGCCACCGCATCATGGCCTACACCATCGCCAGGGAGCTCGGCATCCAGCCCAAGAACAGCCCCACCCTCAAGCTGCCCACGCCGTAGCGCAACCACCGTACAGCCATGGGAAGACGCAGCCACATTGTTCTGTCCGCTCTGCTGTCCGCGGCACTCTGTGCGGGGTGCTGGGCAAAAACGGCGGACGAGATTTTGCAGCGCAACAAAAAACTCCCCGACTATGCGGCCTTGCACAAAAAGCTCGATGACTACAAAAAATCCATGATATGGATTTTCGTGGGCAACAGTGTTACGCAGGGTGCCATGCACACGTACGGACAGCGCTCGTACGAGGAGCATATGGCGGAAATCATACGCTGGGAATACAAGCGCGGCGTGGGTGACCGCATGGGGGACCTTTTTATCAACACTGCGGAAAGCGGTGAGGAAACCAACCGTTTCTTCAAAAAAGAGGAGTGGCAGCTCGGGCAATTCAAGGCGGACATCGTTTTTGTCTACCTGGGCAACAAAGTGAATCCCGAGAAAAAATACCAAGAGCACCTCGCCAACATTGTGGAGCATATTCGCAAACACGGGGCCATTCCCGTGCTGGAAGTGCCATGCCCCTCTCCAACCCAAAGAAAAGCCTGCGATTCCGTGAGACTTGTCGCAGACCAACAAAAATGCCTGCTGGTGGACCATCAGGCCTATTGGCAGGAGCTCTGCGGCGGTAATGGCGACAAGCCCGAATGGAAAAGCAACGTCTGGCATCCCAATGGAACCGGGCATCTGGTAATGGCGCACGCCATTGTCAAGGAACTGGGCATCGAGCTTCAGGGAAGCCGGGTGTTGGCCCTACCCATAGCCGGCATGGAACCCGGGCAGGCAGGAAAGCCCCATACATCCCCCTCCCCCAAAAAGTAAAAGACGGAAACCGACCGCAGTCACGAGGCCTCCGGCAGCGCCACCGCCAGGGAGGAATGGATGAAGCGAGTCCTGCAAACTTCACCGGTTCCTGCGGCGGCGGATGGAGAGGGCGGCCAGAGCCGGCAACACAAGCGCGGCGGGAGAGGGTTCCGGGATGCGCGGCATGGTGGACTGTATCCAGGAGAAATCGCTGATATACACGTCCTCGCCCAGATATTTCCCTCCGCCCGGCAGCACGTCCTCGCTCTCGATGTGCAGCACGTTCAGTTCCGTGGAAAATCCCTCCCACACCTCCACGAGCATATCCTTGGCCTCACAAGTGACGGAGAAGAGGCCGTGCTGCCCCACGCGCCCATCGTCTGAATCCGTGAGATACATCCGGGTGATGTCGCCGGAATCATTGCACACCACGCCCCAGAGCGTGAGGCTGTGGGAGAAGGTGGGGGAGCAGATACCCAGGGTGACACCGCAGCCGGACGTGAGGGCATCCACAATGGCGGCACCCATTGCCGCTCCATCGGCCCACGCGCCGCTCGCCCAGAAGTAGTCTATGCCGCCTGCGGTGCTCACCAGCTCCCTGTAGTACCCGCCCTGCGTGCGGCCGTATTCGGAGATATGGTACCAGTCCTCATCAATGGTGCCGTCCAGGTACCAGTGGAAGGCGTCCGTCTCATAGCCGCCGTAGTCTCCCCCCGCATCGCGGTCGAGATTGCCGAAGGACTGAACGAATGTGCTCCAGATGGCATCACACCCCTGCGGCGCGCCGCTTGCCAGCGCCAGCTCCGCGTTCCTGTCCTGCCACCAGGCGAGTATGTTGGAGGATGATGCCGCCCAGCACAGCTCGTCGTCCACACCATCGAAGTCTTTGTTGACATCATACCACCCCGTCTCGGCGTTCACGCCCTGCGTCCATACCTCCCCCGCCGTGCCGATGGAAGCGCAGCAGCACAGCAAAAGCCCTGTCAAGCGCGTTTTCATTTCTCTCCCCTAGCGTACCAGCCCGCAGCGGGTTGTCAAGACGTCATATCGCGCCGCCCCCGCGCAGTCACGCTGCGGCTTGACAGGCCGCGGCGGCCTGTGGCATGATGCCACCCGCACCACGGCTCCGTCGTTCAATGGATAGGACGAAGGTTTCCGGTACCTTTGATGTGGGTTCGATTCCCGCCGGAGCTATGGAGGATGCGCGAATCCGCGGATTGTTGCGCGGGTGCCGCCAGGATAAAGGATTCACCGTCGCTGGCGGGTTGGAGCTGGTCGCGTTCAAGCCGAAGAGCCAATCGGGCGTGATGGCGGGCCAATACGTCCGCTGCTCCCGCTGCATGAAAGCGTTGATGATATCCTTCTCGCAGTAGTCATCCTCGGCAAAGCCGCTCATGTAGCCCAGACTGTCCCCGCAGCTCACTCCGTCAAACGCCGTGCGGATGCGCTCAGCCAGCTCCTGCTGCGTGGGTGTCAGCTCACGGCGGCGGTGCGTCACAGCTCCAAATCCGCGCGGCGCTTGCCATCGGGGGTGTAGAACTTCTGGCCGCGGAGGGCGGGAGGGTAGAGGATGTTGGAATCAAAGGTCGACTTGAAGCCGGGAGTCCACTCGATGCCGAATTCGGCTAGCAGGGAGACACATTTCGCCTCCACCTCCTGAAAAAGAGCGAACTCATGCGCGGTTTGGTCGGTGTAAATGAACAGCAGGTGGTGGTTCTCGTCAATCTCCAGGGCGTCATCCTCCCACCATTCGACCAGGTAACGCAGCTCGCCCGCCGCCAAGCGCTGCCGGATTTGCGGTTCGCATTCCGCCAAGAGGTTGCACTCCCTCTCCATGGCAGCCTGCATCCTTCGTTCCCATTCCTCCTCCCGGCGTTTCCGCAATCGGGGTGTTGGGCAATAGAGGAGAACAACGAAGTATACGCCGAGGCAACACAAAGCCAGGAATAGAGTGAGACTGTTCATTGCCTTCAGTGGATTTTTCAATTGCCGGGAGGCGGCAGGATAAAGGATTCGCCGTCGCCGGCGGGTTGGAGCTGGTCGCTCACCAGGGTGGCATGCATCTCCGGCGCGAAGCGGAGCTTGATGACGCGCACGCCGCTGGCGGCCAGGCGGGCGGCGTCTTCCGCGGTGAGCCGTATGTTGAGCGTGCCGCGCGCCTCCCCGATGACGGACTTCTCACAGGAGAGGCCGATTTCCCCGAGGGCGTTGGGGCGGATGTTTTGCGGCACGCCCAGGGTGAGGGTGGTGTCCTCCATCTGCACGCCGGATGCCGCCTGGATGGAAACAACGCCGCTGAGCGTGACGCCGCGGAGCAGCAGGGGCTTCTTGGCGCTGAGCTGCACGTTGCGCAGCTGCGCGGCGCCGTGGATGCGGGATATCCCCTGCGGTGCAATCTGCGCCAGCCCCACTGCGGCGGGAATGTCCGCCCGCACGGGGGAGATGCGGAGACCGTCCAGCTCCAGCGCGGTGTCGCCCTCCATGGAGAGGCAGCCGCCGCACTCGCAAGTGTTCAAGGCCACCGTGCCCACGTTCTCCAAATCCAGATAGCCCAGGTTGACAAGCTCGCCGTCGCCCACGGTCAGGGATGCGGCGTGCGCCAAACGGCACTGGCCCTCGTTCTGGAGTGAGCCGAATGAAAAGGCCCCCTGCCCGTCCGTCTGCATGCTGGCGAGCGCGCCGCCGCCAATGCGGCAGCCACCCGCCACGGCCACGGATACGGTGGCGGTGAAGATGGTCTGCCCGAGCTCGGGAGCGGCCACCACCTCCAGGCTGTCGCACGCCAGCGGGGCGGAGAGCTGCGTGTTGGCGGACACCACGCCACCTTGCGGCACGCGGGATGCGGGCGCGGCCTTGCGCGCGACGGAGTCGGGGGTCTTGATGTAGGAGAGCGCGCGGAACACGCGGTAGCCGGGGGCATAGGAACTGTAGTTGCTGGAGGGATCATTGCTGGACATGACCACCGCGCCGCCATACTCGCGGGCGTTCACGCGGAAGGCGCTGAGCATGCGGTCGTCGGAATCCGTGAGGTAGAGCGCGCAGAGCTTGCCGTCCGGCCCCTTCTCATAGCCCCAGCAGCAGATGGCGTGCGCACCCGTGCGCGACATACCCCGCGGCGCGTTGTCGAAATCCAGGAGCGCCAGCAAGCCCGCCTGCCCCTCCACCTGCAGCATTTCGTCCAGGATGCGCTGCACATCCTCCAGCGTGCGCGGGGCGTATTGCAGGTCGGCATCCGGCGCGGTGCCGTAGTCCACCACGCAGCCGCAAGCGCCGGCGCTGCCGGGCTTCCAATCCGTACCCTTGCCGAAGAGGTTGGTGAAATACCCGCCGCCTCCGGACGTTTTCTGCACGGAGAGCCCGCCCTGCGCCACCTGTTGCGGCGTGGGGGTGTAGGCCAGCGAGCCCTGCAGCCACCAGGTGAGCGCGTTGAGGTTCATGCCGCCGCCATCCGTCCAATGCTTCAGGAACTCGCGGTAGATGGCCAGGTAGCCCGTGCCGTACGGCCTGATATCCAGCGGCCCCACAATGCCGTCGGGCACCTCGCGCCCGGCATCGTGCAGGGAGAGGTAGCTGTCCTGCCAATGCTGCAGCAGGTTGGCCCCCGCCGCAATCCAGCACATGCGCAGGTCGTCGCGCCGCAGCTCCGGGATATTCTGCGCCTCCTCGCTGAAACTCAGCTTGCCCAAATCATAGACCTTGCCGGGCACCACCGCGGCATCCCCCGCCGCCGCGTGCCACGCCATGCCCCAGAGGGCTGCCAGAGCCAATACAACTTTCACACCCCCAGCCTACCAGCCCGCGGCGCGTTGTCAAGCCGCCTGTTGACACAGCGTGCGGTCCCGCCGCACAGATTGTGCCCCCGCATATGTGTCATGAAACTTGACAAGCGGCATGGCAGGGGTACAATGCCCGCACCAATTATGAAAACAACATTGATTGCGCTGGCCGCCATGGCCGCCCCGCTCATGATGGCGCAGGAAGCCGCCCCGGCTGCTCCCTCCGCCCCCGCCCCCGCCGCCGAGACTCCCGCCGTGGACCAGGCTGAGTACGAGAAGTACGCAGCTCCCGCCCGCGAGACCCTCAAGGCCATGCAGGAGCTTCTCCAGACCCTTCAGGGGGTCAACAGCAAGGAGACGGCTGATGCCGCCGCCCCCAAGGTCAAGGAATACCTCCAGAAGATCGACGAAATCAAGGCTGCCTCCCAGGGCCAGCCGGAGCCTTCCGCGGCCGTTCAGGCCAAGCTCAAGGCCGAGTTCGAGGTCGAGGTGCAGGGCATTATCCAGTCGATGATGGGCACCTTCATGCCGCTTGCGCTGAACCAGTGCTACGGCTCTGCCGCGCTGATGGAGGCCCTGACCCCCATGCTGGGCGGCGCCGTGGAGGAACCGGCCCCCACCCCGGCTGAATAAAGCAACCGTTCAACACCGTTTCCAAGCACCGCGGGCCCAACCCCGCGGTGCTTTTTTAGATACGCGCAAGCCGGAACAGGTAACCACCGGCGCAGGGCTACTTCACTAGATGGCCGATGTTGTTCTCCTGCTTCAAGATATCTCCCTTGGCAAAATCCCCGATATTCAGCGGAACTTCACTCTTCACCCCACACAAGGTCAAGATGGTGGCATATATCTGCCCATGGACGAGGACCTTGTCCCTGGCGGCCTCCAAGGCTGCCACCACATCGGGATGACTCTCCCTGTACTTGTCGGAGAACCAGATGAATGCAGCCACGTGGCGTATGTTCTCTCCACCGTCCAATTCGCCTGCATGCCCTAGGAGTTGTCCTCCCTCTCCCAACGATTCCCCGTGATCGGAACAATACAGCACCACGGCGTTCCTGTCCTTCAAACCTTCTATCAATTCCGCCAGGAACGTGTCCGTTGCAAGGATACTGTTGTCATACCTGTTTGTGTAGGCCGCGATCGATTCATCGAATGACGAGAGGTTCTTCAAGGCTGCGGGCTGGAATATCCCGAACTCGTCTTCATAGTGATACGGGATGTGCCCCGTTCCGTTTTCCACCAAGACCATTTGCCTCCCGGCTTGGCTTTGGGCTACGTCCCTCACGATGGTTGCGGCGACATCCCTGACATTCGCGCGTATAGATTTATGCTCCATGATGTCATCGCCCGCCAAGGTTTTGAACAGTTTCAACGTGAACATATCCTCCGTGTTCTCGAATACCGCGCGGTTCGTAAATCCCTCCTTCTTCAATATGGAAAGGAAGGATGTCCGCGAGGCGTGCTCCTGCCTTTTTGTCAAACCGGATAGTATGCCCTCGAAACTGATGGATGTGGCCGAGCCGAACGAATACATCCTGCTGAAGAAGGTGATGCCGGGAATGGCTGAAAGGCGCGGCATGGTGTTGCGCCCGTACCCGCCGGCCGGCGTATGGTCCGCCCGCATGCTTTCCCCCACCACCAATACGACCGTCAGCGGCGTTTGGGGCGCTTCGCTTTCCGATGCGTAGCCGGCTGAATCATCCAAGACGATATCTCGGTAATAGTACGCCACTTCAGACACCGTAGTCGGCACCCACTGGAATGGTTGCCTGAGCTGTTCGACGAAAACACTTGGGAAACTATGCTTGAGGGATAAAAGATGATACTGGAAGACCAGGTTGGGGAACGCGTAAACGGCAAAAAAGGCAAGCAAGGCAGCTAGGCTGAGGCAGACGGCGCTTTTCCATGAACCCCGGCCACTGTCGCCGCCCTTTTTCCTCCTTTCCCAAGAACGCACGGCCCAGCGCGCCCCCGCATACAGTACGCAGCACACTATGATACTGATAAGAACCGCGGTTACGGACTCAACGCTCACGAAGCCGGCAGTTTCCTCTGGATTCGTTTCAATGACGGCTCGCACCAGCGCCTCGGAAAGCTTGCAACCATATGCCTCCTTGGCGTATTTCAGAAAAATGAACAGCAGGCACACCGGCGTGTACAGACAGATCCCGATGTAGCGGACCTTGGCGCAGAAGTAGAGAAAAAGCGAGCCAAGCACCACCAAGTACACCTGCCGAAACGGCATGATTTTGTAATCCCCATCAAAGAACGTATCGTTGAAGTAGCCGCAGAAAACATACCCCAGTACCAGCAACACAAGGACGCGCAGCCAAAATTGCCGGTCCTTCCAGCAACACCGTTCCGTTCCCTTTTCCTGCATGGTTCCATCTTCAGCCATGGGTGTGTTGTACCTTTTCCGAATGGCTAGGTCAAGCAAAACATGCCAAAGGGCGGAGGCAAATGGCGTTTTCCCTGAAAGTCAGCTTCAGGAACTGTGTACAGTCTGGTGGGTGCCTTTGTTGGGTTTGACAAAGGCGAATCGGTGCATAAACGAGGGGAAGTGCGCAGTGAGCAGATGGTAGAAAGCCAGGCAAATGCAAAGCGCCATTACCGGCAATGCCATCTCTTGAAGTGTGCATACCAAGTAATTATTGCTACGCCGGATGATAAGCTGCAAATACTGCAACACGATATAGTGCGTAGTGTAGACAAACATCATGGCCGGGCCGTATCTTGCCACCAATTTGAAGACTGCCGGGCAATATTTTTCACAGAGCGCGGAGATGCTCATAATCATCAGCACGGATATTGCCACAAGCTCACAACTCTTGCATGGGGGAAAAAATCCCCAAAAATGCACCATGGGAAACAGCAACAGGGCGGCGGTAATCGGTAGCCACGCGTAGTCTTTGATGAATTTATCAAAGAACGCCAATGAAAAGGAGCGCCTCACGATTATTCCCAAAGAGAAAAAGCCAACGGACATTAGATTCTCATACGTCCTTCCCGGTATGGCTTCAATTGCAAACTCCTTGCTGTGGTCGCCCGTGTCCACGGTCAGCAGGATTTCGCCGCATGCCAGGCTCGCAAGAACCAGCACAATTAAAATCTTGTTGTTCATGTTGTACAGCAAAGGTGCAAACAATGCCAGCACCATCAGATTTTTTAAAAACCACAATGGCACATTCAAAGGATATGTATGTGGCCCGGGAGGGTTGAGCCCCATCCAATCGCCCAGAGCAGAGAGCGAGATGAAGGAGAAGTCTCCCGCAACTATTGATTCATAATGGTACAGAGGCACTAACAGCACCACTCCCATCGCGCTCCAAAACAGGTATGCCCATAACAGCTGAAAGAAGCGTCGACTGTCTATGTACTTTTTTAATCCGCACGCTTCCTTATGTGCGTGGACAAAGTAACCCGACAGAAAAAAGAACAGGAATATCAGTCCTCGATACGTTAGCTCGTCTGCAAACCACACCATGGTCCCCCTCACGGGATGCACATGCCGAACGATGACAAAAAAGGCGGCATATGCTCTGCAGAAATCAATCCAGCCGATTCTTGCGGTACCACCTTTGGGCTCTTCCTGGAAAGTCATGGACAACATGGTAGCGTATTTCAAATGGGTAGTCAATCACAAAGTCGATGATTGCTCTTGTCGCATAAACCAGCACGAGGATTGGCAATGACGGATGGGGCAACCCAACCAAACAGAAAAAGCAAGTGATTTACATTGGGTATCGTAGATGATGCGACCCACCCATTTGAAATCCGTATTCAACGAACTTGGACAAAACAAACCGCGAAGCGTGTACGCCCCATAGGGAATGAGGGCGCATGGCGTACACCCGACCCCTCGCGCCTTTCCCGTGATGTCTTTGGTACACATGCGCATTTGCCGTGGCACGGAGAAATTTAGGCTCGCAAAACAGGGTGAAATGTGGTAGGAATATGCGCGTTATGGCAACACCTCCCTTTGTATACCAGGAAATGTTCCCCATGGGGGAAGACACCACGAAGTACCGCCTGCTCACCAAGGACTACGTGAGCGTGGGCGAGTTTGAAGGCAAGCCCATCCTCAAGGTGGAGCCGGAAGGGCTGCGCCTGCTGGCGGAAACCGCCTGGCACGATGTGGCCTTCTACCTGCGCCCGGAGCACCTCAAGATGGTGCAGGGAATCCTTTCCGACCCCGCAGCTTCCGAAAACGACAAGAGCGTGGCGCTCACCATGCTGCGCAACGCGGAGGTGGCGTCCATGGGCGTGCTGCCGCTCTGCCAGGACACCGGCACGGCCATCTGCGTGGGCAAGAAGGGCCAGCAGGTGTGGACCGGGTACAACGATGCGGAGTACATCTCCCGCGGCGCGTACGACTGCTACACCAAGAACAACCTGCGCTACTCCCAGAACGTGGCGCTGGATATGTACAAGGAGGTGAACACGCGCACCAACCTGCCCGCGCAGATCGACCTCTTTGCCACAGACCACGGCATGGAGTACTCCTTCCTGTTCATCGCGAAGGGCGGCGGCTCCGCCAACAAGACTTACCTGTATCAGGAGACCAAGGCGCTGCTCAACCCCGCCTCCCTGAAAAAGTTCATGGTGCAGAAGATGAGTACGCTCGGCACCGCCGCCTGCCCGCCCTACCACGTGGCGTTCGTCGTCGGCGGCACCAGCGCGGAGCTTTGCCTCAAGACCGTCAAGCTCGCCTCCACCAAGTACTATGATTCCCTGCCCACCAGCGGCAACGAGCACGGCCGCGCCTTCCGCGACGTTGAGCTGGAGGCCGAGCTCAAGAAGGAGGCGGAGAAGCTGGGTCTGGGCGCGCAGTTCGGCGGCAAGTGGTTTGCCCTGGACGTGCGCGTGGTGCGCCTGCCTCGCCACGGCGCCTCCTGCCCGGTGGCTCTGGGCGTGTCCTGCTCCGCAGACCGCAACGCCAAGGCCAAGATCACCCCGGAGGGTATCTTCATCGAGGAGCTGGAGTACGACCCCGGCAAGTACATCCCCGCAGAGCTGCGCGAGACCAAGAGCGCAGGCGTGCCCATCGATTTGGACCGCCCGATGAAGGAAGTGCTCGCCGAACTCACCAAGTACCCGGTCAAGACCCGCCTCTCCCTCACCGGCACCATCATGGTGGGCCGCGATATCGCCCACGCCAAGCTCAAGGAGCTTATCGATGCCGGCAAGGACCTGCCGCAGTACATCAAAGACCACCCCATCTACTACGCCGGACCCGCCAAGACGCCGGAAGGCTACCCCTCCGGGTCCTTCGGCCCCACCACCGCCGGCCGCATGGACCCCTATGTGGAGCTTTTCCAGAGCCACGGCGGCAGCATGATCATGATTGCCAAGGGCAACCGCGCCCAGTGCGTCACGGACTCCTGCAAGAAGTTCGGCGGCTTCTACCTCGGCTCCATCGGCGGCGTGGCCGCGGATTTGGCCAAGAACTGCATCACCTCCATCGAGTGCGTGGAATACCCGGAGCTCGGCATGGAAGCCATCTGGAAGATTACGGTCAAGGACTTCCCCGCCTACATCCTGGTGGACGACAAGGGCAACGACTTCTTTGCCGACATCCGCGCAGGCTGGGCGTGCCCCGGCTGCGCGCACTAAGGTGCGCGCAGGGATGTACAAAGTACAATGTACAATGTACAAATTATGAGTGACAAGCTGAAGACATTCTACGCCCGCCTGTTCAGCACGGTGGTGCTGCTGGCGCTGCTGGGCGGCGCCGTTTGGTGGAACAGCCCGGCGGGGTACGGCGTGCTCATCTGCCTGCTGTGCAACCTCACCTCCGTGGAGTGGTTCCGCATGCTCAAGGGCACTACCGCCTGCCGCAAGCTGGTGCTGGTGTTCGGCCTGCTGCTGCCGTGGCTGGAGTTCGCCAAGATGCTCCAAGAGCCGCAATTCCCGTCCTTGGCCGCAGACTCCTGCGGCCTGTTCCTGATGTTGCTGGTGTATGTGCTGGCGGCGTTTTTCGTGAACCTGTTCTGCATGGACCGCCGCGGCCGCACCGGGCGGGAGGCGCTGGAATCCATGGGGCTCACCCTGCTGGCCTTCGTGTTCCCCGTATGGATGTTCTGCTTCGGCATGAAGGAGCTGGACACCAACAATCTCATGCTGCTGCTCTGGGTGGTGCTCTTCACCAAGATGAGCGACATCTGGGCGTACTGCTGCGGCGTGCTGGTGGGGCGCAAGTTCATCCAGGCACCATTCAGCCCGGCGGTCTCACCCAAAAAATCCTGGGAGGGTATCATCGGCTCCTACATCATCACCATGGTGGCGGGGTATTTCCTGTATGAGTGGATTGTCGGCCCCGTGGAGAAGGATTTGCCGCTCGCCGCGTACATCATCATGGGCAGCATCCTCTTTGTTCTGGCCGTCACGGGCGACCTGGCGGGCTCGCTCATCAAGCGCGGCCTGGCGGTGAAGGACAGCGGCTCCCTGCTGCCCGGCATCGGCGGCATCTTTGATTTGATCGACTCCCCCGCCTTCACGGTATCGGTCTGCTTCGGCCTCTGCCCGCTGCTGGGCGAGACTGTCCAAATTCTCTTCTCCTGATGCCGGATTCCCCCCCACAGCCGCTGCCGCTGCTGATGAACCCCAAGGCGGGCAGCCTGTTCCGCTCCGGGCTGGATGCCTGGCTCAAGGCGCATGCGGAGGGGCTGCGCATCATCCACACGGGGTCCGCTGACGACCTGACGGAGCAGTGCCGCCGCCTGGCGGATGCGGGAGAGCCCGTGGTGCTGGCCGCCGGGGGCGATGGCACGCTCATGCGCGCCGCGCAGGGGCTCATCGGCACGGACACCGCGCTGGGCATCTTCCCCTGCGGCACCATGAACGTCTTTGCGCGGGAGATGGGCATCGGCTCCCGCAACTTCGACCTCGCGCTGAGGGCCGCTCAAGGTGCCGCCCGCCAGATGGTGGACGTCTTCACCGTGAACGGCTCGCCCTTCCTGCAGCTGGCGGGATTCGGCCCAGACGCCACCATCGTGAGGCTCATCCAGCCGTGGATGAAGAAGCACCTGGGCGCGTTCTCCCACGCGCTCACGGCCATCCAGGTGGCCACCAGCCATCTGCCGGTCATCACCGTCACCCTGCCGAACGGCGAGTCCGTGCAGGGCACGCAGGTTATCTTCGGCAACGGCAAGCGCTACGGCGGCGAGGGGCACCTCTTCGCCGGCGCCAAGTACGACGATGGGGTGCTGGATGCCGCCGTCTTCGGCATGGAGGGCGCGGGCATCCTGTACGAAATCATTTCTTACATGCTGCTTAACGGCATCAACGACCACAACCTGGGCGATGCTACCAAGATGTGCCGCATGGAGAGCTGCACCGTAACGGCGGACGCTTCCCTGGACTACGAGCTGGACGGCGACTACGCAGGCACCATCCGCCCCGGCGAGGAAGCGGTCATCGAGCGCCTGACGCAGCAGCTCAAGGTCTGCGTGCTGGAGGAGCAGGTGCCCATCACGCCTTTGGACCACATGAAGGCGCACCCCATGGTGCGCGCTCTCATGAAACGGCTGCAAGACATCAAGGACTACTAAGGCACCGTGAACCGGATATCCCCCACCGCCAAGGCCGTTCTTGCGGCTGTGCTTTTTGCATTGGCATGCGAACTGGTTGAACCCTTGCCGTGGCGCCGCGCCATCATGGTGGGACTCTCCGTGGGCACTGTGGCCATGCTGTCGCTGCTCACATACTCGTTGCTTCGCATGTGGGCACTTCTGATATGGATTCCCTACCTGCTCGTCATTGGGTTGACCGCATACATGAAGCATGCCTACAACCTGGCACTCGACCCATACATCGTCTCCCAGATCATCGGCGCCTCGCCCCAGGATTTCGCCCAGTTCGCAAACTTTCGCAACATCGGCGTGTTCTGCCTTATCGTCCTTTTTTGTGCCGGCATTCTGCTGCTCCTTTTCCGCGTGTATCGCAAGGCACCGCGGTGGCGCGTGTTTTTCCTATCTTCCCTTGGCTTGGCCTTATGCGCGGGCATGGGGTGCATGGTGCAGGAATCCTGCCTCTCATACAACGAGCATGAGGGCCTGGGTTCTCCCGCTATCATCTACCGGCTTCCCAACACGTACAGGCTGGCGAAGGCCCGCAACACCGCACTGTTCCAGAAAGTGGCAACCTTGCCGTCTTCTGCAGACAAGCCCTCGTCTATCTCTACGCTCCGGGGAGACGAAGGGTGCCTTTGCATCCTGCACATCGGCGAGAGCGTGCGCGCGGACCGCCTCTCCCTCAACGGCTACGCCCGCGACACCACGCCGTGGCTGCGGCAGCACGCGACGGAGCTGGTGAATTTCACGGACTGCACCGCCATCTCCACCCTCACCACCAACTCCATGCTCACCATCCTCACGGATGCCGCCGGCAACATGGAGCGCGACATCTCCCCGCAGCTGGATGCCCGCTGCGGCAACGTGATGGACCTATTCGCCGCGCACGGGTTCGCCTGCTACGGGTTCTTCACCAGCAAAGTGAGGGATGTCCATGAAACCTGGGGCTCAGCCTTCGAGCGTCTCCAGCAGCTCATTTCCACCAAGGCCGCGGGCGTGTACGAGTACGGCAACACGGATACAGGCGACTACAACCCCAAGCTCCAGCTGCCCATCATCCACAAGGTGCTGGAAGAAAAATCCTCCGGCAACCGCTTCCTGCTCATCAACAACGTTGGCAGCCACTCCCCGTTCTTCGCGTACGACCAAGAGCACCCAGCATTCACACCCACCAGCCCGGATGCCCTGCACAACGCCCCCCACACCAACCCGCAGGCTGCCGAGATGACCTCCAACGCCTACGACAACACCATCCGATACACGGACGAGTATATCCGCGACCTGCTGGAGCCGCTGCACGGGAAACCCTACCTGTACATCTACGTGAGCGACCACGGCGAACCCGTGGGCGACAACAACGAGTGGACCCGCGGCAACCCCAACTTCCACCGCACGCAGTGGTGCAAGGTGCCCCTCATCGTCATCGCCTCCCCTGAATTCGAGCAACTGCACCCGCACTTTGCGGAGGCCCTGGCACAGCTGCGCCGCAACGCCGCCCTGCCCTGCGCGCACGAGAACATTTTTCATTCCCTGCTGGGCATCTTCGGCATCTCCACCCCCTACTACAACGCCGCGCACGACCTCTCATCCCCGCAGTGCAAGCCATACACCGGCCCGCACCCCGCCCGCAACGGAGAATCCGCTGACGGGTTGAAGTGGGAATAGGGCCTACACCAGCTCGCGCAGCGCGTTCACAGTGATGCCGGGAATAACGGTGCACGAACCATCTGCACGGCGCAGAATGGGCGAGCCGTCCTCCCCTATACCCGCAAAGAACCCGCAGTGGCGGGCATTGTCCGTGATGGCCACCACGGGCAGGCCGGCCCCCCAGGCGGGAACGAGCCTTTGCACGAGCGCCGCGCTGCCCCGCTCCACAAACAGGGCGAAATGGTGCGCCAGCGCATCTGTCACCATGGTGCGCAGCTGCGGCAGCGCGGGGCAGTCCCGCGGCGCTAAGTCCGCCAGCCGCACGGGCATATCTGCGGTGCGTCCGCTCAGGGCGAGCACGCTGTTGAAAACATTGATGCCGATACCCACGGAAGCCAGGTGTTCTGCGGGGCGTTCCACCAGGATTCCCGCCAGCTTGCCGCGCCCGGCCATCACATCGTTCGGCCAGCGGAGCCGCAACTGCGGAATACGCAGCGGGGCTAGTGCATCCATGAGCGCGGCCCCCGCCACCAGCGGCAGCATGCCCCAGGGGTGCGCACCCTCCAACGGCAGGTTGCACGACATCCAAAGCCCGCCCTCGTCCGCGAACCAGGCGCGGTTGAAACGCCCGCGCCCGCTGCCCTGGCGAGCGGAGCAGACCACGGTCCAGGCGGGGTGGCGGCGGGCCTCCGTGAACGTGGAGTCGCAATCCTGCAGCTCCACAAGCTGCCAATGGGGATTCATACGCGCTATTCCGTGATACCGGCCTCCTCGAAAACCCGCAGCACGCCCTGCTCCCCGCGCAAGCGGGCCAGGCAGTACGCCGTTTCCCCCTGGTTGCTCTTCAGGGTGGCATCCGCCCCGCTGCGCAGCAGGAATTCCACCACCCGCTCGCGCCCCAGCGCGGCGGCGTGCATGAGCGGGGTCCAGCCGTGATCGTCTGCGGCATCCAGCGGCATCCTGCAGCCCTCCACCAGGTAGCGCACCATCTTTTCATGCCCCAACTCGGCGGCAATCACCAGCGCGGAACGCTTCTCCGCATCCGTGTGGTTGAGATTGGCCCCGTGCTGCACCAGCAGGTGCATTCCCTCCACGGAATCCGCGGAGGCTGCGCAGAGCGCGGCGGTCCAGCCGTTGGCATCCTGCCGTTCCAAATCCGCCCCGGCGTTGGCGAGGATGCCCAGCACGCCCACCTGCCCGTAGGCAGCCGCCACCATGAGGGCGGTCCAGCCGTAGTTGTCCACGGCCTCCATATCCGCCCCGCGCTCAATCAAGGCGGAAACGAGCGCGGTCTGATCGTTGGCCGCACCGATAATCATGGCCGTTTCTCCATCGTTGTTGAAAAGGTTCACATCCACACCCTGCTCCAGCAGGTACAGCTCCATCTCCACCTGGCGGCGGCCGGCCGCCACCAGCAGCGGGGTCCAGCCGTTGGAAGAGCGTTCCTTGATGGATGCCCCGTGCTTCTGCAGCAGCTTCACCGCCTCCACATGCCCCTCCAGCGCGGCGTAAAGGAGCGGGGTCATTTTCACGCGGTCGCACGCATCCACCCTGGCCCCGGCATCCAGCAGCACCTGCATGGTGGCCAGCTGCCCGGACTCCGCAGCATGTATGAGGGCGGTCTTGCCCTTGGCATCGTGCATCTCCAAATCCACATCGGGTGTTTCGTCCAGAATCTTCTTGAGGCTTTCCGCACGGCCATCGCGCGACATATCCATCAGCGTGTGGTAGAGGTGGGGCATGCCACCGCGCTTCACGAGCTCGCGGCCCAGGTCGTGCATTCCCTCTGCGCGGGCCACATCCACGGCGTTGCGGTTGTCATTGTTCTTGGCGTTGACATCCGCGCCGGCCTCCACGAGCATGCGCGCGATATCCTCCCTGTGCATGCGCAGGGCCACCAGCAGCGGGGTTTCTCCCTTGCTGTTGAAGGTGTTTATCCCCTCCTTGCAGACGGCGAGCAGGCAAGCCATGCCATCCTTTGAGCCGCCGCTGGCGGCGCAGTGCAGCGGGGACCACCCCTCGTTGTCGCGCACCAGGGGATTGGCCCCCTGCTCCAACAGCAGGCTGACCACGGCGGACACCTCCTGCTGGGCAGCCCACATGAGCGGGGTGAGGCCGGATTCATCGCGCGTCTCGATATCCGCGCCGTTGCGCAGCGCCTGCAACACGCCGCCGGCATTGCCGTGCGCGGCGTGGTGGATGAGTGCCGCATCCGGTGCCATGGCGGCTTCAGCCGCGGTTTCCGCGGCGGGCGGTTGTTCATGAGGGGCGTCCTCCCGCCTGCAGACGGAGAGGCACACCGCCGCGCCCAGCGGCAGCAGGACCAGGCCTGCGCTGTACCCGAGCTTCATGAGAGAGTGTGAATGCAGGGATGCGGCGCGGCATCAGCGGGGCACGGAGAGGCTTTCCGCCTGCTCGCGGGTAAGCTCCACGCACTGCCAGGGCAGGCCGTACCTGTTGAGGGCGTCCATGAAGGGATCGGGGTCGTTCTGCTCCATATTGAAGACGCCCTTGCCTCCCCACACGCCGGAGAGGATGAGGCTGCCGCCGATGGCGGCGGGGACGCCGGTGGTGTAGGAGACGGCCTGGGAGCCCACCTCCTTGAAGCACTCCTCATGGTCGCAAATGTTGTAGATGTAGACAGCCTTGTACCTGCCGTCTTTCTTGCCCTGGATGATGCAGCCGATGCAGGTGCGGCCGTGGGTGGTCTTGCCCAAATCCCCGGGGTTGGGCAGCACGGCCTTCAGGAACTGCAGCGGCACAATCTCCACGCCCTTGTACATAATGGGGTCTATGCTGGTCATGCCGACGTTCTTGAGGACGGTGAGGTGGTTGATGTAGTTGGGGGAGAAGCTCATCCAGAACTGGGCGCGCTTGATGGTGGGGATGTGCTTCACCAGGGATTCCATCTCCTCATGGTACATGCGGTAGATTTCATACGTGCCCACGCCCTGCGGGCAGGTGAAGGGCTGGTGCATGCTCATGGGCGGCGTCTCCTGGAAGTCTCCGTTCTCCCAGTGGCGGCAGGGTGCAGAGACCTCGCGGATGTTGATTTCCGGGTTGAAGTTGGTGGCGAAGGCCTGGCCGTGGTCGCCGCCGTTCACATCCACGATGTCCAAGTACTCGATTTCATCGAAATGGTGCTTGAGTGCCCAGGCGGTGTAGACGTTGGTGACACCGGGGTCGAACCCGGACCCCATGAGGGCATAGAGGCCGGCCTGCCTGAAGCGGTCGTGGTAGGCCCACTGCCATTTGTACTCGAACTTGGCCACATCCCGCGGCTCGTAGTTGGCGGTGTCCTCATAGTGGCAGCCCGCCTCCAGACAGGCATCCATGAGCGGCAGGTCCTGGTACGGCAGGGCCACGTTGAGCACAAGATCCGGCTTGATTTCCCGCAGCAGGGCCACCGTGGCGGGCACGTTGTCCGCATCCACCGCGTGCGTGGTGATTTGCACCCCTTTGCGCGCCATCACATCCTGCGCAATGGCATCGCACTTTGCCTTGGTGCGGGATGCCAGGTGGATTTCCTTGTAGATATCCGCCATTTGCGCGCACTTGTGAGCCACCACATGGCCCACGCCCCCTGCTCCGATGATGAGTACCTTGTTCATGTGCGGAAAGGATGCCTGATTTTCCGAGCCGCGTCAAGGACAAATCAGCCGGAACGCAAGCAATCGCCGTACTCCGGGCGGCGGGCGTGCAGGGGAGCCTGTTTTGATTTTCCCCTTTTCAGGCAACTCGATACGCCTTTTCCAATGGTTAAGGCGGCGGGGGCAATTATTTGGACAGGCATGACGGTCCCTGCCGACCTGCCCACTTTGTGCTTGATTTTGCGGGGAAAATGGGGTTGAATAGGCGGGTATGAAAACATATGCGTTCATGATGGTGGCCGCGCTGGGCGCGGCTCTGCTCAGCTCTTGCGGGGAATGCCCGTGCAACGCCAGCCACAGCGACTACCTGCGGGATGTTCCCGTGACCACCAGCCGCTCCTTCAATTGATAGATGTCTTTTGAGATACGCGAGAAGCCGGACAAGCTGGAGCGTGCCCTGCTGGTAAGCATCGGCATGCCGGGGGAGATGCGCCGGGAGCGCGCCGCACTGCTGGCGGAGCTGCAGAATCTGGTGGAGAACCTGGGAATCGGCATTGCAGGCAGCCGTCTGGAGTTCACGCGAGAGGTGCAGGCCAAGTACATCTGCGGCATCGGCAAGGCTGAGGAAATACGCGATTGGGTGGAGGAGACGGACGCGGACGCGCTCATCTTCGACAATCTGCTCACTCCCTCCCAGCAGCGCGAGTGGGAGAAGCTCGTCGGCGTGCCCGTGGCGGATAGGGAGGAGGTCATCCTTGACATCTTTGCGCAGCGCGCCCGCACGCGTGAAGCCGTGCTGCAGGTGGACCTGGCGCGCATGCAGTACGCCCTGCCGCGCATGGCCGGCATGTGGAAGCACCTGGACCGCCAGCGCGGAGGATCCGGCGGCGGCAAGGGCGGCGGTGCCGCCGCACGCGGCGAGGGCGAGAAGCAGATCGAGGTGGACCGCCGCCTGGCGCACGACCGCATCGAGGCCATCCGCAACGAGCTTGAGGCCGTGCGGCGCCAGCGCGCCACCCAGCGCAAGGAACGCCTGCGCCAGGGCATCCCCACCGCCGCCATCGTGGGCTACACCAACGCCGGCAAGTCCTCCCTGCTCAACATGAGCACGGGGGCGGGCGTTCTTGCCAAGGATATCCTCTTTGCCACGCTGGACACCACCAGCCGCAAGATTGAGCTGCCGGACGGCCAACCGCTGGTGCTCACGGATACCGTGGGCTTCATCCGCAACCTGCCCACGCGCCTGGTGGAGGCTTTCAAATCCACGCTGGAGGAGGCCGTGCTGGCGGATTTCCTCATCCAGGTGGTGGATGCGAGCGACCGCGAGGCCCTGCGCCACTACGAGACCACGTGCGAGGTGCTGGAGAGCCTGGGCGCTCACGGCAAGCCCATGATTGTGGTGTGGAACAAGGTGGACCTCATCCCGGAGGAACTGCGCGATGCCCAGCTGGAGGCCCTGGCCGCCAAGGTGGATTGCCCCAGCCTGCCCATGAGCGTGGTGCGGGAGCAGGGGCTGGATACCCTGTACGATGCCTGCACGGGCGTGCTCGCCGGGCGTGTGGAGCGCGCCTCCTACCGCATTCCGCAGGCGGAGAGCCGCATCATCGCCATCATGCACCGCGACGGCAAGGTGCTTGCCACCGACTACGAGGGCAACGACATCATCGTCGAGGCCGTGCTCCCCAAGGAATTTTCATCCCGAATCCAGAAATACAGAATATGAACAGCAGGAAAATTTTCGTTGCATCACTGGCCGCCGCGCTGGCGCTGGGCATGCTGCCCGCATGCACACACAAGGGTATGGGCCCCGGCAACCGCTACAAGACGGCGGACGAGTGGGAGCGCGCCACGCGCACCCAGAAGAAGTCCTACACCTTCGAGGATTTCATTGCCAACCCCAACTACACGCTCAGCCGCGATATCTGGTGCGGAGCCGCACTGAAGGACTACGCCCCCGCGGAATCCTATGTGGTGGTGCTGCTCAAGGAGCAGCGCGGGCGCCTGTACATACGCGGCAACATTGCCATGGACTTCCCCATCTGCTCCGGCCGCGTGGGCGGCAGGGAGACTCCGCGCGGCACTTTCCGCATCTCTGAGATGAAGGAGTTCTACCGCTCCCACTCCTACGGCTCCTACATGGACGCCAACAACAACTTTGTGCAAGGCAACGCCGTGGCCGGCGTGCCAGGGCCCGCAGGCACCCATTTCGAGGGCGCGGATATGCCGTACTGGATGCGCTTCAACGGCGGCGTGGGCATGCACGTGGGCAATGTGCACCGCGTGGGCCAGTCCCACGGCTGCGTGCGCGTGCCGCAGGAGGCTTGCAAGATTGTCTTCTCCAAGATGGGCGTCGGCTCCAAGGTCATCGTCAAGTAACCCCCTTCCAACCACCCTATGGTTACCAGCCTGTATTCAGCCACCGTTTGCGGTATAGAGGGCCTGGAGGTCCGCGTGGAGGTGGACGCCGAGCCGCTCAAGGAGGTGGGCCGCATGCTCGTGGTGGGCCTGCCGGATGCCGCCGTGCGCGAAAGCGTGCAGCGCGTGAGCTCCGCCCTGGTCAACAGCTCCTTCTACAAGCCGGGGGAGATGGCTGTCACCGTGAACCTGGCCCCGGCGGATGTGAAGAAGCAGGGCCCCGGATTCGACCTGCCCATTGCCCTGGGCGTGGAGATGGCCATTCAGCAGAACTGCCCCAACGTGCCGGATGTGCACCGCCGCCTGGTGCCGCTGCACCTGGAGGATTGGTCCATGGTGGGCGAGCTTGCGCTGGACGGCACTGTTCGCGGTGTGCGCGGCGTGCTGCCGCTGGCCATTGCCGCGCGTGATGCCGGGCGCAAGTACCTGATGGTGTCCCCGGAGAACGCGGCGGAGGCCGCGGTGGTGGAAGGCATCCGCGTGTACGCGGTGGACAACCTGCTGATGGCCTGGGATGTGCTCTCCAACCGGGAGGCGTTCCACCCGGTGCAGCCCACGCCGGCGGACGAGGCGGAGCTGCGCGATATCGACTTTGATGAAATCAAGGGCCAGCCGTACGCGCGGCGCGCCATGGAGATTGCCGCCGCCGGCGGGCACAACCTCTTAATGTGCGGCAGCCCCGGCAGCGGCAAGAGCATGCTTGCATCCCGCCTGCCCACCATCCTGCCGCCCCTCACGCATGAGGAATCCCTTTCCGCCAGCAAAATCCACTCCGTGTGCGGGCTGCTGCCCCGCACGGGCGGCCTGCTGCGCCGCCGTCCCTTCCGCTCACCGCACCACACCATCTCGGATGTGGGGCTCATGGGCGGCGGCACCAACATCACACCCGGCGAAATTTCCCTGGCCCACCACGGCGTGCTTTTCCTGGATGAGCTGCCGGAGTTCAACCGCCGCACGCTGGAGACCCTGCGCCAGCCGCTGGAGAGCGGCACGGTCACCATCTCCCGCGCCAGCGGCAGCATGGATTTTCCCTGCGCCTTCATGCTGGTGGCCGCCATGAACCCGTGCCCCTGCGGCTACCTGGGCGACCCGCGCCACGCGTGCCGCTGCACCCCGGCGGATGTGGCGCGCTACCGCAAGAAGATTTCAGGCCCGCTGCTGGACCGCTTCGACATGCTCATCGAGGTGCCCCCGGTGGATCCCGCCAGCCTCTTGGGCAAGCCGGACGGCGAGCCCAGCGCCGCCATCCGTGCCCGCGTGGTGGCCGCCCGCCAGCGCCAGCAGAGCCGCTACGCCGGTACCGGCATCACCTGCAACGCCCGCCTCACGGGCAAGCTGCTGCGCAAGCACTGCCCGCTCTCCCCGCAGCAGCAGGACCTGCTCACGCAAGCCGTCAACCAGTTCGGCCTCTCCGCCCGCGCGTTCGACCGCATCCTGCGCGTCACCCGCACCATTGCGGACCTGGCCGGGCACGACACCCCCACCGCGGATGACCTTCTGGAGGCCATCCAGTTCCGCCAATTCGAATCCCAGTTGCACTCATGAACGAACAAACAGATGCCGCGCTCCTGCCGCTGAGCATGGTGATGACCTGCTACAACGTGGAAAAATATGTGAAGGAGGCCATTCTTTCCTGCCTGCAGCAGGACTACCAGGGGGCCATGCAGCTCATCATCGTCAATGATGCCTCCACCGACCACACGGCGGAAGAGATAGACAAGACTCTTGCCGAGCATGCGCAAGGCTGGGATGTCACCGTGCTGCACCACGAACGCAACAAGGGCGTGGCAGCATCCACGGACACCGGCTGGGCCGTTGCAAAGCATCCCTGGATTGTAATGGTGGACGGGGACGACATCCAGTACCCGGACCGCTGCTCCAAGACCGCACGCATTGTGGCGGAGCACCCGGAGCTCTCCATGATTGTCATGAGCGCGCAGAAATTCAGCGATGAGAACCCGGATATGGGCATCCTGCCGTACTGCGTGGAAAACTACAAGGAGGAGATACCGGAGCTGCACATCCTTTCCACCCCGCAGGACCGCGCCAAGAACTACCTGCACCGCGGCCGCAACCCGCGCCTCAACGGCTTCGGCTGCGCCATGGCCTTCCGGCGCGACCTCTATGAGAAGTGGGGCAACCTCTGCCGCGACTGGGAGGACGACGGCCACTACGCCCAAGACCCCGCCTGGGAAGTGCGCGCCTACATGTGCGCTCCCGTGTGCGGCAGCCGTGAGGTGGCCTGCAAGTACCGCATCCACGAGAACAACATCTTCAGCCGCCAGGAATCGTACGACTACGCGGGCATTCTGGCGCAGGAGCGCGCCAAGGAGAAATACGCCGCCTTCCGTGAGCGCACCAACATCCATATGCTCCAGGATGTGGAGCGCGCACACCATGACGGCCTCACGGACTGGAGTGCGGAGGATATCCGCGAGCTGGAGCTCTTCCTCCTCCGCAAGCTGCACGGCACCCAGGTGCGCGCCAACTGGTGGGATGCCTCCCTCTTTGAGAAAATCCACCGCATCCGCAGCCACAAGGGCAAGGCTGATTTCCTGGTGCGGGATTGGGCCATTCCCCGCCTTCTCCCCCTCCGCGTCTTCGCCGCCTGGCGCTGGTGGCGCGAACGCGCCAAGCGCAAGTGAACGCGCGTTGGTGGAGGAATGGGATGAGCCACGCGCGCGTTTTTCAAAAACGCATGCCTGGCTGGGGCGCCCGTGTAGAATACGGCTAACAATCCCTATCACACCTCGCCCGGGGGCGGGGGTACGGGGCCCACGGTAACGGCATCCATGCCCGCGGCGGCGGCGGCGCACAGGCCGGGGGCGCCGTCCTCAAACACCACGCAGTCATGCGGGTTCACGCCCATGAGCTCCGCGCAGCGCAGGAAAATGTGCGGCGAGGGCTTGCCGCAGCCCGGGGGCACATCCGCCGGTGTGACGATGATGGGGAACGGGAGGTGCAGCCGCGCGGCGCCGAGGGTTTCCAGCGGACCGGGCATCAGGCTGCCGGTGCCGATGGCGTAGGGAATGCCCTGCTCATGCAGGCGGCGGATGAGACCGCAAGTTTCCGGGATTTGCGGCAGGCTCTCCGTCTCCAGGATGCGGGTGTAGCAATCACGCTTGTACTGCGCCACCGCCTCTGCATCCATGGAGAGGCCGTAGGTGCGGTTGAGATCCCGCACGATATCCGGCGCGGCCATGCCGCCGTGGGCGGTGAATTCCCGCCAGCGGAAGGCGTGGGGCGGTGCACCGTGCTCCGCCAGGGCTCTGCGCCAGGCGCGGTAGTGGGTGGGCATGCTGTCCACCAGCGTGCCGTCCAAATCAAAGATATAGCCGCCGTAGCGGCGCTCCGGCATGACCACGCGCTCGCTCATTGCAGCTCAAACTTCTCTACAAACGCCTTCAGGTCCGTGTCCTTGCCGAAAAGCACCAGGATATCGCACGCCTTGAACTCCATGGAGCCGTCCGGTGTGTCCACCACGGGGGATTCCGGCTCCGCCAGCACATCATCCGCGCCGGACTGCGCCACGGGCTGGCCGCGGCGCACGGTGAGCAGGTTCAGGCGGTACTCCTGGCGCAGCCCCACCTCCATGAGCTTCTTGCCCACCCAGGCGGCGGGCAGCTTCACCTCCGCCAGGGAGTGGGTGGCATCAATGCGGCGGACGCTGACCATGCCCTCGTTGACGAGGCGTGCGCAGAGCTGCTTGGCGGCCACCTCCTCCACGCGGAAAACATCCTGGATGCCGATGAGCCTGAGCACGCGCGCCTGGAGGTCGTTCACGCTGCGCACGTAGAGGTTCTTCACGCCCATCTCCTTGAGCTGGGCGGTGATGAGAATGTTGCGCTCGTACTGCTCACCCACGGTGACAATCACGCATGTATCCTCGTTCGTGAGGTCGAGCTGGCGTAGCACGCGCATATCGGTGGCGTCTCCCACCAGGGGGTTGGCCACAATGTCCTTGATGGGGGTGATGTTGGTCTCGCGCACATCCAGCGCGGTGACCTCGTATCCGAGGTCTGCGAGGGAGATAGCGAGTGAGCGACCGAACTGTCCGATGCCGATGATAACGAATTTCATGGTCTTGCGGGGGTTAGTTAAGGGGGAGTCTGGTTTCCGGGTAGCGGAGGGGGGCGGGGTCCTTCTGCTTGATGAAGATGAGCATGAAGGTGAACATGCCCACGCGGCCGAAAAGCATGGTGAGCGATACAATGCAGCACGACACCGGGGAAAGCTCCGGCACCACGCCCAGGTCAAACCCGGTGGTGGTGTACGCGCTCACCACCATGAAAAGCATCTTGAACGGCCCCTGCGCATCCACCGCTATCCCCGGCTCCAGCAGCAGCAGCAGCATGGTGGTAAGCACAATACAGAAAATGGAAAGCACCACGGTGGCCATGGCGCGCTCCACCGTGCCGCGGGCAATGCGGCGCCCGTGCATCTCCACATCTTGCTGGCCGCGCAGCACGCGCCATACCTCCATGAGGCACAGGCACAGCACCGGGGCAAACACGCCGCCGCCCGTGCCGGCCGGGTTGCCGCCCACGAACATCATCACGCACATGAACATCTTGTACACCGGGCCGTAGGCGTCTATTTCCGTGAGGTTGAACCCGGCGGAGCGGCTCACGGAATTCCACAGGGACTCCCACACGCTGTATGCACCGGCCGCGTGCTGGGAAGGCTCCAACAGGGCCAGCAGGGAAAGCAGCACCGTGCCGCCCGCCAGCACCACCACGGTAACGCGCATCACCAGCCAGGAGTGCGTGCTCCAGCGGCGGGTCACCCGCTGCCTGCGGAAGCGCCTGAACACGCGCTGCAGCCCCTCCAGGTACACGCCGAATCCCAGCGTGCCCACCAGCATCATCACCAGCATCACGCCCTGCGCGGTGAAATTGCCCTGCATGCCGGGCGCTGACATGCCGTCATGGAAAAGCGTGATGCCGGCATTGCAGAAGGCGGAAACGGCATGGAAGGCCGCGTATCCCGCGCGGTCCAGCGGGGCTTGGGGAATGCCCTCCACCCCCTGCCAGAGGATGTACAGGGAGACCGCGCCCACCAGTTCGGTGACCAGGGTGACGCTGAACACGGTCTTGAGCAGCAGGGGCACCACATTCACCCCCTGTTGGTCCAGCACGCCGGACATCGTCATGCTGTCGCGCACATCCAGGCGGCGGCCCAGCATCATGAGCACAAAATAGGTAAAGGTCATCACCCCCACGGCGCCCACCTGGATATCGATGAGCAGCATAGCCTTGCCGAGTGCGGTGAAGGTATCCGCCACGTTCACGCAGGTGAGCCCTGTGATGGAGGTGGCGGAGGCACTGGTGAAGAAGGCTTGCGTGAGGCCTATACCGTGGTGCGTGGCCCCGGGCGTGAGCAGCACCAGCGTGCTGAGCAGCACCAGCGCCAGCATGTACGAGAAGAAGGTGACAGAGGGCGACCACGCCCCCGCGCGCCCGCGCACCACGCTCCTGCGGCGCGCCGTGAAATACAGGAAGATGCGCACGGCAGAAAACACGCCGATGAACAGGCAGCAGAACGCCTGGAGCCAGAACACCCACTCCAGCTTGACCTCCAAAAACGGCAGAGCGAACAACACCGAGGCGGCCAACACCAGCGGAACCTGGTGCCACAGCAGCCGGCCGGGCGCATGCCGCAGCGCCAGCTCATGCACAAAATGCACCAGCACCGTGGCCGCGTGGAACCAAACCACCCCGCACAGCAGCACATAGCTGCCCCGCATGAAACGCTCCAGCACATCCCCGCTCGCCACCCGCTGGAAACACAGCATCCACAATGCCACAAACAGCACCAACCCGCCGGAGATGATTTCCGGCAGCTCGAGCGCGCGGTTGTGCCGTTCTTTGTGGGAACTGAACGCCATGCGCGCGCACTTTAGCACAATCCGCCCCGCTTGGCAAGAGTTACCCGCCTCCGCCGAACGCACGCGGGGCGTTTTTGGCTCGCCAAGGGGGCGTGCGCGGGTGTATAATGCATGCCGGTACCCGGAAATCCATGAAAAGGAATCCTTTCTCCAGCATTATCGTATGCGGGGCGGCGGCGCTGCTGGCCGCATGCACCCCGGAACCCTACCCCGTGCACTTCCTCACGGAGGCGGACTCCGCAGAGGCCGGCATGCGCTTCTCGATTCCCTACAACGGCCGCTACTACAGCCGCATGCCCGTGCTCACCCTGAAGAACTTTGAGAAATTCAGCTCGTTCATGGACATGCAGGACGGCTCCTACGGCGTGCGCCTGTACACCAAGCCGGAATTCCGCATGCGCCTGGCGAGCATCACCATGCAGTACCGCGGCAAGCGCATCCTGCCCGTGCTCAACGGCCTGGCCTTCACACCCATGGTGGTGGATGTGGTGAACGACGGGCAAATCGTCATCTGGGGCGGCCTGAACGGCTGGGATTTGAAGAAGCTTGGCGAAAACCTGGAGCCCGTGAACCCGGAGATAGAGGAGAAGCGCTACAAGGACGAGAACCCGCGCCCCATCCCCAAGGGCGGGCATGATCCGCGCATGCTCGGCCCCGGCGCCACCCGCTAACCGCCACGCGTTACCTGCATGCCCCTGCTGCGCCACATCACGCCCCTCCTCTGCGCATGCCTGACCGCGGCATGGGCGGCGCAGGACCTGGTGTACCGCCCGCCCACGGACAACCACGCGCTCTTCCAAAACAAGCCGGATGATTTCTACATGTACTGCGACCGCACCTTCGAGGGAGAGGTGAGCAAGCCGTGGGAGGCGGGCAGCTACGGCATGGTGCGCAACCCTTTCCGCGCGGGCGATGGCAGCGTGATGTTCAGCCGCCTGCACGAGGGTATCGACATCAAGCCCATGCGGCGGGATGCAGCCGGGGAACCGCTTGACGAAGTGCGCCCGGTGGCCCCCGGAACCGTGGTGCACGTGAGCAATGTGCCGCGCAACAGCAACTACGGCAACTACGTGGTGGTGGCCCACACCGTGCCGGAAGGCACCATCTACTCCCTCTACGCTCACCTGGCCAAGGTGCAATGCAGCGTGGGGCAGCGTGTGGGAACAGGCAACACCCTGGGCACCATGGGCCACACCGGTGCGGGGCTCAACCGCGAGCGTTCCCACGTGCACGTGGAAATCTGCCTGCTGCTCAACTCCGCGTATGACCAGCTGGGCGATCCCCTCAACAAGCACGGCATCTACAACGGCATGAACCTGGCCGGCATGAACGCGGCGGATTTCCTGCTGGCGTGCCGGGATGGCAAACCGCTCTCGCTCGCGCAGTACCTGGCCGGGCTGCCGGAACACTACCGCGTGCGGGTGCCGTGCGTGGGCACCATGGACCTGCTGCGCCGCCACCCCTTCCTGTACAAGGGTGATTGGAACACGCGCCCGCGCTCGCTGGAGATAGCCTTCACGGCAGAGGGCGTGCCCATAGCCGTGTACCCCGGCAGCGAGCCCGCATCCGCTCCCGTGCTCGTCTCCTGCAAGCCCATGCCCACCGTGCAGCAGAACTGCACCGTGAACCGCGTGAAAAACAGCTCCGCGGATGCCGCGCTCACCGTCTCCGGCATCAAATACGTCAACAATATGCTCTTTATCCCCGGGGTGACCGCCGCACCTGCGCGCCCCGCCCCGCCTGCACCACCCGCCCGCCCCGCCGGGAAGAAACGCCGCAAATGACTCCACGCGCCCTCCAGCTTGCCCTGGCCCTGCTGCCGCTCAGCGCGGCTGCGCAGGATGCTGATGCCCGCGCCGCCTACGAACTGGGGCACAGGCTGGCAACGGAGGGCCGCCATGCAGAAGCGGTGGCGGAACTGCGCAAGGTGCCCGCACAGGACTCCCTGCACCCCTACGCCGCGCGCGCCCTGCTGTACTGCGCGTGGCAATGCGGCAACCGCGCCGCCATTGTGGACACCGCGCAAGCGCTCATCCAATCGCCGGATTCCGGGGTGGCCGCGCTGGCCGCCGCCGCCCTGGCGGAATACCAGCTCTGCATCATGGGAAATGCAGATGCGCCAGCCATGGAAACCCTGCGCCAAAAGGCCGCGGGCTGCCCGGATATCATGCCCACTCTCGCCTGGTTGGAGGCGGAGCAGCTGCGTCTGCGCGGCGAACAGGATGCCGCTGCCGCTGCTTGCAGGCAGATAGAAACAGACCCCGCCAGCCCCACCGTGGCGCGCCACAGGGCCCGCCTGATTTTGGCAGACATCTACTACGCCAAGGAAGCGGAGGCCCAGCGGGAGGGTGAATCCTACACCGCCAACCAGGCACCGAAGCCCCCGGCAACGGCAAACGGGGACGATGAAGACGAAGACACCCCCGAGGAGGAAACCCTGCAAACCCTGGAGGGCAAGGGAGAGGAAACCCTGCTCACCTTCATCACGGCCAACCCGGACTCCCCCCTGCTGGAGGAAGCCTTCCGCCGCCTCAAGGCGCACCAAGCCTTCGACACCAGCGAATACGCCCGCGCCGCGCTCAACGAGTGGGTGGCGGACACCACCGAACACAAGCGCCGCGCCGCGCTCGCCCTGAGCGTGCTCCAGCACCTGCTCAACCGGGACAATGCGCTGGATGCCCCGGTGGACACCAGCTGCGCGGCCACCGCCGCCACGGCCCTGCCGGACGAGCCCGCCACCGCCGGCATCCTGCTGGACCAGATGCGCAGCCTCTACCTGCGCGGCCGCGTGGACGAGGCGCGCGCCCTGCTCGCCTCCCTGCCGGAAACGTTTCCCTCTGCGGAAACCGCAGCAGCCGCCAAGGTGTGGCAACTGCTGCTCAACGGGCCGCAAGGAGACTGGGGCGCCTTGTTGGAACAGGAAAAAACCTCGGACGAACTGCGCGGCATCATCCGCCACAACGCTTTTGTCAGCACCCTGGCCGCGGGGAACACGCCTGAGCAAAGCGACCCGCAACTCTGCCTGCTCACCGCACAGCACATCCTTTCCGAACCCCATGCGGGAAAGGAGAGGCTGCAACAGGCGCAAACGGCCCTGCAACGCGTTTTGGACACACCGCAGGCCGATGCGGAAACCATGCTGCACGCGCGCATCCTGGCGTGCGACATCCTGGCACGCAGCAATCCGCGGCAGGCCATTGAAGAACTGACCGCCCTGAAGGAGCGAACCGGAGCCCTGCCGCCCAGGCTGGTTACAGACTTCCACCGCGCGCTGGAGCGCGCCCACTACGCGGCCATGCCGGAAGCGGAGGCCGTGGAAAGCATGATTGCGGCACTGCAGGGCGTGTATCCCCTGCGCATGCACCTGGCCTCTCTCATGGTGCTCTCACGCAACCACCGGGAGGAAGCAACCAGGCTCCTGAAAAAAATAGTGGCGGAGAACCCGCGCGGAGACAACGAAGCACAGGCGCTCCTGCTGCTGGCGGAATGCACCGCACAGGGCAACACCCCGGCCGCGCTGCAGGAAGCCATGGCCATCTATGAACGCGCCGCCGCCCACGCCGTCCCGGCCACCGCACAGCAGGCGCGCATCCGCCGCGCCGCGCTCCTGGTGCGCACGGGGAAATGCAGTGATGCCGAACAGGAGATGCGCACCCTGCTCTCACAAGGAGAGCCCGCGCCCAAGGAGGAAGCCATGGCGCGCGTTGTGCTCTCCAACGCCCTGGCTCTCGGCAAAACGGATGAGCAACGGCGGGAATCCATGGCATGCCTGGAGGAAATGATGGACGGGAACATATCCCGCCTGCCGCGCCTCTGGCAGTTCATGCTGCTGCAAACGCACACCACGCGCTGCATGCGCCTCGGCGAGCACGCGCGCGCCATGCGCTCCGTCAACACCATGCTGCAAATGCACCCCGCGCAGGACGCCACCACCCCGCAAGACCCGGAGTGGATTGTCCTCTACCACGCCAGCGCCTGCGGCGTGCAGGCCCTGCTGGAGCTGGAGCAATACGCACAAGCCGCAGACATGGCGGAACGCGCCGCCACATGCAACCCCGCCGCCGCCCCGAAAGAATTCCCCCAATCCTTCACGGAATGGGCAGCCTACATACGCCAGGAACACGTGAGCTCCCTGCAACAGGGCGGCGACAAATAGCTCAATACAGCTGGCACCACACGGCGCGGTGGTCGCTGGCCTGCTTGGCGGCGGGTATGTCCACCACGCCGGACTTGGCCTTGCGCATGCGGGATTTGAGGGTCTTGTTGACGAAAATCTGATCGTAGGTGCAGTACTCGTGGCCACCCTTGTAGTAGATGGTCCAGCACTGGCCGCGGGAATCCTTGGGGTCCAGGCGCACCATGGCGGAATCCTGTGAGACGCCCTGCTCCACCTGGCGGATGGCGGGCGTGCCGGGGCCGTCGTTCCAATCACCGTACACGAGCGTGGGCATGTTGGGCTGCTCGCGGGCGATTTTCTGCAGGTACCCGGAAAGGGTGATGGCCTCACGCTGGCGCAGGCTGTCCGCCGCGGCGGGGTCATCCGCCACATGGGATTTCAAATGCGCGCCGAGAATGCGGAAGAGGCGTCCGTCCGGGGCTTTCACCACCACATCCAGAATACCGCGCAGCATCATGCGGCGGTGGTCGCCGTAGAGCGGGTAGTTGGCCACGGAGCGGTCCTGCACAATGGGAAGGCGCGAGATGACGGCCAGCGCGCGGTCCTCCCCCTCGCGCGTGAGCACGCGATGGTAGGGGTACTCCAGCCCGCGCTTCTTCAGGCGGGTGAGCAAATCCTGCAGGGAGGCGGGGCCGCCGATTTCCACCAGGCCCACAATGGCGGGTTTTTGCGCGGCAATGACATCCGCCACGGCCTCACGCGCCTTGGCGGGTTTGGGGCGGCTCACGTGCTGGCTGCGGGTGCGCTCGCCCTCCACAAAGTAGTTCTCCACGTTCTGCATGAGAAAGCAGACCGGTTCCCCCGTGGCGGGGATGCCTGCGGCGGAAACGCCCGTCTCCGGCGCGGTGGCGGATTCACGTGCAGGGGCCGCAGCCGCCGGGCGGGCTTCCACGGAACCCTCCCCGCTGCCGCCGCAGTAGTTGAAGCACAGCACGGCCAGCACCGCCAGCATGGCCAGCGCAAGCAGGATATCACCGCGCGAGAAAAGCGCGCCGGGGTCTTTGGCTTTCCCGCTCATCTGGCGTCCTCTGCAAGCCAGCGCGCCACATCCGGCGCGGCGTAGGTGAGAATCATATCCGCCCCGGCGCGGCGGATGCTCAGCAGGGATTCCAGCATGGCCGCGCGCTCATCCAGCCAGCCGGACTTGGCGGCGGCCTTCACCATCAGGTATTCCCCGCTCACATGGTAGGCGGCTATGGGCAGGTGCGTGCGGCGGCGCATCTCCGCTATCACGTCCAGGTACAGCGTGGCGGGCTTCACCATCAGGAAATCCGCGCCCTCCGCGGCATCCAGCTCGGCCTCGCGCATAGCCTCGCGTATGTTGCCGGGGTCCATCTGGTAGGTCTTCTTGTCGCCGAACTTGGGAGCGCTCCCCAGGGCGCCGCGGAACGGCCCGTACAGGGCGGAGGCGTACTTGGCGGTGTAGCTCATGAGGGAGACGTTCGTGAACCCCTCCGCATCCAGCGCGGCGCGCAGGGCGGCAATGCGGCCGTCCATCATGTCGCTGGGGGAGATGATGTCCGCCCCGGCGCGGGCGTGGCAGAGAGCCTGCTTCACCAGGGCCTCCACTGTCTCGTCGTTCAGGATTTCATACCCGCCGTCGGGGAACTCGCGCACAATACCGTCCTGTCCGTAGGTGTTGAAGGGGTCGAGCGCCACATCGGTCATCACGCACATCTGCGGGGTGGCCTCTTTGATGGCGCGGATGGCGCGGGGCACCACGCCGTCGGGGTTCCAGGCCTCGCTGCCCTGCGGGTCCTTCCTCTCCTCCGGCACCACCGCGAACAAATCAATGCAGCGGATGCCCAGCGCCAGCAGGCGGCGGCACTCCCCCGCAATGCCCTGCACGCTCCAGCGCGTGCAGCCCGGCAGGGAATCGATGGGCGTGTCCTCACTTCCCTCCTGCACGAACATGGGGTAGATGAGGTGGGCGGCAGACAGCGAGCTTTCGCGCATCAGGCTGCGCACCACCTCGCTCTTGCGGTTGCGGCGGGGGCGTATCGGCAGGTTCATCATGCCGCCAGTCTAGCACGCCGCGCACGCGAATGCAACCCGGGATTGCAGGTCACAACGGCACCAGGGCGCTGCCGTGCAGGGGAATGAGCTCCGTTTGCGGCCCCGCATCCTGCGGCCGCAGGGGAAGGCTGGCATGCGGCAGCAGGATGATGCGCCGCGCCCCGGTGGCACGCAGGAGCTCCGGGGCGAAAAGCGGTTGCGTGGGGTGGCGGCCAAGCACGATGGTGTCCGCATGCCGCTCCTCCTGCGGGATGGAGAGGAAGGTGTCCACGGAGGCATCCCCCACATACAGAACGCGGCGGTTGGCGCCCTGCCAGAGAACCGCGGGGGCACGGTTGGAATCCGTGCGGCTGGGTTCCTCTACCGCGGGGTAGATTTGGAAGGTACCGGCGGCGCTGCGGCAAGCGTAGCCGCCACCGGGCAGCGCATCGTAGCGCAGCACCTGCATGCCGGGGAAGAGACGTTTCATGGTATCCGCGCCTCCGCCCTGGGATGCGGGTTTGCCGCAAACCAGCAGCCACGCCGGGGTGAACCCGGAATGGAAGAGCGCGGGATGCGTGGTGAAGTTCACCGTCTGTTCACTGCCGCAGTTGACGAGCAGACCTGGGTTGCCGAGCATGCACACGCTGCCGAAGGGGCGCGTGAGCAGCACCGCCGCATCCGGCGGTTGCTGCGGAACGGATGCCATATAGGCATTCGGCAGGGAGGCAAAGAACCCCACCACCGCCAGCAGGGCCCCGCTGCACTTGAGCGCGCAGAACTCCAGCGCCGCACCCAGTACCGGCACGCCGCCCAGCAGCATCAGCAGCAGGCCGAAGAGCATCAGCGGCAGGAGCAGCGCCGCTATGGCGATATTCGTGAGCACGGAGTACGGCGTGAAGGTGTGGAAGAAGCCGATGGTGACGGGTATCGACACCAGCCACGCGCTCAGCGACACCACCACGCAGGCCCGCGCATTCTGCTCCCGGTGGCTCCAGAAGCGCTGCCAGCGGTTCCACAGGCGGCGCGGCAGGTAGGGGTCCGGGTGCAGCAGCGGCGCATCACGCCGGCAGAGGTACACCCCGTAGCAGATACCCGCATACACGCTGAAAGAGAGCAGGAACCCCGCATCAAACAGGCGGTTGGGCGACACCAGCAGCACCGCCAGCGCGGAAAAGCACCAGATGTTGGCCATGCCCGCACGGCGCCGCAGCATGAGCCCCGCCGTGAACAACGCCAGCATAAGGAACGCGCGCAGGGCGGGCACCGCGCACCCCGTCACCAGCACATACACGCCCACCAGCAGGAGAATGAGCGGACGCGCCACGCGCGGTCTCACCAAACGGAGCACAAAGAAGAACTGCCACAGGATGCCGAACACCAGGGCCACGTGCAGCCCGCTCACCGCAAACACGTGCAGGCAGCCGCCGCGGCGGAAGACTTCCATCGTTTCCTCCTCCGCTGCGGCCTTGTCGCCCAGCACCATGGCGCAGAGCACCTGCCGCCGCCAGTCCGCCTCCGTACCGGGCGGCATGATGCGCCGCACAAGAGATTCGCGGATATCCAGCCCCAGGCGGCGGATATCCACCAGGGAGAAATCATGGCCGACCACATGGCCCTCCACCAGCTCCATGGTGAGCGCAATGCCCTGCCCCCGCCGCCAGGATGCGGCATCGAACATGCCCGGCACCAGCGGCGGACGGGACGAGGAGGGCACGCCGCGAACGGACACCGTGTCGCCCAGGTAGCAGAGCATGCGCCTCTCATCCGCGCGCACCTGCACATTTGGGCAATTCCAGCCGGGGCTGAGGATGAAGCCGTGCTCCATCTGGCGCACCACGCGGCCCTGCACCTCCAACGCCCCCTGCGTGTACAGGCGTTCGCGCATGCCGCGCCCCTGCTCCGCCAGCATGCCCGTGTACAGCAGGGAGGCCGCGCCGCACAACAGCGCGCACAACGCCACTCTCCACCGGCGAAGCACACAGGCCGAAAGGATGCACGCGGGCGGCAGCAGCAGCCACGCGCCGCCCCAATACACCGACAGGATGCACCCCGCCACCGCCGCCAGAGGCAGCAGGAGCGGGATGCTCCCCAGCTGGCGCGAGGCCGCCGTCAGCATGCGCTGCATCAGAAGTTGATGCGGTAGCCCACCGTGCCGTTCACATCGGAATAGCCGGAGCGGATGTCGGCGGAGGCATCCACGAAGATGGCCCCTGCATCCTGCCCCACGGGAATGGTGAACCCGGCGCCGATTTCCACGCCGAAGGCACCCGCATCTGCGCTGCGCACCGTACGCCCGCCGCCCGCGCCGATGATGGAGGCATCGGCGGTGGTGTCGCGGTCACCGGCATCCAGGCGCAGGAGGGCGCGGCCCTCAAAGAGCGTGGAGCGGTTGTAGAAGGTGCTGCCGAAGAGGCTCTGCAGGCGGCCGCCCAGGCCGAAGCTCACCAGGTTGGCGTCAACATCGCCCATCTTGAGCGCGGCGTCTGTCTCGCCCTTCTCCGTGTACCCGCCCAGCGAGCTGTGGCGGTAGCTCACGTTGAACACCGGCTGGAAGCAGATGGTGGCGTGCTCGTCCAGCGCCATGGTGTAGCCGACCTCGTACATGAAGCCGAAAGCCGTGCCGTCCGAATCCGCCCGGGTGCTGTAGCTTCCCGCCGCATAGTCCACCGTGCGGTCCAGCTTGGCATCCGCCAGGCCAAGGGTGCCGATGAAGGTGTGCACCCAGGCGCAGTGGTTGTAGCGGGCGAAGGCGGTGACGTACATGCGGTTCAGGTCACCATCCGCCTGGTCGGCTGCGGTGGCGGTGAACTCGCCTTGCATGGCGGTAGCGGCCAGGCCCAGGGTGAGGCGGGGTGTGCAGTCCACATCGAATCCCACGGTGCCGCCCCAGCTGTTGAGCTTGTAGCCGGCCAGCGTGTTGTCGTCCTGCAGGCGGCGGAAGTCACCCTCCGCGTTGATCCAGGCGTTGACGTAGGGGAGCCCCTCGCTGAGGAGGCCCTCTGCCGTTCCCATGGAGGTGGTGCGGTTGCGGATGGCGCGCAGCTGGCGCTCCACATCCCCGGAGAGGGCTGCACCCAGCGCGGCTGCGGATGCACCGGAAACGGCCGCCGCCAGCTTGTCCGCACGCTCTCCCTGCACGGCCCCGGTTTCCAGCGCCGTCAGGATGGCGGCCAGGTCACCCTGCGGCGCGTTCACCTGCGGGTTGAACGCCACAAAGGCGTCATCCAGCATGCCGGCGCCAGCACGGCCGTTCTCCGTGGTGGGCTTCACGGTGTCCTGGTAGTAGTCGTTGCGCATGTCCACCAGCAGGCGGCCCTCCTGCACGCGGGCGTTGGCGTAGTACTTCTCAAGCAGGTAGCCGTCCAGCTCCACCTTGTCCGTGTCCGTATCCTGCGCACCCACGCGGGCGAGCGCAAGGTTGCGGGTGCGGCCTGCATTGTTCACCGCCATGGCAATGGGGGAGGTTCCCGCGCCCACCTGATGCACAACAACGGTGGTGCCGTCCAGGTTCAGGCTGGCGGCTTCCAGCACGGTGGGGGCAAGCGGGGTGCCAATGGTCTGGGCCGTATCCTCCGCGGAGAGGCCGAACTCCAGCACGCCATCCGTGAGCGAGGACGCCTTGTCCAGCGTGAGCGTGGAGGTGGCGGCATCCGCGGCGGGGTTGTTGAGCTTCACGCGCAGCCCGGTGGCCCGGATGGCATCCATGTGCGCATCATCGGCATAGGTGAGCGTGGCCTCGCCCGCGCCGGACAGGGTGAGCCCCTGCCTTGCGGCCAGCGCGGCCTCCGCGCCCTTGTTCACGTCCACCGTGGCGGCATCATAGGTGCCGGAGAAGCGGCCGCCCCTGCCGGTGATGCCCACCGTACCGGAAACGGTGCCGCCGGTGCCGTTGAGCTGCTTGGTGGCCACGCTGCCCCGCGCATCCAGCACGCCCGTGGCGGACATGGTGATGGTATCCGCGGTCAGGGATGAGCCCTCCGCCACGCCGAGCATGCCGGAAAGCGTCACCTGCGGGGCCTTGGCAGCGGTCTGCTGCACACCGTCGCCGATGGTGAGGCTAGAGTTGGCGAAGATGTCCATTCCCTTGGCGAACTCGATGGTGTTCTGGCCGTGGATGGTGGTGTGGGAAGCGGAGTAGACGGTGAGCAGGCTGCCCTGCGCGGCGCGGTCCAGGTTGATGCTGCCGTCGCCCACAAACTGCACCCAGGAGGTGGAGGTCGGCACATGGCCGCCGTTCCAGTTGGAGCCGATACCCCAGTCGGACGCACCACCCTCCCAAACGTAGTCGCCCATGGCGATTTCCGCGGTGAGCACGATGGTGTGGTTGGTGGTGTCGTTGACGATGCGGTAGCTCAGCGCCTCACCCTCCTCGAAGATGCGCGCGGCGCCGTTCACCAGCAGCGTTGCGCAGTCCTGCGTGACGGATGCGAGCGTGACGCTCTCCCCATCGGCAAGGCCCAGGGCCTTCACGGCGGCAAGCTCCAGTGCAAAATTGGTGGTGGCAGCACCCAGGCTGTCGGCATACAGGTAATGCTCTGCCGGGTTCAGGCGGTCCAGCGTGATGGTGGAGGCCGTCACCGCACCGCTTGCATGGAGCGTGCCGGAGGAGCTGAGCTCCAGGCTTCCCGCCGAAACGTTGGCCAGGTTCACCGCGCCGTCTATCACCAGGCTTCCGGTCAAATCGACATTGCCGGAGGTGCCCGAAGTAGCGCCGAGGGTGATACCCTGCGCGCCGCCTGCAAGGGTCTGCCCGGCGGCGATGGAGAGGGAATCAATCCTGCCCTGGCGTACAGAAACGGATGCAGCCGAGCCCTGGATGGCGAGCGCGCCGCCGCTGAACTTGTTGATGGAGGAACCGTTCCCCACGGTCACCTTGGAGCCGTTGGTCAGTGTGTCCGTGACGGTGAGCTTGGAGAAGCCGCTTTCCGAGCCCGCCGCCAGCCGCACGTTCTTGGCCTGCACCACGCCGCCGTCGGCAACGGCGTTGGCGAAGGATACGGTGGCGTTGTCCGCCGCCAGCAGACCGGAGTTGCTAAGGGCGCTCACGGTGGTGTCGCGCAGCAGGTTGACCGTGCTGCCGCTGCCGATGACCGCTTTCAGCCCCGCGCCACCGATGGCGGTGTTGATATTGGCGGTGGCACCGCCCGTGACGTTGAGCTTGGACGCGATGCTGAGCGTGTGCCCGCCGGTGAAGGTGTAGGCGACGTTGCCCGTGACGTTGAGCGTGGAGACCGAGATGTCCTGCGCGAGCGTGATGGTGCCGCCCAGCCCGGCCGCGGTGAAGTGCACCGCGCAGCCGGGGGTGAACGCCTGAACCGCGGAGCCGCCGTCCGCGGTGCTCCAGTTGGCGGTGGAGGTGTCCCACGTGCCGCTGCCCAGATCCACGCCCCAGTACAGGTCCGCAGCCTTCTCATAGTGGCCGGGGTCCAGCGTGGGGGCGAAGGCGCCCGCAATGGCCGTGATGGCGCCCGCCGTCACGGGAGAGGACGTGGAGTGCGCCACGGTCACGCCGTTGAGCGTGCCGGAGCTGCTGCCCAGGCCCTCGCCGATGAGCATGTCGCCCAGCCACACGTAGTAGCCCTCCGTGCTGCCCGCGGGCAAATCCGCGGAGGTGATGTAGGACACGCGCAGCGCATCCGCGTTCTGCGACATGTCCGCAGAGTACAGGATGGTGGAGCCCCACTGGATGTAGGCCTCGCTCACGTTGAGCGTGCCGGTCCTGGAGCCGTTGCCCAGGGTGAGGGAGAACACGTTGCCCGTCTGCCACGTGGAGGGCTGGCCCGGCGTGCCGCCGTCGCCCACCAGCAAGGACGCAATGTCCACGGTGTAGCTGCCGCTCACGGTGATACCGGCCTCCGCCCAGGACTTGGTGGAGCTGCCGCTGGCGGGCACGGTGAGGTTCAAATCGGTGAAGGTGGCGGCTCCGCGGCGCGCGCGGCCCATGGTGCGGCCGCCGTAGCCCAGGCCCTTGGCCACATTGCCCGCGATGATGAGCTCACCCTGGTTGGAGGGGTGCAGGCCGTCGTTGATGAACATGCTTTGGATGCCCGTGTTCACCTTGGCGTCCGCCAGCGCGATAAGCCCGGTGTTGACGTTCACCACGGTGATGTTATCCGCGTTGGATTTGGAGGCGGCCCACTCGCGCAGCATCATGTTGAAGTCCATCTGCCTGTAGAAGTCGCTCTGCTCGGCGTGCGTGGCCCCGGTGGTGCGGTAGCCGTACCATGTCGGCATGTCCAGGATGACAATCTCCGCATCCGCGTTGCTCTGCACCATGGCGGACATGATGACATCGAACGTGCCGCTGGTACCGTCGAACGCGCCGTTCTGGTAGCCGAGGACAGCCTTCAGCACACCCGCGTACTGTGCGTCCGTGAGCGTGCCGGAGATATCGGACAGCAGGTCGTTGGTGCCGAGCATCATGAAGTAGGTGTCCGGCGCGTTGGCCCCCGTGAAGGTGGGGCCGGAGTATGTGCCGCCGGTGGTGGTGGTGGTGGACAGGCCGAGCCAGTTCTTGATGTTGGTGCTGTCGAAACGGCCGCCGTTCTTGGTTCCGGCCACCTCATACGAGCGTGCGGAGGACTTGGAGCTGTGGTTGTTCTGGAAGGTGACGCCGCGGTACTCCGCGGTGGTGATCTTGCCGGAGGACTGCGTATGCTGGTAGTAGCCCTCCTCGTTCTGGGTCACGCCCACGTCCGTGAGAATCTTGAAGAACGCATAGCGCCAGGAGGCCTGGCCGCTCACGCCGTCCGTGATGGAATCGCCCACGTACATCACGTTGCCCAGGTCGTCCTTGGCCAGGGCCTGCACCGGGGTGAACGCCAGGTTGAGCTTGTTGCCGTCCGCCTTGAGCGTTGCGTTGTAGCCTGCGGGAGCAATGAAGTTCTTCAGCTTGACATCGCTCAGGTGCGCGGTGTCGATGCTGCCGCTGGCGGTTGCCAGCGTGATGTCGCGGTGCGAGGTGAGCACGAAGTTCGAGAGGTCGATGCCTGCGCCCGCGCCCAGCGAGATGTCCTTGGCGGCAATCATGCCCGCGCCGCTCACATGCAGCATGGAGCCGCTGCCCATGGTGAAGTTGCCGCTGGAGAGGTTTTTCTGCAGCCAGAGGTCGCCGGACTGCACGCTCAGGTTGCCCGTGAACGTGCTGGCGGCGGTGATGATGACATCGCCCTCGCCGCCGAGCGTGAGGGTCTTGCCGCTTGCCACGTTCAGGCTGCCCACGGTGATGGAGTAGCCGTCCTCCCCGCTCCACGTCTGGGTGTCGTTGGCCACCATGGCGGAGTTGACGACGAGGTCGGCCTCGTGCGTCTCGATGCCGGAGGAGCCGAGCGAGATGGTGCCGCCGTTGATGGTGACGCACTGCTTGTAGGCGCCGTTGATGGTGATGCCCTTGGCGTTCAGCGTGGCGCCGCTGCCGATGTAGTTGCCGTAGCCCGCGGCTGAGGCGGCCTTGCTGGGCGTGCTCACGGAAGAGATGTCCCACTCCAGCACGGTGGAGGCACTCGGCGCGGTGGCGTTCCACCAGGCCGCGGCGTCCGTGAGGGCCACCTGGTCGTTGCTGCCGCGCACCTGGCCCACGTCGATGCCGCCCTGCACGGCGAAGGCGTAGGCATAGCGTGCGCCGATGGTGATTTGGGCCTCGCCGTTGTAGTGCACGCCCATGGTGTCGCCGCTGGTGATCTTATCCAAATCGCGGGTGTAGACGAAGCCGATGTCGTTGCGCGAGGCGGCCAGGTTCTCCAGCTGGGTGTGGGTGTCACCGGCGTTGCTCTCGCCGCCCAGCGAGGTATCCGTCTGGTTCCAGGTGGCGGGCTCGCCGAGCACGCTGTTGCCGTTGAAGAGGATGGCGCTCCCGGGAATGCCGGCCATGATCAAATCCGTGTACAGGTTGGTCAGGAACCCCGTGTAGTTGGTCTGCACGGTGGTGCCGCCGTGCGTGTTGCTCTCGCCCTGCAGGTACATCAGGCCATCGATGCTCACAGTGTCGTACCCCTGCGCCTTAGCGGCATTGTAGGCATCCTTCACCGACTGCACGATGAGCGCGTAGTTGCCGTGGCCGCCGCCCTTCACCCAGTACTCGTCGCCGCCGCCGTCAAGGGATGCCTTGATGACGCCCAGAGTGTCGCCCTCGTTCATGAGCCAGCCCTTCTGCTGCATCATGTAGGAGAAGCCGTACTCCGGGCCCATGCAGTTGTTGCCGTTGTAGGCGGGGAGCTGCGGGGCCACGGTCTGCCAGGAGGGAGAGGTTACGACCAGCCCGCCGTCCTTGTTCATGTTGCCGTTCCACAGAAGGCCCGTGGACTTGTACTTCTCGCGCATCGCCGCGGGGGCGGGGCTGCCCTTGACCGCGCCCAGGGAGTTGGACTGGCCCGTCAGGATGTACGCGTGGAAGACCTTGCCGCCGGGCGTGGGGGGCGTGGGGCCGCTGCCGCCCGTGGTGGCCGTGAGCGAGATGTTGCTGATGAGGTTTTCCTCGCTGCCGCCGCCGGTGCCGCGGATGATAGCCAGGATTTCATAGCTGTCCTTCCAGCTTTCGATATTCTGGATGGTGAGGGTTTCCGTGGTGCCGTTGGCGGTCATCGCCGGGCTGACGATGCACACCTGCTCGCCCATGGTGTCGTCCGTCCAGGTCACGAATTCCTGCGTGGCCGTGTCCAGCACCGCCAGGCCCAGCGTCACGTTGAACCCGGCGTTCTCGCGCGTGGCGGTGAACGTGATGGCATCCACAGCCATGCCCGCCGTCAGCTCGTCGGGGTCCGTCAGGTAGAACACGGTCTCGCCGCCCTTGCCGTTGCGCCCGTAGAAGCGGCTGATGGCGTACACGCCATCCCCCGTCTCCTCCGTCAGCGCCTCCGTGTCCGCGTAAGTCACCACGCCGTTGTTGGTGGCCAGGTAGGTGGCGGGGTCGTATTTGACGTGGCCGTCCCCCATGAAGTTGGTGAACGCGGCTGCAATGTTGCCGCCGGCGGCCACGGGGGTGCCGCCCTGGTCTTGCAGGGCGGTGGGCTTCCCGGTCTGCAGGTGGATGGTGATGGTTTGCTCTGCGGCCCAAGTGGTTCCGGTGGTGAGGGTTGCCGCGAGGACGCATGCGGAAAGAAGGGCTGCATGCAAAAGCTTCGGGAGATGTAATTTCATAAGTGTACAGTGTCTAGAGGCAGGGAAACGTGCCGTGCACGCTTTCCATCTCTACCATTCTACGCCCGCGCACCCGCGCGCGTCAAGCACAGAATGCACGCGTACACGCGGAAATTCGGGGCAAAACGGGGGCCGCAGGCCATGACGGCGCGCGGCCCTGAATGTTGGGGAGCTGTGGGATGAGGCTACAGCTTGAGCACGGGCAGCCCTTCCACAGCGTTCTGCCACGCGGCGGAGGGAATGACTATGTCCACCTTGTCTCCCTGCTTCTCCGTTACCACCTTGCAATCCGGCTGGCCCAGGATGGAGGGTGTTCCCACCATGGCGGCGGGCAGTTGCAGCGTGTAGTCGGCAAGTTCCTTGTGCACGGGCAGGAAGACGTAGCGGGCGCCGTCCGGGCCACGGACGATGCGCAGATCCTCCGGCAGGGCGGGGTCCAGCACGGCGCGGCTGCCGTATACGGCCTCACCGTTCACCTTCATCCACGCGCCGATGCGCTGGAATACGTGGCGCACCTGCTCCGGCACGGAGCCGTCCGGCTTGGGGCCGATGTTGAGCAGCAGGTTGCCGCCGCGTGCCACGCAGGATTCCAGGGCGTTGATGACCACCACCGGGCTCTTGTACTGCTCAAACACACTGTAGCCCCAGTGGTTGCCCACCGTCATGCAGGATTCCCAGTCGTACGCGGGTATCTTGTCGCGCGCGGGCACAAACTGCTCCGGCGTGGTGAAATCCGCCTTGCTGGTGAGGGTGGGGCATCCCTGGTAGTCCCACAGGCGGTTGTTCATGATGATGCCGGGCTGCTTCTCACGGCACATGGCCATGAGCTTGGTGGCCTCCCAGGCGCGGTCGCCGGACATGGCCCCGGTGGAGAAATCCCACCACAGGATGTCCACCTTGCCGTAGGCGGTGACCAACTGCTCCGCCTGCTCGTGCAGGTACTTGATGTAGGCTTTCTGGTCACGCGGAATGCCCTTTTCCTTGAGCATCTTCTCCTGGTTGGAGGGATAGGCGTGCTCAGGGCGGATGGTGTTGTCGTACGACGGGTGGTGCCAATCGATGACGCTGTGGTAGTACCCCACGCGCATGCCTGCGGCGTGGCAGGCGTCCGCCAGTTCCTTCACCAAATCCCGCCCCAGCAGCTTGCCCACGGTGTAGTCGCTGTTCTTGGCATCAAACAGGCAGAAGCCCTCATGGTGCTTGCTGGTGAGCACAATGTACCTGCAACCGGCCTCCTGCGCCAACTTCACCCATTCATCCGCGCAGCCGGGAGCAGGACGGAACAGCGGCAGCGCCGCCTTGGCGTACGTGTCCGTGTCGAGGTCGATGTTCCTCTGCGTCCACTCGCCGCGGCCATCCCGCCCCTGCCAGGTGCACTCCAGCCCGGAATACAGGCCGTAATGGATGAACATGCCGAAGTGCGCATCACGCCACCACTGCATTTTCTTGTCCTGCTCCGCGGGGTCCACGGGGTCGCCCATCTTGGCCTGAATTTCACCCACCGTGGGCTGCTTGGGCGCCTCCTGCGCGCTTGCCTGCGGGAAACCGCCAACCACGGCCAAAGCCGCCGCCAATGTAAGAAGATGCTGCGTTTTCATAGTATCCCCAGCCTAGCAAACGCACGAGCCGGTGTCAATCCATCTTTCCGCGGCGGACATGTGAGAACGGATGCGCGGACAAGGTTGCATTCCCCTTGACGGCGGGCGGAGGCGCGCCTATTATGGGTGCATGCGCATTCCATCCCTCATTTGGGCCGCAGCGCTGCTGGCCGCTGCAACCTGCCAAGCCTCCACCCTCTGGGTGAAGGGGGTGACGCCGGAGCGCGGCTGGTATGACGCCGACAAGAGCCTGGAGCGCGACGGCGATCTCTGCTGGGGGAGCACGGCGGCCAACATGGTGGCCTGGTGGCAGGACCTCCATCCCCGCGAGACGGCGGCATCCGGCGCTCCGGCTGGAATCACCGCCGTGTGGGATGCCATACGGACCGCATTCCTGGACAACACCGGGTCCACCTACCACTGCCTGCGCTGGTGGATGGACGGCACCCCGCCGCCGCAGCAGATGAGGCTTGCGCCCGGGGCGGGCGGCGGGCGGCATGCCCCCGCCCCGTTGCGGGAGAGCGATGTGCTCCTCTACAAGGCCCCGGCGTTCGATGGGACGGGCGACCTGTCCGCCACCCTGCGCGGGCTGCTGGAGCGGGGCTACTCCGTGGCTCTGGGGCTGCGGCATTACGATGCCGCCGGGCACGAGCTGCTTTCCGGCGGCCACATGGTCTCCCTCTGGGGCTTGGAATTCGATGAAGAGAGCGGCAGGGTGACACGCCTGTACCTCACGGACTCCGATGATGTGGTGGGCAACTGGCCGCAGCGCCAGAAAGGCCTCTTTGCGGCGGACTGCACCCCCGTGCCGGATCTCCGCTATGCCGGGGGCACCCCCTTCCCCGGGCTCTCCCTCACCACAGCACTCGGCTGGTTCCGCCCAAACACCACAGTCACCACCATCGTGGCCCTGCATGCAGACGCCGGGTGTCATGCACATTGAACGCTTTGCCTCCCGCCGCACTCCAACTGTTTATGGGGCAAAACTCCCCATTCCCCCGCAAATTATTAGGAAAAGTTTGACAAAATTCAAAAAAGTCTTGCAATTCCAGAGATTTGCGGTACACTTTGCCCGACACGCATGTTTTCCATGCGGCCCGCAAAGCCAAAGAAAAACATCATGACAATCCAAACCAGACACGCGCTTCTGGCCGCCGCCCTGTTTGCCCTTGCGGGCACGGATGCCGCCGCGGCCGATGCAGCCGGTACCGCCACGGGCTTTGTAACCCCGGCGGCCCCCACACGCGCCTCCCTGCCGGACCGCTCGCTTCCCAACCTGGGGCGCGACAAGCACGGGCTCTTCTTCTACCATCCCAAGCAGACGCGCCGCATGGTGCGCACCACCGCCTACACCCACTCCGAAAGCGACCACCTGCGCTATGGAGCCAAGAGCGCCGTGGGCACCACCCTGCAGTACACCGATGAGGTGCGCAGCGCCGCCGCAGACTGGTCCGTGTACCCCATGGGCACCAAGTTCCGCATCAAGGGGGAACCCTACACCTACGTGGTTGACGACTACGGCAGCGCCCTGGTGGGAACGGGCACCATCGACATCTACCAGCCCTCCCGCGCGCTGATGCGCCAGTGGGGCACGCGCATCGTGGAAATCGAGATTATCGAGTGGGGTTCCTCCCGCCGCAGCCTGGAGACGCTGTCCCAGCGGCAGCGCTACCGCCACTGCACCAAGATGTACGCCGCCCTGCAGCAGCAGAACAATGCCAGAAGCCGCACGCGCTAGGCTCTGCCACAACCTTTAAACTCGCGGCCCGCCTTCCCTCCGGGGAAAGCGGGCCGCCTGTTTTTTTGACGGGAACCGGTTATTTCTCCAGCCCCAGCAGCTCCATCTCGAAGATGAGCGTGGAGTTGGGGCCAATCTGGCCGGGTCCGTTGGCGCCGTACGCCAGATTGGAGGGAATGGTCACGCGCCACTTGGCACCCACGGGCATGAGCTTCAGCGCCTCCGTGAAGCCCGGTATCACCTGGCGAATGTTGAACTTCACCGGCTGGCGGGATTGGTCGAACACCGTGCCGTCCACCAGCGTGCCCTTGTACATCACCTCCGCCGTGGGGGCATCGCCATGCACGGCGGCATCGTACTTCACGTCACCGCCGGGCACCAGCACCTCGTACTGCAGGCCGGATTCCGTGGTAACCACGCCCTCCCTGCGGCCGTTCTCCTCCATGTACTTGCGGCCCTTCTCCAGGTTCTCGCGCCCGCGGGCGTTGCTGCGCTCCTGCAGCATGGCTATGAATTGCCGCTGGCATTCGTCCGCCTGTTCGTTGATGATGCCGCGGTCCGGCTTGCCGGCCAGGCCCTCCACCAGGCCGCGGCCCAGCAGCTCACCGACCAAATCCTCCGCCTGAACCCCGGGAAGCATCTGCCCCAGCATTTGCCCGCCGATGCGGTACCCGATGAGGTACGACATCACCTTCTTCATTTCAGTTTCGTCTGACATAAATCTTAATCCTAATTTTAATCCTGATTCCCCCGTCACAGTCCCAGCAACCGCGTGATGATTTCCGTGACCATGCGTGGGTTTGGCTTGGGGTTGCTGGCCTTCATCACCTTGCCGGTGAGAGCGTTGATGATCTTGGCGTTGCCGGCCTTCAGGGCCTCCACGTCCGCGGCGTTTTCCGCCAGCACCTTCTGCACGGTGGCCTCCAGCTCGCTGGAGTCCGCCTTCTTGTAGCCCAGCCGGGCGGCGGCGGCGGCGGCATCCATCTCCGGATGCTCCCAAAGGAGCTCCAGCACCTCGCGGGCCTGGTTGTTGGAAACGGTGCCGTCCTCCACAATGGCGACCAGCCCCGCCAGGGACTGCGGCGGCACGGGGCAGTCCGCAATACCCAGCTCGCGCTTGGCGAGGGCTGCGGTGAGGTTGTTGATAACCCAGTTGGCCACCTTTCGCGGGGCGGGAGACCCCTGTGCGGCCTGCTCGAAATAGCGACAGAGCGGCAAATCGCCCACCAGGGTGGAAGCGTCCGCCTGCGGCAGCCCGTACTGCTCCTGCAGACGCGTGTGCAGGGCGTCCGGCAGCTCCGGCAGCTCGCCCTTCACCCTCTCCACAATGGGCGCGGTGTGCACGGGGATGAGGTCCGGGCAGGTGTGGTAGCGGTAGTCGTGCGCGTTCTCCTTGGTGCGCATCACGATGCTCTCGCCGAGCGCATCGTCCCAGCGGCGGGTGGACTGCACCTGGGGGATGCCCATGTCCAGCTCCTCCGCCTGGCGCGCGATTTCATAGATGAGGGCGCGGCGCGCGGCGGACATGGAGTTGATGTTCTTCATCTCAATCTTGGCACCGAGCTCCTTCTGGTCCTTGGGGCGCAGGGAGACGTTCACGTCGCAGCGCATCTGGCCCTTCTCCATGTCGGCGTCGGAGATGCCGCCACAGATGAGTATCTGCTGCAGGCTCTTGAGATAGGCGTAGGTCTCGTCCGGGCTGCTCAAATCCGGCGCGGAGACAATCTCCATGAGCGGTGTGCCGCCGCGGTTGTAGTCCACCAGGGAGTACCCGTTGTAGTGGGTGAGCTTGGCGGCGTCCTCCTCCAGGTGGATGTGGTCCAGCTTCACGCGGCGCACCACGGAGCCCTCCGCGGCCGGCACCTTGGCATCCGCGGGGAAGGCCCAGGTGTAGAGCGGCACCTCGCCGCCGATGCAGAGCGGCAGGTCCAGCTGGCTGGTCTGGTAGTTCTTGGGCATGTCCGCGTAGAAATAGTTCTTGCGGTCCCACTTGGAAACGGGCGGGGTGGAGCAGCCGAGCATCATGCCGGTGAGCACGGTGCGCTCTATGGCGTGCTCGTTGAGCACGGGCAGCGCGCCCGGCATGCCCAGGCAGGTGGGGCACACATTCGTGTTGGGCTCGTATCCGAACCCGGCCTTGCAGGAGCAGAACATCTTGGTCTGCGTCTTGATTTGGCAGTGCACTTCCAGGCCGATGGTGACAAGGTAATCAGAGGCGGGCATAGGCGGTATCAGCGGGTTTGTGATTTCAGGTTGTCGTGAAAGGCGTCGTCCAGATCGGAGCGGAAGGAGGCGTCGAACACGTCCTCGAACCACACGCTGTGCGTGGCCTGCAGGGTATCGAACACCTTGTCCATCTGCTCGGAAAAGTCATCGAACTGCGCATCCGCATACCCCGGCAGGGCGGCAATGCGCACAATCTCGTTGCGGAGGTTCCAAAGGACGCGTGAAAGCGGCTCCACAACGGCGCGCACCTCCGGCGCGTTCTCATCCGCAAACACGCCGCGCGGCTGCACGGGCATCAGGCGGCGGAGCGCGGCATCCAGCTCCGCCAGCCGCTGCATCGCCGTCTTGGCGGAGCCGCTGTCCACCACGGTGACGAGCAGCAGATGGATTTCCTGGTCCGGGGCCAGCAGATTGCGCAGGCGCTCCAGTTCTGCGGCGGCGGCCTCCGCGGAATAGGGCTCGGGCAGGTCGGTGAGCTCGTCCACGTCATCCTCTGCAAAGAGGCCCACCTTGGCGGCCAGGCGAAAGGCGCGTATCAGGCGCAGCGAGCCGTAGCAATGCGCGCGGCGCAGGGAAAGGAACTCCTCGTTCACGTTCTCCAGTGAATCCAGGATGCGCACCTGCATGGTGTCCATCATGCCGGCACAGGCTGCATCCGTGGCCACCACGGTGAAGCCGCTCAACTTCTCGTCCAGCTCGAAAATCCGGGTCACCAGCGCGCTCATGCGGTCCGCCGCGGCATCGGCATCCGCCTTGGAGCGCACATTGGCCAGCAGGTACCACATGTCGCCGGATGCCTGCAGGAAATCGCGGCATGTCTGCTCCAGCTCCGCCTGGCGCTCCGGAGAAAGCTCGGGGGCGCCGGGCTGCACCTCCTCCACATCCACCACCTCCTCATCGGAGATGACGGCGGCATCCGCCGCATCGCTGGGCACCTCTTCAGGGGCGCCTGCGGGCGGGTCCTGCGCCGCCAACGGCATACAAAGCCCGGCCAACAGGGCGAAACAGGTGCTTTGTACGGTGGATTTCATGCGCGTGCGAATCATTATAGCCGCCATCCCCTGATTTGCAAGGCGCTATTCACTTCATGTCAATATCCGCCGGAAAGGCTGTTCCACGCGCGCACCCAGCCTTGACCGGAGAGCGGATGCCGTGTATAATCCGCGCGCAATATATATTATAGAAACCGCCATGGCCACCATCCGTCCCTTTGCCGCCGTCCGCCCGCAAAAAAAATACGTGGAACAGGTCTCCTGCCTGCCCTACGACGTGATGAACCACGAGGAAGCGTGCGCCATGGCCGCCGGAAACTCATGCTCCTACCTGCACATCTGCCGCGCGGACATCGACACCTCCGAGGCGGAGATACACGATGCCGTGACGTATGAGAAGAGCCGCCGGAACCTGGAGGATTTTTTGCAGCGCGGCATCCTGATGCGCGAGGCCAAGCCCTGCTACTACATCTACCGCCAAATCATGTGGGGCCGCGTGCAGACCGGCATCGTGGGCTGCGCCAGCGTGGACGAGTACCTGGACGGCACCATCAAGAAGCATGAGCTCACCCGCAAGGAGAAGGAGCTGGACCGCATCAACCATTTCGACGCCTGCTCCACGCAGACGGAGCCCGTGTTCCTGGCCTACCGCAAGCACGAGGGCATTGCCGCCGCCGTGCGCGAGTGGATCAAGTTCCACAAGCCCGAATACGATTTCACCAGCGAGGACGGCGTCACCCACATCCTCTGGCCCGTGGACGACGATGCCGTCATCGAAACCATCCGCAAGGGATTTGAGGAGATACCCGCGCTCTACATAGCGGACGGCCACCACCGCACCGCCTCCAGTGCCGCCGTTTCCGCCAAGCGCCGCGCGGAGCACCCGGACTACACGGGGAGCGAGGAATTCAACTACCTCATGGCCGTCACCTTCTGCGACGAGGACCTGTTCATCATGGACTACAACCGCGTGGTACTGGATTTGAACGGGCTGGACGAGGCCGCCTTCCTGGCGCAGGTGCGGGAGAAATTCGAGGTGGCGGAGGCCGCCAGCGCCCCCTACGCCCCCAAGGCCAAGCACGAGTTCGGCATGTGCCTGGGCGGCAAGTGGTACACCCTCACCGCCAAGAACGGCACATTCGATGCCGCGCACCCCATCCAGAGCCTGGACTGCTCCATCCTGCAGGCCAACCTGCTGGACCCCGTGCTGGGAATCACCGACCCGCGCACCAGCCCGCGCATCGACTTCGTGGGCGGCATCCGCGGGTTGCACGAGCTGCAGGAGCGCGCCGCGGGAGGCGTGGCCTTCTCCCTCTACCCCGTCACCATGGCAGACCTCTTCCACGTGGCAGACAGCGGGGAAATCATGCCGCCCAAGTCCACCTGGTTTGAGCCGAAGCTGCGCTCCGGGCTCTTCGCCCATGAAATCGAACGATAACCATCTTCCCCAAAATCCATCACCATGAAGATACTCATACCGACCAAACTCGACAAAGCCGCCGCCGCCCAGCTCACCGCCGCCGGGTACGAGGTGGTGCAGACCGACACCGACCCCCTCGAGACCCAGGTGGCCGCCAACCCGGACGCCGCAGGGCTCATCGTGCGCTCGGAGAAGGTGACCCCCGCCATCATCGATGCACTGCCCTCCCTCAAGTGCGTCATCCGCGCAGGCGCCGGATACGACAACATCGACTACGTCCACGCACGCACCAAGGGCGTGGACGTGATGAACACGCCGGGCGCCAACTCCAACGCCGTGGCGGAGGAGGTGGTGGCCATGGTGCTCGCCGCCTACCGCTTCGTCATCCCCGCGGACGTCACCACCCGCGCCGGAGAGTGGAACAAGAAGAAGTACATGGGCCGCGAGCTCACCGGCAAGACCGTCGGAATCATCGGCCTCGGCAAAATCGGCCGCCAGCTCGTCAAGCGCCTCCAGGGCTTCGAGTGCAAGGTCCTCGGGTACGACCACTTCCTCTCCAAGCAGCGCGCACTCAACATCGGCGCCACCCCCGCCGAGCTGGACGAGATATTCTCCACTGCCGACATCATCTCCATCCACATCCCCGGCGGCCCCGGCACCAAGAACTTCGTGAGCGCGGAGCTCATCGGCAAGATGAAGGACGGCGCCATGCTGGTGAACTGCGCCCGCTACGGCGTGGTGGACGAGGACGCCCTGCGTGCCGCCAAGGCCGACGGCAAGGCCATCACCTACTGCACGGACGTGCACCCCAAGGACACCGCCGCCAGCCAACCCAGCGCCGACATCGCGGACGTGATGCTGCCCCACCTGGGAGCCAACACCAAGGAGGCCAACAAGATGGCCGCCATGCGCGCCGCAGAGCAGATGCACGATTATTTCGCCAAGGGCGACACCACCTACGTGGTGAACGCAGAGATGCCTGCCAACCTCAACTCCGCGCACCTGCACCTGGCGGAGATGCTCGGCAAGCTCTGCTGCCACGCCGCCGGTTGCAAGCCCATCCGCCGCATCGACTGCGTCTTCTACAACAACCTGCGCAGCTTCCGCAAGTGGTTCACCCCCTGGATTCTCCAAGGCGCCGTCCCCGGCGCGGAGCACGGCCTCATGCCCGCCGCCGCAGAGGAATCCTTCCGCGAGCACGGTATCGTCTTCAAGGCCTACGAGCCCATGGACGACAAGCTCTACGACGACCAGCTGGACATCAACATCCACACCGAGGTGGACGGCAAGGAGCGCATCACCGGCGTGCGCGGCACCATTGTGGAGGGTACCCCCGTCGTCTCCCGCATCGGCGGCTTCAAGCACCTCTACGCCGCACTCCCCGGAAACACCCTCGTCCTCCGCTATGCCGACCGCCCGGGCGTGGTCGCCACCATCGGTCAAACCCTCTCGGACGCCGGCATCAACATCGAGAACATCGTGGCCCCCACCGACTACGAGAGCGGCAACTCACTGGCCATCGTCAAGACGGACAAGCCCGTCTCCGATGTCCTGGTGGAAATCCTGCGCAAGACCATCGATGCCAAGCTGGCCTTCGCCATCACCATGTGAGTTTGGGCAGAGCCCACCCTTCCGGCACCCCGCGCACCACGCGGGGTGCCTTTTTTTTCGTCATTTTTCAAAATTGATGCAGCAAAATCCGATTTTGCGGCTTATAGTGGGTAGAGACATATGAAACACAGCTGCAAAATCATCATCCTGCTGGCGGGAGCGCTGCTGCTTCCCGCATGCGAGACCTTCCACTACGGAGACAAGATCCGCCTCCGCGGGGCAGAGGTGGCCCTGCTGAACTGGGATGCCGGGAATGCGCGGAAAGACATGCCGGACAAGGCGCGGGAGGCTGCTATACGGAACACCGTGCTGTATCGGCTGGACGGCAAGCTGTACGAGCGCGCCACGCTCACCTACGCGCCCATCACGCATGTGGCGGCATGGCACCGGTGGTGCTGCATTTTCCGCAGCGTCGGCTACAATTATTCATCGGAGGAAACGGTGGGAGAACCCACGGAGCGGCGGGAAATCATGGTGCAGGTGCACTCCACAACCGAAAAGGGTTCGCCTTCATACATCCCGGTGGAGGAATTCGACTTCGCACGAGCCTCCAAGGTGACGGCACCCCAAATAGGTGGTGCGCTGGAAAACCGCCTGTACGTCTACGCTCAGTGGGTGCCAAGACTTGGGAAGGACTATGTGCTGCGGGACTACATGGCGGACCTCCCGGCACGCAAGGTGCACCCGCTGAACTACCTTGCGGGCGGCATCGTGCACCTGGCGGTGGATTGGCCGCTGAACATCATCGTGAACATCATCAACCCGCTGGATGTGTGGCACTTTCCGGAAAGCTGGCGGTGAGTGCCGCACATGATACAAAATCATGCAGGGCAGAATGAATTGATGCTCTCGCGGATGCTCTCGAGAAGGCGCAAACCAGCTTGACGCGCGGGGGCGCGCGTGGTAGAGTGCATGGTGATACTTTCCCCCGCCATGGCAGAAGACGCTGAACACACCACGCCCAACGACACGCCCCCCACCGCAGGCGAAGACCGAGACATGCTGGTGACGGTGAAACCGCGCAGCCGCATGGAGAACTGGCAGTTCAAGCTGCTGGACCTCTCCCTGCGCAACAACCTGCTCAACGCCAAGCTGGACGGGGCGCGGCAAATCCGCCTGGTGCTGCCGGACGCCGGGGCGCTGGAGAATGCGCTCTCCAGCGGCAGGAGCTTCCGCATTGTCCCCGCAGAGGAGGACCGGCAGCTCACCGATGCCGAACAGGCGGAACGCGCCGCATCCCTCTTCAAATCACAGAAGCTCGCCGCCACCAAAACGGATGTCGAGCTCAAAAAGAGCCTGCAAACCCTCTACAAGAACGCCCGCACCGAGCTGGAGGAAAGCGGCGCCAACACGCTCTACCTGGCATGCGGGTTCGTGAAATGGTACCGCAAGGACATGCCGGACAAGCCGCTCCTGGCGCCTATCCTGCTCATCCCGGCATCGCTCACGCGGCAAAACGTGAAGGACGGCTACACCCTGCGCGGGTTCGACGAGGACACGCGCATCAACCTCACCCTGCTGCAATTCCTGAAGACGGAGTACGGCATGCGCATCCCGGAGCTGGAGGGGGATTTGCCCGCGGATGACTCCGGCGTGGACGTGCCGGCCGTGTTCGGCATCATGCGGCGCGCGCTGGAGGGGCTGGATGCCTGGGAGGTGCTGGACACCTGCTCGCTGGGCTGCTACTCCTTCACCAAGTACCTGATGTGGAAGGACCTGGTGGACCGCCAGCAGGACCTGCTGCGCAACCCCGTGGTGGCACAGATTGCGGATTCCAAGCGCGGCAGCTTCCCGGAGCAGGCACCCTTCCCCCCGCCCGCCACGCTGGATGCCGTGGACCCCTCGCGCGTGCTCACCCCCATGTCGTCGGATTCCTCCCAGCTCTCCGCCATCATCGCTGCGGAACAGGGCAAGAGCTTCGTGCTCATCGGACCTCCCGGCACCGGCAAGAGCCAGAGCATCACCAACCTCATCGCCCACTGCCTGGGCCACGGCAAAACCGTGCTCTTTGTGGCAGAGAAGGCCGCCGCGCTCAATGTGGTCTTCAAGCGCCTCAAGAAAATCGGCCTCGGCAGCTTCTGCATGCAGCTCCACTCCGGAAAGGCCAACAAGAAGGAGGCCTTCGCCCAAATCAAGGCCGCCATGGCCGCCGCCAACACTCCGCCGGAGCAGCAACCCTGGGGCGACACCGTGCGCGCCATGCAGGACGTGCGCGACATCCTCAACGACCTCCCGCGCACGCTCGGCAAGCCCATGCCGGACGGCGGCTCGCTGTACGGCGACATCGACCTGCTGGCGCAGCACGCGGAGCTGGCGGACATACCCTTCCCCGCAGAGAAAGCCGCCGCGCTCACGCAGGAGGAGCGCCGCACCATGCTGGAGTGCGCGCACGAGCTCTCCCTGCGCTTCAAGCTGGTGGCGGATGCCTATCCCGGCGCCGCGCAGGATTTGAAGGCGGGGCAGTACGATTCGCGCCGGGACGAGCAGCTGGCCGCCTCCCTGCAACGCCTCATCGATGGTGATGCCGCCTGGGAGCGCGCGTTCGGCGAGCTCGCGCAACAGGCGGGATGCCCGGCGGACGAAGCCGTGCGCGCCGCCCTGCGCGCGGCGGCGGTGTTCGCCCTGCGCTCCCCCGCACGGGACAACACGGCCCTGCTGCCCACGCACGCCTGGAAAACGCTCCAAACGCTGGGGCAGATGCTGCCGCACGCGGAAACCTACCGCACCCTGCGCGGCAAGCTGAGCACACCCTACGCCAAGGAGGTCCTGCAGGATGCGGAACTGCCGCGCATGCTGCAGCGCCACCAAGAAACGCGCGGTTCCTTCTTCCTGCTAGCGTGGTGGGTGGACTTCCGCACGCGCAGGCACCTCAAAAAGTACACGGGCGGCCACACGCCGAACTGCCAGGGCGACCTCGCCGCACTGGTGGAAATGCAGCGGGAATACGCAGCCCTGCAGGAGGGAGCGGTTTCCCTGCCCCCGCACCTCCGCAACACCGTGGAGCTCACCGCCGCGCACCTGGCGGAGGCGGAGCGCACCGCGCAAGCCCTGCAGGGAATCGGCCCCATGGAGGCCTGCGCGGAGCAACTGATGCACGGGGATGCGCCCCAGGGCTGCGGGCCCGCACTCAGCGCGCTGCAGCGGGAAATCCAGGCGCGGGATGCCGTGCTGGCAGAGCTTGCCTCCCTGCTGGGGAGCGACACCGCCGCCAAGGATTTTTCCGCACGCGCAGGAGAGGCCGCAACCTGGGCCGGCGCCCTCTTGGAGCTGCGTCCGCGCTGGCGCGATATCATGGGCTGGAATGCGGAAACCGCCAAGGCCCGCGAGCAGGGGCTCGCCCCGCTGGTGGACGCGCTGGAATCCACCGCCCTGCCCCCGCAGGATGCGGAAACGGGGCTGCTCGTCAACCTGGCGCGCGCCCGCCTGCGCATGCTGGCGGACAGCACGCCCGTGCTCAACAGCTTCTCCCCGCGGCTGCATGATGCCCGCATCGGGGACTTCGTGGAGAAGGACAGCGCGCTCATGGCATGCGCCAAGGCCCACGTGGGCGAACTGCTCACCAAGCAGGCAGCCACCTACGCGCAGGACGCCGCGGAGCTTTCCATCCTGCAGCACGAGATGAACAAGCAGCGCGGCCAGATGCCGCTGCGCCGCCTGCTGCTGCAGATTCCCGGCATCATGCGCAAGCTCAAGCCCTGCTGGCTCATGAGCCCGCTCTCCGTGGCGCAATACCTGAGCACGGAAACGGAGCCCTTTGACCTGGTGGTGTTCGACGAGGCCTCCCAGATTCCCGTGTGGGACGCCATCGGCGTCATCGGCCGCGGCAAAAACGCCGTCATTGTGGGCGACCCCCGCCAGATGCCCCCCACCAGCTTCTTCAGCCGCAGCAGGGATGAGGACGACGAGGCGGTGGAGGAACAGGACCTGGAGAGCATCCTGGATGAATGCCGCGCCTGCGGCATCCCGGAAATGAAGCTCGCCTGGCACTACCGCAGCAAGTCGGAAAGCCTCATCGGATTCTCCAACATGAAGTACTACGACGGCGAGCTCACCACCTTCCCCGCACCCGTCACCGGAGACACCGCCCTGCAGTACCACCACACCGGCGGCACCTACATACCGGGCTCCCGCAAGCGCATCAACCCCACCGAGGCCCGCGCCCTGGTGGACCACGTGCTGCAAACCCTGCGCGCTCCCGGCTTCCGCTACACGGAGAACACCAGCATCGGCATCGTCACCTTCAACATGCAGCAGCAGGCCTACATTGAGGACCTGCTGGACGAGGAACGCGCCAAGGATCCCTCCCTGGAGCCCTTCTTCGCAGAAACCAACCCGGAGGCCGTCTTCATCAAGAACCTGGAGAACGTGCAGGGAGACGAACGCGGCATCATCTACTTCTCCACCACCTACGGCCCGGAGGAGAACGGCAAGATGTCCATGAACTTCGGCCCGCTCAACCTCGCCGGCGGCGAGCGCCGCCTCAACGTGGCCGTCACACGCGCTCGCTGCGGCCTCCACGTCTTCACCTCCATGGCCCCGGAGGATATCGACCTCACCCGCACCGCCGCGCGCGGGGCCGCGGATTTGCGGGACTTCCTGGACTACGCCAAGCGCGGGGCCGCCGCGTACATGGCATCCAAGGCCCCGGCGGGCGGCGGCTCGGGCGGGCTCACCCGCGCCGTGGCAAACGCCCTGCGCGAGCTGGGCTGGAAATGCCGGGAGAACGTGGGCATCTCCTCCTTCCACATCAGCCTGGGCGTGGAGGACCCCCGCACGCCCGGCGCCATGCTCGCCGGCATCATGCTGGACGGCACGGAGTACGCCGCCGCCAACACCGCGCGAGACCGCGATGTGCTGCGCCCCTCCGTGCTGGCGGGGCTGGGCTGGAACATCATCCACGCCTGGGCGCTGGACTGGTGGCGCAACCCGCAGGAGTGCATCCGCACGCTGCATAACCGCCTGCAGGAGCTGGTGCAGCGTGAGCCGCAGCCGCCCGCAGAGCTGCCCTCCCTGCTGGAATCCGCGCCGGGGGATGCCCCCGCCGCCGCGCCGCAGCAAGAGGTCTCCCGCGACCAGTTGCTCAAGGTGCCGTACATGGAGTACACGCCGGAACAGCCGCTGCCCAACCCGGAAACGGCATCGGACTTCACGCTGCGGCAGTTCGTGGTGCCCCTGGTACAGCAGGAGGCCCCCATGACCCTGGACCTCCTCTGCGCACGCCTCTGTGATTTCTCCGGCGCCGCCAAATTGAACAAGGCCGCCGCGGAGCGCATCCAAGAGCTTGTGAAGGCTTGCTGCAAACAGGGGGATTTCACCGCCAAGCGGGAAAAGGCCGCGGACGGCACCCAGCACACCCTGCTCCTCCGCGCGGGGGATGACGCCCCCAAGGTGCTCATCCGCGCTCGCGGCCCCCGCCACTGGAAGCTCATCCCCACCTCCGAGTACAAGGAGCTCGCCAAGCACCTGCTCAAGGACATGCAGGAGGAAAAGGCCGCCAAGGCCCACCTGGACGCCATCGCCGCCTTCTACGACATCACCCCCGCCGAGCGCCGCGGGTTCGACACCTTCATCCGCCAAATCCTCGCATGACCCCGGATGGGCACAGCGCCGCCACCTACTACACCGCAGAGGTGGGACATGAAAAACAAGGGCCGTGGACCTACGACCAGGTGGCAGCCATGGTGCTGGGGGGCCACTGTACCCTAGCCACCCTGTGGTGGCGCCCCGGCATGCCGCAGTGGCAGCGCATCTGCACCTTCCCCCTGCCCACGAAAAGCTACAACCTGTTCAACGCATTCCTGGCGGGGATGCGGCGCGCGGTCCTCTTCTCCGGGCGCTCCTGCCGCGCAGAGTTCTGGTTCTTCCTGCTCGGCGTGGTCCTGTTGTTCATCGCGCTCGCCATCGTCGGCGCCTGCACAACCCACGCCTCTCTCGCCTTCCAGGAAAGCCTTTCCTGGTTTTGCCTCGCGCTCATGGTCTACTGCGGGGTGGCGCTGCTGGCCGCCGCCGCCCGCCGCCTGCATGATGCCGGGCTGACCACCCTCCTGCTGCTGTTCCTTCTCGTTCCCCTGTTCGGCCCCATCGGGTTGCTGCCCTTCATCGTCTTCCCCTCGCAAGACACCGCCAACCGCCACGGCCCACGCCCGCTCCTGCCGGACGAATAGCGCGTTTTTTTGGCCGGGCGCTTCAAATTTGTGTTGACGCAGGCGCGGGACGGGTGTACCATGTGCGCGCCCGGTTGGGCCAGGTGGCTTGGCGGGTTCCTTAACAACTCAATTCACTACACCAAAATTATGGCAAAGTACGCTATTAACGGTTTCGGGCGCATTGGCCGCAATGTCCTTCGCGCCATGTCCCAGACTGAACTCGAGAAGGTTGTGGCTATCCACGACCTTACCCCCATCGAGACCACCGCTCACCTGCTGAAGTACGACTCCACGCAGGGCAAGTTCAACGGCACGGTTGAAATCAAGGGCGAGGACATCCTCGTTGTCAACGGCCACGAGATCAAGATTCTCGGCGGCATGCTGGGCCCGGACCAGCTGCCCTGGAAGGAGCTCGGCGTGGACGTGGTTCTGGAGTCCACCGGCCTCTTCACCGCCCGCGAGAAGGCTGAGGGCCACATCACGGCCGGCGCCAAGAAGGTGCTCATCTCCGCCCCCGCCAAGAACCCGGACCTCACGTTCTGCATCGGCATCAACGACAACGAGTACGATGCCGCCAAGCACAACATCGTCTCCAACGCCTCCTGCACCACCAACTGCCTTTCCCCGATGGTGAAGGTGCTGAACGACAAGTTCGGCATCGAGAAGGGCATGATGAGCACGATCCACTCCTACACGAACGACCAGCGCATCCTGGACCTCCCGCACAAGGACCCCCGCCGCATGCGCTCCGCCGCCATCAACATCATCCCCACCACCACCGGCGCCGCCAAGGCCATCGGTGAGGTGATTCCCCAGCTCAAGGGCCTGCTCAACGGCGCGTCCTTCCGCGTGCCCACCCCCACCGGCTCCCTGACCGACTTCGTGGCCATCCTGAAGAAGGACGTGACCGTGGAGGAAGTGAACGCCGCCATGAAGGAGGCCGCCGAGGGCCCGATGAAGCACATCCTCGAGTACTCCGAGGAGGCCCTGGTGCTCCAGGACATCGTGTCCAACCCCCACTCCTGCATCTTCGATTCCGGCTTCACCTATGTGGTGGGCGGCAACATGGTGAAGGTGTGCGGCTGGTACGACAACGAATGGGGTTACTCCAACCGCGCTGCCGAGGCCATGAAGAAGCTGGGCGACTCCATCGCCTAAGTCTCTGAATAGACTCGAGCATACGCTTGAAAACATTCCCGGCGGGTGGACGCAGCAGCGTCCGCCCGCCTTTTTTTTTGCAGGAAAAACGCGTCATTTTACCTTGACCCGCCCCACCTCGTGCGCTAGTATTATGGAAGCCTGTAGGCTTTCCCTAAACAAAACAGCATTATTAAGAAAATGAAGACAAAGCACTACATTGCAGCAATGCTTGCTGCCGGAACCATCCTGGTGCCCTCCTGCACCTCCATGTCCGACTACGACAGCATCTCCTTCAATGACCTCGGCGGGGTTCATGAGACCATGCCCGCCACGGTAACAGCCGCCCGCTACGTGCGCGCAGGCGCCTCCAACGAGACGAAGACCTGGAGCACGCTTGCCGGCACGGCCATCGGCGCCGGCGCTGGCCAGCTGCTGGGCGGCGGATCCGGGCGAGTGGTTTCCACCGTGGGCTTCGGCCTGGTGGGTGCCGCTGCAGGCCGCGGCATAGCGGAAGGCTTCGGCACGCATGCGCAGGAGCTCACCGTGAAGGTGGACGGCACCAAGAAGTACTACACGGTCACGCAGCCCATCTACAAGCAGTTCGGCGCCATCCCGGAGGGAACGCACGGCACGCTGCACGTGGGCAACGGCCGTTCCCGCTTCGTACCCAACTAAAGGGCCGGCAGCAAACCGCATTTCAAGCCACCCGTTGCAATGCTCAAAACTGCACGGGTGGCTTCTTTCTTTTCCGGAACAAACCAACAAACACCCCAACCATCATGGCATACACAGAAACAACCACTCAAAGCTGGGGCAGCCGCCTCGGCGATTCCATCAAGGGGATTATCATCGGCTTCATCCTCTTCATCGGCTCGTTTCCCCTGCTCTTCTGGAACGAGGGCAACTCTGTAAAGGTGGCCCGGGCCCTGGAGGAGGGACGCGGCATCACCGTGGAGGTGCAGGATATCTCCCGAATCGACCCCGCGAACGAGGGCAAGCTCGTGCACATGTGCGGGGATGCCACCACGCAGGACGTGCTCAAGGATGCCGAATTCGGCATCTCTCACAACGGCATGATGCTGCGCCGCATGGTGCAATACTACCAGTGGGTGGAGAAATCCCACAAGGAAACCAAGAAGAACTTCGGCGGCAGCGAGACCACCGTCACCACCTACACCTACGAGAAGAAGTGGTGTTGCAAACCGCAGGATTCCTCCGCCTTCAAGGAGGTCGGCCACACGAACTCCGTCTTCTACTCCACAAGCGGTACCAGGCAGTATGCAGAAAACGTGAAGTACGGCGCGTTCAGGTTCTCACCCGACATGATCGAGAAACTGGGCAACGAGAGAACATACTCCCTGACGGAGTACAAGGTGCCGGACAAGCTGCGTGGCCGCGCCTGCGTGGCGGACAAGTATCTGTACATCGGCCGCCCCGTGCCGCAAGCGGCAAGCGCGCCAACAGCCGCGGCGGGCTTTGGCCAGCAGGGAGCCCAGGCGGCACGTGAGGTTGCCGCAAATGCACAGCAGCCCGCCGCGCTGGATGTGGAGCGCACCAAGCTGGAGATGGAGCAGCTGCGCCTTCAGGTGAAGCAGCAGGAGCTCGTGCAGCAGGACCCCGCCGCCACCGCAGAGCAGAAGCAAGCCGCGAAACTGGCCGCCGCCCGCGCGGAGATTGAAATCCAGCAGAAGGAGCTGCTGCTCAAGCAGGCGGAGCTCGCCGCTCAATCCGCCGCGCCGCAGGATGCTTGCAGCGTGGACCCCGCAAACCCGCAGATTGGCGATGTCCGCGTCACCTGGGAGGTCATCAGCCCCAAGGAGCCCGTCAGCATCGTCTACGTGCAGACCCGTGACACCTTCACGCCCTACCACGCCAAGAGCGACCGCAGCGTGGCCCTGCTGGGCATGGGCACGCAAACCGCGGAGCAGCTCTACGAGCATGCGGAGGACATGAACACCATCACCACCTGGATTCTGCGCTTCGTTGGCTGGTTCCTCATGTTCATCGGATTGAGCATGATTTTCAAACCGCTCTCCGTGCTGGGGGACGTGGTGCCGTTCATCGGCACGCTCATCGGCGGGGCATCCAGCATAGTGGCGGCGGTGCTGGCGCTCATCCTGAGCATCACCACCATCGCCATTGCGTGGATTTGGTACCGCCCCATGCTGGGCATTGCCCTCCTGGTGTTGGCGGCCCTCCTGGTTGCTTGGCTCATCAAGGGCAACGGCAAAAAGGGGGAAACCCCGGCGGAAACGGTGTAACCCCGCCCGCACAGGAGCACAGGAAATTCCCAAGGCCCGGTTGGCTCTCCGCCAGCCGGGCCTTTCTTGATGATACCCGAAACGCAGTACTATTGCGGTAGTGGCTTAAATAATAGCCGGCAAGGGTGTGCCGCAGGACGAAGAAAAGGGCAGGTACTGGCTGGACAAGGCGGCGAAACACGATGCAAACCTTACACCGTTCCCTATCCGTTGACTTTCTCGCACTCTATGGAAACAACGCATATCCATACTATTCATACAGAAGACGGCGTTTTCACGCAACAGGGGAAAGGCCTGTCACATAGGGCAACTGGCGTGTTTCCCTTGAAAAATCATCTGGACATGTGATGAAACGAGCATATAATCCTATCCGAGTGAGATGGTGCCAAAATAAACCCCGGAAGACGGACTGCAAGCGCTCGGGCTTTGCGCTGATAGCCACGCTCACGCTCATGATGCTGCTGGCGCTGCTGGCGGTGGGGGTGCTCTCCATGGCGTCCTCCCAGAGCCGCATCTCCATGCAGGCAGTCCTGCAGGCGCAGGCGCGCCAGCAGGCCCTGGTGGGCCTGGATGCCGCCATTGCGGAGCTTCAGGTGGAGCTGGGCCCGGACCGCCGCGTGACCGCCAATTCCTCCATCCTGAACAGCGACGACGGCTCGCCCGGCGGCCATCTGCTGGGCGTGTGGAACAGCTGGGACGGCCCCATCTACGGCTCCAGCATGTCCGGCGGCGCCAAGATACAATCCACTTACGCACCAGGGCGCCCGAACATGTTCCGCCGCTGGCTCATCTCCACCCGCAAGCCGGAGGATGCGCGCGCGGTGGGTTCCGCCACGCGCCTGTGCAACCGCAAGCCGGGGGAGCGCATCTGCCTGCTGGGGGAGGGCACGCTGGGCACCTCCGTGTCCCCCGCCCACCATGTGTATGCGGACATGATTGCCCTGCCGCCGCTGAGCGCGGGGGACCCGAACACGGGCTGTTTCGCCTGGTGGGTGAGCGGTGAGAACCAAAAGGCCAAGGTGGCGCTCAAGGAGCCGGAGGAAACCAGGGACCCCATCGAGGTGCTGCACCGCACATGGAACACGCCGCCCGCCAGGTTCGAGCATGGCAGCGGGCTGGATTTTCTGCCGGACCAGGCGGACCGCCCGGAGCGCGTGCTCACCATGCCCAGCCTGCCGCTGCTGGCGGGCACTTCCGAACCCGCCGGCATGCCGTACTTCCACGATGCCACGGTCACCGCGCGCTCCGTGCCCGTGAACGTGCGCACCGGCGGGCTCAAGCAGGATCTCTGCCTGCTCTTCAACAAGGAGAGCCTCACCGGCACGGAGTTCGCCTGCCGCAACAACCAGGACTGCCCCATTGCAGAGGGCAACGACGTGCCCAAGGGTACGGAACCCGACATGCCCATCGGTTCCTACCAGACCATGTACGCCTACTACAACGCCTACCCCGACGGCAAGCAGAACGACAACGCCTTCGCCGCGCGCATGCAGGGCACGCTGGGGCGCGACCTCTTCACCCGCATGAGCGGCAGCGGCACCAATGATACCGGAAGCTCCATCCCCTCCCCCGACACCCCCGGCAAGAAATCCTTCTACGACACGCGCTCCATGCTGGATGCCGGTAATGAGAGCGCCGGCTACGCGCGCACGCCCGTGATGCTCGCCTTCCTGAGCAACTATGCCTACGTGACCAAGAAAATCACGGAGTGGGACGACTTTGCGAAAAACTCCCTGAACGCCCACTGTCTGGGCACCTGCAAGCCGTGGTTCCCGAACGAATTCCCGGAGGGGCCCAGCGCCTGGAAATTGGAAGACGGCGGCTATTACGCCTACCTGGCCTACACCCCCCTGGTGCTGTGGTGGAACCCGTACAATGTGGAGATGCGTATCCCCGGCCACAAGCTCTGGTCCTTCTCCACTCCCTTCCGCCAAATCTGGATGCGCAAGCTCAACGGCTGTATCGGCCATGTCCAGTGGGTGGACCTTTTCGTCAACAGGTGGGCTGCCTACGGTCTCATCGGCCAGGACAACGATTCCGTGTACGGACGTGACGGCGGAGACTACTACGAGGCCAAGGGCGGCGGCAATGGGGACATTGTCTTCAAGCCGGGGGAAATCCTTTTCTTCTCCCCCTCCACCGCCCGCGTGAACGAGGAGAAGAAGAAGCTGCACAGCAACCCCTGGTCCGTGGGACTGCACCAAAATTCCCTCAGCGGCTACACCTACCGCATCGTCGGCAACGTGATTCCCACCATGGCCATGCGCGACCGCGAGGGCACACGCCGCGGCCTCTACCCCGTGCAGCTCGCCATCGGCGTGGACGAACGCTTCCAACCCGGCCTGACGGATAACGAGGAGAACCCCGCAGACCCCCATGGCTGGAAGCTCGCCCCCAACGATCCCGCGGCCTTCACCGTGGTGTCCGGCTTCGGCGGCATGTCGGAAAGCCAGGACCTCTCCATCAGCGATGCAGCCGTGCTGGACGACAAGGGCGGCATGTCTCCCCAGCGCATGCTCCTGGGCTGGATCAACAGAGACCGCGGTGTCACCGAGCCGGGCAACGGGGACGAGCACTACGATCACCAGCACCTGAAATCCATCCCCATTTCGGAAGAGGATTCCTGGGCGGAGTTCATGAACGACCCCAAGATGCCCTACTATGTGGCCTCCATGGGCGTGGTGGCAAAATCCGCCAATGCCGGGGTGGATACCCGCGTGTACCCCAACAAGGACTTCCGCACCAAGATATGGCAGCACTCCAGCCCCGCCTTCTGGGGAAGCGCCATCATGGACCCGGACGACCAAACGCGCCGCTACCACCCCTACCAGCTGGCCGTGCTGCCCACCAGCTCCGGCATGAACTCTGCACCGTTGGACAACGTGGGAGACAACGGCCTGCTCGGCATTGCCGGGGATGCCGGCGAGCAGGTGTCCTTCGCCTCCGTGATGGAGATACCCGTGCACCCGCCGTTCTCCCTGGCCGGCTTTGCCGGCATGCGCCTGCAGCCCGGGTGGTACCAGACCACCGGCGGCGACAAGAACGGCGTCTCCCAGCTGCGCCGCATGCAGTACCAGGCGGGTGTGCCCGGCGTGGGTATCGGCAACTCCTTCGCGGATCCCTGCCTGCCGCCGGGGGATGTGTACGCCTATTTCGAGCAGCGCGAGCTGGGCACCTCCGTGACCGGCAACACGCACATCTTCGGTGATTTCTTCGACCACGGCCTGCTCATCAACGATGCCGTGTGGGACCGCTGGTTCTGCTCCTCCGTGTCCGACATGCCCGGCGGCCAGGGCAAGATCAAGGCGGAGGACACCCTGCAGAAGTTCATGAAGGGCACGGAGCCTCTGCCCGTGGCGCGCCACACCAAGGCCTACACACCGTACCGGGACGAGCAGGTCATCCAGCACATCATGGACAACGATGGCTGGAAGCACATTGCGGAATACCTGATGGTGGACGGCGGCTTCAACGTGAACTCCACCTCCGTGCCGGCGTGGACCGCCGTGCTCCAGGGCCTGGCCAAGCGCAAGCTCGTGGCGCAGAAGGACGGCCGACTGGTGCTGGTGGAACAGGGCAAGGGCGATGACGAGGTGGTGTTCTCACGCTTCATGGCCTCCACCACCGACAAGAGCCTGGATTCCCTCGGCGGATACAGCGTGATGCAGGGCTCCGCCCAGCTGCGCTCCCTGGACAACGCCATGGCCTCCGCCTGGGGTGAGGTGCGCATGCTCCAGCCGGAATCCATTGCCCTGCTCGCGGAGGAAATCGTCAAGCAGGTGCGCAAGCGCGGGCCCTTCCTCAACATGTCGGATTTCATCAACCGCCGGCTGGACAGCGGCGGCGGGGAGAATGCGCTCAAGGGCGCGCTGCAGGCCGCCATCGATGCCACGGATATCAACACGGAATTCTTCGGCGAGGTGATGCTGGACGCCCCCGATGTCGGCACGCTCTTCAAGTTCCCGCAGGCGGATGAGGGCTCCATGCACACGGCAGCTCCCGGCTACCTCATCCAGAGTGATGTGCTGGCATCCCTGGGCAACATCCTCACCGTGCGTGACGACACCTTCACCGTGCGCGCCTACGGCTGCGTGCGCGGCAAGGACGGCGCCGTGCTCGCCCAGGCCTGGTGCCAGGCCACCGTGCAGCGCACGGCAGAGTACCTTTCCCCCGTGAACAAACCCGCAGATGCCGAATACAACCCGGACGGCACCAAGGGAGACGCCAACCTCACCGAGGTGAACCGCCTGCTGGGCCGCAAGATGCGCGTGGTGGCCTTCAAGTGGATGGACCCGTGGGACATCTAAATTGACAATTTTGGGATTTACAATTGACAATTTATGAAGCTGGGCGCGCTTTGCGCGCGCTCCCTCCCTTGGGCGCTGAGTATGGACCGCGAGCCTATTCCGAGCAGGCGCGCATGAGGATGAGCACCACCACGATAAAGAAAATCCAAAAGCCGAAGTTGGTCTCCTTCTTCTCTGCCGGTGCGGGGCGCTTGGGCTTGTTGCGCTCCTGCTCGCGCTTCTGGCGCTTGTTCTGCTCCCACATGCGCTCGAATTTCTCGATGGCCTCCTCCGGGGTGATATCGCGCCCGGTGGCGGAAGGCTGCTGCGGAGCGGGCACCGGCGGCAGGGGCGCACTTGCCGGGGCCAGCACGCGCGGGCGTGGAGCTTCCGGCTGCTTGGTGGACACCTCTATGGGTTTGGGGGTGACGGGCAGGGAGGAGAGGGAGGGATTCTGCACGGCGAATGCCTGCACGCGCGCCTCCTGCTCCTCAATCATGCGGTTGAGTTTCTGCACCAGCTGCTCCGACATGGCATCCAGCGCCTGACGCGCGGCTTCCGTGGAAACCTCGGGGATGGCTGGCGTGGTGTCGCTTTCGGGTGAATCTGGCATGGCGCGGGTTGGCGGTTAGCGGAAGCGCAGCTCGCCCTGCGGGCGCGGCTCGCTGGCGGGTTTGGGCTTGCTGCCGGGGGGCTCCATGGCGTTGAGCACGGCGGTGATCACGCGCTGGCGGTCGCCGCGCGCATTCCAGACAATGTAGAGGAAATCCGCCGGGTGGATGTTGCCGTGGGTGCGCAGGAACTCCAGGTCCTTCACATCCCCGTAGCTCACCTCCGGCACCAGGGTGCCGAAGAGCTTGGCCTCCGCCTTGCGGATGAGGCGCGGCAGGTAGGGGATTTCATGGTATTCCTCCGTCTCCGGCGGCAGGTCGTGCGCCAGCACGGGCTTGGCGTTGCCGTTGATGCCGCGCTGGGTGGTGAGGAAGAAGGAGCGGCGCACGGAGGCAATGAGCATGAGCGTGCCGGGGGAGGGTACGCCGTTGGCGGCGTAGTCCCGCACATACGCAAAGAACTCGCCCGGCTGGTGGCCTATGGAGGCCAGGTACTTCACCTCGTTGGGCAGGAAGAAATGACCAACGTCCGTGCCGGGATTCATGAGGTGGCGGTTCACCGAATCCCGGAAAAGAGACATGAACAGGTCGTTCCATTCCATGCACGCCAGTATAGGGGGAAAGGCGGGGCATGGCAAGAGAATTTACGACGATTTACAATTGGGATGTTCCGTGCGGCGGCGTTCGGCGCGCGGGTATGGGCTGGACAGGCGGGGCGGGCGGTGGTAGGATGGGGGCATATGAATCCACCAGCCATAGCCATCGACGGGCCGGCGGCATCCGGCAAATCCACGGTTGCCAAGCTGATAGCCAGGGAACTGGGCTACACGTTCATCAACACCGGGGCCATGTACCGCGCGGTCACCTGGTACCTGCTGCGCCAGGGCGTAGACACGGCGGACACGGCGGCGGTGTGCACCGCGCTGGCGGGCATTCCCATCTCTTTCGGCAAGGACGGCAGCACATCATGCGTGGTGTTTGAGGGGCGCGTGCTCACGGATGAGCTGCGCACGCCGGAAGTGAACGCCAACGTATCCACCGTGGCGGCCATTCCGCAGGTGCGCGAGCTCCTGGTGCAGAAGCAGCGTGAGTACAACACGCGCGAGGCCGTGGTGATGGAGGGGCGAGACATAGGCACGGTGGTGTTCCCGCACACGCCGTTCAAGTATTTCGTGACGGCATCCGAGGAGGTGCGCGCCGCGCGCCGCGCGGCGGAGGGCATCACGGAATCCATCACGGAGCGCGACCGCAAGGATTCCCAGCGCAGCGTCTCCCCGCTGGTGCAGGCGCCGGACGCGCTGCTGGTGGACACCTCCGACATGGGTATCGAGGAAGTGGTGGCATTTGTGATAGCGGATATCCGCAAGAAGCTCGCCTGATTTTTTTCCATCCGTACCGCCATGGACTGCTCCCTGCTCTACGTCATCGGCCATGCACTGGCGCGCGGCTTTTTCCGCGGCGCGTTCGATATCACCGTCATCAACCGCGAAAAGCTCATCGAGGACGGTCCGGCGGTGCTGGTGTGCAACCACCAGAGCTTCCTGGACCCGCCGCTCATCGGCGCGCTCTACTCCAACCCCATCCACTTCCTGGCGCGCAAGAGCCTCACCAAATCCGCCTTCCTGCGCTGGGCCTTCCCGCGCATCAACGTCATCACCGTGGACCAGGCGCGGCCGGACCCCGCCGCCATCATGCGCTTCATCCGCGAGGTGCGCGCAGGCAAGCGCGTGCTCATCTTCCCGGAAGGCTCACGCACGCCGGACGGGGAAATCAAGGACGCCATGCCGGGCATAGGGCTCATCCTGAGCCGCCTGGGGCATGATATACCGGTGCAGCCGCTGCGCATCGAAGGCGCGTACGACTGCCTGCCCATCCACTCCAACAAACTGCGTTTCCGCCCCATCACCATATCCGTGGGAGACCCCCTGCCCCTCACGGAGCAGGATTTGGCCGCCAAGGGGCGTGAGGCCCAGCGCGCGCTGGGAGCCAAGATTATGGACGGCATCCGCGCGCTGCCCACCACCGTTTGATGCACCATGCTCACGCGCCTGCGCCTCAGCCGCTTCCGCTGCTACGGCAGCCTGGATTGGGAGATTCCCGCGGAGGGCGCGGTGCTGGCGGGCGGCAACGCCCAGGGCAAAACCACCCTGCTGGAGGCCGTGTGCCTGGCGCTCACCCTGCATTCCCCGCGCGCCACGCGCCTGGACAGGCTGGCGCAGCACGGGGCGGACAGTTTCGGCATCTCCCTGGAGGCGGATGACGCCGCGCGCCGCCTGGTGTGGGAGCGCGGGCACCGCTTCTCCCTGCGGCTCAACGGCGCGGATTGCGCGGACTACGGCGCGTTCCTCACGGATTCCCCACCCGTCACCTGGCTGGGCAACAGCGATATCATGCTGGTGCGCGGCGCGGCGGAGGAACGCCGCAAATACCTGAACTTCCTGGGTACGCAGTGGCACCCCGGCTACCGCAGCGCCCTGCAGGCCTACAACAAGGCGCTCAAATCCCGCAACGCCCTGCTGCGCAACCCGCGCCGCTCCGCAGCCGCCCTGCACAGCTACGCAGAGGTGCTGGCCCAGCACGGCTCCGTGCTCATGGAGCTGCGCGAAAGGCTGCTGCAGCTCCTGCAGCCCCACATCAGCCACAACCACCGCCGCATCTCCGGCGGCACGGAGCCCGTGGGCCTGGCCTACCTGCCCTCCGCGCGGAACGACCTCCTCCACGCCATTGAGGCGGCCACCGGGGCGGACGAGCGCGCGGGCTGCACCACCGTGGGCCCGCACCGGGACGACTTTCTGCTGGAAATCGATGGTGCGGCGGCGGCGGAATACGCCTCCGAAGGCCAGCAGCGCACGCTTGCCACGGCCATGCAGATGGCGCAATCCGACCTGCTGCAGGCGGAAACCGGGCTCTCCCCCATCCTCTTGATAGACGACATCTTCGGCGAGCTTGACGCCGCGCGGCGCCAGGCGCTGCTGGCCCTGCTGCCGGAAAGTTCGCAGGTGTTCATCACCACCACCTCCGCGGATTGGGTGAAAAGCTGCCCCCTGCCCCTGCACAGGGTGGAGGCGCACAGCATTGCCGCGGAATAACAATCAATCCTTGCGGCCGCGCATCATGGAGCCGTCGTTGAGGAGGATGCCGTCTGCGGAGACGGTGAAGACATCCGGCAAACTGGGAGCAACGCGGAAGCAGGGCAGCTTGTCCACGCCCGCGGAATTGCGCATCACGCAGGGGAACGGGGCGTTGTACTTCTCCATGAAGGCCTTGGCCTTCTCCGGGGTGTCATCCGCGCTGATGAGGATAATCTCGATTCCCTGCTTGCGCATTTGCGGGTAGGTTTTCACCATGTCCGGCATCTTGAGATTGCAGAAGCGGCACCAGGTGGCGGACTGCACGTACTTGTACTGCTTGGCCTTCAGGTTGGGGCGGGCATCCGTCACGTAGGTGAGGTCCTTGAGCACGTTTGCCACGGCGCCCTTCTGCCCCTTCTCCGCCTTCCCGGACTTCTCCTTGGCGGCCTTCTTGTCCGCCTTCTTCACGGCGGGCTTGTCTGCATGCGGTTTGGCGGAGAGCGGAGCGGTTCCCACCACGCCCAGGCAAAGCAGGGCGGCAACGAAAAGGGGTGTGCGGTTCATCATGGTGCAAGCGTAACGCATTTACGTGGCAGGGTCAAGCAAACAATCACACACCCACATAATCGCGTATGAGCTCAATGAAGTGGCGGATGTAGCGGGCAGCGATGAAGGGGCCCACGCCCTTGATGTTCATGGCGGCCTCCACGGTGGTGGGCTTGATGGTGGCCAGGGCTTCCAGCGTTTCCGTATGCATGATGCGGTACGCGGGCAGGTCGCGCTCGGCGGCAATATCGCGGCGCAGCTCCTTGAGGCGGTCCAGCAGCTCCTTGTCCACGGTGGGCATGCCGGCCTCCTCCATCATGCGCCGAATGCTGGTTGCACGGGCGGGGGTGAAGCGCTTGACAGGCTTGGGCGGCATGGTCCAGTTGCGGCGGGAGAGCACGGCGGGCACCTTGCCGAGCATCACGTCCTCCCCCTTGGCGGAAAGGGTGACGAGCGGCATCTCCCCGCCGGTGGTCTGCAGGAGCCCGGCATCCTGCATGGCGCTGAAGAGGGCCCTCATGCGGGCATCCGTGAAAGCGGAGAGGATGCCGTAGGTGGAGAGTTCCGTGAGGAAGCGGTGCATGTTGGCGTTCCTGGCGCCGCGCAGCATGTCCATGATCTTGCCCCTGCCGTAGATGGCCTCCCAGGTACCGTCCGCCCGGCGGCGGGAGGCGCGCGCCACGCCGGAAAGGGCTTTCATGAGCTGCGTCTTCTCCTCTTCCTCCAGCTCCTGCGCATCCTTGGGGGTGGCGGGGCAGCACATGTCGCAATGCCCGCAGGGCCTGTTCCCGGCCTCCCCGAAATAGTCCAGTATCCACTGCTGGCGGCAGCCCTGGCTGTACGCGTAGCGGCGGATGGCCTCTATCTTCTCGTGGTCGCGCCGCGCCTTTTCGCTCAGGGCCTTCTGGTCGATGCCCAAATCCTTGAAGGGGCGGTTGGGGTCGAACACGCGTGTGCCGCGCAAGTTTTTGCCGGGCACGTCAAAGCGCGCGATGGCTCCGGCGTGGATGAGCACGGTGAGCGAGGTGGCCACGGCCATGGTGCTGGTTCCGGCACCCAGCTTCTCCGCCATGGTGTCGATGGTCATCATCAGCTCGCGCGTCTCGCGGTTGCACTCCGCGCAGAGCAGGCTGTAGAGCGCGCGGATGGTCTGGATGGTGGGGTTGCTGCCCTGGTAGAAGAACTCCTGCGTTTTGAGGTCCACGTGGTTGAACAGCAGCTCGCACACGGCGGTCTTGCCATCTCGCCCGGCGCGCCCGGCCTCCTGGTAGTACGCCTCCACGCTGCCGGGGATGTCGAAATGGATGACGAAACGCACATCCGCGCGGTCGATTCCCATGCCGAAGGCGTTGGTGGCCACCACCACGTCCGCGCGGCCGGAGATAAAGGCATTCTGGGAGAATTCGCGCTCCGCATCGGTCATTCCGGCGTGGTAGGCCACCACGTTGGGGAACTGGCGGGAGAGTTCCTCGAACACGCGGATAACGCTCTTGCGGGTGGCGCAGTAGACGATACCCGTCTTCCATTGCTTCATCACGGCGCGTATGCGCTCGTACTTCTCTGCATGGGTGGTGCAGTGGCTGATGCGGAAATCCAGGTTGTCGCGCGCGAACCCGCTGACGATGACGGCGGGGTCCCGCAGCTCCAGCGTGTCGAGGATATCGCTGCGCACGGCCTCCGTGGCCGTGGCGGTGAGGGCGATGGTCTGCGGGTAGTTCAGCTCGCGCCGCACGCGGCCCAGGCGCAGGTAGTCCGGGCGGAAATCATGCCCCCACTGGCTCAGGCAGTGCGCCTCGTCCACCGCCAGCAGCCCCACCGGCATGCACTGCAGCGCGTTCATGAAACCCGCCTGCGAAAAGCGCTCCGGGGCCACATACACGATTTTCAGCGCGCCGCGGCGGAAATCGCCCATCACCTGCCGGTATTCGTCCTCCCCCAGGGAGGAGTTGATGGCGGCGGCGGGAATGTTGCGCGCCTGCAGGGCATCCACCTGGTCCTTCATGAGCGCAATGAGCGGGGAGACCACCACGGTCACGCCCTCCCTGCAGAGCGCGGGCAGCTGGTAGCAGAGGGATTTGCCGCCGCCCGTGGGCATGATGGCCAGGGCATCCCGCCCGTTCATCACGGCCTCCACCACCGCATCCTGCCCCGTGCGCAGGCTCTCGAAGCCGAAATAGTCATGCAGCGCCTCCTGGATATCCGGTAGTTGGTTGTCTCCCGCCATACAGGTATTGTATGCACACCTTACCCCGCTGGCAAGTTTATTCGCCTTGCGCATTTCCTCATACCGCAAATTGCAAATCCCTTGACTTTTCCGCGTTTCTCCGCTACATTCCGCCAGACACCGCAGCATTCACCGCCATGCCCCAACGCAATATCGCCATCAAACGCAAGGTCCGCAACTGGACCGCCGCAGATTCCGTGGACCTTTACGCCGTGGAGGACTGGAGCAACGGCTACTTCGGCGTCTCCAAGAACGGTGAGGTCACCGTCAACCTGAAAGACTCCGATGGCGAGATGCGGGCGGTCTCCCTGCGCTCCATCGTGGACGGGCTGACGGACCGCGGCACGGATGCACCGGTGCTGCTGCGCTTCAACGATCTGCTGCGGGCGCGCGTGGACGAGCTGAACAAGAGTTTCGCCAAGGCAATCAGGGAAGTGGACTACCAGGGCGAGTACCGCGGCGTGTACCCCATCAAGGTGAACCAGCAGCGCCAGATTGTGGAGGAAATCGTCTCCTGCGGGGAAAAGTACCACTACGGGCTGGAGGCCGGCTCCAAGCCGGAGCTCATTGCCGCCATGGCCCAGATGAAGGACACGGAAGCCTTCCTCATGTGCAACGGCTACAAGGACGACGAGTACATCGACCTTGCGCTCATGGGCCAGCAGATGGGCTTGAACATCCACCTCATCCTGGAGATGCCAAACGAGCTGCCCGCCATCCTGGCGCGCGCGGAGAAGCTCGGCATTGAGCCCAATCTCGGCATCCGCGTGCGCCTGGCCGCCAAGGGCTCCGGCCACTGGAGCGAATCCGCCGGGGACAAATCCGTCTTCGGTCTCAACGCCGCCCAGGTCATCGCTGCCGTGGACCAGCTCAAGGCCGCAGGCAAGCTGCACTGCCTCAAGGTGCTCCACTACCACCAGGGCTCCCAGATTCCCAACATCTCCGTCATCCGCGAGAGCCTTACGGAAGCCGTGCGCATCTACGTGGACCTGGTGCGCGAGGGCGCGCCCATGGGCACGCTGGACATGGGCGGCGGCCTGGCCGTGGACTACGACGGCTCGCAGACGAACTTCCACTCCTCCTGCAACTACTCCGTGGCGGAATACGCGCGAGACGTGGTGGAGGTGGTGGGCGAGATGTGCTCAAAGAACGGCGTGCCGCACCCCACGCTGGTGACAGAGAGCGGACGCGCCGTCACCGCCTACCACGCGGTGCTGGTGTTCAACGTGCTGGATGTCACCAGCGCCCCCGGCATGGAATCCGCCCCGCCCGCATTGCCCAAGAACGCCAGCGAGACCCTGCGCGCGCTGGACGAGACCATGCGCATGCTCACCCGCAAGAACATCCAGGAGTGCTACAATGATGCCAACTACTACCGGGACCAGCTGCGCATGCAGTTCTTCTACGGCAACTCCTCCCTGCGCGAGCGCGGCATCGGGGAAGCCATCTACTGGCACATCATGGGCCTCATTGCGCAGCGCATCTCCGACATGAGCGAAATCCCGGAGGACTTGAAGGAGGTCTCCGACAACATGGTGGACTTCTACTACGCCAACTTCTCACTCTTCCAGAGCCTGCCGGACTCCTGGGCCATCGACCAGCTCTTCCCCGTCATGCCCATCCAGCGCCTCTGCGAACGCCCCACCCAGAAAACCGTGCTCGTGGACATCACCTGCGACTGCGACGGCAAGGTGGACAAGTTCATCGACCGCGAGGACGTGGCCAAATCCCTTCCCCTGCACGAGGTGGAGGTGGATGAGAACTACTACATCGCCGCCTTCCTCGTGGGTGCCTACCAGGAGACCCTGGGGGATATCCACAACCTGCTGGGCGACACCAACGTGGTGAGCGTGCACCTGGAGAACGGGCGCCCGGTCTACACCAACGAGGAGGAGGGCGACTGCGTGGCGGATGTCCTCTCCTACGTGAAATACGATGCCAAGGAGCTGGTGGCCAAGTTCCGCGCCATCGCGGAAAACGCCGTTTCTACCGGCCGCATCACCCCCCGCCAGCGCCGCGCCGCCATGGAGGCCTACCGGGACGGACTCAACGGATACACCTACTACGAGCTCTGACACCCGCGGGGTGGAAAGCCGCCGGCCCAAACAGAAGGCCCGTTCCGCACAAGCCGGACGGGCCTTGTCATTTGCCGCGCGCCTTGCGCGGCCTGCCGGGAAACGGGCAATTACTTGCGCACGCTGATAATGGAATCCACCCAATCCGTGACGGCTTGCTTTGAATCCGCGATGGTGGCGCCGGGGAAGGCACCGCCCTTGAGCGCGGTGGCCTTGGAGAGCAGCTCGCGCGCATCCTTCTCGCAGCGGGCCATGCCGCCGCTGCCGTGGGTGACGAACAGGGCCACCTTCTTGCCGTCCATCTTGTTCTTGGTGAGGAAGGTGCGCACGGGCGGGGCAATGGAGCTCCACCAGTTGGGCGTACCCACAAAGATGACATCATACTTGCTCAAGTCCACGCTGGCGGGCTTGATGGCGGGTGTCTGCTCCTGCTGCACCTCGTCCTTGGCCTGCTGCACGCAAGCATTGTAGTCGGAGGGATAGGGCTTGGCTGCCGTAATCTCCAGCAGGGTGCCGCCGGTGTGCTCGGCAATGTATTCCGCAGCCTTGCGGGTGTTGCCGCTCCAGGAGTAGTAGACCACGAGCACGCGCTCCTTGTCCACCACGGGCTTGTCCGCGGCAGCGGGGTCGGCCTGCTGGGCGTTGGCGGGGGCTGCAATCATGGCCGCTGCAGCGGCCAGCACGGCGAGCAATTTCGTTATCGTTTTCATAGCCTCGTGAATGAGAACGCGCCCATTCTATCAGCTCGCGGCCCCCATGCAAGTGAAATTTCCGCCTGTATTGAAAAAAGCGCCTGCAATGGGAAAAACGGCGCGCATGCCGGGTTGGCACACGCGCCGTGACCACGCCGTTCCCGCGCATCAAGCGGTTTCGGGGCGGTTGGGGGAAAGGGAGAGGAAGAGGAGGGTCCAGCCGGAGAATATCATCTCCACGGCAATGACGGTGCCGATAAACCAGAACGAGCTGGCAGGCCAGCCCCAGGTGACCATGGCGCCGAGAGCAATGGACACCGCCGCGCTGAAAAAGCGCCAGAAGGAGCCCGCACGCCGCGCCATGCCCGCCGCCACCAGCAGCCGCACAAAGCCGCCCACCAGCAGGGTGAGCCCGATGAGGAGCGTCCATATCTGCATGGACATCATGGGCATGAACACCATGAACGCACCCATGCCCGTGTACACGATACCCGCGAGGATGTTCCACGGGCGGTGGTACGCCCGGCGGGTGCCCTGCACCAGCCGCAGCACGCCCGCAAAGAGCAGCACGAAACCGCCCACCCAGGCGGCGGAAAGCCCCAGCAGGTACGGGAAGCACAGCAGCACGAAGCCCAGCACCAGCTCCAGCGCGGCCAGGGAACCCATGAGCCACGGGCTGGAAAGGATCTCCCCCCTCCCCGCGGATTCAGCGTTTGTCTCCATGGCAGCTCCCTTCCATGCGTTTCAGCGCGGATGCCCAGTCTGCCTGGCGCAGGAACGCATCCACATATCCCGCGCGGTTGTTGAGATAGCGCAGGTAGTAGGCGTGCTCCCATACATCGCAGGCCAGGAGGGGCTTGAAGCCCGGCAGCAGGATATCCTGGTGGCGTTCCACCCCCAGAACCGCCAGGCGGCCGCTCAGGCGCTCACGCCCCAGCACCACCCAGCCGCTGCCCTGCACACCCAGCGCCACGCCGCGGAACACGCGCAGGAAACCGTCGTAGCTGCCGAAGGCGGTGTTGATGGCATCCGCCAGCGCGCCCGTGGGGCCGTCCTGCTGCTGCGGGGAAATGCTTTTCCAGTACAGGCAGTGCAGGATATGGCCGCCCAGGTTGAAGGCGAGCTTCCGCATGGCAGAGGAAACGGCGGTCTCGTCGTACACGTTGGCGGCCACCTTGCGGATCACCTCCAAGGCGGCGTTGGCCCCGGCCACGTAGGCCGCGTGGTGGCGGTCGTGGTGGGTGGCCACCGTTCGGGCATCCAGCAGCGGCTCCAGCGCCACCGCCTCATACGGCAGCGGCGGCAGCACATACTGCCCGTCCGCGTACCCCTTGTTGCAAAGACATGATTGTTCTTCCATGCCGCGTTGGACACCCCCGCGCGGCGCGCCGTTGGTTAATTGGTAGGGCTTCAGCGCACGAGCTGGAACACGCCCAGGGCAATGAGCAGGAGCCCGGCGCCGCACTCCAGCCACTTGGACGGCAGGTGCCGGAGCGGGCGCGCGGCGTGGAAGGCCGCCAACGAGCAGACGAAGGTGACCGCGCCGATGAGGGACACATTGAGCAAGAGGCCGCCGATGCCGGGGCGCCCGCCGCCGATACCGCCGAGAGCCATGCAGACGCCGATGGCCAGGGCATCAATGCTGGTGGCCACGCCCACGAGCAGCAGCCCCCAGATACCGAGCGGCCCGGCGGCGGCCGGCCTGTCATCCCCGCTGCCGCAAAGGCTCTGGCGGATAACGCTGCCGCCCAGCAGCAGGAACACCACAAAGACAATCCACGGGGCCCAGGCCTCCACCAGCGTGCTCACGGCCTCTCCTGCGGCGTAGCCCAGCAGCGGCATGAGCGCCTGGAACGCGCCCACGCACAGCGCCAGCCACAGGGAGCACGGCACGCGCCGCTCACGCAGCAGCAGGCCGTACGAGAAGGAGTAGACGGTGGCATCCACCGCCAGCGCCAGGGCTATGAGCAGTACCTCAATCACGGCAGCATCGCGCTCAGGCATCCGCCACCATGAACTTCAGCTCGGCCTCGCAGGCCACCTCGCCGTTCACGGTGCAGCGTCCCGCGGCCACGGCAACGGTGCCGCGCACCTTGGTGAGCTCCATCTCAATGGTGAGCACATCCCCGGGAATCACGGGGCGGCGCCACTTCACCTTGTCGCAGCTCATGAAATAGCCTATCTTGCCGGCGTTCTCCGGGGCGCGCAGCATGAGGATGGACGCCACCTGGGCCATGGCCTCCACCTGCAGCACGCCGGGCATCACCGGGCGGTTGGGGAAGTGGCCCTGGAAGTAGGGCTCGTTGATGGAGATGTTCTTCTGGCCGATGCACTTGTGCTCGCCCTCGAACCCGATGATGCGGTCCACCATCAGGAACGGGTAGCGGTGCGGCAGGATGTTGAGCACGTCCGTGATATCCATCACCGCGTCGCCCGTGGGTATTTCCACGGCCTTGGGGCGCATGGCCACCATGCTCTCGTACATCTTCTGCAGCTTGGCGGCCATCTGCGTGTTCACGCCGTGGCCGGGCATCACGGCAATCACGTGGCCCAGGATGCGGCGCCCGTTGAGGATGAGGTCGCCTATCATGTCCATGGCCTTGTGGCGTGCGCACTCGTTCTGGTGGCGCAACCCGCCGGCGCAAATGAATTCATCTCCCTTGATGACAATGGCGTTGTCCAGCGTGCCGCCCTGGATGAGCCCCTTCTCCAGCAGCGGCTGGATATCCTCGTAGAAGCAGAAGGTGCGGGCATCCGCAAGCTCCTTCTCGTAGGTCTCCGGGGTGATGGCGGAGTTGAAGTACTGGGTAACGCGGCCGCCGGGGCCCACCGCGGTCACGGACACGCGGAATTCGTTGGCGGGCATGATGACGATGATGGAGCCGCCCTTGGTCTCCACCTTCACGGGCTCGCGTATCTGCCACACGGCGCAGGGGGCGTCCTGCTCCACCACGCCGGCCTTCTTGATGAGGTTCACGTAGGGCGCGGCGGAGCCGTCACCAATGGGGGGCTCGTTGGCATCCATCTCGATAATGGCGTTGTCCACCCCCATGCCGGTGAGCGCGGAGAGGATGTGCTCCACCGTGTGCACCTTCACGGAGCCCTCCGCCAGCGTGGTGGCGCGCTCCACGGTCTGCACCTTCGCGGCGGATGCCGGGATGAAGGGCTTGTCCGGCAGATCGATGCGGCGGAAACGGAGCCCGGTGTTCACATCCGCGGGCTTGATGGTCAGTTTCACCGCCTGCCCGGTGTGCAGGGAGGTTCCCGCAATCGAGGCGCTTTTGCCGAGAGTCCTTTGCTTGAGTGTAGCCATACGCGTGCCCCATTCTACACCCGCGCGCGCGGTGAGCAAAGCAGAAAAAGCTATACTACACTCTAGCTACCGCGCGCGGAACAAACTTGCAAGGCCGGTGCGGTGCCGCTATAATACCCTGCGTATGAAAATCAAGCATGCCATCCTGAGCCTTGCAAGCGCCCTTGCCCTGATGGGCTTCACCCAGCCGTGCCCCGCGGAATGGACTTCTCCCATTCCCGCGCAGGCGGAGGCAAACGCCCCCTGCCCTCTGCTGCCCTTCCCGCAGAGGGTGGAATGGAAACAGGGCACGCTGGCCTACGGCAAGGTCGTGAACATCACTGGTGATGCCAAGGGCCGCATGGTCAAAACCGCCTCCAAGGCTCTTACCAAGGAGGCCGGGGAGTTCGGCAAGGGAGGCGCCGCGCCGCTGGGCGTGGCTCTCAAAATCGATCCCGCCGCCACCGCGCCCGAGCACGCGGCGGAGGGCTACCGCCTGCGCATCACCGCCAAGGGCGTGCAGATTGCCGCCGCGAAGGAGGCCGGCCTGTTCAACGGTCTGCAGACCCTGCGCCAGCTTGTGGCCGGCTGCAGGAAGGGCCTTCCGTTCTGCGAGATAGAGGACTGGCCCGCCTTCCGCATGCGCGGCTTCATGCATGACTGCGGCCGCAACTTCCAGACCATCGACAGCCTCAAGCGCCAGCTGGAGCTCGCCTCCCGCTTCAAGGTGAACTATTTCCAATGGCACCTCACTGACCACCCCGCCTGGCATGTGCAGTGCAAGTGCCGCCCCGTGCTGAACGACCCCTCCAAGCGCACGCGCGATGCGCACGACACCTACACCTACGACCAGATCCGCGAGCTGTTCCGCTACGCCGCAGACCGCAATATCCAGATTATCCCGGAGCTGGACATGCCCGGCCACAGCTCGTATTTCGACCGCTGCTTCGGCTTCAAGATGCACACCGAGCAAGGCATGAAGGTGCTGGAGGAGCTGCTGGATGAATTCTGCAAGGAGGTGCCGCAGGACATCTGCCCCATCGTCCACCTGGGCGCGGACGAGGTGCGCATCCCGAACGCCAAGGAATTCGTGAAGCGCATGAGCGACTTCCTCATCGCCCGCGGGCGCATTCCCGCCCAGTGGGGCGGCCCGCGGGATTTGCCGGTTGGCGAGGACTCCATCTCCCAGCGCTGGGGCGAGGGCGGCGAGATGGTGGAGAAATCCCTGAAACCGGAAACCATCAAGTGCCACAGCTTCGATTCCACCATCGGCTACACCAACCTGTTCGACCCCGGCCTGCTGGTGCGCCGCTACTTCTTCATGCGCCCCTGCGGCGCCGCCAAGGGGGATGAGCTCAAAATGGGCGTGATGATCTGCAACTGGCCGGATGCCCGCGTGGAGGACAAGCGCAACATTGCCCGCCACAGCGCACAGTGGCCCGGCATGCTCGCCATGGCCGAGCGCGCCTGGCTGGGCGGGGAGGCGGACGGCGACACCCTGCCCTGCCACATGCCCGCCGCGGATTCCCCCGCAGGGCAGGCCTATGCCCGCTTTGAGCAGCGCCTCATGAAGATGTCGTGCTCCATCCTCAAGGGCCAGCCCTTCCCCTACTGGGCGGAATCCTCCGTGAGCTGGACCGTGGTGGGTCCCGTGGCCACGGCAGAGGCGGACAAGAACCGTGATGCCGTGCTGAAGGGCGAATACGGGGCCTTGGCCACGCAACCCTCGCACGGCGCCAATCTCTACCTGCGCACCAAGCCGAACACCGGCTGCCTGGGCGTGATGGGCAAGGTAAAGCCCGGCAACACCGTCTGGGCCGTCACCACCATCCAATCCCCCAAGGCGGGGGAAATGCCCTTCATGATAGGGTTCGACGCCCCCGCGCGCTCCTCGCGCCGCTGGTCCGGCGTGCCGCAGAACGGCGAATGGTCACAGTGCGGCACCCGCGTGTGGGTGAACGGCAGGGAAATCAAGAACCCCCGCCGCTACAAGCTCGCGGGCCAGCGCCAGAGCAAGGGAGACACCTGGACCTCACCGCTCAACGAGATGCCCTACGACGACGAGGAAATCTGGTGGGCGCAGGACCCCACCAAGCTGCCGCTCAAGAAGGGCAAGAACACCATAGTCATCGAACAGCCTTACGTGGGGGAATACCAATCTTGGGGCGTCTCCCTCATCCCGCTGTTCTAAAGGCTGGCCAGGCGGCGCGTGGTGTGCATGCGCAGCACGCGCCGCATCCACGCCGGCTCAACTGCGGGGCGCGCTGCCATTCTCCCCGGAGTTTGCGGTGGTCAGGGCATCGCCGCACTCGTAGTACAGCATGCTCATCACGTTGAGCGGGTAGCCCAGCGACCGCTCGGTGAGCTCCCCCGCCAGCTCCAGCGAGCCCACGGGGCAACCACGGAACAGCGTACGGTTGAAATCCTCTGTAACTGCCGTTTGATCTTCTTCCATGCCTTTGTGATGCATCCCCGCCCGCACCCGTTGCATAACGGATAGCCCCGCTGTGTTACTACGTTCAAGGCATAACGAATGCCTGCAAGAGGCCTTGCAGGTAGTTGCTCCCCCAGAGAGCTTGGCTTCAAGCACAATAAAACAGGCAAGCCGGCCCGCCCCTGGCGGAGCACGCCAGAAGCAATCCCATTCAAGCTGACTCCGGTAGAGACGAAAAATCCCTAGGTCAACGCCAAGGAGATTGGGCCCAATCAGTAGCGGTGCTCGTCCCCGAATCCGAAATGTTCCGCCACGAATTCCGCATCCTTGTCGCCCCGGCCGGAGCAGTTGGCCAGGATGGCTCCCGTGCCCATCTCCCTGGCGCGGCGCATGGCGTATGCCACGGCGTGCGCGCTTTCCAGCGCGGGGATGATGCCCTCGTAGCGTGAGAGCTTGAAGAAAGCGTCCACCGCCTCCTCGTCGGTCACGGTGTCGTAGGTCACGCGGCCCACCTCCCGCAGGAAGGCGTGCTCCGGGCCCACGCCGGGGTAGTCCAGGCCGCTGGCCACGGAGTAGGCGGGCGCGGGCTCTCCGTTCTCATCCTTGAGCATGATGCTGTTGAAACCGTGCATGATACCCTCCGTGCCGAAGGCCATGGAGGCGGCGTGCTCTCCCACGCCGGAGCCGCGGCCCAGGGGCTCCACGCCCACCAGCTCCACGGGGTCGTTCAGGAAGGCGGGGAACATGCCCATGGAGTTGGAGCCGCCGCCCACGCTGGCGCACACCACATCCGGCAGGATTCCGGTCATGCCGACGAATTGCTCGCGCGCCTCGTCGCCCACAATCTTCTGGAAATCGCGCACCATGAGCGGGAACGGGTGCGGCCCCAGCACGGAGCCTATGCAATAGATGGCGGTCTTGTACTCGCGCAGGTAGGCCTCGAACGCGGAATCCACCGCCTCCTTCAGGGTTTTCTGGCCGCGGGTGACGCATACCACCTTGGCGCCGAGCATGCGCATGCGGGTCACGTTCGGGGCCTGCTTGGCAATATCGACCTCGCCCATGTGGATTTCGCACTCCAGGCCGAAATAGGCGGCAGCGGTGGCCAGGGCCACGCCGTGCTGGCCGGCACCGGTTTCCGCAATCATCTTCTTCTTGCCCATGTACTTGGCGAGCAGGCCCTCCCCCATGCAGTGGTTGAGCTTGTGCGCGCCGGTGTGGTTGAGGTCCTCGCGCTTCAGGTAGATTTGGGCGCCGCCGTTGAGGCGTGAAAGGCGCTCGCAATGGTACACGGGCGTGGGGCGGCCCTGGAATTCACGGCGTATGCGGCGCAGCTCGTTGATGAACTGCGCGGAATGGCAGATGCTGTGGTAGGCCTGCGTGATTTCCTTGAAGGCGGGCTCCAGCTCCTTGGCAACGTATGCCCCGCCGAAGCGGCCGAAATACCCGGCCTTGTCCGGGTAGTGCTTCAGGTAGCAGCGGAAATCGATTTCCTGTCCGTGTGTCTCGTTCGTATCCATGGCGGTCTGCCGCGCGCGGCGCGCGCATTCTACCACCGCCTCCCCCACCTGTCAAATTCCCCGTGCGCAATACCACGGGGTGCGTGCCGTATCCGCACAAACATATGTTGCCTTCGCCGCGGGAAGGCGCCCGCGCCGCGGTAATTGCGCTTGACGCAACCGCCTCCATCCTCTAGACTGAAGGAGTCGCACATACGGCAATTCCCGTTCCATGGACAACCCGTCAATCATTTACCTGGCCATCAACCTGCCCCGTTCCTCGGCTCGCAGGGCCATGCTTGCCGAGCAGGAAAGGGTGGCGGGAATCGATATTCAGATTGTACCCGCGGTCTCGGGAGCGGAGCTGACCCCGGAGCAAAAGGCCATGTACGACAGCCGCAAGCGCACTAGCATGTACCCGGCAGACCTCACCCCGAACGAGCAGGCCTGCATGCACAGCCACCTGAAAGCCCTGCGCACGTTCCTGGAAAGCGGGGCGGACTACGGTGCGGTGTTTGAGGACGATGTGCTTCTGCCCGAAAATTTCCGCGCGGGCATAGACTTTCTGTTGACGCGGGTGCAAGGCTGGCAAGCCGTGAAACTGTACACGGACAACAGCAGGCTCTATACCATCTGCCCCACCGTCCCCGGCACACCGCTCCACCCCGTGTTCCCCAAAAAGGTGCTGTGGGGTGCCGTCGGCTACCTGTACTCCCGCACCGGGGCGGAACAGATACTCCGCCACCTTTCCAGCTTTTGGATGGGGGCGGACGCCATGCTGGGGGAAGTCATGTTGAAACACCGCATCCCCGTCATCGGGGTGTCCCCCAACCTGGTCGGCACCGCTTTCCCGGCAAACGAGCAAAGCGACATAGACGACGGCGGCAACCGCCTGCAGCAAGAAAAGCGCCGCAGCCTGCCCGTGTACCTGCGCTACCGGGCAAGCGTGATACGCACCGCCATGCAGAAAAACGGCATGCGTGCACTGCTGCGCCGCTGCATACGCATTGTACCGTCATGAAAATCAAGGTGCTCTCCAACTGGATGACCGCGTGGCTGCCGGAGCATGTAGCGTGGCAGGGGGCGGAATTCACGCGCGACCCCGCCTGCCGGGACTACGACTGGCTGCTGGTGTACGATGAGATGCCGACGGGCTCCCCGCGCGAGCTGCTGGCCTGTCCTGCGGAGCACACCATCCTGGTGACGCAGGAGCCGCCCACCATCAAAATCTTCCCGCCGGCCTACACGCGGCAGTTCAACTATGTGCTCACCACGCACACGCCGCATGAGCTGCCGCACCCGCACCACCGCAACGGCGCGGGCTGTTTCACCTGGATGAACGGCCGCCACCCGGAGCACTACCTGACCGCCCCGGAACCGGAAAAGACGGAATGCATCTCCGCCATCTGCACGCGCAAGCTCATGAAGAACACGGAACACTACAAGAGGTTCATGCTGTTCACCCACCTGCAAGAGCACCTGCCGGAATTCGTGTGGCGCGGCCAGGGAATCAACCCGCTGAAATACAAGTACCAGGCCATGGACTCCTTCAAGTACCACGTGGTGGTGGAGAACTACATCCACCCCCACCACTGGTCGGAGAAGCTGGCGGACGCCTTCCTGAGCAACTGCCTGCCCTTCTACGCCGGGGACCCCGCGCTGGAGGAAATCCTGCCGCCGGAAAGCTTTATCCGCATTCCGTTGCAGGACCCCGCGCAAGCTCTCTCCATCATCCGCGGGGCCATAGCCGCGGGGGAATATGAGAAACGCCTGCCCGCCATACGGGAGGCGCGGCGCCTCATCCTGCACAAGTACAACCTGTGGTCGCAGGTGCTGGAAACCATAGCGGGCCATGAGCGGAATCCCCTGGCTGCGCCGGATCCCGGACGCGACTGCATACTGGGGCGCCGCATCGTGCGCCGGAACCCGCTCAACTGGCCGGGCATCCTCTGGAACCGCGTTCGGCTCGGCCTTTCCGGGCACTGACCCTCAGCAAGGGAGCGGCGGGGTTGCACCCGCGGTGCGTCTGCGTTTAGAACGCGGAGCGCATCACATGTAGGGGTCTTCCGTGTTGAGGAAGTTCTGCACGTACTGGCGCACGCCGTCCTCCAGGCGGGTCATGGGCTTGTCATAGCCGACAGAGCGCAGCTTGTCCAAATTGGCCTTGGTGTAGTACTGGTACTTGGGGCGCAGGCTTTCCGGCATCTCCTTGTAGCCGATCTTGGGCTCCAGCCCCAACGCGGCGAAGGTGGACGCCGCCAGGTCATAGAACGAGCGCGCCTCCCCGGAGCCCACGTTGAACAGCCCGCTCACCCGCGGGTGGTCCAGCAACCACAGCACCACGTCCGCTATGTCCCCCACCCACACGAAGTCGCGCAGCTGCCAGCCGTCCCTGTAGTCCGGGTGGTAGCTCTTGAAGAGCTTGACCTCCTCGTTCTGCCTGGCGATGGGGAAGATGTGGGCGATGACGCTCTTCATGGTGCCCTTGTGGTACTCGTTGGGGCCGTACACGTTGAAGAATTTGAGCCCGGCGTACTGCGGAGGCACGGGGCGGAACGAATCGCGCTCGCGCGCCACCTTGCGGTCAAACACGGCCTTGCTCCAGCCGTAGCAGTTGAGCGGGCGCAGCGCGTTCAGGTGCTCCTGCGTGTCCGTGTCGTCGAACCCCAGCGAGCCGTCGCCGTACGTGGCCGCGGAGGAGGCGTAGATGAAGGGCACCTTGTTCTCGCAGCAGAAATCCCACAGCTTCAGGCTAAGAGTGAAGTTGGTGCGGGCGATGAGGTCGGCGTCCGTCTCCGTGGTGGAAGAGATGGCGCCCATGTGGATGATGGCCTCCAGCTTGCCCCTGTGAGCCTGCAGGAAGGCATCCGTATCATCCGGGTGCACGCAGGCGGCCAGCTCGCGCTTGGCGATGTTCTTCCACTTCTCATCCGTTCCCAGGTAGTCGATGACGGCGATATCCCCCCTGCCGGCCCTCTCCAGGGCGGCCACAATGCATGAGCCGATGAAGCCGGCTCCTCCGGTGACGATAATCATGGTTTCACTTATTCTACCAGAACGGCAAGTCAATTTCCAGCGAATTCTCAAACCCGCGCAAACGCGGGCGCGTGAAGAAAACTACTGACAACGGCGGCGGAATGTGGTATCCTGCCGTTATGGCACAGGGTGATTACCGCTCGTACATCGACCGCTTTCCGGAAATCGGCCTGCTCTGCATGGGCGACATGATGCTGGATGTCTTTGTGTACGGCAAGAGCTCGCGGCTCTCGCCAGAGGCTCCCGTGCCGGTGATTCTCTGCCAGAAGGAGCGCAGCATGCCCGGCGGCGCCGGCAACGTGATTACCAACCTGCGCAGCCTGGACTGCGCCGTGCACATCATCGGCGTCACGGGCGGGGACGATGGCGGGCGCGCACTCCACGAAAGCATGGTGGCGCTGGGGGCGGACGACTCGCAGATGCTGCACCCGGAGGGTTATGCCACCCCGGTGAAAACCCGCTACGTGGCCGGGCAGCACCACCTGCTGCGCGTGGACCGCGAACAGCCGCTGCAGCTCACGCAGGAACAGGTGGACACCCTGCTGGACCGCGTGGAGGAGTGTTTGCCGAAGGTGGACATGGTGCTGCTCTCCGACTACGGCAAGGGGCTGTTCGACGAGCGCCTGACCCCTGCCGTGATAGCCCTTTGCAACAAGCACGGCAAGCGCGTGCTGGTGGACCCCAAGCGCACGGACTACACCATATACGGCGGAGCGTGCCTGGTGAAACCCAACCTGAAGGAGTTCCAGGGGGTGACCGGGCGCACATTCGACCCCGCCTCACCCAATTTCACGGCAGAGGCCGTGGAGGCGGGGCGGGCGGTCTGCCACCGCTACGGCGTGGGCGGCCTGCTGGTCACCCTGAGCGAGCACGGCATGATCTACATCCCCGGCGCGGAGGAGGAGAAAGTGCAGTGGATACCCACGGAAGCGCGGGATGTGTTCGATGTCTCCGGCGCGGGCGACACCTCGCTGGCGGCGCTGGGCGCGGCCCTGGCCGCCGGCGCACCCATGCGGGAAGCCATGCGCATAGCCAACGCGGCCTCCGGCATTGTGGTGGGCAAATTCGGCACCGCCAGCGTGAAGCGGGAGGAGCTGGCGCAAGCCCTCTCCCCCGTACGGGTCGCCGGCGGGGTGCTTTCCGCAGACGCCGCCGCGGAGCTCTGCGCAGAACTCCGCGCACGCGGCAAGGTGGTGGGGTTCACCAACGGCTGCTTCGACCTGCTGCACCCCGGCCACCTGCAATCCTTCGAGCGTGCCCGCGCCCTTTGCGATGTCCTCATCGTTGGCCTGAACACGGATGCCTCCATCCGCCGGCTCAAGGGGCCGGAGCGCCCCGTGAACAACGAGCAGTCGCGCGCGGCGCTGCTGGCCGCGCTCAAGACGGTGGACTACGTGGTGCCGTTCGACGACGACACGGCGCTGCCGCTGATTGAGAAACTGCGGCCGGACGTGATAGCGAAGGAGGGCTACCCCATCGACAAGTGGCCGGAGGGCCAGCTCGTGGAATCCTACGGCGGGCGCGCGGTGGAGCTGCCGCGCCTGGAGGGCTTCTCCTCCACCTCCATCATTGAAAAACTCCAACACTGACACCCATGGACACAGAGTGGATAGCCAATGAAATCAACACCGTGGCGGACGGCATGCACCAGCTGGCGGCATGCGCCCCGCGCATCCGTGAAATTGCAGAGGCATGCGCCGCCGCGCTCGGGAGCGGCCGCAAGGTGATGTTCTGCGGCAACGGCGGCTCCGCGGCGGATTCCCAGCACCTGGCGGCGGAACTCATAGGCCGCTACAAGCTGGAGCGCCCCGCCATGCGCGCCATCGCCCTCACCACGGATACCTCCATCCTCACCGCCGTGGGCAACGACTACGGGTACGATGACGTCTTCCGCCGCCAGGTGGAGGGTCTGGCGGAAGCGGGAGACGTGCTCATCGGCCTCTCCACCAGCGGCAACAGCCGCAACGTGCTGCGCGCTTTCGAGCAGGCACGCGCCATGGGGGCCACCACCGTGGCGCTCACCGGGGCCGGCGGCGGGGCCATGCGTCAGGCGGCGGACATCTCCCTGGCCGTGCCCGCCACCGCCACCAACCACATCCAGGAGATGCACATCACCTGCGGCCACCTCATCTGCGAACTCGTGGAAAAGGAACTCCATGGCTGAAAGACGCGCCCTTTTCCTGGACCGCGACGGCACGGTGAACATCGACCGCCACTACGTCCACAAGATTGAGGATTTCGAGCCCGTGCCCGGCATCTTCGAGCTCTGCGCCGCCGCCGCCGCCAAAGGCTACGACCTGGTGGTGCTCACCAACCAGTCCGGCATTGAACGCGGGTATTTCACCCTGGAGCAGTACGAGGCCCTCACCGCGCACATGCGCCGCCTCTTCGAGCAGCGCGGCTGCCCCCTGCTGGATGTACTCTGCTGCCCCCACCTGAACCACCCGGACCGCAAGCCCAACCCCGGCATGTTCCTGAAGGCCGCCGCCAAGTGGAGCATCAACCTGGCGGCATCCGTCTCGCTGGGTGACAAGCCGCGGGATGTGGCGGCGGGCGCGGCGGCGGGCGTGGGCGCCAACTACCTGCTGGATGCGGCAGCCACCGCCTGCCCCGGCGCGGCGGGCATTGTGGCCACGCCCGCGCAACTCATACCACTCCTTCCCTGACCATGCAGAAAATCCTAGTCATCAAACACGGTGCCCTGGGCGACTTCGTGCTGGAAACCGGGGCCATGTTCGATATCCGCCGCCGCCACCCGGAGGCGGAGCTCCACCTGCTCACCGCCGCCGCTTTCGTGAAAATGGCGCAACGGATGGACATCTTTGCGGACATCCTGGTGGACAACCGGGATTCCCACCTGCCGTGGGGCATCCTGCGCGGCCTGGCCCGCAACGGGTATGACATCATCTACGATTTGCAGTGCTCCAACCGCACACGCGGGCGATACTTCGCCATTCTGCGCTGGCTCGCCCGCAAGTCATACACGTGGATAGACGGCCGCACCAAGGTGGCGGCCACCATCACCAAGCACCGTTCCTGGGGCTGCGGAAGCATCCGGCGCGAGCCGGTGGAGCTGGCCTGGACACCCACGGACCTCTCCTTCCTGCGCAGCGACAACGCGGAGCTGGACAAGCTGCCGGAACGCTACGTGCTGCTCATCTGCGGCTGCTCCCCCACCCACCCGTACAAGCGCTGGCCCGTGCAGAACTTCTGTGAGCTGGCGCAGCGCCTGGCGGCGCGCAGCGTGGCATCCGTGCTCATCGGCACCAGCGCAGAGGCCGCGGAAATCGGCGCGGTCACATCTGCCTGCCCCTCCGCCGTGAGCCTGCTCAACAAAACAGCCCTGCTGGATGTGCCGGAAATCGCCCGCCGCGCCATCGCCACCGTGGGAAACGACACCGGCCCCTCCCACATGGCCGCCATGTCCGGCGGCCCCACCATCGCCATCTACGACAACCGCACCCGCAACAGCATCACCCGCGGCCCAAAATCCATCAACCTGGTATCGGATGCCGCAATCAGCCTCATCACCGTGGACATGGTGTGGGAGAAGCTGCAGCCCTTCCTGCCGTGAACGGGATATAGCCTTGCCATGGGGGGCGGGGCGTGCTATGATGCCCGGCGTTCGATGATAGAGGATCAAGAGGCATTGCATGCGTGGAAGCTCAGGGCGGCAAGGCAGCCGCAGGGGCGCACCGTGCTGGATTTGGAGGCAGACAGCCTGCACCGCCACCGGGAGAAGCTTTGCCTGATCCAGTATGCAGATGCGGACGGCGTGTGCATCATCGACCCCCTGGCCATCGAGGACATGGGGGAATTCACCCGCTGGCTGCAGGAAGCGGAAGTGTGGATGCACGGGGCGGACTACGACATGAGCCTCTTCCAGGGGGCCTACGGCGTGCTGCCCCGCATGATTCTGGACACCCAGATAGCCGCGCGCCTGCTGGGGTTCCGCCAGTTCGGGCTGGCCGCCCTGGTGGAGCACTTCTACGGCATTGTGCTGAGCAAGAAGAACCAGAAGGCGGATTGGGGCAAGCGCCCCATACCGGAAAGCATGCAGGAATACGCCTCCGGGGACGTGAAGTTTATGCTGGAAATGGCGGACAAGCTCACCGCCCGCCTGAAAGAGCTGGGCCGCCACGGGTGGTTCCTGGAAAGCTGCGCCTGCAACCTGCAGCACGGCAGGGAGCGTTTTGAAGCCGTTATGGAGGACCCCTGGCGTATCCGCGGCGCCGGCAAGTTCAACCGCCGCGGCCTGGCCGCCCTGCGCGCCCTCTGGACCTGGCGCGACCGCGAGGCCGCCCAGATGGACCGCCCCGCCTTCATGGTGTGCAGCAACGACGACCTGCTGCGCTGGAGCGCGGCCCTGCAGGAATTCCGCGTGGTGGAGCCCCGCAGCCGCATGCATGCCCAGCGCGCCGCGCGCTTCCGCAAGGCCGTGGAGCATTTCCAGCTCATGGACGAGCACGACTACCCCTGCATCCCCAAGCGCGTGCGCCACGAGCAGTCCCCGCATTTCGAGGCCCACATGGCGCATTGGACCGCCAAGCGGGACGCCCTGGCCGAACAGTTGGACATAGAGCCGGCCCTCATCGCCTCACGCACCCAGCTGGAAGCCATCGCCAACCAGGAGGACGCCGGCCTGTCCGCCCTCATGGCCTGGCAGCGTGATTTGCTCACCAGATAAGGGAGGCGCCGGGCACGGCATCAATGTTGCAGGAAGTAGATGCCGGCGTAGATGCGGGCGTCAACGAGCACGCCCTCGTTCTCCTTTTGGGCGAGCCAGGAGTTGATGGAATCCATGGGGACCTCGTGAACGGTGATATTCTCACCGTCCACCCCGCCGCCTTGGGAAATGCGGGAAAGGCCGGAGGCGCGGAAGAAGGAAATCATCTCGGAAGTGAGGCCGGGGGAACTGGGCCCGGAGAAGAGGAATTCCATGCGGGCGGCGGTGTAGCCCGTTTCCTCCTCCAGCTCGCGGGTGGCGGCGGCGGCGGCGGATTCCGGGTTTCCATCCCCCACCAGGCCCGCGGGGAAGCAAAGGCAGCGGCGCCCCACGGGCGGGCGGAACTCCTCCACCAGGAGCACGCGGTTCTCCGGCGTGCAGGCGAAAATCATGGCGGCGGCGGTGTTGTTCACGCGCTCGCAGAACTCCCAGCGGCCCTCCTTGGCCATGTTGAGGAATTTCCCTTGGTAGACAATTTCTTTCACTGTGTTACTGGGCTTGGAATTTGCGGTTGATTTCGCTCATGGAGAACGGCAGCAGCGTGGGTTTGCCCGTGGGGGTGCAGTACGGGATTTCGCAGCGCAGCAGCTCCGCCAGCAGGGGCAGCGGGGCCTGCAGCAGCGCGGAAATGTCCTCCTGCCGCGCATACTGGCGCGCCAGCTGCATGGCAAAGGGCTCGAAAGGCGCGCGGGAGCGGTTGAGCCGCACTTCCCCGCGCGTGAATATCAGCAGCAGCTCCTGCACAAAGGACGCCACGCGCCGCAGCGGCAGGAAAGCCGGCACGGCTTCCACGCGCAGCGTATTGCGCCCGAAAAGAGAAATCAGGAACCCCGCCTGCTCCATCTGCGGCTTCACCTCCAGCGCTATGCCCATGTCGCGCGCGTCCATCTCCAGAATCTCCGGCACCAGCAGGCGCTGGGAGGCGATGGGGTGCCGGTTGCCCGCCAGCAGGCGCTCGAAGATGATGCGCTCCCTGGCGGCACGCGGGGCGAGCAGCACCAGGCCCTCGCTGTTCTCAAAGATGGCGTAGGTATCATGCAGGGTGCCGATATGGCGGAACGGCAGGGGCTCCGGCTCCTCCTGCGGCGCGGGCGCGGGTGCGCTTCCCGTGTCGGCGGGGGCCGGGGCCGGGGCGGGCGGCAGGGGCAGTTCCTCCTGGCTGGGTTCCAGCACGGGGCGCAGCTTGAAGGGCGTGCGCGGGGTCTCCGCGGGCTGTTCCGGCGGCGGCGCTGGGGACGGCTCATCCGCATCAGATTCCCCGCGGGCGTGGGCGGCCAGGGTGGCTGCCACGGCATCCGTGACCGCCAGGGTGATTTCCGAGGGGCGGCGGAAGCGCACCTCGCGCTTGGCGGGGTGCACGTTCACATCCACCAGTGCGGGGTCCACCTCCAGGTAGATGAACAGGCCGGGGTGCAGCCCCGTGGGGAAACCGCCGAAACCATCCCGCACGGCCCGCATTACAATGGGGTCGTCTATGGGCCTGCCGTTCAGGAAGATGTACTGCATGCGGCGGTTGCGGTTGGCGGCGGAGAGCGGCATCAGGTAGCCGCTCACGCGCACGCCGGGGGCCTCCGTGGGCCGCATGCGCATGAGCCGCGCGGCAGGCGCCTGGCCAATGAAGTCCGCAATGCGGCGGCGCAGGTCGTGCGTGGCGGGCACATCGAACACCACCTGCCCCTCCCTGGTGAAAACGAAGCGGATGTTGGGGAACGCCAGGGCGTGGAGTTTCAGCTGGTGCTCCACGTGCCCGGCCTCCGTGTCGTCGCTTTTCAGGAATTTGCGGCGCACGGGGGTGTTGAAGAAGAGGTTGGTGACGCAGATTTCCGTGCCGGGGGCGCAGCCGGCGCTCATGGGGGGCTCCGCCTCCCCGCCATCGCAGCTCACGCGCGTACCCTCCAAATCCTCCGCGCGGCGCGTGGTGATATCAATGTGCGCCACAGAGGCAATGCTGGGCAGGGCTTCCCCGCGGAAGCCCAGGTGGCGGATGTCGAACAGCCCGGCGGCATCCAGCAGCTTGCTGGTGGCATGGCGCCGCAGGCACAGCTCCGCATCCGCCCGGCCCATGCCGCAGCCGTCGTCCACCACCTTGAGGAGGGAGACCCCGCCGCGGCGTATTTCCACGCGGATGCAGCGGGCTCCGGCATCAATACTGTTCTCCACCAGCTCCTTCACCACAGAGGCGGGACGCTCCACCACCTCGCCGGCGGCCACCTGGCTTGCCAGCACCTCATCCATCAGGCGGATTCTCTGTTCTGCAACGTCTCCCACGGCAATGCACCCACCTTACCACGACCGCCCGCCGGATGGAAGCAAAAACGCCACCGGGAAGCCTTGACCCGGCATGATTCGTTTGGTATAACTGGCTGCATGAGGACGACACACACGCTGAGCCTTCTGCTTTCAATGCTGGGCGCCTTGCAGGCCGCCGCAAGCACCATCGTCTGGGACAACGCCGCCGGGGACGGCGTCTGGGATGTCGGCAAAACAGCCAACTGGAATACCGGGAGCCTTGATCCGCAACAAACGGTTTTCCAGCAATACGACTACGTAGTGTTCCGCGGCGACGGTGCGGGGGAGATTGTACTGTCACCTGCGGGGGATGTGAAGGATATCCACGCATATGACATCACCGTGTACGGAAGCGAGGACTACACGTTCACGGCGGCGTACGACTTCGCCAACCTGCACATCCACGGCAACCTGAACAAGGGCAGCGGCGGCACGCTCACCATCCAAACGCCGAACATCCATGTGGAGGGCACTGTGAACCTGGGCGGCGGCACGCTGGATGTGGCGGATAACGTGACCGGATTCAGCGGGCAGGATATCCAATTCACGGACAGCGCCACCCTGCTGGTGCACGGGCGAACGCTGGGAAGCATCAGCGTGGATGAGCGGGCGGAGGCGCAGATTGACGCCGCCACCGTTGGTTCCATCAGCGGGCAAGGCACACTGGTGAAGGTGTCGGACGGCACGCTCACACTGGCGGGAAGCAACAGCGTGAGACACATCACGCTGAAGCAGGGAACGCTTGTGGCGGGAAACGACAAGGTATTCGCATCCAACAACAACAATTTGAAACTGGAGGGCGGCACGCTGGATTTGGGCGGCTTCTCCTGCGCCTCCACGGTTGAGCTGGCCAGCGGCAACACCGCCACCATCCTCAACGGCACGCTCACCAACAAAATCGAGGGCAACGGCGGGTTCACCAAGGAGGGCGACGATACGCTCACCATCGGATACTACGACGGATTCCACACCTACAACGGCTACCATGGCGACACCGTGGTGAACGGCGGCACCCTCCGCGCCGCCGCCGACAACGCCTTCGGCGACTACGACGGCGGCGACATCATCATGAACGCCGGAACGCTGGACCTGGCGGGCCACCGGGCAAACAACACCATGCAGGCGCGGGGAGACTCCACCCTGCTCTCCAACGGCGGACGTCTGAAAAGCGTGCTGGTGGACACCCACGCGCTCACCGTGGAGGGCAAGCTGGAAACCGGCTCGCTGAACATGCAGAACGGCGGCGATTTGAAGCTGCTGAAAGGCGGCTCCATCAGCCTGGGACGTGAGGAGCAGGACGAAACAGAGGTAGAGCCCGCATGGAAGGATAAGGCCGCTCTCGCCGTGCTGGGCGAGGCGGAACAAGCCACCCTGCACAACGTGCAAATCCAAGGCTACAGCTGGTTCACGGGCGAATCCGCCGAGAGGAGCCGCATCGACGACATCGAATTCACCACCGGGCAGAATATCGGATTCTGGGGTCTCACCATCGGTGCGGACAACTCGTTCACGACCACAGCAAAGAACGGAACCATCACGCTGTGGAACGACGTGACCATCGACCTTTCCGATGCCACCTACCAGCGGCTGGAAGATGTCTACTACTTCGACCTCACGGGCATGTTCCACTGCGAATTGCAGCTGGGCGACGTGTACCTGGACGCCACGGCGCTGGAATTCGACCTGCAAGATGCCACCGTGCAGCTAGATTTCGGCGACGATGTGAACATCTCCTATGACGAAACCGTGCGGCTGGGCATGGCGGGCTACGACACCGAGTTGAAGCTCGCGGCGGGAGGCAAGCTTGAGTTCCACGCGGTAGCGCAGACGCCGGAGCCCGCCACGGGCACGCTCTCCCTGCTGGCGCTGGCGGCGTTGGCCGCACGGCGGCGCCGCTGACACAGAAAGACACGGCGCACGCTGGAAAAAAGGCGCGGACGGGAGTAGTCTTGCGGACGTGAAGAAGTGCCAGATATGCGGCCGGAGGGCTACGATGTTTTTAACGCAGATTGTCAACGGGCAGATGTCCGAGCTGGCACTGTGCGAGGAGTGCGCCAAGGCACGCGGGCTCTTTGACCCGCAATCCCTCACCTTTGCAGAGAAATTCTTCCCGGAGGAATTCAAGAAGCAGGTGGACAAGATAGTGCGCGAGCTCGCCGGAGGCGATGCGGAGAAACTGCCCGCCGCAGCAGAGGCGGCGTGCGATGTCATCACCGCCTGCCCAGTGTGCCGCTTCACCCTGGAGGACTACCGCCGCACCAACCGCCTCGGCTGCCCGGATTGCTACACTTTCCTTGCAAACGAGCTCAGCTCCGAACAGGAAACGCAGGAAGCCGATGCAAACGCCCCGGACGCCGCAGAACCCGCACAGCAGGACTCCATGCAGGAGCCCGCGCCGCGTGCGCGCAAAAAATCGGTGAAGGCGCTGGAGGCGGAGCTGCAGCGCGCCGTGGAGCGCGAGGACTACGAGCGCGCAGCCGAGCTGCGCGATGAAATCAAGGCCATCAACGATTCCGCCAAGGCATGACCAAACTCTCCACCATCCTGGCCACGCCGCCGGAGCACCTGGTGCTGCCCGGCACCCACGCAGACACCGTGCTGGGCGTGATGGCGCGCGTGGTGCGCAACCTGCACGGCCACCCCTTCCCCGGCTGGAGCACGCTGGACGACCGCCGCGCGGTGGCCGCAGAGCTGCTGGACGGGCTGCAGGGCATGCCGGAGTTCACCCGCGGGGCCTATGCGGCGGAAATGCCTAAAATCAACTTCAACGACCGCCGCCGCCTGCTGCTGCTCAACATGCTCTCCCCCTCCATGGCGGCGCGGCAGGAGGGCTGCCACCTGCTGGTCTCCGGCAAGCGCCACATCACCGCCATGGTGAACGAGGAGGAGCACCTGGTGCTGCACGTTTTCCGCCAGAAGGCCAAGCGCCCCACCAAGGCGGACCCCCTCTCCGTGTTCCCCTTCCTGGATGATCTGGAGGAGCTCGTCCAACGGCTGGACGAACGATTCAACTTTGCCCGCAACCGCGAGAACGGCCACCTCACCAGCATTCCCACGGAATGCGGGGACGGCATCCAGCTCTACGCCATGCTCCACCTGCCCGCCCTCAACTTCGCCAACATGATGGGCCAAGTCAACAAGGCCATGGAGAAACTTCACGTGAGCATCTCCCCGTTCTACTCCGACAACCACGACGACACGGGAAGCCGCTTCATGCTCTACTCCATCCCCGGCCCCGCCGGCACGCTCAACGACATGCAGGACTACTTCTTCACCGTGGTGCTGCGCGTGGTGCAGCGCGAGCTCGGCGTGCGCATGCGCCTGCTGCAGGAGCCCGGCCAGCGGCTGCAGGACCACATAGGACGCACGTACGGCATGCTCATGAACGCGCGGCGGCTCAGCATCAAGGAGCTGCGGGACGCCGGCTCCGCGCTGCGCCTGGCCACCGTGCTGGGACTCATCTCCTGGGAGTGCGGCACAGAGCAGTTCATCCGCAACCTCAACACGCTTTCCCTCCAGCTGGCGGCAGACGCCATCACCGCGGAGGACACGGAAAGCGTGCCGCTGATGCTGGCGGCGCGCTGCCGCGCCTTCCTGCAATCCTCCCCGCACACCTTCCAGACACCCGACACCGCAACATTATGAAGAACTACACCCCCAGGGCGCAGCAGGTGCTCAACCTGGCCCGCAGAGAGGCAGACCGCTTCCACCACAACTACATCGGCGCGGAACACGTGCTGCTCGGCCTGCTCAAGCTCGGCCAGGGCGTGGCCGTGAGCGTGATGGAGAACGCAGGCATCAACATCTCCCGCATGGCAGAGCAGATTGAGCAGTCCATGGTGCCCGGCAACGCCGCAGGCACTGAGGGTGAGCTGCCCTGCACCCCGCGCGTGCGCAAGCTGCTCACCCTCGCCGGTGAGGAGGCCCGCAAGCTGCGCCACACCTACATCGGCACGGAGCACATCCTGCTGGCCATGCTGCGAGACGAGGACGGTCTCGCCTGGCAGGCCCTCAGCTCCTCCGGGCTCACCTACGAGAACGCGCGCAAGGGCGTGATGGAGGAAATCGGCACCAATTTCGAGGCGGACGACGACCAGCCCGAACCAACCTCCCCCATGCCGGAAAACGGCCCCATGGGGCACGACGAGGAAGAGGAGGAGGACGCCAACGCCTTCCTGCACAACCAGCCCCGCAACAGCCGCGAGAGCAACCGCTCCGCCAACGGCGAGCGCTCCAAGACACCCGCCCTGGAGGCTTTCGGGCGGGATATGACCGCCCGCGCCGCCAAGGGCGAGCTGGACCCCGTGATAGGCCGCCGCAACGAGATTGAGCGCGTCATCCAAATCCTGTGCCGCCGCACCAAGAACAACCCGGTGCTGCTGGGAGAGGCCGGCGTGGGCAAGACCGCCATTGTGGAGGGGCTGGCGCAGATGATTGTGGGCGGGGATGTGCCGGAGTTCCTGCTGGGCAAGCGCATCATCAGCCTGGACCTGGCGCTCATGGTGGCCGGCACCAAGTACCGCGGCCAGTTCGAGGAACGCCTGAAGGCCGTGATGGACGAAATCCGCAAGGAGAAGAACATCATCCTCTTCATCGACGAGATCCACACCATGATGGGAGCCGGCTCCGCAGAGGGCACCATGGACGCCTCCAACATCATCAAGCCCGCCCTCTCCCGCGGGGAGATGCAGGCCATAGGCGCCACCACGCTCAACGAGTACCGCAACCACGTGGAGAAGGACGCCGCCTTCGAGCGCCGCTTCCAGCAGGTGCAGGTGGGCGAGCCCTCCCTGCCGGATACCATCGCCATCCTCCGCGGCATCGCACCCCGCTACGAGGAGCACCACCACGTGCACTACACCCCCAAGGCCCTGGAGGCCGCCGCCAACCTCTCCAAGCGCTACATCACCGGCCGCTTCCTGCCGGACAAGGCTATCGACATCATGGACGAGGCCGGCTCCCGCCTGCGCGTGGCGCACATGACCCGCCCCGGCGAAATCAAGGGCATTGAGCAGCAGTGCGCCAAGCTGGAGGAGGACAAGAAGGCCGCCGCCAAGGCTCAAGACTTCGAGCGCGCCGCCAAGCTGCGGGACCAGGAGGCCAGGCTGCGCAACAAGCTCCACGCCAGCATCGACTCCTGGAAAAAGGACATGGACACCACCGTGGCAGACGTCACGGAGGACGATATCATGGCCGTCATCTCCAAGTGGACCGGCATTCCGCTGGCCCGCATGGAGCAGAAGGAGACGGAGCGCCTGCTGCAGATGGAGAACGAGCTGAAGAGCAAGGTCATCGGCCAGGATATCGCCTGCTCCGCCATCTCGCGCGCGCTGCGCCGCAGCAGGGCGGACGTGAAGGACCCCCGCCGCCCCATCGGCTCCTTCCTCTTCATGGGTCCCACGGGCGTGGGCAAGACCTACCTGGCGCGCAACCTGGCGGAAATCATGTTCGGCACGGCGGATGCCCTCATCCAGGTGGACATGAGCGAGTACATGGAGAAATACAGCACCAGCCGACTCATCGGCTCGCCCCCCGGGTACGTGGGGCACGACGAGGGCGGGCAGCTCACCGAGAAGGTGCGCCGCCGCCCGTACGCGGTCATCCTGTTCGACGAGGTGGAGAAGGCGCACCCGGACGTGATGAACCTGCTGCTGCAGGTGCTGGAGGAAGGCGCCATGACCGACTCCCTGGGCCGCAAGGTGAGCTTCAGCAACACCATCATCATCCTCACCTCCAACGTGGGGGCCAGCCTGGGCAGCACGGGCCGCATGGGGTTTGCCTCCGGTGATTCCGCAGAGGCCGACTACGAGGCCCTGAAGGAGAAAATCACCGAGGCCGCCAAGAAGGAATTCCGCCCGGAATTCATCAACAGGTTCGATGAGCTCATCGTCTTCCGCATGCTGGACCGCAACGACCTCGCGGAAATTGTGAAGCTGGAGGCCCGGAAGCTCATCGACCGCCTGGCGGAGAGGAAAATAGGCCTGAGCTTGGCACCGGAGGTGGTGGCCCTGCTGGTGGACAAGGGCTACAACCCGGAATACGGCGCGCGCCCCATGCGCCGCGCCATCGAGCGCCTGCTGGAGGACCCCATAGCGGAGGCCATCCTGCGCGGGGATTTGGCGCCCGGCCACAACTCCCTGGCCGTGCTCAACCCGCAGACCAACGCCATCGAGTTCCAAGAGCTCAAGAAAACCGCCAAGCCAAAAAAGCCTGCGGAGAAAAAGCCTGCCGCCAAGGCAAAGAAGGCTCCCAAAGCCACCGCCAAGGAGAAGAAGGCTCCCAAGGCGCCCGCCGGGGAAACCAAGAAGAGCCGCAAGAAGTAGTGCTACCGCATGGCCGATTGGTCCGACAGCTACGACCCCAACACCGCCTCCGTGCCGCGCCTTTTCGCACGCGCCCTCGTGGCGTCGTGGACCGCTTGGAAAGGCCGCGCCACACGGCGGGAATTCTGGATCGGCGGCGGCATCCTGGGCATCGTCTCCGCAGCCATTGTCTACGGCAGCTTCGAGTGGTGCCGCAGCCTCACAGATGATGTGGACGTGCAGTTCTACGTGCTGGAGGGCCTGTGCGTGTTCCTCCTGGTGCTGCCCGGCATGGGCACGGTGAGCCGCCGCCTGCACGATACGGGGCGCAGCGGCCTGCTCATTGCCGCCGCCTTCGCCGTGGCGCTCATCTGCTTCTGCAACGAGCCCTCGCCAGACAAGTTCGACATCCGCTGGGCCTCACTCGCCATCCCGGCGGTCATCACCATCTTCTGCATGCTGGATTCCGGCAGGGAGCCCAACGCCTGGGGACCCTCCCCCAAATTCAAGGAGCTCCCGCAGGAATCCCCGCAGCAGCAGGGTGTCTAACACCGCCATTACGAGTATGTCTTCACGGCATCCTCAAACTGCTCCATAAAGATTTGCTTGATGGCGGAAAGGTTGTTGCGCTCATAGAAGAGCAGCATGGCCTTCTTGTAGTCCACGGGGTCCACGGTGCGGTAGGAGAGCGGGCAATGGCCGTGCGCCAACATCACGGCGTTGGCGGCCAAGCGCGCCGTGCGCTTGTTGCCGTCGCTGTACGGCTGGATATAGGATACCAGCGCCAGCGCGAGCAATGCCTTGCTGAACACGCAAGCCGTGCCGTTCACCAAGCGGCATGCGGCTTCCAGCTCGCGGCGTATCTGCGTATCGCTTTCCGGCGGGCGGTAGTTGGTGCCGACAATACCCACGCCGTAGGTGCGGATGAGGTTGTCCACGCCCAAATACTTCACCAGTTGGGTGTGAATACGCGTGATTTGCTCCAGTCCAAGCTCGCGGAAACTATCCAGATGCTGCACTATTTCATCCAGCGCGTCCTTGTGGTTGAGCAGCATCGTCGCCTCGTCCCGCGTTCTGCCTTCTGCGGTCTTCTGCTCATCCAGCAGGCGCTCCGTCTCCAGCAGCGTGTAGGTGTTGCCCTCAATCTGGCTGGATTTCCAGCTCAGGTCGATGCCAAAGCGCTTCAATTCCTTCTGCCTGGCATCAGGCGGCATGTCCGCCGCGCGGCGCGCATACTGCGCCTGAAGGGAGCGCAGATGCTTCCGCTCCCCCGCCGTGTACAAATCCACCTTCGGCAGAATCTCCCCAATCAAGTGGAGATTGTACTCCGTGCGCACCTCGCGCTCATCCGCATCCCGGCTGTAATACTCGTCCAGGTCCACCTTCTCCAGCAACAGGCTTGCCGCACTCAGACGGTAGCGCGTGGCGCGGGCGCGCCCGCTCACTTGCAGCTTGCCCGCGCGCACCAGGCGCTGCAGCGCGCGTTTCACCGTGGCATCGCTCACCGGCTCAGGCAACATTCCCGCCAGCTCCGTGCGTCCCATATCCTCGCACAGGGCCAGTTTGTTCATGATGGCTTCGTCCGTTTTCATAAAAATCGGCTCAAATTTACCCGGAAACCAGCTCATTTATAGCAAAACCAGGTCGGTTTGCAAGCCTTTTTGGCAAAATTTGAGCCGATTCTCCGCATGTGCCCCATAGAATTTTGCGAACCCATGAATTCGGATGGAAGGTTGGATGAAACGCAAAGCGCATCTTGGTGGTTCCGAAACACGTCTGCGTGATTGAACCGCCTCGTCCGCCGCAAAGCGCACACGGCGGGGATGATTTACTCAGTCTTGCCCTTATCCTCTTGTTCCTCCTTTTCCTCGATGTTCACGTTGATGCCACCGTTCTGCCCGGGGGTAATGTTGCCCACCTTCTCGCCATCCAGGGAAAAGATTTCAATTTCACCGGTCTGGGGATTGACGCCCGCTTTGCCCTCGAAGGATTTCGGCTGGTGCCGCTTGGCGTGGCTGTAATCCAGCATGACCTCCCGGGGAAGGGGCGGCACGGGAGAGGCTCCGGGGCCAAGGGCGCGTACCAGCCCCATGCGGAAGGCCTCCGGCATCAGGAATCCCTCCACCAGGTCCTCCTCCACTTCCCGGTACAGCATGGCGGCCCTGGCGGCGCAAACCCCTATCACCCGGGTCTCCTCCTCCTTCGTCAGCGGCACGGGTTTCGGCTCCGGCTCCTTCCAGCGGGAGAAAGGCGGTGCGGGAATCGGCTGCCGGGTCTGGGTGTCGTTCTTTTCAAAGCCCTCCACCACCATGTCGATGACCACCACAGAATTGCCCGGCAGGGTAACACACATGGCGGCATCACTGATTTCCTGAGCGCCGAAGGCCAGGTCCGCCGGTATGTATGCCGTGCAGGAAGTACCCGTCGGCAGGTGCGGCAGCAAGGCATCTATACCGGCAATGCACACGCTGTCGCCCATCACATAATCCACCGGCTCATCCGTGAAATCAGAGAGCTTGCAACCTGAGATGGAGCTGATGCTGTATCTCATGTGCACCACGGGGTGCGCACCGTGCGCCTCTGCGCTGTACTTCTCCCCTTCCCCCAGCTTGTTCACGCGGTAAAGCACGCCGCAGGGCAGGCTCTGCACGCCGGGCTGCCCTGCCATCTTCTTGAGAAAGTCCTCACCCTCCCTGTGGGCGCGCATACCACGTTCCCAGCTCTGGTAGGCAAGCGTGGCCTGCAGCTTGTCGGTGAGCTCCTCCGACAAGGGCTCCGGCATCTTCAACTCATCCGGTTGCTCCAGCAGCGCCATCACGGCAGAGGCAAAAGTCTCGGCATCACACATACCCTCCGGAATATTCTGCGCCACGAACCCGCACTCAAACCCCAGCCGCATGCTGAACGCCCGGCGTGAGTGCTCGGAAAAATCTGCTGCAGCAGGGGCGGTGGCAGGTTCGGTTGGGGCGGGTGTCTGCGCGTTCAAGGGAAGCACGGACATGGCGGCCATAAACAAAAGCGCCTGTGTTTTCATGTTGTATCGCATTGTATAAAATATATTGAGAGTTGTAAAGGAGGAAGCGCGCGTGCACCTCCATATCCTTATAAGCACGGAATCGCCCGAATTGTCAAAAAAAAATGCGAAAAAAGCGTTTTTTCTCGGCATCCACGGCTTGCCGCCAATTCCCCGCGTTCGGGCAGCGAATTTGCCTGACAGGGGGAGGCGGGTGTGGTAGAATGGGCGGCACAGGCTATGGCATTCACGCATCTACACGTACATACGGAATACTCGCTGCTGGACGGCATGATCCACACCAAGGAGCTCATCAAGCGGTGTGTGGAGCTGGGTATGGACTCCGTGGCCATCACGGACCACGGGAACGTGTTTGCGGCGATTGAATTCCTGGATGCGGCCAAGAAGCACAACAAGGGCATCCTGAAATGGAACGCGGAGCACCCGGAGGAGAAGAAACCGCTCTTCAAGCCCATCCTGGGCTGCGAGGTGTACCTGGCTCCCACGGGGCTGGATGTGAAGAAGCAGCTGCCGGGGCGCAGCAAGTACACGCACCTCATCCTGCTGTGCGAGAACAACACCGGCTGGGCCAACCTCATCAAGCTGGTCTCCCGCGGCCACCTGGAGGGCTTTTACTACAAGCCGCGGGTGGACTACGCCACGCTGCGGGAATTCTCCAAGGGGCTCATCTGCCTCACGGGCTGCATCTCCGGCCCCATGCAGGAATGGATATTGAAGGACGACCCCGAGAAGGCGGAGCAGGTGCTCTACACGCTCAAGGACATCTTCGGCCCGGACAACATCTTTGTGGAGCTGCAGGACCACGGCCTGGAGCAGGAGCGCAAGTGCACGCCGGAGCTGGTGCGCCTTGCAGAGAAGTACGAGGTGCCGCTGGTGGTGACCAACGATGCCCACTTCCTGAACGCAGGGGACCACGAGGCGCACGATATCCTCATCTGCGTGGGCACGGGCAACAAGCGCATGGACGCCAACCGCATGCGCTACCCGGACAGCGTGTACTTCAAGAGCGAGGAGGAGATGCGCGAGCTCTTCCCCCAATACCCGGAGGCCTACGAGAACACCAACCGCATCGCGGAACGCTGCAACGTCTCCATCAAGCTGGACTCCACCTCCACGGAACGCTACCCGGAATTCGCCACGCCGGACGGCTCCCCGCGCGAGGAGTACCTGCGCAACATCTGCTTCAAGGGGCTCAAGGAGCGCTACCCGGATGCCACGCCGGAACGCTGGGAGGAGCTCTCCAAGCGCCTGGACTACGAGCTGGGCATCATCAACCAGCTGCGCTTCCCCAGCTACTTCCTCATCACCGCAGACTTTATCAACTGGGCCAAGGACCACGACATACCTGTGGGCCCGGGCCGCGGCTCCGCCGCCGGCTCGCTGGTGGCGTACTGCATGAAAATCACCAACATAGACCCCTTCAAGTTCAGCCTCATCTTCGAGCGCTTCCTCAACCCGGAACGCGTGAGCCCGCCGGATATCGACATCGACTTCTGCCAGACCCGCCGCCCGGAGGTCATCGACTACGTGCGCAAGAAGTATGGTGAGCGCGCCGTCACTCACATCATCACCTACGGCACCATGGGCGCCAAATCCGTGATACGTGATGTGGCGCGCGTGCTGGACATCAGCTACGGAGAATCCGACAAGCTCGCCAAGCTCATCGAAACCGGACCCAAGGTCACCCTGGAATCCACCTGGAACAGCAACGAGGACCTGCGCAACCTGGTGCAGAACAACGCAACCTACCAGGAAATCTGGGACTACGCCAAGCGCCTGGAGGGAACCGTGCGCAACGTGGGCATGCACGCCGCAGGCGTGGTGATCGGCGACCGCGAGCTGGACGACTACGTGGCGCTCACGCGAGACGACCTGAGCAACCCGGAGGGCGAAGTGGTGGCGCAGTGCGACATGGGCGCCATCTACAACGCGGGCCTGCTGAAGATGGATTTCCTGGGGCTCAAAACGCTCACGGTGATGAAGGACGCGGAGGCGTACGTGCGCTGGCGCGAGCCGGAATTCCGCTACGATGCGGTGGACATACAGGACGAGGAGACCTTTGCGCTGCTGAACCGCGGCGACACCATGGGCGTGTTCCAGCTGGAATCCGGCGGCATGGTGGACCTCTGCCGCCGCTACGGCATCGGCAACATCGAGGACATCATCGCCCTGCTCGCCCTCTACCGCCCCGGCGCCATGCAGTTCATCGACGACATGATAGCCGTGAAGAAGGGGCAGAAGCAGGCGGAGTACGAGCACCCGCTGCTGGAAACCGTCTCCGGCATCACCTACGGCGTGATGATCTACCAGGAGCAGGTGCAGGCCGCGGCCAAGCTGCTGGCAGGCTACACGCTCGGCGGTGCAGACCTGCTGCGCCGCGCCATGGGCCACAAGGACCCCGTGGAAATGGCGGAGCAGCGCAAGCGCTTTGTGAAGGGCTGCGCGGATATCAACCAGATTGACGAGGCGACCGCCAACAAGATTTTCGACAAGATCGAGAAGTTCGCCGGGTACGGCTTCAACAAGTCCCACTCAGCCTGCTACGGCCACATCTCCTACTGGACCGCCTACCTCAAGGCCCACTACCCCGTGGAATTCCTTTGCGGCCTCATGAGCAACGAGGCCACCAACGAGAAAATCGGCCTCTTCATCCAGGAGGCCAACCGAATGGGCATCGAGGTACTCGGCCCCTGCGTCAACCACTCCGCCGTCAAATTCCAGCCGGAAACCATGCCCAACGGCAAGCTCGCCGTGCGCTTCGGCCTCGCCTCCGTCAAGTCCATGAGCTCGGAAACCGTCCGCGTCATCGTGGAGGAGCGGGAGAAGAACGGCCCGTACAAGAGCCTGGAAGACCTGTGCTACCGCATACCGCCGCAGGTGCTGCGCCGCAACCAGGTGGAGGTGCTGGTGAGGTGCGGCGCGTTCGATTGGATGCACGTTTCCCGCGCCACGCTCTTCGAGAGCATCGAGCAGTGCATCACCGGTGCCGCCAGCGTGCACAAGGATGCAGAGGCCGGCCAGATGGCGCTGTTCGACATGACGGAAACCACCGCCGTGGCCACCGGCAAAATGCCGGACCTGCAGGAATGGCCCAAGGACCAGCGCCTGGCGGACGAGAAGGAGTTCACCGGAGCGTACTTCACCGGGCACCCGCTGGATTCCATGCGCGGCATCATAGACGACCCCCGCTACGTGGCCATCGGCTCCCTGCCGGACCTCACGCGCGAGGAAATCGACCGCGTGCGCGACATGGCCGGCATGCTGCGCTCCGTCACCATCAAGATGACCAAGAAGGAACCGCCCACCAAGTTCGCCGTCATCACGGTGGAAGACTTCACCGGCAGCACGGAGGCCCTGGTGTGGGGGGACTCCTTCACCAAGGCCATGGAGCAGGAGGGGCTGCTGCAGGTGGGCAATTTCGTGCGCTTCCGCGCCCGCATCACAGAAGACGACCGCTCCGGCGGCAAGAAAGTCTCCGCAAACGGCCTGGAATCCATCTCCACCGGCACGCGCCGCGGCGGCAGGAAGGACGCCCGGCACTACGAGGTGACACTGAACACCGCACGCCATGATGCGGACGACCTGAAGCTGGTGGCGGAAATCCTGCAGCGCCACCCGGGCAAGGTGCCCGTGTACGTGAACTTCCGCAACTCGCTGGGCAACCGCGCCCGCATCGAGCTGGGCCAGCAGTTCTGCGTGAACCCATGCGAGGCGCTGGACACCGAGCTCTCCCTCTACAGCTGATGCCCCACTTCATCGTCAGGCTCGTCATAGGCACAGGCATCATCCTCGCGGTGATGGCTGCCGTCTTTGCACCCTCCCTCTGGGACAGCATGCGCGGGGAGGAGAACGCCCTGCAACAACAGCAGGGAGTGGTGACGGATGCCTTCTCCCTGCAGCTCTTCCACGCCTTGCTGGATACAGAGGGCGCGGAGAACCCCACCATTGCCCCCCTGCCCCTCACGGACCTGCTGCTGCACCTGCGCGAGATAAGCGCAGGCAACACGCGCGCGGAGCTGGAGCGGCTGCAACTCTCCGAAGGGGCGGACGCCCAGAACGTGGAGCTGCCGTACGGCTGCCAGGTGGCGGTGGACCGCGACCTGCCCGCGGGTCCGCTGCGCACCCCGCTCGTCACCCGCCTGCCGCTCCGGGAAAGCGTGCCGGAATCCCTGAGCCTCTTCAACGGCATGCTCTGCCGCGCCTCCGGCGACCCCGATGGCCAGGTGGTGGACAGCACCATCCTCAACCAGGGAACGCAGATGCTCGCCGCTTCCGCCACCAGGCTGGAAACGGAATGGGAGCACCCCTTCCACCCCGGAGACACCCTGCGCGAGGGAGACTTTTTCAATGCGGACGGCGGGCTGCCGCACACGGACCTGATGCGCTGCCGCGCGCCGCTGCGCGTGGCGGAGGCGGCGGACGGCAGCTGGCAGGCCGTGGCCGTGATGCTCCGGGCGGAGCGCAAGGGCACGCCCGTGGCGTTCATCGGCATCCTGCCGCGTGGGAACGCGCGGGAATTCGCGCGCGCCCTCACCCCCGCCGCGCTCAGCGAAATCCGCGCAGCCCTGCAAACCGCCTCCCCGCAGGACACCACGCTGGAAATGCCCCGCATCAACCTGAACATAACCACGCGCAACCTCACCGTCCTGGTGCAGAAGCTGGGGGTGAACGCCATCTTCAACCAGCAAACGGCGGATTTCTCCCCCATCACCCCGCAAAAAATCAAGCTGGACGCCGTGTTGGACAAGGAGCGCTTGCGGCTCGCGGAAACCGGCACCCGCGGCACATACGACGGCAATGTGGAATACGGCGAGAAACACCTTACGCTCAACAAACCCTTCGTTTGGCTCGTTGCAGACCTCACCTCCCCCATGCCCCCCCTCTTCATCGGCTTGATGGAAAACCTGTGAGATGGGCAATTTAATTTACAATTGACGATTTGGGGAGTTCGCGCGCCTGCGTGCTATGAGGCATTCTGCAGCGTGGCGCGCACCATTTGGATGCGGCGCTGGAGCCCCGGTGCGGGATTGCCTTGCTCCAGGGCATCGAGGATATCCGCGGATTGCGCGGCCAGGGCTGCGGCATCCGCATCCCGGTGCATCCGGCGGGCGAGCATGGCGGATTCCGCCAGGGCTGCAGCATGCCGGCAGCGCGCATCCCGCAAATGCGGTGCCATCTGCGCCAGGCGGGCGAACATCCCGCATGCCAGCACAAGCTCATCCCGCGCCTGCGGGTAGGTGGCGGCATCCTGCATGTAGGCGCGGGCCAGGGCCCAGCGGGTGGAGGCCAGCACCTGCAGCAGCGCGAAATCATGGCGCGGCAGCTCCGCATCCAGCGCGGACAGCGCGTGGACATAGGAGGTGCAGAGCTCGATGGCCTCCCGCGGGCGCCCCTGGAACACGCACAGGTGGGCGCGGCTCTGCAGCGCGTCCCATTGCGCGCAGCGGTAGCCGTTGTGGTGGCTGTTGAGTTTCTCCATCTCCGCGCACAGGGCAATCAGGTTGTCGTAGTGCGCCAGGGCGGTCTTCTCATGCTCGCGGGCCTGCGGGGTGTTGAAGACCTCCAGCGCGCGGCGCTCGGCGGATTCCGCCCAGCCGCGGTAGACGCGGGCAATGCCCTCCATGGGGGAAAGGCGGTAGGGGTTGGCGCGGGCCTGCTCACGGAAGATTTCGTACGCCTCCGTCCACACGGTGGGGTCGGTGTCGTTGTCGAGCTCCAGCTCCGCCTGGGTGCAGAGGGCGTTGCCGAGCCCCAGCGCGGCATCCATCTCCTGCGGGTGCAGGCGCGCTTGCGTGCGGTAGAACTCCACGGCGGCGCGCGCATGGTTGAGCGCGGCCTCCGGCCTGCCGTCCATCTGCGCCAGCCAGGCATCGTTGAGCATCAGCTCGCCGCGCAGCAGCACATCTCGCAATTCATCTGCGGCGGAGACTTGTTGCACAAGCCCGCGCAGGGCGTTGTTGAGCGCACGGACTCGCTCCAGGCCGCCGCTGCGCTGCGCCACGTGGATGAGGCCGCGGTAGGAGCGCGCCAAATCCAGCCCGTACCGGTGGTCTTGCGGGTGTTCCCGCAGCAGCTTGGTGAAAACCGCTTCCGCGCGGGCATAGGCATCCTCCGCTGCGGCGTTTTCCAGCCGCTCCAGGTAGATGAGCCCCAGGCTGCGCCAGGCCAGACCGATGGCGCTGTCCAGCTTCTCGTCGTCGGCACCAGCGGCCTTCATGGCCTGCAGGTAGTCCTGGATGCGCTCGCCCAGGCTCTGCTGCAGCTGGGTGGAGTTCGGCATGTCCAGGGACAGGCGGTTGTAACCGCGCTGCAGGCCGTCCGCGAACACCAGGCTGTCATGGTAGAGCCGTATGGCATCCCGCCGCTCTTTGACGGCCCAGGCGGTGACCGCACCGAGGGCGAGCAGAACGATGCCGCCGGCAATACCCCAGCGGCGCACGCGCGCCTTGTAGCGGCGGGAGAGCGGCATCTGCCCCAGGCAGATGGCCAGCTTCCACTCCTGAGCGCTCTGCCAGCGGTCCAGCGGGTGGAGCTCCAGCGCCTTGTCGATGGCGTTCAGGAACGCGGGCGTGTAGTAGTCCACCAGATCCGCATGCCCGGTGAGCGGCAGGTAGGGGTCTGTCTCTGCGCGCAACCTCTGCTCCGCGCGGGGCGGGAGCATGCGCATGACAAAGTAGTAGCACACCACGCCCAGGGAATAGAGGTCTGTCCACGGGCCGATGGTGGCGGCCAGCTCCTCTTCTGTGGCAGCGGTCACCTGCTCCGGGGCGGCGAAGGCTGGGGTGTAGATGTTGGGGAAGGCCTTCTTGCCACCGCCCACCTGGCGGGCGGAGCCGAAATCCAGGAGGATGGGCGCGCCCTTTTCGCTGATGATGATGTTCTCCGGCTTGATATCGCGGTGCACCACATCGTTCTGGCCCAGGTACTCCAGCGTGTCCAGCATGGAGAGCAGGTGGCGGCGTATGAGGCGCGCCTCGCGCTTGCGCTCGGCATCGTCCAGCGTGATTTGGCGCGGCGGGCGGGGGGAGGTGCCGCGCACGTACTCCATGATGTAGTAGATGGTGCCGTTGGCCTGCACGCTGCCGCGCATGGGAACGATGCCGGGGTGGGAGAGTGCGGTGAGCACGGTCATTTCCCGCAGGAATTCCAGCTTGCCGCGCTCCAGGCTCTCCGCCGCCTCGTCCGACACGGCGCGCACGGTGAGACCATCCTCCGCGCGCACGGCCAGGCCGCAGGGCATGTGCTCCTTCATCACCACCTTGTCCCCGGTGGCGGTGAGGTAGGCCAGGTAGGTGATGCCGAAACCGCCCTCTCCCAGCGTGCGCAGGATGGTGTAGTCCCCCAGCTGCGTTCCCTGCGGCAGGGGCTTGCGGGGCGGCACCAGGCGCGTGCCCTGCGGGGCGCGTTTGCCGGCGGGCAGGCGCAGCAGGCTGCGGCGCTCCGGCGCGGCCGGCGCTTCATCCGGCAGGGGCGGCGGTTCCTGCGGCCTGTTGGGCTGCTCGCTCATGCGGGCGCGGGTCAGCGGTTGAGCAGCTTCTCCAGCAGCTGCTGGGAATTGTCCGCCAGCTTGGCGGGGTCATCCAGCATGCCGGCGCGCAGCAGGGCGGTGTTGATGAGCTGGTCCGCCAGCAGGGTGGCCAGCGCCTCGTCGCTCTTGCGGAGCTCCGCGAGCTTCATCACCACGGGGTTGCGGGGGTTGAAGGCGATCTCCGGGTGGGATTCCGGCACCTCCTGCCCCATGGCCTTGAGGTAAGCGCGCACCTCCGGGGAGACATCTCCGCTGCCCTGCAGGGCAATGGCGGGGGCGCTGGTGACGCGGTCGCTGGTGCCCACCTTGCTGAAGCGGTCCTTGAAGGTGTCGCTCACCCAGGTGGAGAGGCCCTGGGCCTCGTCATCCTCCAGGCAGGGGGCGTCCGGCTGGGCGTTGGGGGCCTCCGGCAGCTCCAAATCCGCGCGGTCGATGGACTTGATGGCCTTGTCATCGTACTTCATCAGCGAGTCCATCACGAACTGGTCCCCGCCGTCCGTGAGGAACAGCACCTCGAACCCGCGCGCCTTGAGCGCATCCAGGTACGGGGAGTGCTCCAGCTGGGCACGGGAGGCGCCGTGGAGCACATAAATGTCCTTCTGGTTCTCCTTCATGCGGCCCGCGTAGTCCGCCAGCGAGGTGAGCTTGCCCGCCTCCGTGAAGGTGGACTCGAAGCGCAGGAGCTTGCCGAGGGCGTCCTTGTGCTCCCAGCTGGTGACCACACCCTCTTTGATGTAGCGGGAGAAGGTGCGCCAGAATTTCTGGTACGCGTCCTCGTCCTTCTTGGCGATGCCCTCCAGGTGCTTGATGAAGCGGTTGGTGATGATGCCGGAAATCTTGCGCAGCAGGGAATTGTCTTGCAGCATCTCGCGGGAGATGTTGAGCGGCAGGTCCTCGCTGTCCACCACGCCCACCAGGAAGCGCAGCCACTCCGGCAGCAGCTTCTCAGGCTTGCTGTCGATAAGCACCTTGCGGCAATAGAGCGACACCTCCGGCTCGCAGCGGCCGAATCCCATGGCCTCCGGGTTCTCCTCCGGCACGTACAGCAGCGCGTTGAGCACGATGGGCGCATCCGCGCTGAAGTGCATGTGCGTGAGCGGCGCGGTTTCCGAGTGTGAGATGAACTTGTAGAAGCCTTCGTAGTCCTCCGGTTTCACGTCCTTCTTGTTCTTCATCCAGATGGCCTGCACGGTGTTCAGGAGCTCGCCGTTGAAATCAATGGGGAAGCCCACGAAGTTGCTGTACTTGCCGATGATGTAGCGCAGGCGCTCCGGCTTGGCGAATTCCTGCGCGTCCTCCTTCAGGTGGATGAGGATGCTGGTGCCGCGCGGGGTGTCCTCCGCGGCGTCCGCCAGCTCGTAGCCCTCCTGGCCATCGCTGGTCCATTTCACGGGCGCGGCGTCCGGCTGCCAGGAGCGGGTGGTCACCTCCACCTTGTCCGCCGCCATGAACACGCTGTAGAAACCCACGCCGAACTGGCCGATGAGGTCCTGCGCGCCGCCCTTGCTCTCCTTCAGGGCCTCCAAAAACTGCTTGGTGCCGGAGTGCGCTATGGTGCCCAGGTACTCCACCACCTCGTCCCTGGTCATGCCTATTCCGGCATCCGCAATGGTGAGGGTGTGGGCTTCCTCGTCCGTGGTGATGGCAATGCGCAGCTCGCGCGCGGGCTCGTGCACGGTGGACTCCGTGAGCTGCTTGAGCCGCAGCTTCTCCAGCGCATCGGATGCGTTGGAGACGAGCTCGCGCACAAACACCTCGCGGTCGCTGTAGAATGCGTGGATCACGATATCCAGCAGCTGCCGCACCTCTGTCTGAAACTGATGGGTCTTCTTCTTCATAGCCGCGCCCATTCTACGCCCGCTCCCGCGCACGGTCAAGGCGCGCCCGCGGCAGCACAAGCGCATGACGCGCCCCAATATCTCCGGGCGCGGTTAAGGCCATTGTTGATGGGGGCACCAATGGCAGCCCCTCAATAGTTGCGCGGCAGGCGCGGACCCAGCCCCGTGAAAATCTCCCACACTATGGTTCCTGCGCGCTCCGCCACCTCTGTAACGGGAATGTGCGGGCCTATGAGCTCCACCTCGTCGCCGGGGGCCACCTCCGGGGCATCGGTCACGTCCGCCATGATCTGGTCCATGGTCACGCGGCCCAGCATGGGGCAGTAGTGCCCGCGTATGTACACGCGCGCGCCGCTGCCGGAAAGGCGGCGGCTCCACCCGTCCGCATAGCCTATGCCTATGGTGGCCACGCGGGTGGGACGCTCCGTCATGTAGGTGCGCCCGTACGCCACGCCGTGCCCGGCGGGCAGCTCGCGCACCAGGGACACGCGCGACGACAGCCGCAGCGTGGGCCGCAGCACACCGTCGTAGATGGATGCCATGGGCGCCACGCCGTACAGCAGCAGGCCGGGGCGCGCCAGGTTGGCTATGGGCACCTCGTAGCCCAGCTCTCCCGCGCTGGCGGCTATGTGGCGGTAGCGCAGGTTGAAATGCTGCTGCAGCTGCGCCACGCAATCCGTAAACACGCCTATCTCCGCCTGGGTGAAGGGCACATCCTCGTCCGCCGCGGGGAAATGTGACATCACGCCCTCCACGTCCAAATGCTCCAGTGCGGCCAGCTGCGGGGCCGCCTCGCCCAGTTCCGCAGGCAGGAAGCCCTCCCGCCCCATGCCGGTATCCACCGCCACATGCACCGTGAAACGGTGGCCCGCAAGCGCCGCCAGGCTATTGAAATGGCGCGCCTCCTCCAGTGTGGAAACCGTGCAGCACCAGCCTTGGGAGACGATTTCCTCGCGCTCGTCGGGGATGGTGGGGCCCAGGATGAACGGGCGCGTGCGCAGGTTGGCGCGCGAGATGCGCCGCGCCTCCCCGGCGTTCGCCACGCCGAAATACGCGATACCGTCCGCATCCAGCCGCCGTGCCACGGGCTCCAGCCCGTGCCCGTACGCGCCGGCCTTGATCACCGGCATGAGCGCCGTATCCGGCAAAGCCTGGCGTGCTATGTCCAGGTTGTGTGCTATCGCCTCCAGGTCCACATCCACCCAGGCGCGCGGCGGGCTTTCATGATTCATGCCCCCATTCTACCCCATCCCGCCCATTCCGCAAGCCCCTATTGCCCCATGGCCCACGTTTTTCTCCGCAGCACCAATCCAAACTTGACACCGCCCACCCCTGTGCTACCATTCCCTCCGCCTTTCACACCGGCTAATCCCCATCGCCGCCTAAGGCGGCACCACTAAATAGTACCTAGTACATAGTAAATCATCATGCATTCCGCAAATCCCTACATCCGCACCCTTATCGCCTACAAGGCCGGCAAGCCCATCGAGGAAACCGCGCGCGAGCTCGGGCTCTCCCCCGCCTCCATCATCAAGCTCGCCTCCAACGAGAACCCCATCGGGCCCTCGCCCCTCGCCGTCCGCGCCATGCAGGATTCCCTCTCCCGCACCCACATCTACCCGGACGGCGCCGCCCGCGCCCTGCGCGAGCGCCTGGCAGATTTCCACGACGTCACCATGGAGCAAATCGTCACCGGCTCCGGCAGCAGCGAGCTCATCACCCTGCTCTCCATGATCTACCTGAACGACGACACCAACGCCGTTGCGGCGGAATACAGCTTCATGATGTACAAGGTGGCCGCCCAATGCTTCAACGCCGGCTACATCCCCGTGCCCAACAAGGCAGACTGGAGCCACGACCTCCCCGCCATGCTCCGTGCCATCACGCCGCAAACACGCATCGTCTACATCACCAACCCCACCAACCCGGTAGGCACCATGGTCCACCAGCAGGAGATTGATGCCTTCATGGACGCCGTGCCGGACCACGTCCTCGTTGTCTTCGACGAGGCCTACATCGATTTCGCGGACGAGCAGCCGAACACCATCAAATACGTGGAGCAAGGCAAGCGCGTGGCCGTGCTGCGCACCTTCTCCAAGGCATACGGGCTCGCCGGCATGCGCGTGGGATACGCCATCACGCGCCCGGACGTGGCAAACCTCCTGCACCGCGTCCGCTGCGCCTTCAACGTCTCCGTACCCGCCCAGGCCGCAGCCATGGCCGCCATCAACGACACCGACCACCTGGCAAAAACCGTGGCCACCGTCAAGGAGGGCCGCCGCCAGTTCTACGCCGCGCTGGATGCCCGCAACATCCCTTATATCCCCACCCAAACCAACTTCATCCTCGTCAACATAGGCAACGGACGCGCCGCCTTCAACAAATGCCTCAAAAAGGGAGTCATCATCCGCCCCATGGATGAATACAACCTCCAGGAATACGTCCGTATCACCATCGGCACCAAGGAGCAAAACGAACGCTGCCTAAACGTACTGCTGGAGGATTAGCAGGGGCGCGGGCAAGACGATTGGATAGACCATCATCCACCCCAACGGGAGCCGCGGGCACCATCAACGGGGGGGGGGCTGTGCCCCAAAGCTGCGCAAGGAGCAAAAAAAAACGGTGCAGCCCGTGAGGGGGCGGCACCGTGAAAGAATAACGGCCGGCTTGCGGACGTAGCCCAAGACGCGCAGCCTTAGGACTTGTAGCGCAAACGCTTCTTGTGACGATTCTGGCGCATGCGCTTGCTGCGCTTGTGCTTGTTGATCTTGGCCTTACGTCTCTTCTTGAGCGAACCCATGGTAATGTCTATGTTTTCGTTGTTTCTCTATTCCGGGAGAATTGCCGGCTGCATCCTTGCGGGATGCGGAATAACGGGCAGATATTTAATCCGAATCCGGGAAAAAGTCAAGAGGAAACGGAAGGAAAGGGCATTTTTTTTGGCCATCAGCGGGAGAGTACGTGTTTCCGCCAGTGTTGCAGGGCCTCCATGAGACCGCCGCGCGGGGCTATGAAACCGCCGTGGGCTTGGAGGAAATCCAGCACCTCCGGGTGGGCTTCCCCGGGAGCGGCGCAGAAGCCGCCGGGGAAGGCGCGGAACATGTCCAGGTCGTTGTGTCCATCTCCTACCATGGCCACGTGATCCTGCGCCACGTTCCAGCGGGCGGCCACGTATTGCAGGGCGGTACCCTTGTTGAAGCGGGCATCGGAGAGGCGCATGTAGCGGCCTGCGCGCTGCATGGCCACGTTGTCCCAAGCGTTCAGGAAGGGGGCAATCAAGTCCGCGAGGATGTTCATGGTGTCCACGTCCTCCGCCTCGATGGAGAGCGGGTCTGCGTGGGAGAAGCGCCACAGGAGGGTGGGATAGCGGTGGCGCAGGGCGTTCATGAATTCCCCGTAGGGGGCGGTAAGGGCGTTGCGGAGCTCCAGCGTGGCGAGCTGCGCCTGCTCGTTGTGCTCCGCGGCGGGTTGCAGGCGCCCCTCGTCGTCCGCCATGTACACGTAGCGCTCGCAGGTGCAGATGAAATCCGGGAGGAAGGGGGAATCCTGGGAAAAATCCTCCCAGAAGTACGGCAGGTCACGCCCGGTGTTCACGCCCCAGCGCACGCCCAGGTTGCGCAGGCGCAGCATCAGGCCGAAGAAGCCGGGGTCTATGGGAGCGGGGGAATCCAGATCCGCAGAGCGCAGCGTGCCATCGTAATCAAGCGCGAGCAACCAGCGGCACGAGCCGATGAAAGCCGGGGCGAGCCCCGGGGGAGACTCCCCTTCTCTAACGTCGTTTGGCATTGGTGGGTTTCTTGGCAGCGGGTTTCTTGGCGGCAGGCTTGGGTGCCGCCTTTGCGGCAGGCTTCTTGGCAGCGGGTTTTGCGCCGGGTTTCTGCGCGGGCTTGGCAGCGGGCTTGGGTGCTGTCTTCACCGGCTTGGAAGCCGGCTTTGCGGCAGGTTTCTGCGCAGGCTTTTCGGGTGCGGGTTCCATGCCCATGGGCGCGGGGATAAGCTCCTGCGGGGCGGCGGGGGCGGCGGGCGCCTTGCGGGAGGGCGGCGGCACAGCCGTGGCGGCGGGGGCGGGAACCACCACGCCGGCGGCCATCTGCTCCGCCGCGGGCCGCGTGATATCCACCTTGTGGGAAGCGGGCAGGAAGCCCGCGGGAATGGTCTCCCCCGGTTTGCGCATATGGATTTCCACGCGGCGGTTGAGAGCCTCTTTCTCGCGGTCTCCGGAAACGGCGACAAGCGGCGCGTTGTTGCCGCAGGAGCGGATGTAGACGCGGTCCGTGGGGATGCCGTTGCCCTGCAGCCAGGCGCGCACGGCGGCGGCGCGCTGCAGCCCCAGCAGGGCATTGTACTCTGCACTGCCTATGCTGTCCGTGTGCCCCTCAATCAGGAAACAGGTCTCCGGGTTCTTGTGGATGAGCGCGGCGAGCTGCAGCATGGAAACGCGCGCAGAGTTGCGCAGCTTGCACTCGTCGAACCCGAACAGCAGGTCCGCACCCAGGCGCGCCACGCCGGATTTGGCTCCCAGCTCCCGCTCACCCAGCAGCTCGCTCAGCGCGCGGGTATCCGCCGGCAGGTTGCCCTTGTCCGCCGCGTTCTTGCGGAGGTCCGCATCCAGCTCTGCGGTGGCGGCATCTGCATCCACCGGGGGCTTCACGGCGGTATCGTTCATGTTGACGGGTGCGGGGTCATTGAGGGAAAGGGATTCCATCTGCAGCGGCTGCATGGCCACGGCCTGCATATCCATGGTGGAGGGCGCTGCGGGCTCTTCCGCGGCGTCCTCCGCCTCCAGCGGGGAGGGCATGTCGATGGTGGCCTGGGTCTCGCCGGGGGCAATTTCCAGCTCCTCTATCTTGGCATCCAGAATGTCGATTTCGTCCGGCTCGTAGGCAATCTCGTCCATCTCCTGCGGCTCCTGGGCCGCCTCTGCGGCATCCGCCTGAATTTCCTCCTCGGGCGCATCGCGCACCACCACGCGCACCTCTGCATCATCCGCGCGCTGCGGCACCAGGTAGCGCTCCAGGCCCAAGCGGAAGGTTTCCGGGAAGAAGGCGTACGCCAGCAGGTGGAGCAGCACGGCGGCGCTCGCCGCACCGAGCACAATGGGCTTCATGTTGCGCTGGCGCACAAGCTCATAGCCGCGGCGGCGGCGGTTGCCGATTTTCTCGGCAGCCGCGAGATCGCTGATGCTGGCTGGTTCTGAGGACACGGGTGCGGTTAGAGTTGGCTGTCTGCGGCGGGAACGGGGCGCGGCAGGTCCATGGGCGGCGGGGCGACAACGGCGGGCACCACGGCATCGTTGAGCCAGTGGATGACGCCCACAATGCCCGCCTCATCGTCATTGAGAAGGCGGATGGTTTCAATGGACACCTGCTCGCGGCCGGAGGGCCCCTCCAGGAGCTCCACCTTGCGCTCGTCGTCGTCCGCATCGTCCTCCTCGTTGCGTGTGGCCCAGAGCTCGCGCACATCACTGCGCAGGCGGCGGTAGATGGCGGTGGCGTCGTCAATATTGCTCACGGGGCTTCCCTGCACCAGGTTGACCACCAGCACGGGCACGTTGCGGTTGATTTCGGATGCGCTCTGCACGGGTGCCACATCAAAGCTCTCCATGCCGGTGATGCTGTTGATGCGCATATCCATGAGCTGGCGCAGGACAATCTTGGAAAGCTTGCCATCGATGAGACGGCCCACGGACTGGCTGAGGGAGGCGAAGGCATCAATGGAGACGAGGCCGCGGATGCGCGGCTCGTGCGCGGCGGCGCGCAGCAACAGGTTGGCGCCGAACCCCTGCCCCACGGCCACCACCACCGCATGCTCCTTGCCGGAATGCTCTTCCAGAGCGTCAATGAGCGCGGGTACGTCCGCCGCCTCCCGCAAGCCGTGCGTGCAATACTCCCGGCAGTCGTCCCTGCCGCGCGGGTTCCAGAGCACGCAGTGCAGGCCCGCCGCGGTCAGTGATTCCGCCAGCGGCAGCGCAGAGAGGATGCCGTGGTCCCAATCCACGCACACCAGCGCGTAGTCTATGTGGCCGAGGGCATCCGCGGGGTGGTTGGCGAGCTCGCCCATAACGGTGAGCTGGCGGGAGCTTTCCTCCCCCTCCTTCCACACCTCCACCGCCTGGATGGGCGCATTGTCCCACCCGGTGAAGGTGAAGGGGCGCAGCGCGAGCCCCTGCACTGCCGCGGGCATGGAATCATACCCCGCGTATGCCGGGTTCACGGGCTTGAGCAGCGGCTGCACGCGGTTGTCCACACAGCGCCACAGCCACACCCCGCCGCAGACAAGCGCCGCCGCGAGCGTGACCAGGCTCCATGCCAGAAAGCTGTGCCCCTTCTTTCTCATGCCCGCGCGTATTTTACCACCCGCCGCCAAGCGCGGCAACGCCAAAGTGGATTTGCAATTTGCAATAATGCGCACCGCGAGTGGCGGGGAGCAACCGATGCATGGCACCAATCCGTCCCCACCGCCGATTTTGATGCCGTGGCCTGTTTTTTTCGCTGGCGTGAAAAAAATGCTTGACTTGGCACGGTGAAAGGGGGTAATATGCGCCTGTCTACGGGACCGGACGTAAAATTGGTCTCCGGGCTCGCAAGAGTCCGATTCATAGGGTAGTTGGGCACCCAGGGGCTTCGGCCCCTGGGTGACTTCCTTTTCAGGGGGGGGCGCGTGGTTTCTCTTTTTTCTCGCCAAGGCGGGGGCGCGGGGGTAAGATAGAGGGTAACATTACGTAACCATGATTCAACGAACACTCGTAAAGCACGCGCTGGCGAGCGAGACGCCCATGGATGCCATCCTGGTGGCAGGCTGGGTGCGCACGCGCCGGGATTCCAAGACGTTTTCCTTCCTCGAAATCAACGATGGCTCATCGCTTGCCTCCGTGCAGGTGGTGGCGGATGCCGGCATCCCCGGCTACGAGGACATCTCCAAAATGACCACGGGGTCCTCCGTGCAGGTGGAGGGGCGCCTGGTGGAGAGCCCCGGCAAGCAGAAGTGGGAAATACAGGCCACGGCGGTGAAGCTCATCGGCGGGGCGCCGGATACCTACCCGCTGCAGAAGAAGGGCCACTCCCCGGAATTCCTGCGCTCCATCGCGCACCTGCGCCCGCGCACCAACCTGTACGGCGCCGTGTTCCGCACGCGCTCCCGCATTGCCGCCGCCGTGCACCGCTTCTTCCTGGAGCGTGATTTCGTGTGGGTGCACACGCCCATCATCACCGCATCCGACTGCGAGGGCGCGGGCGAGATGTTCCATGTGACCACGCTGGACCCGCTGGCGGAAAACAAGGGGTATGACAAGGACTTCTTCGGCAAGCCCGCCAACCTCACCGTGTCCGGCCAGCTGGAGGGCGAGACCTTTGCCTGCGCCCTAGGCAACATCTACACCTTCGGCCCCACCTTCCGCGCAGAAAACAGCAACACCACCCGCCACGCCGCGGAATTCTGGATGATCGAGCCGGAGATGGCATTCTGCGACCTCCACGGCGACATGGACGTGGCGGAGGCCTTCATCAAGCACATCGCCGACACCATGCTGGCGGACACCAGCGGGGATTTCGAGTTCTTCTGCAAGTTCGTGGACAAGGGGCTGCGGGAGCGCCTGGAGGCCGTGAGCAAGCAGCCCTTCGTGCGCTGCAGCTACACGGAGGCCATCGATATCATGCTCAAGAGCGGGGAGAAGTTCGAGTACCCGCCGCACTGGGGCATGGACATGCAGAGCGAGCATGAACGCTTCCTCACGGAAAAGCACTTCAAGTGCCCGGTCATCGTCTACAACTACCCGAAGGAGATCAAGCCGTTCTACATGCGCTTGAACGAGGACGGCAAGACCGTGACCGCCATGGACGTGCTGGTGCCCGGCATCGGCGAAATCATCGGCGGCAGCCAGCGCGAGGAGCGCCTGGACATCCTGGAGGGCAACATCGAGCGCCTGGGCATGGACAAGGAGACCTACTACTGGTACAACGACCTGCGCCGCTACGGCACCGTGCCGCACGCGGGGTTCGGCGTGGGCTTCGAGCGCCTGATCATGTTCGTGACGGGCGTGCAGAACATACGCGACGTGCTGCCGTACCCGCGCACGCCGCGCAACTGCGAGTTCTAGCACCCGCCGTTCATGAAGTCGCGCGCGGAGGAGCTGGAGGAGTGGGGCACCGATGTGATATTCGGGCGCGCCCGCGGCTTCCGCGCGTGGGCCATGCGGGGCATCCTGCGCGTGGGCTCCTGGTTCTTCCGCGCCGTGGTGGGCGCGCGCCTCTACCTGTTCCGCCGCCGCATCAAAACCGTGCACTACCTGGGCACGCTCACCATCAGCGTGGGCAACATCACCGCCGGCGGCACAGGCAAAACCCCCGTGGTGGAGCTCCTCTCACGCACGCTCGCCGCACGCGGCAGGAAGTGCGCCATCCTCACCCGCGGCTACAAGAGCAAGCCCCTGCGCCACCCCCAGGTGTGGCTGGACAAGGACGGACGCCGCCTGCGCAACATCCCCAAGATTGCCAGCGACGGCACCAACCGCAAGCTCAACCCGCACTACGCCGGGGACGAGCCGTTCATGCTGGCGCGCAACCTGGACGGCGTGGCCGTGCTGGTGGACAAGGACCGCGTGAAATCCGGCATCTTCGCCATCGAGCAGCTGGGGTGCAACACCCTCATCCTGGACGACGGCATGCAGTACCTGAAACTGCGGCACGAGATAGACATCGTGCTGGTGGACTGCGGGTTCCCCTTCGGCACGGGCGCCCTGCTGCCGCGCGGCACCATGCGCGAGCCCCGCACCAGCCTGAAGCGCGCCAGCTACATCATCCTCACCAAGAGCGGCGGCAAGCCGCAGGACGAGCTCATCGCCACCATCCGCAAGTACAACCGCGTGGCGGACATCATCGTCACCAACCACGCCCCCGCCTACCTGGAGAACATCTTCACCAGGGAGAGGAAAGAGCTTTCCTTCCTGGACGGCAAGTACGTGGCCTGCCTGAGCGGAATCGCACGCCCGGAGAGTTTTGAATGCCTGGTGGAGCAGCAGGGCGCGCATGTGGAAATACGCCGCAGATACCCGGACCACCACTGGTTCGACCAGCAGGAGCTGGAGGCATTCGTGCAGCGCTGCGCAGACCGCGCGCTGGACGCCATCATCACCACGGAGAAGGACGCCGTGCGCTTCCTGGAGCCGGATGAGATGGACGTGCCCATCTATTTCCTGCGCATCGAGATTGACATCCTGGAGGGGCGCGACAAGTGGGACCGCATGATCGACCGCATCTGCGCCGTTGCAGAGGAAAAGCCCGCCCCGGAATGGGGGGATGTACTGTAACCCGATTTGCCAACCATGAAAATAGCCCTTGCCTCCCTTGCGCTCGCCGCGCTCATGGCACCCGCCACCGCAGAGCCACAAAGCAGCGCCCCCGCCCACCCCGTGCCCGTGGAGGCAACGGCGGACGCCCCGCCGTCCGTCAACGGCAAGACCCTGAAGTTCCAATACGGCCGCCGTGCAGCCGTGCGCTGCCGGGAGCTCCTGCCCAGCGGCACCCCCACTCCGTGGGGAGGATTGCAGAGGCCGCCGGGCGTTTTCGAATCGTGGGATGGTTGGTACGGGCTGGTGGGTGGCGCCGCCTACGAGTACACCTTCTCCGCCCGCAACACCTGCACCATCACGGAGCCCGGCAACCCGCCCACCCGCGTCTCCGCCACCTATTTCAAGACCGCCAAGGGGGAGGCCACCGTGCAGGTGGTCAAGCAGGCGCCGGATGGCGGCGGCCAGGCGGAATACCGCCTCACCTTCACCACCCCCACCTCCGGGGTCGCCACCTGCCGCATCCGCGAAATGTCGCGCGAGACGGAGATGGTCAATATCCACTTCACGCTGGAATAAATACCTGCGCCCCGTGCGCCTGCACAGTAGAAAGACAACCCACCATCCCACCACTATGAAAACAATCGCACTCCTGCTCATCGCCTCCTCCTTCGCCCTGGCAGACTCCCCCCGCTTCTACAACGGCAGCGGCGGCTACGAGGGTTCCTCCTCCACCAGCGGCGACACCACGCGCTACTACGACAAGACCGGCTCCTACCAAGGCTCCGCCCAGCGCTCCGGCAACACCACCCGCTACTACGACAGGTCCGGCTCGCTCATCGGCACCGCCACGGAGAGCGGCGGCACCACCAGGTACTACGACAAGACAGGCTCCTACCAAGGCTCCTCCTCCTCCAGCAGCGGCACCACACGGTACTACGACAAGACCGGCTCCTACAAGGGCTCTGCCTCCTCCTCCGGCGGCACCACGCGGTACTACGACAAGACCGGCTCCTACAAGGGCTCCAAGAGCAACTGACGCTTTGCCGGATTGATATTACGCCCCCCCGCTGGGCGGAACGCCTGCCCGGCATTCCGTGCGCGGGTGCGCAAAATCATGTGGATACCCGCAATTTTGGCACAAGGTTGTTTGACACGCGCGCGCGAGAGGGGTATACTCTATGCCGCATGGTGGAGAACATCCTGTACATTCTGGCGGCGTATTTGATTGGCTCCATCCCCTTCGGGTATCTGGCGGGGAGGTTGCGCGGTGTGGATTTGCGCGAGCACGGGTCCTGCAACATAGGGGCCACAAACGCCATCCGCGTGCTGGGCAAGGCGTGGGGCATCCCGGTGTTCATCCTGGACTTCCTGAAGGGCTATGTTCCGCTGCTGCTCATGAAACTGCACCTGGGCGGAGACGCCACGCAGTTCTGCGCGGGTGACATGGGGTGGTTCCTGGGGGTGCTCATGGCTCTGATCCTGGGGCACACGTACACCTGCTACCTGGGGTTCAAGGGCGGCAAGGGCGTGGCCACCACGGCGGGGTGCATGATGGCGCTCTCGCCCATGCTGCTCGGGCTGGCGCTGGGCGTGTGGATTTTGATGATGGTGCTCACGCGCTGGGTGTCCCTCTCCAGCATGGTGGCCGCCGTGGCCATGGTGCTCACGGGCATGTACGAGTTCTGGTGGGCGGACGGCGCGCTGAGTGTGCCGGACATGATGCTCATCGGCCTGCTGGCGCTCATCTGCGTTCTCATCATTGTGAAGCACCGCGCCAACATCACCCGCATTCTCAACGGCACGGAACCGAAAGCCTTTTCCCATTCCAACAAACAAGACTGACGTTATGCAACGCATTTTCCACAAGACAGCCATTATCGGCGCCGGGGCCTGGGGCACCGCGCTGGCCTTCACCGCCGCCCAGGGCGGAGCGGACGTGGTGCTCTGGACCAACCGCGAGGTGGAGGCAGCCATCATCCGCGAAACCCGCATGGGGCTCCGCCCCGTGGAGGGCGCGCGCCCGCTGCCGCCCAACGTGCTGGTGAGCAGCGACTGGGCGGACGTGGCCGGGGCGGACCTGGTTCTGGTGGTGGTGCCCAGCGTGGTGATGCGCGGCGTGGCGGAATCGCTGGGCCAGGTGCGCCTGGCGGAGCACGCGGTGGTGATGAACTGCAGCAAGGGCATTGAGAAGGACACCAACATGCTGATGAGCGAAATCCTGCAGGAGAAGCTCACCTGCCCGGTGGGTGCGCTCTCCGGGCCCAACCACGCGGAGGACATTGTGCTGGGGCTGCCCAGCCTCACCCTGGTGGGATTCGCGGACATGGAGATTGCCAAGGCCGTGCAGCAGCGCCTCTCCACGGAATTCTTCCGCATCTACACCTCCACGGATGTGGTGGGCATGCAGCTGGGCGGCGCCTTGAAGAACGTCTTCGCCCTGGCTTGCGGCATCTGCGCCGGCCTGGGGCTGGGCGACAACGCGCGCGCCGCGCTGGCCACGCGCGGGCTGGCGGAAATGACCCGCATAGGCCTGGCCCGCGGCGGCAAGATAGACACCTTCATGGGGCTCTCCGGCATGGGTGACCTGGTGGTCACCTGCTACTCCGAGCACAGCCGCAACCTCACCGCCGGGCGCCTTATCGCCAAGGGCGTGCCGCTGGATGAGTGCGCGCAGCGCGTAGGCCAGGTGGTGGAGGGTATCCCGAACACGCTCTCCACCTACCAGCTGGCCCGCAAGCTAGACGTGCGCACCCCGCTCATCGACGGCATGTACGAGGTCATCTACAACGGCTGCCCCGCCACAGACGCGCTCGCCGCGCTCATGAGCCGAGACCTGCGCGAGGAGGACGTGCGCAACTGACGCACGCCGCCCGTTGAATCCCGCCGCCCCACAACGCCCTACACGGATAGCATGGAACCACCGCCCGACAACCTGTGGCTCGCGGAAATATGGATGGAGCACCGCACGCGCCTGCTCAACCTGCTGGCCATGAAGATGCCGCCCGCGCTCAGCCGCCGCCTGAGCCCGGAGGACATGCTGCAGGAAACCTACCTGGCATGCGGCAAGCGCGTGGCGTTCCTGCGCGCGCAGCCGGAGGTGCCCATGTTCGTGAAACTGCGCATGATTGCCCTGCAAACGCTCACGGACCTGGA
>JAUNHW010000009.1:0-71077 GCA_030523775.1 Akkermansia sp.
TGTGGAATGTGGAATGTACAAATTGTCAGTCGCCTGCCACGGCGTAGCGCGTAGCGCGAAGACGGGTCAATTGTAAATCTACCATGGAGCTGAGCGCTGGGCAGGAGCGGCGCGTGCTGGCGCTATTCGGCAAGGAGGGCTGGCGCAGCGCGCAGCGGGATTTGCTTGCGCTCGCCCTGCGCGGGGAGAACACGCTGGGCGTGCTGCCCACCGGGCACGGCAAGAGCCTGTGCTACCAGGCAGCCGCCGTGCTGCTGGGCGGCGTGAGCGTGGTGGTATCCCCGCTCATCGCGCTCATGCGCGACCAGAGTGAAGCGCTCGCGAAACTGGGCATTGCAGCCGCGCGGTTCGATTCCACGCTGGAGGATGCGCAGCGGGAGCGCGTGCTGCACGCCGTGGCGGCAGGTGAGCTGCGCCTGCTGTTCGTGGCGCCGGAATCCCTGGAGAACCACGCGCTGCAGGAGGCGCTGGCGGCGGCAACGCTCAGCCTCTTTGTGGTGGACGAGGCGCACTGCGTGTCCGAGTGGGGGCACAGTTTCCGCCCGGACTACCTGCGGCTGGCGCAGTGGGCGGCGCGGCGGCCCTTCCGCAGCGTGATGGCGCTCACCGCCACCGCCACCACCCGCGTGCAGCGGGATCTGGCGCGCACCTTCCGCATTGCGCCGGAAAACATCATCACCCTGCCGCCGTACCGGCCCAACATCACACGTCTGGCCGCCACCCCGGCAGACCGCTTCACCGCGCTGGTGGATTTCCTGCAATCCGACAACGGCGCACACCTCCCCGCCATCGTCTACTGCCGCGCCCGCAAGGAAACGGAGGCCCTGGCCGCGCGCCTGGCGGAACAGGGGTTCCGCGCTGCAGGATACCACGCCGGACAACCCGCAGAGCTGCGCGAACAACTGCAAGACGACTTCCTGGACAACAAGCTGCAGGTGCTCACCGCCACCATTGCCTTCGGCATGGGGGTGGACAAGCCGGATGTGCGCTCCGTGGTGCACTACTGCGTGCCCGGCTCCCCGGAGGCCTATCTGCAGGAAAGCGGCCGCGCCGGGCGCGACGGCGCCCCCTGCACCAGCCTGGTGCTGCTCAACGCGGCAGACATACTGGATGCCCGCAACCGCATACGCGCCGCAGAGCCGGATGCGGAGGGCGTGCTGCGCAGCGCGCGCTGGATGCTTCCCACCGCGCGCAGGGTGGTGTCCTTCTGGGAGCTCACCACCTCCTGCGATGTGCCGGAGGACGTGCCCATGCGCATCCAGCAGCGCCTGGAGGATCTGCACGCCGTGGAGATGGAATCCTACGGCTGCAAATACTACAAGGTGAAACCCCTCTTCCCCCTGGCCACCATCCTGGACGGCCGCGATGCCGCGGAAACCGCGCGGCTGCAATGGCTGGACGCGCACCGAGAGGGTGAGGTGGAGGATGCCGCCGATGCCTGGCAATGCAGCTACGCGGAAGCCATGGACCAGCTGCGCGAGTGCGAGGCCGCCGGCGAATGGAAGCTCACCCTGCGCCAGCAAGCCGTGTGCCTGCGCGCCTCCGGCGCGGCAGATGCCCGCAGCGTGGCCGCAGAGCTCTCCGCATCCTACGCGCGCCGCCGGGAAGCCGACCTGGAGCGGCTGGCCACCCTGCTGCACATGCTCACCGCGCCCGCATGCATCAACGATTCGCTGCAACAGTACTTTTCAGACGAAGCCATGCCGCCCTGCGGCCACTGCTCCGCATGCCTGCACCGCGTGCCATCCCTGCCGCCGCAGGAGCCCGCGCCCCCCTGCCCCACCGCCACCACCACGGCGGAGGAAATGCCGGAATTCGACCGCCCCGCGCAGCGCCGCCGCTTCCTGCTGGGCATCGCCTCCCCGGGAATCATGGCGCGCCGCCTCTGGGCTCACCCGCTCTACGCCTCCCGCACCGGCTCCCCGTGGGAGGAAATTTGAACGCGCCATACCGGTTATTCAAGAAAAGAGTGGAATAATTCCAAAATTTTGTCAACGGGATGATTTGAGCTTGACCGCCGCGCGCCCGCAGTGTTAGAATGCTTGGTGAGTTAAGGACAGGCCCCGCCCGCGGGGTTCGCTGCGCTTCCGCTGCCGGATGGCATGCACGCTTGCGCCGCCATGTCTCAAGAATTCAACAAAAAACTATTGCAATGAAACTAAAAGACATACCGCATTACGAGCAGTGGAACGGCTTCGAGGGCCGCATCTGGAAAGAGGAAGTGAACGTGCGCGACTTCATCCAGAAGAACTACAAGAACTACGACGGCGACGAATCGTTCCTGGCCGGCCCCACGGAAGCCACGGACAAGCTGTGGGGCGCCCTGCAGAAGCTGCAGAAGGAAGAGCGCGCCAAGGGCGGCGTGCTGGACTGCGAGACGGAGGTGGTGAGCACCCTCACCTCCTACGGCCCCGGCTACATCGACGAATCGATGAAGGACCTGGAGAAGGTTGTGGGCCTGCAGACGGACAAGCCGCTCAAGCGCGCGTTCATGCCGTTCGGCGGCATCAAGATGGCCGTGCAGGCCGCGGAGAACTACGGCTACACCGTGAACCCGGAGCTCAAGCGCATCTTCACAGAGTACACCACCACGCACAATGACGCCGTGTTCGCCGCCTACACCCCGGAAATGCGCCTCGCCCGCAAGACCCACATCGTCACCGGCCTGCCGGACACCTACGGCCGCGGCCGTATCGTGGGCGACTACCGCCGCGTGGCCCTGTACGGCATCGACTACCTGATTGCCGCCAAGCAGGAGGACCTGCTCAACTGCGGCTGCGGCAACATGTACGACGACGTCATCCGCCAGCGCCAGGAGATCTCCATGCAGATCAAGGCGCTCAACGAGATGAAGCAGATGGCGCAGGCCTACGGGTACGACATCTCGCAGCCCGCCAAGAACGCGCACGAGGCCTGCCAGTGGCTCTACTTCGGCTACCTGGCCGCCGTGAAGACCCAGAACGGCGCCGCCATGAGCGTGGGCCGCATCTCCACCTTCCTGGACATCTACTTCACACGCGATTTGGAGAACGGCACCCTCACCGAGGAACAGGCGCAGGAAATCATCGACCACATGGTCATGAAGTTCCGCATGGTCAAATTCGCCCGCATCCCGTCCTACAACGAGCTCTTCTCCGGTGACCCCACCTGGGCCACGCTGGAAGTGGGCGGCACCGGGCTGGACGGCCGCAGCATGGTCACCAAGACGGACTTCCGCTTCCTGCACACCCTGGAGAACATGGGGCCCTCCCCGGAACCGAACCTGACCGTGCTCTACTCCCCGCGCCTCAACGAGAGCTTCAAGCGCTACGCCGCCAAGGTCTCCGTGGCCACCAGCTCCATCCAGTACGAGAACGACGACGTGATGAAGCCCGTGTGGGGCGACGACTACTCCATCTGCTGCTGCGTGTCCGCCACGCAGACCGGCAAGGAGATTCAGTTCTTCGGCGCGCGCGCCAACCTGGGCAAGGCCCTGCTCTACGCCTTCAACGGCGGGTTCGACGAGAAGCACCGCATCCAGTGCGGGCCCAAGACCGAGCCCATCACCAGCGAGTACGCCGATTTTGACGAGGTGATGCAGAAGTACGACTTCTGGCTGGACTGGATTGCCGACATCTACGTGAATGTGCTCAACCTCATTCACTACATGCACGACAAGTACTACTACGAGGCCGCGGAGATGGCGCTCATCGACACCGACGTGCGCCGCACCTTCGCCACCGGCATCGCCGGCTTCTCCCACGTCATCGACTCCCTGAGCGCCATCAAGTACGCCAAGGTGAAGATCCTGCGCGACGCGGAGGGCATCACCACCGGGTTCGAGGTGGAGGGCGACTTCCCGAAGTACGGCAACGACGACGACCGCGCGGACGAAATCGGCGTGTGGCTGCTCAAGACCTTCGTGGAGAAGGTGCGCCGCCGCCACACCTACCGCAACAGCACCGCCACCACCTCCATCCTCACCATCACCTCCAACGTGGTGTACGGCGAGGCCACCGGCGCCATGCCGAACGGACGCCCCGCCTGGACGCCGTTCTCCCCCGGCGCCTCCCCCTCCTACGGCGCGGAGCAGAACGGTCTGCTGGCCTCCCTCAACAGCGTGGCCAAGATTCCGTACCACTGGTCGCTCGACGGCATCTCCAACACCCAGACCATCAACCCGGATGCCCTGGGCCACACGGAGGACGAGCGCGTGACCAACCTGGTGCAGGTGATGGACGGCTACTTCAGCCAGGGTGCGCACCACCTGAACGTGAACGTGTTCGGCGTGGAGAAGCTGCTGGACGCCCAGGCCCACCCGGAGAAGGAGGAGTACGCCAACTTCACCATCCGCGTTTCCGGATACGCCGTGAAGTTCATCGACCTCACCAAGAAGCAGCAGGACGACGTGATCGCGCGCACCTGCCACAAGACGCTCTAACCCCAACCCGCGGGCGCAGGCGTGGATTTCCGCACCTGCGCCCGCATTGTCTCTATACCACATGCCGGATATCAAGGGCCGCATCAGCAAGCTGGAAACCTTCGGCCTGGTGGACGGGCCGGGCGTGCGCTTCGTCGCCTTCACCCAGGGCTGCCGCATGCGCTGCAAGTTCTGCCACAACCCGGAAACCTGGAAGCTGGACGGCGACGCGGAGGAGTGGTCCGCGCAGGACCTCTTCAACCGCGCCTACCGCTACCGCAACTACTGGGGCAAGAACGGCGGCATCACCGTCAGCGGCGGGGAACCCCTCGTGCAGGTGGATTTCGTGGCGGAGCTCTTCCGACTCGCCAAGGAAAAGGGCGTGCACACCACGCTGGACACCGCCGGCAACCCCTTCACCACAGAGGAGCCCTTCTATGCCTCCTTCTGCAGGCTCATGGAGTACACGGACCTGGTGATGCTGGATCTCAAGCACATGGACGCGGAGGCACACCGCGAGCTCACCGGGCGCGACAACGCCAACATCCTGGAGATGGCGCGCTGGCTCTCCGACCACGGCAAACCCATGTGGATACGCCGCGTGCTCGTGCCCGGCATATCAGACGACCCCGCGGAGCTGCAGCGCTGCCGGGAATTCATCGATTCCCTGAAAACCGTGGAGCGCGTGGAAATCCTTCCCTACCACACCCTGGCCACCGCCAAGTGGGAGCAGTTGGGCATCCCCTACCCGCTGGACGGCGTGCCCACACCCACCGCGGAGCAGGTGAAGGCGGCAGAGAAGATTTTGTGTTGAGATTACCCAGTGCGTGAGTCCATTTAGGATTTAGAATTTAAAATTTAGAATTTGGGATTTGTGCACACCCGCGCGTGCACGCGATTTGGCATTGACATCCGCGTGGAAACGCGTACATTGTCAGGTAGCTACAAGCCAGTTCCGCCATGAAAACATCCTTTTTCTGTGCAACAGCTTTGATGGGAATCACCCTGTGCTCCTGCGTGCGCGTCACGCCCGGCGTGCCCGACATGCCGTACAACGCCGCCCAGTACGCGCACCGCGATGTGCAGCCCGCTCCGGCACCCGTTGCCGCGCCCACCGCGGCGCCGACCACGCCCGCGACCGCCCCCGCGCCCACCGCGCCGGCGGTGCAGAAACCCGCCACGCCGGCTCCCGCTCCCGTGGCGGACACCACGAAGCCGCTCGACCTGACCCAGCCGATTGCACCGGTGGAACCGAAGCCCGCACCCGCTCCTGTGGTGACGACTCCCGAACCCACCCCCGCCCCGGCTCCCGTGACGGCGCCGGAACCCAAGCCCGCGCCCGCTTCCAGCGGCATCACCACGCCGGATAGCGGCGTGACACCGCCTCCCGCCATCACGACGGAAGCCCCCAAGAAGATCACCAACAAGGGCGGCCACATTCCCACCGCCATGCGCGTGGAGGGCGACCCCACACGCGTGTACAACCCGCTGGATCCCAGCAAGACCATCCGCATCATCGACAAGAACGGCAATCCCTTCCCCAGCGGCAAGGAGCTGAAAGTGCGCGGCACGGATTACCACTTCTACGTGCCATAAAGCACCAAGGATTTACTAGGTACTATGTACTAGGTACTATTTGGGATTAGCGAATGGCTGTCACGACTGTTACACTCTTGGGCTGCGGATTGCTGGGCGGCTCCATTGCCCTGGCGGCGCGCGACGCGCTGCCTGAAACAACCGTGCGCATCTGGGCACGGCGTGAGGAAACCCTGCAGTACGCGCGGGAACACGGATTCTCCCAACACACCTACACGGATTTGCAGGAGGCCGTGCGCGGCGCGCAGCTCGTCATCCTCGCCACGCCCATCGCCGCCTTCCAGGAGCTCGCGGAGCGCATGCTCCCCGCGCTCGGCAGCGACACCATCGTCACGGACATCGGCTCCGTGAAGGCCTATGTGCACCGCACCACGGGGGCGTGGCTCGCGGAGCGCGGCCACTGCTTCATCGGCTCCCACCCCATGGCGGGAACGGAGTTCACGGGCATTGAGAACGCGCAGGAGGACCTGCTGCTGGGCGCCACCGTGGCTATCACCAACCCGCACGGCGCAAGCACTGAGCAGGTGGCGCGGCTGGAATCCTTCTGGCAGGGCATTGGCTGCAGCACCTACCGCCTGGAACCCGTGCACCACGACCAGGCCGTGGCGCGCATCTCCCACGTGCCGCACATTCTGGCGGGGCTCTGCGCCCGCACCGCCGTGGCGGGAGAGGTGCCGCGCGCCAACCTGCAGCGCCTGGCCGCCAGCGGATTCCGCGACACCACGCGCGTGTGCTCCGGCCCGGCTGCCATGTGGGCGGACATCCTTTGGGAAAACGATTCCGCCATCCGCGCCACGCTGCAGGATTGCGTGGCAGACCTGCACCACCTCATCTACCTGCTGGAAATCCAGGACAAGGCCGCGGTGCAGAAATGGCTGGAAGACGCCACCGGGGCGCGCCGGGATATCCGCAAGAAGCGGTACTAGGCACCCGGAAACGCAACAACCGCCGGGCCCCGTGGCGGGGCGGGCGGTTGCGCTGGAATGGAGGCGAGGGGGGTCGAACCCCTGTCCTGGACACCGTTGATGCAAGCATCTCCATGTTCAGACGCAGATTGCTGCTCTCACCGGTGCTCCGCTCTGCGTCAGCCTTGCACCAAGCCAGACACCTGTGGGTGTCGCCACCGGCGCGGTGTCCCCGCCGGAGGGCAGCCTACTGAGCTGAGATCCGCACCCCTAGTAGGCGTCGGGGCTTGGATCCGGTTGCGTGTGTTACGCAGCCATGGCGTATTCGTTATTGGAATAGGCACTTAATGTTTTGAGCGGCTTTTAAGGAGGCCAGCCGTTCAACCTCCACATGCAGCCGGCATCTCGAGTGTTCAGTCGAAACCAAAGACGCCCCCGTGTATGTGCACATGCCCGGCCCAAGAGGACGCGGCAGGCAACCTGGTGACAGTTGCGGCGGTGTCATAGGGCTTGGCAGGTGTAGCACGCCGGCAGGGATTCGAACCCCGAACCTTCTGATCCGTAGTCAGATGCTCTATCCAATTGAGCTACCGGCGCATCCCGAAGGAACCGCAATTGCGGTGCGCAAACTATAGCAAACTTTGCGGGCGCGTCAAGGCTTTTTTTGCAAATTTTGCCAAAATTAGCAAAAAAAGCGGCATCAACCCAGCCGCCCGGCGTAGTCGTCATAGCAGAACCGGCGCACGCAATCGATGGAGCCGTCCGCGCGCAGGAGACAGATGTCCGGGTGGGGAACACCGTTGAAATGGGTGGTTTTCACCATGGTGTAGTGCGCCATGTCGTCCAGCACCAGCACATCCCCGGCATGCAGGGGGGCATCGAACGAGTAGTCGCCGAGCACATCCCCGGCCAGGCAGGTGGGGCCGCCCAGGCGGTAGGTGTGCGGCTTTTCCCCGGCGGAGCCGGCCAGGGCATAGGTTTCACCCTGCAGGCAGACGGCGGGCTGCGGCGCCCCGGCGGTGCCCTGCCCGGCATGCACGGCGAAGACATCCGGGCGGTAGGGCATTTCCAGCACATCCGGCATGTGGGCGCTGGCGCTGGCATCCAGGATGGCGTGGCGGTATCCCAGGCTCTCGAACACATCCAGCACGCGTGCACGCAGGACGCCAGTGTGGATGGCCCAGGCCTCCCCCGGCTCCAGGTACACTTGCAGGCCGTAGGCGGCGCGGATTTCGCGCAGCAGGGAGATGAGCGCGGGGCGGTCGTAGAACGGCTTGGTGATCCAGTGGCCGCCGCCCAGGTTCAGGTAGCGCAGGGAGCCGCCGCGCAGCAGGTGCCCGCATGATTTTTCAAATGCGCGGAAGGTATCCACCAGCTCCTGCGCGCCCTGCTCGCAGAGGGTGTGGAAGTGCAGGCCGGAAATGCCGCGCAGGGCATCCGCCCCGGCCTGTTCCAGCTCCTGCGGGGGAATGCCCAGGCGGGAGCCGGGCACGCAGGGATCGTACAGCGGGGTGTGGCCGGTGGAGTGGCAGGGGTTGATGCGCAGGCCGAAAAGCACCTCCCCGGCCTTGGCGCGCGGGTGCTCCAGGCAGAGGGAGCGGAAGCGCAGCCACTGGGGCACGCTGTTGAAATCGATGTGCGCGGCGAAGTCCAGCAGCTCGCGCAGCTCCTCCTCTTGGTAGGCGGGGGAGAATACCGCCACCTCACCGCCCAGGCTGCGCGCCAGGCGCGCCTCGTACAGGCCGCTCGCGCAGGAGCCGTGGGCATACGGGCGCAGCGCCTGCAGCGCGGCGGTGCAGGCAAACGCCTTGAGCGCCACCAGCATGCGCGCCCCGGCGGCATCCCCCACCTGGCGCAGGATGCGCGCATTGCGCTCCAGCGCGGCGGGGGATATCAGGAACCGGGCCACGGCGCGCGGGCAATCAATCCGTTACTGGGCGGCGGGGGCTTCCTCCGCCGGCTGCTCGGCAGGCTGCGTGGCCTTGAGCACCTCAATCAGCGTATCGTAGTTGCGCTTGGTCTCCAGCTTCTGCAGGAGGTCCGCGGTGCCGTTGTTGGCGGCGGTGCAGAGCTGTGCGGCAACGGCCCAAGCCTGACGCGCCTTCTGGGCATCGCCGTTCTTCTGCTCCAGGTTGCCGTATGAGGTGTAGATCTTGGAGAAGCAGATGGCCATATCCACGGTGGGCTGGCCCTGGTACTTGGCGGCAATTTCCACACCCTTCTTGTAGGTGTCCATGGCTTCCTCCGGGTCATCGGCGATGAGCTGGCAATCCCCCAGGCAGCGGTAGGAATTCACCACCTCCACCACGGCTGCGGAAAGCGCGGTGATGGCCTCCCTGCCGCTGATGGTCTCTCCCTCCTTCATGTCCACGGCGTCAAAGAGGGCCTTGTCAATCTTGAGGGCCTCCTGGTAGTACTTCAGGGCCTCCGCGTTGTTGCCCTGCATGAGCAGGCAGGAGGCGATGCCGCTGTTGATGGCGCTGAGGGTGTGCTGGCCCTCTGCCGCGGCGAGCTCATCCGCAGGCAGCGCCTGGCACTCTTGCAGGGCATCGCGGTAGGCGACCTCCGCGCGCGGGTAGGCGCCGCCCACGTTGCGCAGCACCTTGGCCAGGGCATGGGTGGCGCGCACGCGCTCACGCTGGTCCTTGGAGTTGGCACGCAGATCCGCGCAGTACTTGTCCAGCAGCTCCACAAAGTCACGGGCCTTCGTGTTGAACACCGGGAACTGGGCGTTGTCGCTGATGGTGGTCACCAAATCGTACACGGCGGCGTTGAACAGGGCATCACGGCTCTGCTGCAGCGTCTGGGCGTTGGACTCCGCGGGGGCGGCACCCTGCTGCGCCGGGGCCGGAGCCTGGCTCTGGTCCTTGGGGCCGTCATCACCGCAGGAGGAGAGGCAGGCCAGGGATATCACGCCCGCGGCGGCAAGGCCGAGGGCACGGCGCACATTCATGTCATGAAAAGTCTTCATACCGCGCCATTCTGCCTCATGCACGCGCACGCGTCAAGCAATTTCTAACGCATGGCGCAGATTTGCCCCGCCTTTCGCTCAAGAAGATTTTTTTGCGGGGGCGCACTTTTTTGCTTGTCTTTCGGCGGGAAACGTGCCTAGAATAGGGAAACCTAACGATATGAAACACTTTTCCCTTATCAGGCACCTGGCGCTGGCATGCGGAGTGGCAGCCATCTCTCTTCTTCCCTCCTGCTCCAACGCACGCGCACCGCAGGCGGTGGCAACGGAGTTCCAGAAGGCGTGCAACGTAGCGGTGTTCAGCTACAACGACACGCACTCCCCGAAGGTGCGCAACTGCACGGAGGCAGGCCCCCTGCCCGCCGAGACCGCCCGCGCCATCGAGATGTGGCTGCGCCAGTCCACCGTGAAGAACTTCTCCTACGTGTACCCGCAGTACTTCATTGCCATGTACCAGCCGGGCTCCCGCCTGCAGCGCGTGTGGGGCATCTGCTCTGATGGGCAGGGCAACCTGGTGGGCATCCTGGTGCCGCGTGACGGCGTAGCCGCCTGGGACCTGCCCTACCGCGGCTCCTACCGCCTGTACGTGTGCGAGGGCAAGAACCGCCAGGCCATTGGCGGCGCCATCATGGAAGCCTTGGCCGATGCCGGGTATGACAACGCGCGCCTGGAGGCCCGCCGCAACCGCGGGCTGCTGGAGGACCGCTACCTGGTATCCAAGCCGGTATCCACCGACAACAGCGCCCACGAGCAAAAGCTGCGCGAGCAGGAGGAGGCCTCCGTAAAGGCTGCGGAGGAACGCAAGCAGGCCGCCGCACAGGCTGCCATGGAAGAGCAGAACGCCTCCCTGGACGAGGAGGAGGACAGCTCTTCCTCCGCCGACAGCGAGGACAGCGATGACGCCGATTTCTCCGCCGACGAGGACGACGAGCTGTAAGCCACCCCTTCCCGAAACTCTCTCTCCAACTTTCAACCGGGCGCACCCATGCGGGTGCGCCTTTTTGTTGCAAGCGGCAGGGAATGGTGGTAACATGGCCACAGCGTGCGCGCACGCGCAATCCCCCCCTTCACCACCATGAGACACACTGCACATGCAATCATAGCCCTGGCACTGGCCGCCGGGCTGCTGGGCTCCTGCGACCGCGCGGCGGATGCCGCCGCCCCGGCTGCCGAACAAGAGGCAACCGCCATCACCGTGTTCCGCATCATGCCGCACAAGGTGATGGACACGGAAGACTGGTTCAGCACGCTGGCGGGAGACGGCACTGTGCATATCCACCCGCGCGTGAAGGGCACGCTGCTGGGCTACGAATACGAAAAGGGAGCCCTGGTGAAGAAGGGAGACGTGCTTTTCCGCATAGACCCCGCAACCTTCCAGGCCAACCTGGAGCGGGCGCAGGCCAACCTGAAGGTGGCGGAGGCCGCCGTGGTCACGGGCCAGGCAGATGAGCTGCGCTGCCGGAAGGATTTCGAGCGCAACGAGAAGCTGAGCCCCTCCGGCGCCATCTCCAAGCGCGAGCTGGAGGAATCCCGCCACGCGCTGCAGGCGGCGGAGGCCGCCGTGAAGAGGGCGGAGGCGCAGGTGGATTTCAACCGCGCCGCCGTGAAGCAGGCGGAACTCGACCTTGAGCGCACCGTCATCCGCGCGCCCAAGGATGGGCTGATCGGCTCCCCCGCCGCCTCCGCGGGCGATACCGTGGGGCCGGAAACAGAACTGGCCTCCATGAGCAACGCCACCCCGCTCAACGTGGTGTTCTTCTTCAACAGCGAGCGCCTGGTGCGCCTCTTTCACGAGTACAAACTGGCTGAGGCGGATTTCTCCAAACTCGCCAAATTCCAAATCATCCTGGAGGACGGCTCCGTGTACCGCCACCCCGGCAAGATCCACGCCATCAACAACGCCATCGGGGAGAACGGCATGGTCAAGGTGGAGGGCGATGTGGACAACTCCGAACTGGAGCTGCGCCCGGGCATGACCGTGCGCGTGCGCATGCCCATAACCGAACGTGAGGTGCTGCTGGTGCCGCAGGACGCCGTGGTCTCCCAAATGCTCAACACCTTTGTGCTGGCGGTGGACAGGCAGGGCGTGCCGCACCTCATCCCCGTGCGCAGGGACGGCGAATACAGCGTGTGCGTGCAAGAAGAGGACGGCTACACCTCCACCCAGAAGCTCGTGGCCGTGGCCGGGGTGCACAAACCCCTGGCGGAATCCCTGAAGGAAATAGGCTATGACAACCCCGCGGACGCACCCGTGGTGGCAGACCCGCTCAACGGCGTGCGCGCCGTTGCCGTATCCGCCGCCAACAGCCGCCGCGCCCAGGATGCCGCGCCCACCGCGCTCAAGACCGCGCCACGCAGCTTCAAACCCGTCATCACCCCGGAAATGCGCCAGGCCGCGGCATCCCTGCGCCCATCCGACAGACAGCAACCCGCGGAAGCCACCCTGCCCCCCTTCCCCGTGAAAGTGGCCCCCCTCGTGCGCTGCGATGTGGACATCAACGAGGAATGGTACGGCACCATCCAGGGCCGCGACGAGGCGGAGCTGCGCCCCAACATCTCCGGCATCCTGGAGGGAGACACCATCAAGGCCGGAAGCCTGGTGAAGAAAGGCGACAAGCTTCTCCAAATCGAGGCGCGCGACTTCGAGATAGCGGTGGAGGAAGCCAAGGCCACCCTGGCAGCGGCGCAAGCCGGCAAGGCCCGCGCGGAAGCCGCGCTCGCCATGGCCAGGGATGATGCGGACCGCTACCACGCCATGCAGAAGACCACGCCGGGAGCCATCTCCGAGAAAACCGTGACGGATGCCGAGCTGGCCGTGGCCGCCGCGGAAGCCGCCGTCACCAGCGCGGAGGCGGACATAGCCCAGGCGCAGGCCGCGCTCCATATCGCGGAAATAGACCTGGGGTACACCACCATCACCGCGCCGTTCGACGGCCGCATCAGCTTTGGCATGGGTGACACCGGAAGCATGGTCTCCCCGGCCACCGCCAAGCCCCTGGCCGTGCTCACCTCCACCAACCCCATGGAAGTGCGCTTCAACGTGAGCGGCTCCCACGCCCTGCGCGGTCTGCGCAAAATCATGAAGCACCCGAACGATGACGCGGGAGACATCACCTTCGACGTCATCCTGGAGGACGGCGTGGTCCACCCCTACAAGGGCGTGGCCACCGGAATCGACAACCAGCTCAACCAGGACACCGGCACCCTGCAGGTCATCGGCGAGGTGGAGAACCCGGATGCCATGCTGCGCAGCGGCATGCCGGTCACCGTGCGCGCCGTGCAGGAGCGTATCAAGGGAGCCTGGCTGGTGCCCGCGCGCGCCCCGCTCTGCGTGGGGGACAGCACGTACCTGCTGGTGCTCCAGAAGAACAACGCCCCCTGCATGATGCCCGTGGTGCTGCGCAACATTGTCAACATCCGCGTGAAGGACGGCACCGGCCGAGAAGTGCTGCAGCCCATGCAGGTGGTGGAACCGGACCATGCGGTGCTGGGCGCCCTGCTCATGGCGGCCGCCAATGCGGACAACCTGGGCGCCCTGCTGCTGCAATCCGAGGAGGTGAAGGACTGGAGGGAGCTTGCGCTCAAGTACGGCCAGGAGCCCACCCCGGAAAAGTTTGACTCCGCATATGCGGAAAGCGGCTGCCTGAGCCACCGGGATTTCGTGCTGCAACGCGCCGATGCCAAGGATGAAATAGAACTGGTGGCGCACGCCCGCGGCTACACGAACGCCATGGAGCTGCTGCTCCACGAGATGGGCTACAAGAAGGGCGAGCAGGTGAACGTGGTGGTGGAGGGCACCCGGCAGGCCGCCATGTGCGCCAAGGCCAACATGGCCGCCGGGGCGGATGCCAACACGCTCACCCCCGTGCCCTTCGCCTACACCCCGCCGCGCACCGTCACCCCCTCCGTAACCGCGCAGCCCGCGCAGGACATCCCGGACACGGCCACCACCGAGCCCGCACCCGCCACCGCAGAATAAACGCCACCCCTTCCACACACCATGTCACCGTATTTCATCAAGCACCCCACCATTGCAGCGGTCATCTCCATTGTGACCACCCTGCTGGGCATCATCTGCATCCTGGGCCTGCCCATTGCGCAGTACCCGGACATAGCGCCCGTCACCATCTCCCTCTCCGCCAACTACCCCGGGGCGAACGCCACGGAGGTGGCGGAATCCGTGGCCACGCCCATTGAGCAGGAAATCTCCGGCGTGGAGGGGCTGGACTACCTCTCCTCCACCTCCGCCAACAACGGCGGCTGCACGCTGAGCGTCATCTACGAGCCGGGGCGCAACGCCAACACCTGCCAGCAGCTCACCTACATGCGCTACAGCCAGGCCACCTCATCCCTGCCCAAAGAGGTCTCCCAGATGGGCGTGGTCATCGAGCAGCAGGCCGGCCTGCCCATCGTCATCTACACCCTGTACTCCCCCAACAAGCTTTTCGACCGCACCAGCATGACCGGCTACGCCTACCTGAACATGGTGAACGCCATCAAGCGCGTGCAGGGCGTGGGCAACGTTACCGTCTTCAGCGCCAAGTTTGCCGTGCGCATCTGGCTGGATACCCAGAAGATGGCACAGAAGAACATCTCCGTGCTGGAAGTGAACTCCGCCATAGCCGCCCAGAACACCATCAACCCAGGCGGCGCCGTGGGCGCGGAACCCATGCCGGACGGCCAGGAATTCACCTACACCATCCGCAACAAGGGCCGCATGGCCTCCGTGGAGGAATTCGGTGAAATCTCCGTGCAGACGCGGGGCTCGGAGATTGTGCGCCTCAAGGATATCGCCAAGATTGAGCTGGGCGCGGAAAACTACGTCCTGGCCTCCCGCCTGCGCGGCGGGGAGTGTTCCGCCATCGCCATCTACCAGGCCGCCGGCTCCAACGCCATCGAGACCGTGGACAACCTCAAGAAGCTTTTCGCGGAGATGGAGCAGAACATGCCGGAGGGGCTGGCCGGCGAGATCACGCTGGACACCACCGTGTCCGTGCGCGAATCCATCACGGAAATCGGGGACACGCTGGTGGAGGCGCTCATCCTGGTGGCCATTGTGGTGTTCCTGTTCCTGCAGGGCTTCCGCGCCACGCTCATCCCGCTGCTGGCCGTGCCGGTATCGCTGGTCACCACGTTCTGCTTCTTCCCGCTGCTGGGCTTCTCTCTCAACACGGTGTGCCTGCTGGGCATGGTGCTGGCCATCGGCCTGGTGGTGGATGATGCCATTGTGGTGGTGGAGGCCGTGGAAGCGCACATTGAATCCGGCATGAACCCGCGGGAGGCCACGTACGCGGCCATGCGGGAAGTGAGCGGCCCGGTGGTTGCCATTGCCCTGGTGCTGGCGGCGGTGTTCCTACCATCCGTGCTGCTGCCGGGCATCACGGGCACGCTGTTCCAGCAGTTCGCGGTCACCATTGCCGTGTCCATGGGCATCTCCGCGTTCAACGCGCTCACGCTCTCCCCGGCCCTGGCCGCGCTGCTGCTCAAGCGCAAGAGCGGCGGGAAATCCCTGCTGCAGCCGTTCTACAACCTGTTCAACCGGTGCTATGACGCCGTGGCGGAGCACTTTGCCAGGTGCTGCGGCTTCCTGTGCCGCCGCCTGTGCATCTCCATCCCGCTGCTGGCCGTTGTCTGCTGTGCCATCATCCCGGTTTCCAAGCAGGTGCCCGGCGGGTTCCTGCCCACGGAGGACCAGGGATTCCTCATCTCCGGCCTCATCATGACACCCCGCGTCTCCATGCAGCGCCTGGCAGACCAGGCCACCACCGTGGAGCGCGTGCTCAACGATACCCCCGCCGTGAAAAATTTCGTCACCATTCTGGGAACCAACATCGCCAGCGGCGTGCAATCCGCCAATGCCGCCTCCTTCTTCATTGTCCTCAAGGAGATGAAAGACCGCCCCGAGATTGACGGCCACCACGCCACCGCCGCAGAGGTGTGCGCCGACCTGAACGCAAGGCTCGCCATGTCCGGCGTGGACGGCATGTGCTTTGCCGCCTGCCCGCCCGCCATTCCCGGCGTGGGCACGGGGGATGATATCTCCTTTGTGGTGGAGGACCGCACCGGCCTGGGCGTGCAGGCCCTCTACGAGCAGGTGGTGCGTCTGGAGAGCGCCCTGAACGCGGACCCCGCCATTGTGGGGGCGTCCGACATGATGATGCCCGCCGTGCCGCAGAAATCCGTAACCGTGGACCGCGACAAGTGCCTGGCGCAGGGCGTGGACTACGGGCAGCTCAACGCCATGCTGCAAAGCTTCAACGGCTCCGCCTTCATCAACTACTACACCCAGTTCGGCCAGCAGTGGCAGGTGTACGTGCAGGCCTCCGGAGCAGACCGCCTCAACACGGACCAAATCGCAAACTTCCACATCAACAACCGGGAAGGCAAGCCCGTGCCCATGAGCACGCTCGTCACCGTCAAGGACACCAACGGCACCGAATTCGTGCTCCACAACAACACCTACAACGCTGGCAAGATCAGCCTGCGCCCCGCACCCGGCTACTCCAGCCAGCAGGCCATGGACGCCGCGCAGCGCGTGTTCCGCGATACGCTGGACGTGACCAAGTTCGGCATGTCCTTCGTGGATATGAGCTACCAGCAGCAGAAGGTGGCGGAAGGCATGGGGCTGGGGGGCATCTTCACCCTCTCCGGAATCTTCGCCTTCCTCATCATGGCCGCCCTGTATGAGAAGTGGACCCTGCCGCTCTCCATCTTCCTCTCCGTGCCCGTTGCCGTGCTCGGCGCATTCCTGGGCCTGTGGCTCTTCGGCATAGACATGAACCTGTACGCACAGATAGGCCTGGTGATGCTGGTGGGCCTGGCGGCCAAGAACGCCATCCTCATCGTGGAGTTCGCCATCCTGCAGATGGAGAAGGGCAAGGAGCTTGTGGAGGCGGCCATCATTGCCGCCCGCCAGCGCCTGCGCCCCATCCTGATGACCTCCTTCGCCTTCATCCTGGGCTGCGTGCCCCTGCTGCTGGCGGAAGGCTCCGGCGCGCTCTCCCGCAACGCCATCGGCGTGGTGGTCGTTGTCGGCATGACCGTGGCCTCTGCGGTGGGCGTCTTCTTCATCCCCTGCTCCTTTGTGTTCATCATGAAACTCTTCCGCTCCACCGTGCACAAGAAGATGACCGTGGACCCGGACGAAGTCTCCGCCAACGCCAAGCTGGATGCCGCGGAGAACGCATAGGGAAAACACCATCCATCCCGACAGGGCGGTGCCGGATTATTCCGGCGCCGCCCTTTCTTGAACCGTGCGCTTTCCTGCGGCAATACGCAAATTGCGCAGTGGAAGCTTACGCGACTTCCGTTCAGCTCGAAAAATACCCTTGACATTGCGGGACGCGCGCGTATACTCTGCGCGCCCCGCGGCATGCAGCCGCGCGGGAGACGTCTACATTCCTCCAATCTCGAATGCCATGAACAGTTACCGTACCCATTCCTGTGATGAACTCCGCCTGAGCGACGAGGGCAAGAGCGTGCGCCTCGTGGGCTGGGTGGACACCGTGCGCGACCACGGCGGCGTGATTTTCATCGACCTGCGCGACCGCGCCGGCAAGACCCAGGTGGTCTTCCACCCGGAAAACCATGCAGACCTCGCCAAACAGGCAGAGGCCCTGCGCGTGGAATCCGTCATTCAGGTAACCGGCCAGGTGGTGGCCCGCTTGAAGACGGACGAGATTGACGCCACCAACCCGGACCTGGCCACGGGCGAGATAGAGGTGGACGCGGACGGCCTTGTGGTTCTGAACCGCGCAGCCGTGCTGCCCTTCCAGCTGGACCGCAGCGTGGCGAACGAGGATATCCGCCTGAAATACCGCTTCCTGGACCTGCGCCGCCCGGAGATGCAGCGCAACATGGTGCTGCGCCACCGCATCACCAAGACCGTGCGCGACTACCTGGACGAGCAGGGATTCCTGGAGCTGGAGACGCCCATCCTCTCCAAGTCCACCCCGGAGGGCGCGCGAGACTACCTGGTGCCCAGCCGTGTGAGCCCCGGCAAATTCTACGCCCTTCCCCAAAGCCCCCAGCAGTACAAGCAGCTGCTCATGGTGGCCGGCCTTGAAAAGTATTTCCAGATTGCCCGCTGCTTCCGCGACGAGGACCTGCGCGCCGACCGCCAGCCGGAGTTCACCCAGGTGGACGTGGAGGCCTCCTTCATCACCCCGGAGGACATCTACAAGTGGATGGAGGAAATGCTGCAGCGCGTGTTCAAGGAATCCGTGGGGCGCGACATCGTCACTCCCTTCCCCCGCATGACCTGGCACGACGCCATGGACCAGTACGGCTCCGACAAGCCGGAGCGCCGCTTCGAAATGAAGATCACGGACTGCTCCGACATCTTCGCCAAGAGCGAATTCCGCGTGTTCAGCGGCGCCGTGGCGGACGGCGGCGTGGTGAAGGCCATCAACGCCAAGGGCTTCGCCCCCTCCGTGGGCCAGGTGGACGCCCTCACCCAAACCGCGCTGGAGGCCGGAGCCAAGGGACTCGCCTTCATCAAGGTGCGCGACGTGGACAACCGCGACGAGTGGAAGAGCCCCGTCACCAAACGCCTCTCCGATGCCGAGCTGCAGGCCCTGCGCGAGCGCCTCAACGTTGAGAGCGGCGACTGCATCTTCTTCGCCGCCGGCGAGTGGGAGCAGAGCTGCACCATCCTGGGCCGCGTGCGCCTGCAGTGCGCAGACTTCATGGAGCTGCTCAAGGACAACCACGACATCGACCTCTTCTGGGTCACCCACTTCCCCATGTTCGCCTGGGACAAGGAGGAGGGCCGCTACGTGGCCATCCACCACCCCTTCACACGCCCCATCCCGGAGCATGTGGACAAGGTGCTCAACGGAGAAATCTCCACCGACCTCTGCGCAGAGGCATACGACGTCATCTTCAACGGCAACGAGCTCGGCGGCGGTTCCCTGCGTATCCATGAGCGCGACCTCCAGGACGCCGCGTTCCGCGCGCTGGGGCTGGACGAGAAGACCATCAACGAGCGTTTCGGCCACCTGCTCTCCGCATTCTCCTTCGGCGCACCGCCCCACGGCGGCATAGCCCTGGGCCTGGACCGCATGGTCATGCTCATCGGCGAGTGCGAATCCATTCGCGAGGTGATTCCCTTCCCCAAGAACAACCGCGCCGTGGATCTCATGTGCGAGGCCCCCGACACCGTGGACGCCGTGCAGCTGCGCGACATCCACATCCAGGTCAAGCTCCCGGAGAAACTCCGCCAAAAACTGGAGGCGGAAGCCGAGCAGAGCTGAAAATTGACAATTTGTGAATAGAGCGCGCCTGGCGGCGCGGAACAGAATGAGGCGCATCTGGTGTTCCACCAGATGCGCCTTGTGTATCACGCGTGCTTGCACGCCTAAGTTGTCAAATTGTCAATCGTCAATTCAATGGTGCCGCCGGGCGCTCCTGACCGGCGGGGCAGACATTGCCGACATCAAGAGCCAGTTTCCCGGCGGCACCAAATCTTGAAACGGCGCAGGGACACTCCTATACCGTTTGCGGGTATTATACTGCTTCCGTACTTGAAGTCAAGGCTGATTTGTTATTTTTAACATATTTGCACACTTTCGCAAGAAATACGCCTGCTGGTCCAATGAGAATTTGACAAGAGTCCGTTGCGGGTGTATGATATCAGTATGGCAGACATGAACCAGATAGAACGCTTCAAGGCCCAAATCAAGGCCTGGCTGAAAATGAACGGGATAGACTACCTGTGGCTGGCGGAGCAGTGCGGCGTTTCGGAGAACACCGTGCGCAACTGGATGGCCAAGGCACCCATCCCGCCACGCAAGCAACAACTCATCATGAAACTCATTAACCAAATGCCGGCGGAACCCATCGAGGCTCCGGGCGCGGTGGTGGTGTCGCCAGATATCAGCATTTCCATCAAAATGTCTGCAGATACGTATGCCCAGCTGGTGCAGGTGGCACAGCAGAAAGGCACGAATGTGGCATCTCTCCTCAACGAAAGCATCACGGAGCTCGCCGCGGGCGGCGACAAGACCAGCGGCACCGTGTCCCGCAGCCGCAAAATTGTGCTGCCGGTGGACAAGGCCCCGGAATAAGCCCGAGCTGACGCGCCATGCTCCCCCTGCCCGCCGGAACTGATTTCGGCATCTATACCCTGCTGGATACCCTGGGGCATGGCGGCTTCGCCTTTGTGTACCTGGCGCAAGACAAGCAGCTGGGGCGGCGCGTGTGCATCAAGGAGCACGCCCCGCAAGACATCTGCCGGAGAGATGCGGAAACGGGGGAGATTGTTCCCCTGCCCGGCCTGGAGCGCGCCTTTGCCGGCTCGCTGGCGGATTTCCGCCAGGAAGCGGAGGTGCTGGCCGCGCTGCGTCACCCGCAGGTTCCCTCCATCCATGAGATTTTCGAATCCGGCGGTACCGCCTATGTGGTGACCGACTACGCAGAGGGCTCCGCGCTGCCGCAATGGCTGACAGAAGCCCCAGAGCGGCGGCGGCAGCTGCCCTTCCTGCTGGAAAGCGCGCTGCGCATCCTGCAAAGTTTGCACCGGGAGGGCGTGCTGCACCGGGATATCAAGCCCGCCCACCTAATCATTGATGCCGCAGGCGGCATGCGCCTGGTGGATTTCGGCGCGGCGGTGCCGGCAGGCGCCCGCCACGCACCGGTGTTCACCCCGCCCTATTCCCCGCCGGAGCAGAACATGCAGGGCACCGCCGGCGCGTGGTCCGACCTGTATTCCCTGGCCGCCTCCTTCCGCAGCGTGCTGCTGCAAGAGCCGCTGCAGGAGGCCATGCAGCGGCTGGAGGAAGACAACCTGCACCCGCTGGCAGACGATGAATCCTTGCAGCGGGAATTCCCGCTGCCTTTCCTGCGGAGCCTGGACCGCGCACTCTCCCTGCTGCCGGAGGAGCGCTTTGAAAGCGCGGGTGCCTGGCTGGCAAACCTGGCGGAAACGAGGCGCCCCCGCTCCTCCGTGCGCCGCCACGCCATCATGGCAACGCTTGCCGCAGCCCTGCTTGCCGCAGCCGCTCTCTGCACGTACCTGCTGTATACCGCAGATGCAGACAACGCCGCTGTGAGAGAACAGCTCAAACAGCTGGAGGACAAGTGGAGAGACACACAGGAGGAAGACCCGTTCATGCCCACGCCGGAGGAGATTCGCGAGCAGCAGGAGCGCATGCTGAGGTTTGTGGAAGGGGCTCCCTTCCCGGATGAGCGCAGCAGGTAGGGCAGGACACCATGCGCCCACTGCACCTTCCGCCTGCCAAGCATTGGCAGACAGGCTCTTGCAATGCCGTTTTTCCGCCTTTCTCCTATGGGCGCGCGGCACGGTATCATGCATGCCACCCTATGGAACCCACCAACCATGCAGCGGCGCGCAGAGCACAGGAAGGAAAGCTATGATGCGTTGCTGGCGCAGACAGGGCTGACCCTGCTGGAATGCGTATGTCTGGGCAAATGCCTGAGCGAACAGAGGCAGAGCATGAACCTGCCGCCCCAGCTCTCCCTGGTGCGGGATGCCACACTGTATGCGGAGGCGCTGCAGAGCCGCGCGTGCGCGGACGCATCCATCACTTTCCGGGCGGCTGTGCAGCTGCATATCCTGGGCAAGCGGGAGCGGCGTGCGCGCACGCGCGCGGAATGCCGGAACGTGCTGCAGCGCATGATGCGGACGGTGCCGGGGCTGGCAGATGCCAAGGTGTGCAGCATGCGCGCGGAACGCTGCCACGCCATCATCGAGCAAACATTCGCCACACCTGCCACGCGGTTGAAGGCGCGCCGCATCCTGCACAATTTCTTTGAAAACGCGCGCCGCAACAACTGGTGTGCTTCCAACCCCGTGGCGGGGCTGCAATTCTCCACGGCCGCGGAGCGCCCCATTGCCGCGCTCACCATTGCACAGGTGGAGCGTCTGCTGCGCACACTGCACCGGCAGGAGCACGCCGCATGCACCGCCGCCGTGGCGCTCATGCTCTGGGCCGGAGTGCGCCCCTACGAAGTGGCGCGCCTGCACTGGGCGGACGTGGATTTGACGGAACGCGTGCTCTATATCAACCCCGCGCACTCCAAGACGGGTGGTGCGCGGCAGGTACCCCTGCGCGCCCCGCTACCGCTCATCCTGCGCACAGCCGGCAAAGGGCTGCCGCAGGAAAGCGGCGTGGCGCCGCGCAACTGGACCCGCCGCTGGAAAGCCCTGCGCCGCGCCGCCGGCTTTGAGCGGTGGGTTCCGGACACCCTGCGCCACACCTTCGCCAGCTACCATTTCAAGCGCTTTGGCAATTCCGAGCAGCTGCAGTGGGAAATGGGGCACACGGGGCGGGAGCTCCTGCGCACGCGCTACCTGAACATGCGCGGCATCACCGCAGGGAAGGCACACCGTTTCTGGTCCACCGCCATTTGGAAGGATACCGCCCGCTAAAAAGCCCATCCGGCAGCATGCCGGATGGGCTGGCGATTTCTCCGCGCGCAAAGCGCGCGCACTATTCGGAAATTGACAATCCGTCAATCGCAAATCCCTACATGTCCTTATGCGCGGAAAGCCAGCTTGCGAGCGCCACCACGAAGAGCAGCGAGCACACGCCCACCGCGAGCACCTGGTCCGCCAGCTGCTTGTCCTGCGGGCGCAGGTACAAGTCTATGCCGAACAGGATGCCCCCGCCGAAGAGCAGCGCAATGATGCCCCACTTGTTGGCTCTCCACATGGACCTCCACATAGGGACGGCGCGGGATTAATAGTTGGCGGCGTGAATGCGGAAGTAGGCCTGCGGGTGGGCACACACGGGGCACACCTGCGGGGCCTTCTTGCCAATGACGATGTGGCCGCAGTTGGAGCACTGCCAAATCTGCTCCTCGTCGCGGGAGAAGACAAGGCCTCCCTCCACATTGGCCAGGAGCTTGCGGTAGCGCTCCTCGTGTGCCTTCTCGATGGCGGCCACGCCCTCGAACTGGGCGGCGATGGCATTGAAGCCCTCCTCGCGCGCCACCTCGGCAAAGCCCTTGTACATATCCGTCCACTCGAAGTTTTCGCCAGTGGCGGCATCCAGCAGGTTCTCCGGCGTGGAGGGCATGCCGCCGTGCAGCAGCTTGAACCACAGCTTGGCGTGCTCCTTCTCGTTGCGCGCCGTCTCCTCAAAGAGCTCCGCTATCTGCACGTATCCGTCCTTCTTGGCCTTGGAGGCGTAGTACAGGTACTTGGTGTGGGCCTGGGATTCCCCGGCGAACGCTGCTGCCAGGTTCGCCGCCGTCTTTGTTCCTTTCAGTTCCTTCATGGTGATGAAATGGCTATGTTGCATGGGCATTGTACCGCATCGCCGCCCGCAGTTCCAGCAAAAAAAGAATTTTTCTAATATTCTAAAAAACAGGCGGGCGGAAACGGGCACTGGGATATGTCAAAACCGCCAACATTTGACTTGCCAGGCGCGGGAGGATTTGGTAGGCTTCCCGCTGTATGAAAAAGACCCTTTTGACATTGGCTGCGGGAGCCGGCGCGGTAGCGCTGCTGGCCTCCTGCCAGAGCAGCAGCGTGGCCTATCCCGGCGGCGAGGAGGAGGCAATCATGATGAGCGATGCCACGGATCCCGGCGTGATTCCGCCCTGGGCCTCGGAAGAAGACGTTCAGGTGTCGGCAGGGGCCACCACGGAAGACCGCAACAACTACGCCATCCCGGAGGGCCCGGTGGCCTCCACCAGCCAGAACCAGCCCAAGGTGTCCTCCCAGAACCAGCCGGAAGCGGCCACCCAGGACGGCAACGACGTGATGGTGGAGAACGATCCGCTGGCCAGTCTCGGCACGCCGGTCGAGCCCACGCCGAGGCCCACCGCGCGTCCCTCCACCGGCCGCAAGGGCGGTGCCGGAAAGGGAGGCAAGTCCTCCACCAGGCGCATCTCCAACGCCAAGCCCACGCTGGTCACCTACAAGGTGCGCCCCGGCGACAACCTGACAGTCATCGCCAAGCGCAGCAACACCACGGTTGAGCAAATCCGCAAGGATTCCAAGCTGAAGGGCGATGTGATACGCCCCGGCCAAATCATCAAGGTGCGCTACACGCCCAAGGGCTACAAGGCCCCCGCAACGGGCGGCAAGAAGGGCTCCAAGGGCTCTACCGGCACTGCAGCCAAGGGCAGCGTGACCGTGAAGAAGGGTGATTCCCTCTCCGCCATCGCCGCGCGCCAGGGTGTGACCGTGGCCGAGCTGAAGGCCGCCAACGGCATCAAGGGCGACACCATCCGCGCCGGGCAGAAGCTCACCATCCCCTCCAAGGCTTCCTCCTCCAAAAAGGCAACCTCAAAGAAGAAGAGCAGCCGCAGGAAGCGCTAACCACCACCATTCCACGGTATGAAAAGGATTGCACCGCTCACCGCATTGGCATCATCCGTCCTCTTGCTCGGCTCCTGCCATGTAAACAACGGCAAGCTGGACATGAGCTGGGTGGGTGACCGCATCCACGAGGCCCAGAACGATGAAGTGATGGTGGAGGGCTCAACCTCTGCCGGCCCCAGCATTGCCGTCAACACGCCAGCCGCGGCACCGGCGGCGGCTCCGGCTGCCCCCATGGCTGCCGCCCCGGCCACTCCGGCGGCAGCCAAGGGCGGCACGTACACCGTGAAACCGGGCGACACCCTGCGCGGCATTGCCATTGCCCGCCACAGCAGCACCGCCGCCATTGCCGCGGCCAACCACATCACAAACCCGGACAAGCTCTCCGTGGGCCAGGTGCTGCGCATCCCCGCCGTGAGCGGCGCAGCGGCCAAGGCGACAGCACCGCGCAAGGCCACGGTTCCGGCATCCCGCTACGCCGTGCGCCAGGGAGACACGCTCTCCGGCATCTCCCGCCGCACGGGAGTGCCTGTGCAGCAGCTCATGCGCGCCAACAAAATGACCACGCCCAACCTGCGGGCCGGCTCCACCATCACCATCCCGAAACATTGACGAGATGAAGAGGGCCCTTCCCCTGCTGGTCTCCGCGCTGCTGCTGGCCTGCTGCCAGCAGGTGCAGCAGCCCGCCCAACCCAAACCCGCCCCCGCAAAGCCCGCCCAACCCGCAGAGGACGTGGCGGAAGAGGTGGAAGCCGTGGTGGAAGTGCCCAAGGGAGATATCAACCCGCTGGACATCCCCGGCAAGAAGAGGGAGGGCTACAAGAACCCCTACCCCAAGGGAAGCTACGAATACTTTGTAGCCAAGCCCGCCTACCCGCGCACCATGGCGGTGTTCGAGGACAACGCCCTGCTCAACCGCATCTCCGCCGCCAATTCCAAGCTCGTCATCTGCATCCCCCAGCAGCGCGCCCGCCTCTACATTGACGGCAGGGTGGCGTACGACTGGCCCGTCTCCACCGGGCGGGACGGGCACGAGACCCCCACCGGCGTCTTCCGCATCCTGGAAAAGGAGAAGAACCACCACTCCAACAGGTACGGCAAATTCATCAGCAGCGGCGGAAAGGTGGCAAACAGCAACGCGGACCTGGCGAACGGCACGCCCAAGGGCATGACCTTCCAGCCCTCCTCCATGCCCAACTGGAACCGCCTCACCCTGGACGGCGTGGGCGTGCACGGCGGGCGCGTGGTGGCGGGCGAGCGTCTCTCCCACGGCTGCATCCGCTCACCCTATGACGTGGCCGCCAAATTCTACGAGTACAGCGTGGTGGGGCTCCCCGTCTACGTTTCCCGCGCCGTGGAGGACTACAACCGGGGCGGTGCCGTGAAGCCCATTGACGTGAAATACCGCCCCAAGCCCGGCAACGACTACACCGACACGGTGCCCACCCCGCCTAAGCAATGACCCCGCGTACCCTGCGCTGTGCCAATTTCCACTTCTACCTGGGTATCGTCCTCCTGGTGCTTGGCGCGTGCACCTATGCGCTGCTGCGCCAGCAAAGCGAGCCCTGGCAGGCCATAGCGGCCGTGGGCGGCATCATCGTCACCCTGCTGTGGGGCGGCTCCTACCTAGCGCTGCGCTACACGGTGGATGCAGAAGGCATCACCCGCCGCACGCTGGCGGGCACGCGGCGCATCCGGTGGGCGGAGCTCACCGGCGCGCGCCTGGAACACAAGCAAACACCCGGCGTGGAATACAAGGGCATCATCCTCCAAACCCCCGGTGCCACCCTTTGCCTGGGGAGCGATCTCCTGGACCCGGACGACATCGATGCCCTGCTGGAAGACATCCGCAACGCAGGCATCCCCCTTTGCGCGGAAGCTGCGGAGGATTGCGCCCCGGAAAAGTGAACCGCCCCACAGGAAAGCCTGCGGGGCGGCGTGGTTAGCGGTTGCAGCGGGTGGCGGGATCAGGATTCTGCGCAGAGAATCTTCACAAAGCCTGCCTCCTGCAGGCGGGTGGCGCCGCATGCAAACTTGGCGCGCACCTGCAGGGTCTCGTCCAAGTCGTCGCGCACGGAGATACGCACCTTGAAATCGTCCCAAATGCCGAAGGCGGCGCGGCTCTTGACCCAGGCGAGGCAGGAGCGCACACCGGCATTGGTGACGGGCAGCTGCTCCGTGCGGATGATGCGGAATCCCATGAAGGAATCCAGCTTGCCCTCCGCCAGGGCGCGCACGGTGTTGTACTCGTAGCTGGAAACCTCCGGCTGCTGCAGCAGGGCGTTGATCTGGCTGCTGGTGCAGGCGAGCACGAGCTCGTCGCCGTATGCGCGGCGCTCCTCGCTCCAGGCTTCCGCCTTCATGAACATGTCCAGCGCCTTGCGCAGCTTGCCGAGCGTGAGGTTGCTGTCCGCCTCGCTTCCCGTTTCCACGTAGTCCTTGGCAATGGTCTGCTCATTGGGGAAGTTGACGGTGGTGGCGCCGGTCTCCCCGGTGTGGGCGGTGCCCAGGAACTCCGTGATCATCACGGAATCCATGGTGCGACCGGCGGCGGCGCGCAGCCCCTCGATGGTCTTGCTCACGGGCACATCGATGTTGGCGAGCTTCTTGGCGTCGTACTCGTCGAACCCCACGGCCTTGGTGTAGATATGGGGGTACATGATGCGGCGCACGGTGGGCGCCTCACCCACTTCCGTCTGGCCCATGCGGCTCTGCTTTTCCGTGAAGGAGAGCAGGCCGTACTGGTCCATGGCCACCATCTTGCCGGAGAGCCCGGTTTCCACGGTGACGTATTTGTCGAGCCTGGAGGCCTCCTGCTGCAGGAAGGAGCCCCATTTCTCGCTGTACTTGATTTGATAGTTGTTTTCGATATCAGCCATAATGTTTGAATGTTTTGGTTCTGGTTGCAGCAAATCGGCTTGGTGATTGCCCGCGGGGCGGGGTCGTGCCGCATGGCCGGGGGCGCCGCGGTTCCGGTGTGGAATTCTCATGGTGCCATGGGGCTCTTGCCGAATGTGAGCAAAACACAAAACGGGCGCATGCGCCAGCGCCCGCACGGGTGCCGCGGCACCAACCCGCCGCGGCATGGTACCGCGCGCCATGCTTTGCGGCGCGCGTGGGAACGGGCTACCGCGGCATCTGGAAGGGCGGCAGCTCCGCGGGCTTGTAGTCCTGCGGGGCCACTATGGGGCGCAGCGGCAGGGTCACCTCGTCTTCCTGGATATACTGCGCCTTGCTGGACCATTTGGTCCACAGGAAGGAACGCAGTTTCCCCTGTTTGGTGGCAATGCTGGTGGCAGCCAGCTCATAGCCCGGTTTTTGGGCGATAATGGCCAGATCCCCGGTCTGCTCCACCCGGGTGGTGACGGGGCTTGTGCCAACATCCTTCCCGTTGATGGAGATGCGCGCGCCCTCCGGTTTGGTGTGCACGGTGAAATCCTTGGGCGGCATGTTCTGGCAGGATGCCAGGAACGCCGCGGCTGCAACGAGGGGGAGGATTCGCTTCATCTTGCGGATTCTACCCCGCGCGCACTCCGCCCGCAAGCCAAAAATCCATCTGTTGGAGGAACCGCGGGGCTACACGCCGAGCTCCTGGAGGATGACCTCGCGGATGCGCTGCTGCACGTCCGTGACGGTGCCGTCCGCCTCAATCCGGTGGAGCCAGGGCATCTCCATCCCAGAATAGACGCCAGCCACGGCGGAGAGGAAATCCTCGCGCTCAAAGGCATCGTGCCCGTTGCCGCGCGCGTTCATGCGCTGCAGGGCCTGCTCCACGGGGATATCCAGCCAGAAGGCCACATCCGGGATGGTGGCAAACTCCTCGTTCATCTCCCGCAGCTGCTCCACGTTGGCGCCGCTGGCGCCCTGGTAGGCCATCATGGAAAGGTAGTAGCGGTCCAGCAGAACCCATTTGCCCGCCGCCAGCGCGGGTTCAATGAAGCCGCGCACGTGCTCGCGGCGGTCCTGCAGCAGGCATTCAATCTCATCCTCCACGCTCAGGCGCTCGCCGGAGAGCGCGGCCTCGCGCACCTTCATGCCCCACGGTCCGCGCGTGGGCTCGAAATCCGTTTCCACCTCCAGGCCGCGCGCACGCAAGTAGCGCGCCAGCAAATCGATTTGGGTGGATTTGCCTGTGCCGTCAATCCCCTCAAACACAATGAGGGAGCCCCTTAGGTGAGGTGTTTCGGATTCCATGGTGAGGTCTACCGTACCATACCACGCCCCGCGCTTCAAGCATAAAGTGAAAGGATTGCGCTCAATCCTCCAGGAACATCCCGCGCAGCTCGCGGATATCGTCTTCGGAAAGGCAGATTTGGTTGAGCAGGTATTCGTGCAGGGAACCGTATTCATGCTCCACGAGCTGCAGGGCCTTGGCGAAGCGCGGGGTGTTCACGCCAATGAAGGACTGGATGGCGTCCAGCGCGGCGGCATCGCAGCCTTCCTCCCGCAGCTGGGCGGAGAGGGTGTCCATCTGCTCCCGGTAGAAGATGTTGGACATATCGAAATCCGCGATAATCAGGTCCATATCCGCGCCGAGCGCGGCGAGCAGGAGCGCGGCGCCTATGCCTGTGCGGTCCTTGCCCTGGGCGCAGTGCCAGAGCACGGCTCCCTCTGCAGTGGAGAGCACGCGGTTGAAGAAGGTGGTGTACTGCAGCTGGGTGAATTCCGAGAACAGGAGCGTGGGGTACATGCCGCGCGCCATGGCCTGCCCCTCCGGGTGGCGCGCCAGCTCCATGAAGATGGCTATCGGGTCCGCCGCGGTTTCCCTGGCGGCGCGGGCATCCCCGCTCCGTGCGGCGGCGCGCGCCACCGCGCGGCCCACGGCGCCGCTCCACTCGTCCTTGGAGGGGTCCACGGTGGGCAGCAGGATGCTGTCCGCTCCTTCCACGGGGCGGTCCGGCGAGCGGTCCGCCTCGCTCTTCATGCGGAAATCCACAATGTGGCGCAGCCGGTACACGCCCGCCAGGCGCGCCAGGTCCGCATCCGTGGCGGTGGAGAGGTTGCCGCTGCGCAGCAGGCGGCCACGGCGGATCTTGCGGCCGTCCGCCATCACGTAGCCGCCCAGCTCGCGGGCATTGGCCACGCCTTGGAGACCGATGCTCTGCTGCTCGAAAGTGATGTGGGCTGTTGCTCCCATGCCGTGCGGTACTATGCACCGAGCATACCCCCGCCGCGGGGGAAAGTCAAGGCCGTCAAGGGCATGTGTTTTAGAAAGAGCTTGACAAGGTGGGCGCGCGCGGCTACCCTGCGCGCACATGGTTGAATGCATTGACAAAGCGTTGGAAGCGTGCAGCGGGTTCCTGTGGGGGTACATCCTGCTGTTCTGCCTGCTGGGCACGCACCTGTACCTCACGCTGGTGCTGCGCTTTCCGCAGCGCTACCTGTTGCGGGCCATGGGCTATTACTTCAAGCGCACGGGTCACGGGCAGATTTCCCACTTCTCATCGCTGATGGTTTCCCTGGCGGCGAACGTGGGCACGGGCAACATCATAGGCGTGGCGGTGGCGGTGGCCACCGGCGGCCCCGGCGCGGTGTTCTGGTGCATGGTGACCGGCCTGCTGGGCATGACCACGCGGTATGCGGAGTGCCTGCTGACGCTCTGCCACCGCCGGCGGGACGAGCACGGGCAGATAGTGGGCGGCCCCATGTACGTGCTGGAGCACGGCATGCACTGCAAGTGGCTGGCCGTGGTGTTTGCAGTGTTCACGGCCATTGCGGCCTTCGGCATCGGCAACCTCACGCAGGCGAACGCGGTATCCGCCGTGCTCCGGGAATCCGCGCTGCAGGTGGAACCGTGGGTCACCGGGCTCATCCTGAGCGTGCTGGTGGGCACTGTGCTGCTGGGCGGCTTGCGGGGTGTGGCGCGCACATGCGTGGCCTGCGTGCCGAGCATGGCGCTGCTCTACCTGGCGGGCTGCGTGCTGGTGCTCGCGGCGCACGCGGATGCCGTTTGGCCCGCCATCTGCCTGATCATGGATTCCGCATTCAGCCCGCAGGCGGCCACGGGCGGCTTTATAGGCTCCACGCTCATGCTGGCCATGCGCACGGGCGTGCAGCGCGGCCTGTTCTCCAACGAGGCGGGCATGGGCTCCTCCCCCATTGTGGCGGCGCCCGTGCAAACGCCCAATGCCGTGCAGCAGGCCCTGGTGGCCTCCACCGGGCCCTTCTGGGACACGGTGGTGATATGCACGCTCACGGGCATCACCCTCACCACCTGCCTTTATGCGGAGCCCTCCATTGCAGCGGCGGACGGCTCGCTGCTCAGCTTCCACGCATTCGGCACCATAGGGGCGCTGGGCTCCGGCATGCTCACCATTGCGCTGGCTGCATTCGTGGTGTCCACGCTGCTGGGGTGGTCGTACTTCGGCGAGCGTGCGCTGCAATACCTGGGCGGGGTGAAACTCATCACCCCGTACCGCGTGGTGTGGGTGGCGGCGGTCTTTGTGGGCAGCGTGATTCCCAAGAGCGGCATTGTGTGGAACTTTGCAGACTGCGCGAACGCGCTCATGGCCCTGCCCAACCTCATCTGCCTGGTGGCGCTCACCCCCACCCTGCTGCAGCAGACGCGCCACTACCTGTGGGGCAACCGGCTGGATGAGGTGGACCCCGGCATCTTCCTGGAAACAGCTGAACGAGAGGACGTTAGGGACAACTGAGAACGCGTCCCCGGCCCTGTGTCATACAAAGATTGAACGTTTTCCCCGCGGGGTGCGTCTACCCTTCATCGGTTCTTCCGGTTGTGGATGAAGGAGAGAGCATCCGCAGCCCGCTAGAAAGGAAGAGCTGAGTTTCATAGGTAGTAAGTTGGGTCGCACCCCGCACGGCGTCATGCCTGCGGGGTGCGGCTTTTCTATGCATGCGGCAGGAAAACGCGGTGGAAGGTTGCATTTGCGGCGCGGGCTGCTATAATGGGCGGGCAAATTCCGCAAGAGATGGCAAAACTGACAATCAAGAGCGCCCCCGCGGCACCCGCGCCCGTAAAGGAGGCGCCCAAGCAAGCGGGGTGGACGTACTACGTGATACCGCCGCTGCTCATCATCGGCGTGTTCTGGTATTGCAGCAAGCAGGCGCACAAGATTTCCACGCCCGCACCCGCGCAACCCGCCGTGGCGGCGGCACCCGCTGCACCCGCGCAGGATGAAGCCGCGGAAACTTCTGAACAACCGAATGCGGAACAGCCTGCCGCCACCTCCGCGGCGGATGAAGACTTTGCCGGAGGTGGCGGTGATGCAGCCGATGACGAATCTCAACAAGAAGAAACAGAAGAATGAACCAGGGTACACCCATCACCATGACGGACGGACGCCTTTGCGTGCCGGATTTCCCCATCATCCCCCATATCATCGGCGATGGCTCCGGGCCGGACATCTGGGCGGCAGCCAAGCGCGTGATTGACGCCGCCGTGGCCGCCGCCTACGGCCAAAAGCGCGCGCTGGTCTGGAAAGAGGTGCTGGCGGGGCAGAAGGCGCACGACACCACGGGCGAGTGGCTGCCGGAGGCCACCATGCAGGCGTTCCGCGAGCTTCTGGTGGGCATCAAGGGCCCGCTCACCACACCGGTGGGCGGCGGCATACGCTCGCTGAACGTGGCCCTGCGGCAGGGGCTGGATTTGTACTGCTGCGTGCGCCCGGTGCGGTATTTCCAAGGCATCGAGACGCCCGTGAAGGCGCCGGAGAAGGTGGACATGGTCATCTTCCGCGAGAACACGGAGGACATCTACGCGGGCATCGAGTTTGCACAGGGAACGCCGGAGGCGGCGGACTTCTTCGCGTGGCTTTCCGCCGCGCACCCGCAGCGCGCCGCCAAGGTGCGCTTCCCGCACAGCAGCGGCTTCGGCATCAAGCCCGTCTCCCGCGAGGGCACGGAGCGCCTGGTGCGCGCCGCCATCGAATACGCCATCGCGGAGAACCGACCGAGCGTGACCCTGGTGCACAAGGGCAACATCATGAAATTCACGGAGGGCGGCTTCCGCGACTGGGGCTACGAGCTCGCGCGGCGGGAATTCGGCGCGCAGCCCATAGGCGACGGCCCGTGGTGCCGCCTGCCCAACGGCATCGTGGTGAAGGACTGCATCTGTGATGCCTTCCTGCAGGAAATCCTGCTGCACCCGCAGGAGCATTCCGTGGTGGCCACGCTCAACCTCAACGGCGACTACTGCTCGGATGCCCTGGCGGCACAGGTGGGCGGCATAGGCATTGCGCCGGGGGCCAACATCAACTACGCCACCGGGCATGCCGTGTTCGAAGCCACGCACGGCACCGCGCCCAAGCTGGCGGGGCTAGACAAGGTGAACCCCTGCTCCTTCCTGCTCTCCGCGGAAATGATGCTGCGCTACATCGGCTGGGGTGAGGCGGCGGACCGCCTGGTGGGCGCCATCGAAAAAGCCGTGGCGGCCAAGACCGTGACCGCCGACCTGGCGGAAATGATACCCGGCAGCACCTCCCTGCCCACCTCCGCCTTTGCGGATGCGCTCATCGCCCAGCTCTGAACCATGCCGGATCCCTCCTACGTCCACTCCGTTTTCAGCGCGATAGCGGAACGCTACGTGACCGCCAACCACGTGCTCTCCCTGGGCACGGATATCCCCTGGCGGCAGCGCGCGCTGCAAATCATCGCGGAGTGGAAGCCGGGCAAGCTGCTGGATATTGCCACCGGCACGGGAGATTTGGCGCTCGCCATTGAAGACGCCCTGCCGGACACCGAGGTGCTGGGCACGGATTTCTGCCGCGCCATGCTGGATGTGGCGGAGCGCCGCGGGCTGCGGCGCACGCTGGAGGCGGATGCCATGCACCTGCCGCTGGCGGACGGCTCGTTCGATGCCGCCACAGTGGCGTTCGGCCTGCGCAACATGGCGGACTACCCCGCCGCGCTGCGGGAGTTCCGCCGCGTGCTGAAGCCCGGCGGTCACCTGCTGGTGCTGGATTTCAGCATGCCGGAAGGCGTGCTCGCCGCACCCTACCGACTGTATCTGCACCACATCCTGCCGCGCCTGGCAGGCTGGGTCACGGGCCAGCCCGGCGCATACGCGTACCTGGGCGACAGCATCGAGGCTTTCCCGCGCGGCCAAGCCTTCCTGGATCTCCTGCGCCAAAACGGCTACGCCCACCCGCGCCACATTCCCCTCTCCCTGGGCATCGCCGCCATCTACACAGCAGAAAGGTGACACGCCTGTTCACCCGCGGGAGATGGCCTTGCGGAGGAGGAGGGTGCTGACGCGGTAGAGTTCCGTGCGGCTGACGATGCCGCAGAGGGAGCGGGTGGCGGGTTCCACCACGGGGAGGGAATTGAGCGGGCAGTCCTGGAAGGCGCGCAGGGCCTCCGGCATGCCGTCGGTGGGCGCCAGGACGGGAGCATCCGCATGCATGAGACTTCCGGCGCAGGCATCGGCACCGGCGTCCGCCATCCCGGATGCGAGGATAAGGCCCGCGTAGCGGCCCTCCGCATCCACCACGGGCACGTTTTCGTCCGGGTGGCGCAGCATTTGGTGGAGCACGCGGTCCAGGGGCGCAGAGGTATGCACCAGCACGGGGCTGCGGCGCATCACATCCGCCACGCGCATGGCGGCGGGGGCAGCGTTCAGGGTGGATGCACCCGTGGCGGCGCGGTCGTAGAGGGAGCCGGCGGGCAGCAGGCGGGCCACGCCGTATGCCACGGCCACGGCCACCATGAGCGGGAAGATGATGGAGGCGTTCAGGGTGAGCTCAATCACCAGCAGGAGCGCGGTGATGGGTGCACGCGCCGCCACACCGAAAAACGCCGCCATGCCCACCAGCGCATACGGCAGCACGCCGCCGCCCACGCCCAGGAAATCCGCACCCGCGCCGAACAGCGCGCCCAGGAAACAGCCAATCATGAGCGTGGGCATGAGCATGCCGCCCATGGTGCCCACGCCGAACACCACCGCCACCAGCAAAACCTTGCAACCCAGCAGCGCCGCCATGTGCGGCGTGGAGAGGCTGCCCGCCACCAGGGAGGCAATGGCCTCTTGCCCGTTGCCGACGATGAAGGGATCTTTCCACGCCACCAGCCCCACCAGCAGCCCGGCGGCCGCCATGCGCGGCAGCAGCCAGGCGGGGCGGCCGTTCAGGCGGCGGCGCATCCACGCCGCGAACCACACCCAGCCGCGCGCGCAAAGCGCGGCCGCAACGGCCAGCAGGATGCAGAGCAGCACTTGCGGGAGGCTGCCGAACACCACATCCGCCGCATACAGGGCACCCGTGCGGCCCAGCAGCCACATCAGCGCGTAGGAGATGCAGGAGGCCGCCAGCAGAGGGGCCATGTAGCTGATGCTGAAGGTGCCCACCAGAACCTCGCACACAAACAGGCAGGAGCTCAGCGGCGTGTGGATGGCGGCGGTCATGCCCGCCGCCGCGCCGCAGCCCACCAGCAGCCCCAGCCGCGCGGGAGAGACATTGAGCAGGCGCCCCGCGGCGGATGCCGCCACGGCGGAAGCCTGGATGAGCGCGCCCACCTTGCCGATGCACGCGCCGCTGCCCAGGGAAAGCACGGCGGAAACACTGCGCAGGAACCCCTGGCGGCGCGGCAGGCGGCCATCGCCCAGGGAGAACGCCTCCATGTACTCCGGCATGGGGCGCTTGTCCACCCGCATGGCATAGAGCAGCACCAGCGCGGCGGGAATGGCGCCCGCGGCGGGCAGCAGCACGCGCGCCCACTCCGGCAGCTGCATGAAACAATCCACCCGCGGGCACCACTGCCCGGTGTAGAGCCACTGCACAGCATCTATTCCGCAATCAAACAGCAGGGCGGCCACCGCGCCCGCAAGCCCCAGCAGCAGCGCCTGCACCAGCATGGCCTGCCGCTGCCCGATGTGAAGCGCGCGCATCACCCGCAGCAAAAACATCCGGCGGTGGTAGGTGGCGCGGTTCATACGCTGCCGTGCAGGTTGGTTACGCCACCACGCCGTCGCGGATGGTGAGCACGCGGTCACCGCGGGCGGCGATGGCGGGATCGTGCGTGACCACCACCAGGGTTTTGCCGCCCTGCTCCGCGAGCTCGAAAAGGAGGTCCAGAATCTGGGCGCCGTTACGGGAATCCAGGTTTCCGGTGGGCTCGTCTGCAAAGATGATGGCGGGATTGTGCGCGAGGGCGCGGGCAATGGCCACGCGCTGCTGCTCACCGCCGGAGAGCTCGTTTGGCAGGTGGTCCAGGCGGTCTCCCAAGCCCACGCGCTGCAGCAGGGAGACCACGCGGTCCGTGGCCTCGCGCCCGGCCACGGCGGTGGCGAGGGATGCGTTTTCCAGGGCGGTGAGCTCCGGCATGAGCATGTAGTTCTGGAAGATGAATCCCATGGTGCGGTTGCGGAAGCGCGCGCGCTCCCTGGCGGAGAGGGCGTAGATATCCACGCCGTCAATCACCACCTGCCCCTGCAGGGGCTGCTCCAGCCCGGCGAGGGTGTACATGAGGGTGGTTTTGCCGGCGCCGCTGGGGCCGCAGAGAAAAACCTTCTCACCGCGGTTGATGTGGAGGTCCAGCCCGTGCAGCACTTCCACCTGCTTCTTGCCGATGGAGTAGGAACGGTGGAGGTTGGTGGCTTGTATCATGAGCGTTGCAGTTCGATGTTGTCGATCAGGCGCACATCCCCGAACCAGGCGGCCACGGCCAGGAGGGCCGTGCGGCGCTCATCCGCAAGGGCGTGCAGGTGTTCCGCATCCACCAGCTCCGCGTAGTCCACGCGCACACCGGGGATGCCCTCCAGCTTGCGGCGCACGGCGGCGGCCACGCCTGCGGCGGGTGCGCCTTGGGCGTAGTCCGCGCGCGCCTCCAGAAGGAATTTGTAGATGCAGGGTGCGGCGGCGCGGTGCTCCGGGGTGAGCCGCGCGTTGCGGCTGGAGAGGGCCAAGCCGTCCTCCCCGCGCACAATCTCCGCGCCGTGGATGGTGACGGGGATATCCATATCCCGCACCAGGCGGCGCAGGATGGCGAGCTGCTGGTAGTCCTTCTTGCCGAACACGGCATCCGTGGGCTGCACCAGGTTGAAGAGCTTGGCCACCACCAGGCACACCCCGGCAAAGTGGCCTGGGCGGCTTGCGCCGCACAGCACGGTGGAGAGGTGGGTTTCCTCCACGGTGATGCTGCGGTCTGCGCTGTACATCTCCTCCGGCATGGGCATGAAAAGCACATCCACGCCGTTGTTGCGGCAAGTCTCCACATCATCCTCCGGCGTGCGGGGGTAGGCCGCCAGGTCTCCGGCATCGTTGAACTGCACGGGATTCAGGAACACGCTGGCCACCACCGTACCGGCGCCCGCCAGCGCGCGGGCCTGGCGGAACAGCGTGGCGTGCCCCTCGTGCAGCGCCCCCATGGTGGGCACCAGCACCATTCTACCCGTTCCGCGCAGCGGTGCCAGCATGGTGCGCAGCTCCTCCTTTGTCCGTGCTATCTGCATGCCCCCATTCTACCACGCCGCCCCGCGCTTTCAAGGGCGAATTGGCGCAGGGCGGATTGCGGGTTGCGGGGAGTTGCGCGGCTATACGGAGAAACCGTTGCGGAAGGGGTCGTCGGGCTCGCGGAAGAATTCGCTGCGGCCGGTGAGGAAGGCCTGGCCTGTGATGCGGGGGATGACGGCGTTGTAGGGGCCGACCGTTCCACCATCGCGCAGCTCGCCGTGGAAGACGGAGCCGATGTAGGATTCCGAAACCATCTGCTGGTTGAGCTCCAGCTCGCCGAGGTGGTGGAGGAGAGTCATGAGGGCGGAGGTGCCGGAGCCGCAGGGGCTGCGGTCCATCTGGCCCTCGCCGAAGACGACGGCGTTGCGCATGTGCTTGGGGTCGGTACCCTTGCGTTCGTAGAGGACGGTGAGGGTGATTTCGTTGGTGGAGGGGTTGGTGGGGTGGGCCACCTTGACGGCTGCGTTGGCGGCATCTCGGATGGCGATGCCCAGATCCTGCAGGTCGCGCGCGGGGTGGTTCTCCAGCAGCGCGGGTTCCTGCCCCAGTGCGGCGTAGTCCACCAGCACGAAGAAGTTGCCCGCGAACACCACGTGCGCCGCCACGGGGCGCGGCAGTCCCGCCACCTCCAGCATCACCGGCTCCGGCGTGTACACGAAGGACGGCACGTTCTGGATGGTGACCGCTTTCGCCCTGCCCTGCGCATCCCGCTGCAGCTCGCCGGTGATGCGGCCGCACACGGCGTCGATGACCACGCGGCCGGGGTCGTGCAGCGGCAGTCCGAGCTCCGCGGCGGCGCGGCAGGTGCAGATGGTGCCGTGCACGCACATGTCCAGGTAGCCGCCGGGGCAGATGTAGAGCACGCCCACGTCTGCATCCGGCGTGGCCGGGGGCATGATGATGGAGCCGAACATGGCCTCGTGGCCGCGGGGCTCGCGCATGACGGCGCTGCGCAGCTCGTCGAGGTTCGCCTTCACGTAGTCCAGGCGCTCGCGCATGGTGGCGCCGGGAACGGCGGTGAGGCGGGCGTCGCGCAGCACGCGGCAGGGTTCGCCCGCGGCATGGAGGTCCAGGCAATGCAGAGAGGGTTCGCTTTCAGGGATGTCAGTCATGTTGTGGAGAGGAAGAAGTTTTCTGCCCGTTTTGCGGCAGGAGGGATTGCGCGGCGGAGGCTGCCAGCACCAGCACCACGCCGAGCCATTGCAGCGGGCTCATGGTGTCCTGGTAGACCAGCCAGCCGAGGGCCACGGCGAGCACGGGTTCCACGTAGGCGATGGTGCCGTAGCGGATGGCGGAAAGGTGTTTCACGGCATAGGCCACCAGCAGCAGCACCAGAAAGCCCTGCAGCACGCCGATGCACATCAGGTGCAGCCAGCCCGTGTCCACGTGCTCCAGCGGGTTCTCCTGCATGAGGAACGGCCCGGCCAGCACGGCCACGCCCGCCACGAACTGCCAGAACGTGCGCTGCAGCATGGTCACGTTGCCGGGTATCAGGCGGTTGAAGAGGATGTACGCCGCGTAGCACACGCCGGAGAGGATGCCGAACACCACATCCAGCGCCCGGCCGCCCGCGCCCACGCTCGGCCCGCACACCAGCGCGATACCCGCCAGCGAGGCCAGCATCAGCAGAAAATCCCGCGCGCTCGGCATGCGCCGCCGTATCACGGCCTCGCCCACCGCCGCAAACACGGGGCCCGTGTAGAGCAGCAGCGCCGCCACACCCACGGAAAGCCCGCAGATGGCGTAGAAGTAGAACAGGATGCACAGGCTGATGCCGATGCCCGACACCACCGACTGCCACGAAAACGCCTTGCTCCCCGGCCGCAGCAGGAACAAGGGCAGCACCAGCAGCAGGCCAATGGCGAAACGCATGAAGGAACAGGTTTGCGCCGCGCATTGCGACTCCTTCACAAACACGCCCAGCGTGCCCATCAGCACGCTCGCCACCACGGCACACACCAGCGCTTTCACTTGCGAATTCACCTTGTTTATCCCCGCACCCATTCTAGCACAACCGCAGAAGGATGCAACACCGGGTTCCCTCCCGCGCGCGTTTCCTTCTTGCGTTGTGCGGCAAATGCGGTAAGATAGGCGGGAGCGCACGAATGAGCACGCGAATCACCGCACTGGCCACCATCATCTGCAGCCTGGCACTGGCTGCAGGCCAGCCGCTTGCCGCCCAGAGCTACTACAACGGCGGGCAGCGCAGCTCCGTGGGCAACGCACGCCGCGGCGTGGCGGACCCCGCCGAATACTACCTGGGCGCCTACCAGCTCATCCAGGAGGCGGAGAAGCTGGCGGAGAGGCGCGACTACCGCGGGGCCCTGCGCAAGGGGCGCGATGCGGAGCGCCTGCTGGCCGCCATTGTGCGCGATTTCCCGAACTGGAAGCCCAACCTGGTGCAGTACCGCCGCACCGCACTGGCCCGCAACCTGGCCACCTACCAGGAGAAAGCCAAGGAGGCACCCGCTCCCACGCGCCGTGAGCCCGGCAGCCGCCGCGAGCGCCCCACCGCATCCCCCACCTACATACCCCCGGAATCACGCCCCAGCGGCGGCGGGGACGATGAAAGCGCGGAGAGCCGCATGCTGCGCCAGGAGCTTGCTCGCTCCCAGGAGGAGGTGCGCCGCCTCTCTGATGCCTACAAGGAGCTCAGCGACAAGGCCGGGGCCCTGCAGCAGCGCGTCATAGGCGCAGAGCTGGAGAGCAAGCAGTACAAGCAACGCTACGCCGAGCTGCAGCAGCAGATAGAAACAGAGCGCACCGCCGGCAACCAGGTGGTGGATTCCCTCAACCGCCAGCTCGCGGAGATGTCCGCCAAGTACCACGCCGCAGACCAGGCGCGCCAGGAGGCGGAAAACCGCATTGCCGAGCTCAACTCCACGCTGGAGCAAACCCGCCTGGATTTGGAGAAGGTGACGCTGGAGCGTGACACCCTGAAGCAGGAGAACGAGCAGCTGCACGCCATAGTGGATCTCAACAGCCCGGAGAAGACCAAGGCCCTGCTGGACCAGAACCTCACGCTGGACCAGAAGCTCAAGGAGGCCCAGAACCGCGTGCACGAGCTGGAGGCGCAGATGGAGGCGGAGGGCGACGAGCGCTCCGTGCTCGGCCAGCAGCTGCAGGCCGCGCGCCAGGAAGCCGACCGCCTGCGCGAGGAAATGACCGGGCTCTACGATGAGAACATGGCCTACCGCAACCGCGTGTCCGCCCTCACGGAACGGCTCAACAACCTGGAGGCGGAGCTGGAGGCGCAGGCCGCCAAACCCACCGTGGATCCCGCCCTGGCGGAGGAAAACCAGGTGCTGCGCGAGGTTATCGCCAAGCAGAAGCGCACGCTGGGCATCCAGGCGGAAGGCCGCCGCCTGCTCATTGAAACCTACAAGCAGATGAAGAACGCGGATGCGGAAACCCTGGGCGCGCTCAAGCGCCTGGAGGATGAGAGCAACCCGGATCTCACCGATGCCGAGCGCCGCGTGGTGGATTCCATCAAAGGTGCGGAAGATGGACAGCAAACCATCACCAACATAGACGAACAGGCTGCCCAGGCCGCCCGCGCCGTGCGCGCCGGGCTGGAAACGGAAGCACTGGCCACGCTCGCGCAGAAAGCCTTCTCCAAAAAGCGCTACACCGCGGCGGAACAACTGTACCGCACGCTGGTGGACTCCGAGCCGGACAACGTGCCCGGGCTGGTGAACCTGGGCACCATCCTGCTCTACCGCAACCGCTACGAGAACGCCGTGGAATACCTGGCGCGCGCGCAGCGGCTTTCCCCCAACGTGGCGGTTTCCTACTATCTCTCCGCGCTCTGCCAATACCGGCTGGACCACATGGAAGAGGCGAGGCGCCTGTTTGCACGCACCATTGAGCTGGACCCCGCCAACGCGGAATCCTTCTTCTACCTGGCCAACATAGAGGGGCTGAACGGCGAGCACGAGCGCGCGCTGAAGCACTACGCCGCCGCCATCAAGCTCAAGCCCGCCATTGCAGACGCCCACTACAACATGGCCCGCATCTACGCGGAGGCCAAGAAGATTCCGGATGCCGCACGCGCCTACGACCGCGCCATCCACTACGGTGCAGAGCCGGACCCCGAGTTCGAGGACTACCTGCGCAACCACCCGGACAACACCGCCAAGCCCGGCGCGGACCTGGTGGAGAGCGTTACCCCAGAGGCGGAGGCCGAACAGCTGCGCGCGGAAGACACCGAGATGCAGCAGATACTGGAGGAACACCGGCAGGCGGAGGAAGCCAAGGCCGCAAGTGCCGCAGCAGCAGCCGACGCGGCAGCCTTCGACTCCCGCCTGGAGCGCATCACCCGCCCCGTTCCCGCTGCACCCAGCGCATCTCCCGCCGGCAACGGACACGAAACCGCAAGCGACCTTTTCTCCCAAACCACCATCCGCAAACGCGGCAAGAAGATTCAGCTCCGTCTCAAAAAGCCGGAGCCCAAGCGCATCCGCAGGCGCGGCGGCGACATCCGGTCCAGGGAGACCAAGTGAGGCGTTGTCCACCCGCCCGTCCGGGGAGGTTCAACAGGGGTTCCCGCCCATCACGCCGCATCATTCCGCGGCGTCATCCTCACCCTCGGTAAAATCTGTGTCGGCATCGGTCTCCGGCTCGTCCACGGCGGCGGGAGCGGAGGTGGTGGCGGGTTCCGGGGTGGTTTCCACGGTGGGATCGGAATCGTCAAACGTGGGCATCACGGTGTCACCCAGAGCGGTGTGGCGCGCCACAGTGCTGCCGGGGGTGGAGAAGTTGCCGCCGTCCGCAGGCTTGGGCGGGCGGGTGGGGTCGTAGGCGTCTGCGGTGCTAATGTTGTCCTCCGAGCGGTCAATCTCCACGGGTGCGGCGGCAATGGCCGCGGGTTTCTCCGGGGCGGATTCCGTGGCCCAGAGGGCAATGGCGCCCTCCGCATAGGCGCCGTAGAGGGACTGGGGGTCGATGTTGCGCATCTCCGTGTAGAGGGCGCGCAGGCGTGCCTTGGAGGCCCCGGAGCGGCGCAGGTGGCCTGCGAGTGCGGCCATCATCATCTGGCGCTGCAGGCGGGAGTAGCAGCTGTGCACCATCTCACTGCGGATGTAGGCGTTGGCGGTCTCGAAATCCATGGTCTGGATTTTCTCCACCACGGCCAGGGGGTCGAACTTCACGCGGTTGGCGAATCCCACCTTGTCGCGCTTGGCGGCACGGGGGTCCTTGGATTCCTTGACATCCTTGAGGTCGGATTCCGGCAGGGGGAGGTTGATTTCCGCGGCGCGGAAGAGGAGCTGGGCCTTGCGCGCGCCGGCGGCGCGATCCGCCTTGGCGAGGAGTTTCTGCTGCTCGCGGAAATCCTCCAGAATGGGCTTGAGCGCGGCGATGGCGGTCTCCGGGGTCTTCATTTCCTCCGGCTTCTGCACAATGCCGCGCAGGTTGTTCTCCGAATCCAGCACGGCCAGGCAGGGGTAGCTCCAGATGCCGCCGGGGAGCTGCTTGTCGCCCATCATGCGCTTCATCTCCGCCTCCTGCTTCTCGTTGGGGAGCTGGTAGACGGGCATGGTGAGGAAAACGCAGCGGTGCAGCGCGGGGGTGAGCTTGCGCTGGCCCACGAACTCCTCGTACTTCTTCTGGCCGAGCTTGTCATAGTTGGCACCGTAGATGAAGACCACCACGGGGTTCCTGCCAGCCTTGTTGAGGGCTTCCGGCAGGGAGTGGGCCTCTGCGCCGAATGCAGCGGGCTGCACGGCGGAAAGCAGCATGGCTGCGGCGAATGTGGCGGTCAATCCCTTCATGGTGTCACGCGCGGTCCTTCTTGCCGAAAACGTAGAAGCCGGAGATGGTGGGCTCGTACTTGTCACCCTCCCGCAGCATGCGCACATACTTGGCGGAGGGTTTTTCATGGCGCATATCGAAGCGGATGTTGGTGCCCTCTATCACGCCGTTCTCCGCGGTGCGCTCCCAGTTCTGCCCATCGTTGGATATCTCTATGTAGAACGGGCGGTCCTTCTTCTCCTTCTCTATGGGTTTCTCGCACACGCAGACGATACCGTTGATGGTGCTCCTGTACGGCAGGGAACAGGTGAGGCCGGCGTTGCCCTCGAACTTGCCGGGCATCTTGCCGCCAGTGCGCTGCAGCACGGCCCAGTGCAGGCAGCACTCCTTCATTTGCCCGGGGTCTATGGTGGTGGCGGTGCGGATGACGCCATCCATGGAGACCACCCTGCCGGGGAAACCGCGCAGCTTGGCGCGGTGGCGCGGGAACTTGCTGCGGCACTTGCGCTGGGCGAGCTTGCCGATGGCTTGGAACACATGGGCCTCATCGTTCTCCGCTGCGGCGTAGATGGCCTCTCCCAGGGTGGCCCAGGTCTCATCCTGCACCTTCTTGGAGCCGGAGGTGCGCGCCATGGATTTGAGCAGCATGTCCGTGTAGTCCTCCTTGGCGTCTGCGCTGCCGCCGTCCAGCTTGGCAATGTAGTTGAGCCCCCAGGTGAGCACGGCCCCGGCGTAATCCTTCTTCTTCATCAGGATGCCCAGAACCTTGGACACGTATTTCTTGCGCGCTGCATCATCCTTGAATGCGGCGGCCTGGGCCTCCAGCAGCGGGGAAATCTCCCAGCGGTTGCTGCCCCAGCCCTCGAACTGGGAGCAGAGCCCGGCAAAGAGGTCCGTGAGCGCCTCCGAATCCTTCTGCAGGGGGATGAGGTCCGGGTAGACGTACCGGCAGAGCATGGTGGCGGCGGCGTGGTAGTGCTTGGCGCCGATACCGCCTGCCACATGCTTGTGCAGGGCGCTCCAGCGGGCGGTGTTCTGCGCATCCTTGAGCTTCAGGTATCCGCGGTAGCGGGTGATGGCGTTCCAGTTGAGGGGCTGCACAGCCAGGGCCACATCATACGTGCGGAAGGCGGATGCCTTCTTCTTGCGCGCCGCCAGGTAGTCCGCCATGGCGGTGAGCTCGTCTGAAACCTGTGTGGGGAAGCGGTCCTGGTAGAGGTCCTGCATGAGGATGAGGAAATCCCACCCGGGCTCACCCCAGAATTTCTTCTGCAGGGAGTGCTGCCAGTAGATGGAGTTGCCGAGCTTCCACTCATCTCCCACGCGCACGGTGTAGGCGCAGTGGCCGGGCTCGCCCATGGTCATGGCGGGAATGCCTGCAGCCAGGGCGCTGTACGCGGCGTAGTGGGAGAGGGCGCCGCACACGCCGCCTATTTCCCGGTAGGCCCAGGCGGTGATGTTGTGGGTGTAGTCCAGGATGGGCGCCAGGTACTCTGCGGAGAAGACGGAATCACCGGCCACGTTGCGCAGGCGGTAGCACAGGTGGGATTCACAGCCCAGGTAGCGTTCCACGGGCAGGCGCACGTTGTCGCACAGCCACTCCAGGTTGCGGGGGGCTCCCCACTGGCCCACCTTCTGCCCGGGTTCCGCGCAGCCGGTGACCAGGCGGGTTTCCCAGTAGGCGAGCTCATCAAACACGGCGTTGAGCTTGTCCGCATGCCAGGCGGTGTTGTAGAACTTGAAGCGCGCAAGCATGTCCTCCTTGCTCCAGCCCTCCCGAGCGAATTCCAGCGCGGTGGTGGTGGCGATGCGGCGGGTGACGGGTTCCTTGAGGCGGAAGTCATCCGCCGCGTAGATGGCGGAAAGGTACTCCAGCGCGGTGCCCAGGTTCTCCGTGGGGCCGGAGTGGAGCAGCCCGCACATCCAGTTGAGGTCGTTGCCCAACTTGGCAAGCATATCCGCACCCAGGGGCGCCGCCGCCACCTGCTGCACCGCGGCTGCTCCAGCCCTGCGCAACAGGGTGAGGCGTGCCAAGTCCAGCCGGTTTTCCGGCGCCGCCATGAAATCAAGCACGGTTTTCTCATCCGCCGCGCCCAGCTTGGCATCCACTCGCTCCGCCAGGGTGCGGTACAGGGCATCCGCCTGTTTCCAGTCGGCGGGTTTCAAGTCGTCTGCTGCGTATTCTTGTTTCTCCACCTTGGAGAAAGCGGTCTGCAGCTGGCGCGCGGAGCTCATGGCTGCGGTCATCTGCGCGGCGGCGCGTGGCTTGGGCACGGCATCCTGCAGGGGGTCGGCGGGCACATCGTCCTCCCTGTAGGAATCCACCTCCTGCGCGGTGAGCTCCGCCGCGGCGGGTGCATCTGCGCTGCCCGCACCGGGGGTAGAGGAAGCATCGGCAGCGTCATCAGACGCCAGCAGGGAGCGCGTTTCCTCACCCAGCCAGGCATCGTCATCGGCATCCGTGTCGCTCTCCTCGTTCTCGTCCCACTCGCTGTCATCCACCGCCACGGCACTTCCCGGCTTGCCGGGTTGCGCGGCCCCGCCGCCGGGTTGGGTGGCGGGCGTTTCGCCCTGCGCCACGGGGGCATCCGCCCCCGGCCGCTGCAGCAACAGGGGACACAGAGCCATGCCCAGCACAAAGCTGATGCCGGCACCCACCAGAAGTTTGGCAAGGGGAGATTTCACGGTCAGGAGCGCTTCTTGAGCGCATCAAGGGTTGTTCTGGCGGCGTAGCGAATCATGGAATCCGAGTGGGACTCGAACTTCTCCACCACGGGGATGGCCTCGCGGCTGCCCTGGCCTTGCAGGTAGCGCATGATGGAGTTGATGATGCCCAGGGATTTCGTGTTCCGCAGCAGCTCCAGCACACGCTCCTGAACGGCATCGTGGGAGCGGGCGTCCAGCTCGTCCAGCACGCCCTTCCACTCCACGGGGTCCTTGCTCCAGTAGTCCACAATGGGGTCAACCATCTCCTGCGGCCGCTCGTGGATAAGGAAGTTGATGATGTCCGGCGGCACATCACGGTGCTGGGAGTACCGCATCTGGAAATAGCGCCAGCAGTGGTCTACTATGGCGTTCCGGGTTTCTCCCTGGGAGGCGCCCTCCGCATAGGTGATGGCGGTCTCCACCAGGGCGGTGTATGTTTCCTGGTCTCCCTCCCAAGGCTCGCCGAGGGCTTCCACCAGGGCCTCGCGCACATCCCCGCGGGAGTACGGCACATTGGCCCCCTTGAGCGTGCGCGCCGCCATGCGCACGCGCATGGGCTCCAGGCATTTCAGCTCGCTCAGGTTTGCCGGCAGGAATGAGGCGTTCTGCGTGTCGCTCAACACCTCCGGGGAGTATTTGGACACCATGTTGGCCTTGTCTGCATCATAGAGCACCTCGTACACGCCGGCGGGCACGTCCTTGTATGTTACGCGCCCCAGCCTGGAGAGCTCGTCGGAAATATCACGGCGGTCCTCGCGGATGTTGGCAATCAGGAAGAGGGCACCGTTGGAGCGGGTGTACGGGGTGGTGAACTCTGCATGCAGCAGGCGGGTGAAGGAATCCCGGATAATGCCGCGCGCCGCCGAGTCCTGCACATCCACATACACGCCGTAATGGGTGAGGTGGCGCGCCTTCTTGGCGTGCTGGGTGTACACCGTCAAGTCCTCATCCGTAAGCACGCGGCGGTTTTCCGTGGGCTCGATGACGGTGTCCTCCGGCTTGGTCTTTTCCACCTGGGCAACCACGGCGGCGGGTTTCACCATATCGGAAACCATGGACCACACCGTGGGCATGAACCAGCCGGCCACCAGGAAGAGGGCCACAATGGGGTAGGTGACCTTCGGGCGGCGGCGGGTGGAAAAGTAAACGAACCCGGCGGCCACCCAGCAGAAGACGATGGCGAACACGCGCTGTTCGGAGGCATCCAGCTCCGTGATGGGCGTGGCAGAGGGATTGCTCTCACCAATCAGGAAAACGAAAAGGCAGACAATGAACAGGAAGATACCGATGGCAAACCGGATTTTCCCGGCGGTGCTGAAGGCCTCACCGGAGACATAGCCCACATTCATGCGCTCCGCACGGGCAATCTGGCGAACGGTGGCGGACTTGTACTCCTGGTGCAAATCGGCCAGCTCGGAGGCACTCAACTTGGGGGCGGACGAGAACTCTGCCTTGAGACATTCCGGGCAGATAGTCATTTCCTCCTGGTTGGTGTGAAAGGAGCGGCCGCACTTTGAACACTCTACTTGCATACGCGGGTATGATAGCAAGTTAGGGCCACCTTGGCAAGCACATAAACGGGGAAGGGCCAAATTTCATTCGCGCGCACGTACGCACGAGCTAGGGCGGGCGGTTTGCCTGCAAAAAAACAACGCGCCCCGACCACGGGGCACGCTGTGCATAAAACGTCTAGGTGAAAGGAACGCGAATCAGGCCTCCGCCTCCTTCTTGGCAGCGGGCTTCTTTGCGGGAGCCTTCTTGGCAGGTGCTTTCTTGGCAGCCGGTTCCTTGGCGGCGGCGGTCTGTTTAGCCGGGGCCTTCTTGGCAGCGGGCTCCTTGGCGGCGGTGGGAGCCTTCTTGGCCGGGGCCTTCTTGGGCTTCTCCGCGGGAGCCTCCGCGGCGGGGGCCTCCTCCTTCACCACCTTGCGCGCGAGCTGCACGGGAGCGAGGCTCTTGCTGTTCTTGGCGATTTCCTTCTGGCGCTTGATATAAGCCGCGCGGCGGCGGCGCTTGGTTTCCTTGCGATGTTGTTGACCCATTGTTACTGGTGATTTGTAGGGCAGCGCGAACCGCCCGGTTGGTTAGTGATAATCCACGCGCATTCTAACCGCCTGCACAGACGCTGGCAAGCCAAAAGTGCGTGCGCGCCCGATTTTTGTTGCCACCAGGGGGGGCTTCGTGCTAGGCTGGTGCGCATGAAAGCCGCCATTCTGGGAGCCGGGGCGCTGGGCTCATTCTACGGTGCCAAACTGGCGGAAGCCGGGCACGATGTCTCCTTCATCGTGCGCTCCTCCTATTCCGCCATCCGCCAGCACGGGCTGCGCGTGGAAAGCGTGGACGGAGATATCTTCCTGCCGCGCGCCAAAGTGTACCGCACCGCTGCGGAATGCGGCCCGGTTGATTTGGTGCTGGTGTGCTGGAAAACCTTTTACAACGACCAGCTGGCGGGCTCCATCCCCCACCTGCTGAAAGAGGGCACGCAGGTGGTCAGCCTGCAGAACGGCATGGGGAACGCAGAGGCTATCAACGCATTCGTTCCGGCGGCGGATGTGTTTGTGGGGCTGTGCTTTGTATGCTGCATGATGGACACGCCCGGCACCTCCCGCCACCTGGAGGGCGGGGATATCCAGTTCGCCCCGTTCCACACCACGGATGAGGGCTACGAGCGCGCCTGCGGCTTTGCGGAGCTTTTCCGCCAAGCAGGCATACGCACCACCGCCTACCGTGATTTGGAATACATCCAGTGGCACAAGCTCATTTGGAACATCCCGTTCAACGGCCTGTGCCTGGCCCACGGCGGCATCTCCGTGCCGCAGCTCTTCGCCATGCCGCAGGAGGTGGAGCGCGCCCGCGCCATCATGCACGAGGTGTGCGCCGCCGCCAAGCTGCGCGGCTTCCCCCTGCCCGCCTCCCTGGTGGAAAACCAGATGAAGCGCACGGCCGCCATGGGGGATTTCATCCCCAGCAGCGCCGTGGACTACCTGCGCAAGCGCGCCGTGGAATATGATGCCATCTGGGGCATCCCGCTGCAGCGCGCCCTGGCCGCCGGGGCAAGCGTGCCCGTGTGGAGCGGGCTCTGCAGGGATATCCGCAGCAAACTCAACCTTGCATGAACGGCCCGTGCCACAGGCTCCCGCGCCGCGCCGGCGTTTGGGCCGCCGCACTGGCCCTGCTGGCGGCCGGCGGCGCTCTGCTGGCCCTGCCCTCCGCACGCCTGGCCACCATGGAAACAACCTTGGGGCTCACACGCCCGCTGCCCCGGCAGGAGCGCGGGGACGCCCTGGCGCAGCGGCTCTCCTTCCTCACCCTGGGCGGCCTGCGCGCGCTCACCGCAGAACTGCTGACCGCCGATGCCACGGATGCCTGGCTGGTGCAGGATTGGCCGCGCGCCCAAACACGCTGGCGGCAAATCACCACGCTGGCCCCCCAGCGCCCCAACTACTGGATACGCGCCGCGCGCGACATGACGCGCAACGCCGTGGCCCACGCCATGGGGCGCAGGGATTTGGAGCCGCCCGCAAAGGCAGCCCTGGCGGAAGCCTACCTGGAGAGCGGGGAGCGTTTCCTGCTGGACGGCGCCGCCAACAACCCGCAAAACCCGCTCATCTACCTGGAACTGGGCAACATGTACGAAAACACGGCGCGCCGCCCGCAGTTCGCCAAGGCCGCAGAGGCATACAGCCGCGCCCTGGAACTGGGGGCCCCGCCCATGTACCGCCGCTGGGTCTTCTACAACCTGGCCCGCATCCGCGGCAGGGAACGGGAGGCCCTGGACCTGGGACTGCGCCTCTTTGAAGACCCCGCCGCGCGCACCCCCTCCCTGCGCTGCCTGCTCTTCGTGCTGCAAAACAAGCTTGATATACCCCGGGGGCAGAGACTGGGCGTGCAACAACTTTTCGGAGACGAGCGCCGCGCGCGCCGCCAGCTCTCCTCTTTCCTGCATAACGACTTGCGCTTCCCCACCACGGGCGTGGCGGCATTTTTGGAGGAAGGGCAAACCGGCGGGATTTAGGATTCGCCTTTGAATGAGGCGTGGGCGTGGGGAATTTTTCCCACGCGGGTGCGCATTATATGTTTGACCCCGCGGGCGCGGTGTGATATCCTCTGAGCATGCTTTTTAAGCGACACGTCTTCTTCACCCTCCTCTCCCTGGCTTTCACCCTGGGAGCGGGGCCATCCCAGGGATTGGATGAAAAGCTCATCCTCAACAAGCTCGGCCACAGCGACACCCTGGAAAACCTGCAGGCCAACCTGGATGCTCTGGAACAGGAAAAGGATTCCAGGGCCAGGAAGGACTACAACAACACCAAGCGCGACCTGCAGAAGCAGATACGCGATGAGCGCTCCCGCATGACCTCCGCCGTTGCCAAGGTGAAGGACCTGCTGCACCGCGTGGCCGCCGGAGAGGGTATCGATGTGCAGGACAAGGAGGGCTGCACGCTCATCATGCGCGCAGCAGACTGCGGCAACGATGAAATCGTCTCCCTCATCCTCAAGGAATCCCCAGCGCCGGACCTCTCCGTGCTGGACCGCCTGGGCCGCACCGCCGTGGCCCATGAACGCGACGGCGGAGGCTCCGTCATCATCCAGTTCCTCACAGAACAGTGGGAGGAAGCCGTGAACAACGCGGACGAATCCACCGTAGAGCGGCTCATGGCCAGCGGCGTATCCCCCAACCAGCTGGTGCGCGGCAATCCGCCCGTGGGGCTTTTCATCAAGAGCGGCAACGCCGCCCTGGTGCGCACCATGCTCACCTTCAACCCGCGGCTCAAGGTACAGATGACGGACGGCACATCCCTGCTGGAGCTGGCACTGCGCAAGCAGGACCCGGATATCATCTCCGCCCTGCTGGCCGCCGGCATCTCCGCAGACACCCCCTTTGTGAACGGCATGCACCCCATGTGCCACCTGCTCACGCGCTGCCGGCCGGAAACCGTGAAAGCCTTTGTGAAAGGCGCGGGCGGCGCCGCCCTGCGCATGGAGATGGGCGGCATCAGCCTCATGAACCTGGCTGCGCGCACCGCCTCCAAGGACGTGGTGGCCTGCGTGGCGGAAAACCTGCCCAACGCCATCAACCGTGAGGATTCCCAGGGCAACCTGCCCATCTTCGAGGCCGCGCGCCGCGGCAATGTGGAGGTGTACGACTACCTGGTGGAAAAGGGTGCCAAGATAGACAACACCAACTCCGCCGGGGAAACCACGCTCATGCACGCCGTGCTCAGCGGCAAGCCCGCCATGGTGCAGCACGTGCTGGAGAAGATATCCCCCAGCCGCATCCCCGCCAAAGACCGCGCCGGGCATGATGCCGCCTACTACGCCCAGCAGGTCAAGAACCCGGAAATCCAGCAGCTCGTCTCCGGAGCCGCCGCCAAGTAACAACCTTCCCCCCCTTTTTTCCCATGGCCATTCACGTTCGCAGAAAAGGCAAGCTCATGGCAGAGCGCAGGAAGAGGATGATCATCTCATCCCTCCTCTCCGCCCTCACCGTCGTCATCCTCGGCGGCCTCATCATGTACTTCATCGTTGTCTACTTCTCCAAGGAGGAACCGGCGGAATTCATCACCTACACCCCGCCGCCGGAGAATGACGACATCCCCAAGCCCCCCACGGAGGACCCCTCTTCCTCCCGTGCCGCCGCACCGTCCCCGGAGATTAACCCGGCCGTCATCGTTTCCACATCCGTCAGCACCGTGGTTATGGCGCGCGTGGATGTGGACGTGCCGGATTTCGGCGTGGGCAACGGCCTGGGCGAGGGTGACGGCATGGGCTTCGACGGCTCCGGGCTCGGTTCCGGCACCGGCAAGGGCAACGGCAAGGGAGACGGCGGCGGCAAGGGCCTGAACGATGACGTGCAGGTGGTGCTCTGCCTGGATGCCTCCGGTTCCATGGACGAGCTGTTCGTGGAGGTCTCCGATTCCCTGAACATGCTGGTGAACACCATGACCCGCTGCCGCCTGAACGGCAAGAAGGCCCGCGTGAACCTGGGCATTGTGGTGTACGGCCAGGCCATGGACAACGGCGCGCCCCGCGTGCTCACCCCCTTCACCACGGATGTGAAGTCCATGCGCTCCAAGCTCAAGGAAATCCAGTGCGACGGCGCCGTGGAACCCTGCGGCGAAGTCATCGATTTCGCCCTCAACAACTTCGAGTGGAACATGCGCGACCGCTCCGACATCCTCAAGGTCATCTTCCTGGCCGGCAACGAGGAATTCACCCAGGGCTCCCTGGACTACCGCACCGCCATGCACAAGGCCAAGCGCAAGAACATCATCGTCAACACCATCTACTGCGGCCTGCCGGAGGAGGTGGCCATGTCTGACCCGCAGGCCCGCGAGTGGGCGGATGCCGCATCCCTGGCAGACGGCATGGGCCTCTTCATCGCCATGGACGGCTCCCCCGCCGGTGTGCCGGATGATGCCAAGCTGCTGGCCGCCGCCAAGGCTCTGTGGGAGGTGCCCGTGATGGCCATGGGCGGCCCCAACGCCCAGGAACGCTGCATGAAGGAATACGCCCAGCGCCCCGCCATCCCCAAGAAGCAGGGAGATGTGAACGACTGGCTGGCGGAGAACTCCGACCTGCTGGTGCACAGCTACGACTGGGACCTGGTGGAGCTCTGCCGCCGCTACGAGGACGAATTCTCGCTGGAACTCATCGGCGGCCCGGGCAACCTGCCCAAGGAGCTGCGCGGCCTGGGGCCGGCTGAGGCCGTATCCCGCCTGCAGGACGCCGCAGAGACGCGCAGCAAGGCCCTGCGCACCTACATGAACGCCGCCGGTGCCGGAACGGGCTTCTGCGGCAAGGCCCTGCGCGCACTGCGCATCCAAGCCCAGGAAAAAGGTATCGAACTCAAGTCATGAACATCCTGAAACTCACCAAGCCCAACGGCCACCAGCAGCTCATCACCCTTGACCTGGAGGAGGGTGCCATCTGGATGGTGGGCCGCGCGGAGGTCTGCAAGATCTGCATCCCGGAAGACACCGAGCTGGCAGACAAGCACTGCATCATCACCCGCAAAGACGGCGCGCTCATCATCCGCGACAACATGTCCCCCACCGGCATTTCCGTGGGAGGCAGCAAGGTTCTGGAGGAACCCATGCAGCCCGGCCGCGCCTACAACGTGGGCAACTGCACCCTCTGCCTGGAGCGGGAGACCTCCGCCGCCGGCATTGCCAAACCCCGCCCGGACAAGGCTCCCGCACTGGCCACCAAGCGCGTGTTTGCGGGTGCGGCGCCCCAGCGCCAGCTTCACACCGCAGACAAGGACCGCCAGGCATACCAGGGCCGCCCGGCCACGGAATTCGGCCTGCCGTACGAGTTCGACCTGGATTTGCAGATGCACACGCAGGACACCGTGCTCACCCCCGGCTCCGTGCTCAAGTTCAAGATTACCAGCCCGGAGGAGTGTGATGTGTACCTGGTGCAGTTCGATTCCATGGGCAACGCCTACCTCCTGGTGCCCGCAGAGGAAACGGAACCCGCCGCCCACGCCCCCGCCGGTGTGGAGGTGATGCTCCCCGCCAACGCGGACGACGAGCTGGTGGTGGGCCTGCCGCTCGGCCAAGATCTCGTTGTTGCCATTGCCTGCGGCGCCCCCTGCAATTTCGCACAGGAATTCAACAAGACCCTGCAGGCCATGGGCGGCTCCCCCAACCCCGGGGCCGCGCTCATGCAGTCCATCTCCCGCTGCGGCCCCAACCGCTGGGCCGCCGCATACGTCTACATCACCACCCAGGAGGGGTAAGGCCAGCCCCGAGACACACCGGCCCGCCCGGCAGCCCCGCCCGGGTGCATGTTTCCTGTATATCCGGCGGGCCAACTTCGCTCGGTTGGCGGAACCGGTGGATGCGCCAGGCTATGGATCCAATGGAGCGATCCGTGGGGGGGGGCGAGTCCCCCATCGAGCATACAAAAGGCGGCCTTCCGGCCGCCTTTTTTGCTTGCGCGCAGCCTGTGAAATCAAAAATCTTGCGCAGCACGGTGTTAGGCTATATAATGGGGTTGCTATGAAGTTTGCTGTGATAGGTGGCGGTATGTCCGGGCTGTCGGCTGCGCGCATGCTGCAGGAACGCGGATGCCAGGTGCATGTGTACGAAAAAGCTTCCCGCCCCGGCGGGCTGGTGAAGTGCGATATGGTGCATGGTACACTCTACCACATGGTCGGCGGGCATGTGTTCAACTCACGCCGGCAGGACGTGCTGGATTGGTTCTGGCGCTTCTTCCACAGGGATGAGGAATTCTACAAGGCCACGCGCCGCGCCGTGGTTTCTCTGGCGGATGGCACCAGGGTGGACTACCCCATTGAGAACCACCTGTACCAAATGCCGCAGCGGTTGCAGCATGCCGTCATTGCAGATTTGCTGGAAATATACAAGGCCGGATACGGCGAGCCTTCCAATTTCGACGAGTTCCTGAAAACCCGTTTTGGAAAGACTCTCTACGACGAGTATTTCCACCCGTACAACGACAAGATATGGCAGCGCCCGCTCACAGATGTTCCCCTGGCGTGGCTGCAAGGCAAGCTGCCCATGCCCACCATCCCGGAAATACTGGAGGCCAACATTGCCCAGGTGAACGAAATGAACATGGTGCACAGCACCTTCTGGTACCCCCTGCACAACGGCACCCAATTTGTGGTGGACACCCTCGCCAAGGGCCTGGATATCCGCTTGAACGCAGATGTGCAGGAACTGGAACACCGGGACGGAAAATGGCTTGTCGCCGGGGAACAATACGACCGCGTGGTCTACACCGGCAACGCCCGCGCCCTGCCCGCCACCGTGCGGGGTGTGGCGGGCTTGGATGACATGGAGCAAGCCGTGCAGAAGCTGGAGTACCACGGCACCACATCCGTTCTCTGTGAAATCGACAAGAACCCGTATAGCTGGATCTACATGCCCAGCAAGGCGCACGAGTCCCACCGCATCATCTGCACCGGCAACTTCTCCCCCAACAACGACCACAGCGAACGCTCCACCGCCACCGTGGAATTCTCCCGCAAGATGACCGTGCAGGAAATCGAGGCCAACCTGGCCAAGATTCCCCTCCACCCCAAATACCTGGCGCATCACTTTGAAGAATGCACCTATCCCGTGCAGACCACCGCCACCAAGCAGGTGATTGCCGATCTGAAAAACGCCCTGGAGCCCCACGGATTCTTCCTGAGCGGGCGCTTTGCCGAGTGGGAATACTACAACATGGATGCCGCCATTGGCGCAGCCATGGACATGTGCAACAACAGGATTGATTTCAACAACTAGTGCTTATGAGTGAGAGAAAGACAGGATTGGTGGTGCTGTACAACCACAATTACGAAAAGAACATAGGGAAAATCCGCCGCATCTACAAGGAGCGTTTCCCGGAAATGCGGCAGTTGATGCCCTTCTATTACGGAAACGACCCGGAGGTGATTCGAGTCTTCGACAATTCATTTTATTTCCAAACCTACATTGCACAGGCGTTCGACAAACTCATGGAAATGGATTGCGACGATTTCCTTATCATTGGCGACGACCTGCTTCTCAACCCCGCTCTCAATGCGACCAACCTGCATGAAAAGCTCGGCATGGAGGAGGGCGAGTTTTACTTGGATGGAATTGTGCCGGTATCGCCGGGAGACCACATCCGGGCGGTGGAGGAGGCTCAAAGGTTCTCATCTTGGCCCCCGGGCCTGGATAGCAGCGCATTCCGCATTGTTCCGAGCTATGATGAAGCAAAAGAGATACTGCAGGGGCGCGGAGCCTTGGAATCCGTCTCGCTTTCACGGCACGCCCCCCTCTACTTGAAATGGCGCTCTCCTTTCTGGAGCAATCTGCTCACCAATTGCGGATATGTCAAATCCAATGTATTCCAATTTCTGCTCTCGCTTTCCTATCGTCTGGCGCCAAGGAAAATGGCCTATCCTTGCGTCTTCGGGTATTCGGATATCCTCGTGGTGCCCAAATCCAGAATGAGGGAACTGTGCAATTACCTGGAAGTATTCGGCGCATGGCGCATGTTTGTGGAGCTGGCCATTCCTACAGCCATCATGTTGCTGAAGGATTCCCGAGTCAAGTTCGCAGATGCAACGGGGTTTAAGCCCGGCAATGTCTGGTATCCCTCCAACATGGAGCATTACAACCGCGTCAAGTCACTGATTGATCAGATGGTTGCGAAGGCTCAAGGCCAAATTTCGCGCCTGCCGGAGGCTTTCCCCGAAGAATACCTCTACCTGCACCCCGTCAAGCTCTCTCAACTGGAATAGGAAGCGCTTCGGTCAATACATGCAGTTGCATAGATACGTGAACTTTCACCCCTTCGCTTTCAGGGGATGATGCTCTTTCGTGTGTCGAAAAGGCATCTTGCCAGCCATGTCTGCAGGGGTGGGCTAGCGGGCGGGAAGGTTGGCGCATATTCCCATCATGCCTGGGATTGCGCCGCGGCGATTGCCTCAAAATCTATCTGGTCGTCTTCCATGTCACGCCATATCCCGCGTTTCTTGATGGTAGCGGGGGAACCTGCGACTATGACCTTGGATTCATCAATGGTGCGGTTGATAAGGGAGTTGGCCGCCACAATGGTGTAGTCCTGCGTGTGCGTGCCCGGCATCACCATGCACCGCGTGGCTATCCAGTTGTAGTTCCCAATCACAATGGAGCCCACCCCGGTGTTCACGAATTCCCCGGCCTCGTTCTTCAAGCGGTGGAAGTTGGAGTCCATCATCATAGTGTCGTAGCCGAACCTGGTGCGCTTGCCCACGGTGATGCTATGGTAGCAGGCTATGCGCAGCTGTGCGTTGTTCACAAAGTCGTCTCCCAGGCGCAGACAGCCGTACTTGCCGATGGAAATGAAAGAACTCGCGCTGATTTGAGCCTTCCCTTCGAATATCAGCTTGCCGCCCCCGTTCTCAAACTGGATGCCCGCATTCGGATAAAGTCTGGCGTACTCAAAGCCCAGCTTGATCATCCCGGTATGCACCGGTCCCTCTATGCTCACCGTGCCGCTCAGGTTCAGCAGGCGGGGCTTGTACAGCAGTATCGGCAGCTTCACAGCCTGCCGGAACGGCAGGTAGTGGAAATTGAACCGCAACGTGGGAATGATGTACCGCAGGACGGATAATGCACGTCTGTATTTGTAATTCATATCTATCAGTAAATAAGGGGGATTGCCTTCATGCTCGTTGAAACCGCAAACTATGCCTCATCCGGCGCGAAGATGCGCGCCATCACCTTGTCTGCATGGAAAAGCGGCTGCCAATACGCTGCAATGGCGGCGGGGGCACGGTGGCCTTGCTCCCATTGTTGCAACTCTTCCAGGATGGCGTCCGCCAGTGATTCCGGGGTGTCTTCCTTGGCCACGGTGCCGCAATCCTTGGAGGCGTACCACTGCGGCAGGCTGAGCGAGGGGCGCGCGGGAATCACCACGGCGCACCCGCAGCACAAGGCCTCCGCAGAGGCTATGTGCGTGCCCTCCCGCTTGGAGGTGCAGAAGCTCACCATGGCATCGCAGTACACATCCTTCAGGGCGGCGCTGGGCGTGAATCCCTTGAGCAAGATGCGCGCGCGCCGCCCTTCCGGCAGGGCGGCGTGCCAGGCCGCCACCTGCTCCCCGTAGCGTCCGTATATCTCCACCACCACGGAAGCATCCTTTTCAACCAGCGCCTGGGAGGCCTGCATCATCAGCCCGGGGTCCTTGATCTCGTCCTCTGCACCGCACCAGCGGCCCACGCACACCGCCTTGCGCTGCTTCGGCCTGCCATCGTAGGCAAAGTGCGGAGCCACGGGCGTGGGCATGCACACCACCCGGTCCGCCACGGCAGCACCGTAGAACATGCGGTGGCGCAGCATTTCCGCCACAGGGGGTGACATGGTGACGACATCCGCCAGTTTCAAGTGGCGTGCACGCAGGAAATCGATGGCGGTGTGGGTGACAAGGTCCTTGCAGCGTTGCAGCAGAGAGGGGCGGGGCTTCCAGTCCTCGTCAAAGAAATCCCCCTTCGAGTCCAGGTGTATCACCAGCTTGATGCCCGCCGTTTTGATAGCCTTGGCGATGGCGGTGTAGCGGGGGGCGCCCCATGAGTACAACACCACGCCATCCAGGTGCAGGGAATGCCACCAGCCCGCGGATTTCAACTGCTCCATGGGCACGCGGATAATGTCCTCGCGAATATCGTCCTCATGGAACGGCAGGGGCATGACGGCCATGCTCTCCGCGCCCAGCTTGCGCAGGTTCATGCAGATGAGGCCGGTATCCCTGATGAAAAAGAAATCGTTCCCGTGGAAGGCCACGGGCGTGCAGGTAAAGATGCGCTTGCCTTGCAGGCTCATACGGGATGAGCCGTCTAAATCTTCATGGGTTTTCATGCGGATATTGGCGGGCTGATTAGTGATGAGTGCGGTTCATCCAGAAGGCAACAGCTGCTGCACCCTCTCCCCATCGCGCCAGAGAAGTCTACCAGTTTTCGCAATGGGTAGTCAAGCTCAATATTGAAGGATCACAAACTGCGGCATAACGGCATGAAGCAAATGTTATCTGTTGCCGAACGTCAGGGTTTGATGCATGTTTGACATTTCGTTAACACGCGTTTTTGAACATTTTAGCAAACACAATATACCCATTGCGAATGGGTATAATCACCAGCATGGGCCAACGGGCAAAATACGCGCGCTGGAAACGCACAGATATGAATGCCGATTGCGATGAATAAACAACCACTAAAAGGAATGCGCGTGTACACCTGCACGCCCGTGGCATTCCACGGGAACGGTTTCTTCTTCACGCGCGACACGGGGCTCATCTGCATGAACCTGCGCAAACTGGGGGCGGAGAGCATGTCTATCATGCCTCTGCCGTTTCATGAGGACGACATCCGCGAGGACATCATCCGCGTACCCATGGAGCAGTTGAAATCCGCGGATTGGTGGCATTCCCTGCACCTGGATGGCGTGGTGTTGTACTCATGGGGAGCCCCGCGCTACACCACCATAGCCAAGGCCATCAAGCAAGCGGGTGTTAAGCTGGTCATCCACCTGGATTCCAACGGTGATTTTTTCGACGAGGAGTGGAAGCCCAGTCGTTCCTTCCCGCAGCGCTGCAAAAACCTTGTCACCCACACCGCCATTGATTTCCTGCGCGCACGCCACCTGAAGCTTGCGGATGTCGTCACCATGTCTCCCCCCGTGGCGGAGATGCTGCGCCGCCGCACGTTCTATGGAGCGGCCGTGGCGGACCGGGTGGTGAGCATGCCCACGCCCGTAGCCCCGCACTTTAGCTACGACGGCCGTGCCAAGCTGCGCAAGGCGGTGTGCGTGGGCCGCTGGTGCGGTGCAGAGGACGAAATCAAGGATCCGGGGCTCATGATGCAAGCCTCTCAGGCACTAGTTGAAAAGGATGCTTCCGTGGTGGTGGAGATATACGGACGCTACGGGGAGCAGGTGGCGGCCTGGCGCGCCGCCCTACCGGAAGCGCAGCGCGCGCGTATCCTGCTCAAGGGATTCACGCCCAGCGCCGCCTTGAAGGATATGTACTGCGATGCCATGGTGAGCTTCTGCACCTCCAAGCGGGAAGGCACGCACATAGCCTCTGCGGAAGCCCTGTGCTGCGGGTGCGCTGTGGTGATTCCCGCACGCCCCTCCCTCAGCCTGCCGCAGTGGTACACCACCAAAGATTCCGGCACCGTGGCCAAGGAGGACACCCCGGAATCACTGGCGGACGCCGTGCTGGCGGAGTTGCGCGAGTGGCAATCAGGCAACCGCAACCCAGCCGCCATTGCCGCGGCTTGGCAACCGTTCTTCCACGCAGATAAAGTGATGGCGCACATCTTTGCGCCGAGGGCTGAATAGCCGTCGGCGCGGCGGCTCAGCCCTTCTTCCCGGCGGTGCCCATGGTGTATCCAGCGAAGGTGCGCATGTTGTAGGGGGGCTGGCCCTCCGGCACGGCGTAGCCGAGGGATTTGCGGATGGCCAGGAAGTCTGCGATACCGACCTCGTCCACCTGGTTGAGGGGGGCCTTGTGCAGACCAGCCAGCAGTACCATCTTGCAGTAGGCGTCGGCGTTCTCCATGAACCACTCGGCCTCCTCGATGTGGCGTGCGCCAGTGATTACGCCGTGGTTCTCCATGAAGACGACGGTGCTCTGCTTGGCGGCCTCTGCCACGGCGGCGGCGGTTTCGTCGGAGCCGGGGGTTCCATAGGGGGCCAGGGGGATGTGGCCCAGGAAGATGTCCGCCTCCGGGTTGATGCCGTTGGGGGGGACGATGCCTGAGAAGAGGAAGGCGTTGCAGCACGGGGGGTGAGCGTGGATGCAGGCGTTCACACCGGTGGCCTTCATCATGGCGATATGGGTTTTCACCTCGCTGGTGCGCGGGCGGTAGCCGCACAACTGCCCGGCCTGCATGTCCACCAGGCAGATGTCCTCCACGGTCATGAAGCCCTTGCTGCAGAGTGTGGGAGAGCAGAGAACGAGGTCCTTGCCCACGCGGACGGAGAGGTTGCCGCCGTTGCCGTCCACGTACTCGCGCTTGTAGAGGCGGCGGCCCATGTCCACCATGCGCTCCTTGATCACGCGCACTTCCGCGGAGTTGAAGAAGTCGTCGATTTCCTCACGGGTCTGGGGGGCGTATTTCTCCCAGGGGAAGATGCGCTCCGGGAGTTCGGGATGGATGTAGAGATCGGGATTGGCCATAATGGTGAATGTTGGTTTATTTGTGAAAGATTTTCAGATACTCGGCGTGCTGGGGACCGGGTTCCACGGTGGTGTAGGTGATGCCGAAGGCATCCCGGCAGGCCTCCGGGGTGGGGTACACGCCGGCACCTGCGAAGGCGTACATGGCGGCGCCCAGCACCGTGCTTTCGGAAACGTCCGCAATGCGGATGGGAATGCCCAGGATGTCCGCGCGCATCTGGGTCCACACCTTGTTGCGGGCACCGCCGCCCACCAGCAGGAGGTCGCGCGACTTGAAGCCGCCCACCTTCTCCAGCTTGTGCAGGCGGCTGCGCAGGCGCAGGGTGAGGGCCTCCATGGCGGCGCGGTAGATGTGCCCGCGCGTGCGGCCCATGATGAGGCCGCGGATGCAGCCGGGCACGGGGTCGCTGGGCAGGAAATCCGGGATGAGGCTCACGCCGTCGCAGCCGGGGGGCACGGCGGCGGCCTCCGCATCCATGGTGTCGTAGCCCTCGCCGTGGTAGCAGGTGGATTTCACCCACTCGATGATGCCGCTGGCAATCCACTGCAGGCCTGGGTTGAGCAGGCCGTTGCGGCTGTCGTACTCCACGGTGGCCCCGGCGGCGTAGTCCTCCTTGTCCAGCGCCGCGTGCGGTGTGCGCAGCATCAGGATTTCCCAGGTGCCGCTGGAGAGGAAGGGCTGGTTCTCGCCCACGCCGCTGCCGAAGAGCGCGAACTGCGTGTCGTGCCCAGTGGAAATCACCGGCACGCTGTGCGGCAGGCCCAGAAGCCCGCAGGCCTCCGGCAGCAGGTCGCCCAGGGATTGCCCGGCCTCCACCATGGGCCTGAAGAGCCCCAGCTCCACGCCGATGGCGGAGAGGATTTCCCCGCTCCACGTGCCGGTCTTCAAGTCCGTCATCTGTGAGGTTCCGGCCATGGTGCGGTCCGTGAACATCTGGCCGGTGAGGCGGTGGGAGATGAGGTTGGGCATGAAGAGCCAGGCGTAGGCCCGGTCCAGCAGTTCCGGGCGGTGCTCCTTGAGCCAGATGAATTTGTAGATGGTGTTGAAGGCGAATTCGCCCACGCCGGACACCTCGTTCAGGCGCCCCTGCGGGATGTACTTGCGGATGTTCGCCATGATTTCCGCGGTGCGCGGGCATTTCCAGGAGATGACCGGGTAGAGCAGCTTGCCCTCCTTGTCCACCAGGGCACCGTCCACGCCGAAGGTGGTGATGGTGACCGCCTTCACCTGCGCGGCATCCACCTCCGCCACGGCCTTGCGGGAGCACTCCGCGAGCTGGGAAACGATGCGGTCCAGGTTCCACACGTGGTATTCCGGGTTCTCGCTGCCGGCATCCGTGGAATTCGGCTGGCTGGACTTGGCCACAATCGCGCCGTGGTCATCCACTATCATGGCGCGCACATTCGTGGCGCCGCAGTCTAGGCAGAGTACGTAGGACATGGAGAGGAAAAAAATCTTCTTGTGTCCCGCCATTCTAACACACGGAAAACACAGCTTGCAAGAGGAAAGAGAAGTAATTTACAATTTACAATTGACGATTTACAATTGGGGGAATTCCCGGCTTCGCTCCGCTACGCCGTAGGGAGTGCTGCAAGGCCCGCCCGGCAAAACGCCGGACGGGCCTTGAAATCATGCGGCGAAGCCGCCTAACTGACAAATCGTCAATTGTAAATTGTCAATTGTCAATTCCCTTACCCATTGTACTTGCCGTAGATGGGGCCGAAGTTCTTGCAGGCGCGGAAGTCTGCACCCTCCGGGTCGGCAGTGCCGAAGAGGTTCCAGGCGGCGGGACGGTAGATGTCCTCCTCCGGCACGTTGTGGGCGTACACGGGGATGCGCAGCATGGAGGCCAGGGTGATGATGTCCGCGCCGATGTGGCCGTAGGTCCAGGCGCCGTGGTTGGCACCCATGTTGGCCATCACGGAGTAGACGTCCTTGAAGGCGCCCTTTCCGGTGAGGCGCGGGGCGAACCAGGTGGTGGGCCAGCCCGGGTCCGTGCGCTCGTCGAGGGTCTTGTTCACCTCCTCCGGCAGGGAGCAGGTGTAGCCTTCCGCAATCACCAGCACGGGGCCCTGGCCCTTGACCAGGTTCATGCGGATCATGGTGACGGGCACATCACCCTTGGAGACGAAGTGCAGGGAGTAGCCGCCGCCGCGGAAGTACTCGCGGTTGGCGGGGCACCAGCAGGAGTTGTCCATCATGGCCTCGATATCCTCCTTGGTGGTCTCTCCGGTCTTCTTCATGCAGGGCTTGCCGTCCTTTCCAGTGGAGTACATGTTGCCATCCAGTGCGGTGGAGCCGGAGTTGATGAGGTGCATGATGCCGTTGGCGGCGTGGCCCTCCATGGTGTATCCCGTCACGCGCTTCACGGCGGCGGGGGACCAGTAGGTGCGGATATCGGAGAAGCAGGCGGCCTGCCCGGTGAGCTGGTGGAGCAGGAGCATGCACACGCCGTTCATGGCATCGTTCTCCGTGGCGAAGGGGATGGCCTCGCGGGGACCGTTCCAGTCGAACGTGCTGTTGATGAGGGATTCCGCCATGTCGCCGTTCGGGTAGAAATCCGTCCAGTGGCGCTGGCCCTGGAAGCCGCCGCAGATGGCGTTGAAGCCCAGGCCCTCCTCCTCTCGGTCGATGGTCTTGAGGTAGGGGTTGCCGTGCATCATGTCGCGGAAGATGATCATCATGAGGATGCTCTCGCGCAGCGTGCGCTCCTTGTCCTCCGCAGAGAGGATGAGGTCCGGCCTGTTGCGCTCCGGGCCGATGTGGACGTAGCGCTTGGCCCACTCCATGGCCAGCTCGAATTCCTTCTCGTCGTAGATCTTGAGCTCCATGCGGCGCTTCACCTCCGTCATGTCCACGGGCTGCACGCGCATGCCCAGGTAGTCCTCCCAGAACGGCTGGTCCAGGATGGAGCCGGCAATGCCCATGGCGCAGCCGCCGATGGAGAGGTAGCCCTTGCCCTTGAGCGTGGCCACGGCAATGCCGGCGCGGGCGAAGCGCAGGATCTTCTCCGCCACGTCCTCCGGGATGGAGGTGTCGTCCGCGTCCTGCACGTCATGCCCGTAGATGGAGAAGGCGGGCACGCCCTTCTGGGCGTAGGCGGCCAGGGCGGCGGCCAGGTACACGGCGCCGGGGCGCTCCGTGCCGTTGAAGCCCCAAATGGCCTTGGGGATGCGGTTGTCCGTCTCGAAGGTTTCTGTGATGTAGCACCAGCAGGGGGTGACGATGAGCGAGCAGCCCACGTTGTTCTCCGCGAACTTCTGGTTGGCTGCGGCGGCCTCCGCGGGCCCGCCGATGCAGGTGTCCGCTATGACGCACTTCACGGGCTGGCCGTTGGCGTGCTTCACGTTGGCCTCGATGAGGGCGGCGGCGGCCTTGGCCATGTTCATGGTCTGGTCTTCCAAGGACTCGCGGACGCCGAGGCGGCGGCCGTCAATCGTGGGACGAATGCCGATGGTCGGCAGTGTATCGTATTTCATATTGTTGATTTTTATGGGTTGGAATGAATAATGATGGGAAGGGGTTGCATCACTCGGCCTTCTTGCCGGTGCCGCGGAAGCGCAGGCCGTACACCAGCACAATCACCAGGCATGCCACCAGGATGTAGTAGCAGCCGCGCAGGGAGGCCTCCTGGATGGTGCCCACCACCTGCCCGGTCTTGTCGTCGATGATATCGTGCGCGCCGTCGTACAGGTAGAGGGAAAGGCTGGAGAGCACGTTGTTCTCCATGCAGTAGGCGAAGACGGGGGGCACGGCGGCGCCGCCCATGATGCTCATCACCAGGCCGGCCGCGCCGAGCTTGGAATCCGGGCCCAGGTCACGCAGGGCGATGCCGTAGATGGTGGGGAACATCAGGCTCAGGGTGGCGGAGATGGCCACCACGCAAATCAGCCCCGGAAGCGCCGGCAGGTACACCGCGCCCAGGCTCAGCGCTATGCCTATCACCGCCATCAGGCTCATCATGTTGGCGGGGTTGTACTTCTTCATCAGCGCCGTGCAGATGAAGCGGAACACGATGAAGCAGCACATGGCCGCTATGTAGAAATACATGGCGTTCGCGTTCGAGCAGCCGTAGATGTAGTTGGCGTAGTGGATCACGTATACCCACGCGATGGTCTGCAGGCCCACGTAGAAGAACTGCGTGAACACGCCCCAGCGGTAGCGCGGCAGGTGGATGAGGTTGCTCAGGGACTTGCAGAAGGTGTGCTGCTCCGCGTCCTCTCCCTTGGCCGCGGCCACCGGGATGTCCTTCACCTTGAACGCCACCCACAGGCACGCCACAATCACCGCCAGGCAGATGTACGGGGAAACCAGCCAGATGAGCTTGGTGTCCGGCGTGGCCTGCTCGATGTGGTCGAATATCACGAACTTGGCCACCAGCAGGCCGATGAGGCAGCCCACCGGGTTGAACTGCTGCGCGAAGTTCAGGCGGCGCACCGCCGTTTCCTCCGGGCCCATGGCCAGCACGAACGGGTTGCAGGTGGTTTCCAGAATCGAGCAGCCGGAGGCGTACACGAAGATGGAGCACAGGCAGATTTCATAGCTGTTGAACGCCGCCGCCGGAACGTAGCCCATCACGCCGATGAAGAACACGCCCAGGCCCAGCAGCACGCCGGACTTGAACGAGAACTTCTTGATGAAGATGGATGCCGGGATGGCCAGCACGGCGTACGCGCCGTAGTGCGAGGTCACGGACATCACCGTGCCCATCTGCCCAAGCTCCGGGAATATGCTCTCAAACGCCTTCACCAGCACTTCCGCCATGGCGTTCACCACGCCCCACAGCGCAAAGCACGTTACCAGCATGAAGAACGCCGCACGGTACTTGCGCGGCACAACGGGTGTCAAATCACGAGTTTCTTCCGTTTTCATTATCCTCCGAGTCTACCACACCACCCCGCCCTGTCAACGACTAAAAACCAAGCGCGGTGAAAAAATGCGCTGCGTCCCAACGATTGAAATGCCCGTTTGCAAGGCATGGATGGACAAGAGAGGGGGAATTCCATGAAAAAGGAAGTCCCCCCTCATCAAAATTTGGCAGTAATGACGGCCGCCTGACCCGTGGCCCCATCACACGCTTTGCATTCCCCCTACAGGAACTTCACCCACAGGAAGATGCCGGAGATGGCCACGGAGAGCAGCATGAGCGGGAAACCCACTACGAAAAACTGCATGAAGCTCACGTGCAGCCCGTGCTTGCGGGCCAGGGAGAGCGCCACCACGTTCGCGCTGGCGCCGATTACCGTGCCGTTGCCGCCCAGGCACGCGCCCAGGGAGAGCGCCCACCACAGCGGCTCCATGGTGGCGAAATTCCAGCCGGCCGTGGCCCCCATGTCCTTGAGCAGCGGTATCATGGTGGCCACAAAGGGAATGTTGTCCACAAAGGCGGACATCACGGCGCTCAGGCCCAGGATGGAGTAGGTGGCGGCGGGAATATCCCCGTGGGTGATGTCCAGCACGCCCTGCGCCATGGCCTTGATGACCCCCTGGGTCTCCAAACCGCCCACCAGCACAAAGAGGCCGCAGAAGAAGAAGATGGTGGCCCATTCCACGCTGGAGAGCGTCTCCACAATCTTTTCCTCCTTGTTGGGCATCACCAGCAGGAGCAGCAGGGAGGCGCCCAGCATGGCGATGACTCCCGGCTCCACCTTCCAGTCCGGGAACGCGCTGTGGCTGCAGAACAGCAGGATGGTGAGCCCCAGCGTGAACAGGCACTTGTGCATGAGCCCGGGGTTCACGATGAGCCCGCGCAGGTCCATGTTCATCACCACCTGCCGGTCCTCCGGCGCCGCCACCAGCTGCTTGCGGTAGATGAACAGCAGGATGGCCACCGTCACGATGAAGGAGATGACGCAGGGCACCGTGAGGTTGTAGATGAAGGACATGAAGTCTATCTCCGCCACGGCGCTGCCGATCATGATGTTGGGCGGGTCGCCGATGAGCGTGGCGGTGCCGCCGATGTTGGAGGCCAGCACCTGCGCAATGATGAAGGGCATGGGGGAGATTTTGAGGTCCTTGGCCAGCGTGAACGTGAGCGGCACCGTGAGCAGCACGGTGGTCACGTTGTCCAGGAACGCGGAGCAAACCGCCACCAGCGTGGAGAGCGCCGCCAGCAGCAGCATCGGGCTGCCCTTCGTCTTTTTCGCCGCCCAGATGGACAGGAAGTTGAACAGGCCGGTCTTGCTGAGCACGTGCACCTGAATCATCATGCCCGTCAGCAGCGCTATGGTGTTGAAATCAATGAACTCCGTGAACGCCGCCTCCTGGGTCACGCAGCCGAACACCACCATGAGCACCGCACCCAGCAGGGCGATAACCGTTCGGTGGATGCGCTCGGAGATGATGAACGCATAGACAATCAGGAAAATGGCAATGGCGGTGCAGGTGGTGAAGTTGTAGTCCATAACGGTGGGGCCGCGTTCTCGCGCGGGCGGCTCATTATACACCCGTGCGCGCGCGCTTGCAAGCCCGTTCCCAGCCGCCGCCATGCGGAAATTCGCGCTACCGCCCAGCGCCACGGCGCTTGCGCCGCCACAAAAAAAAATGCGGGTGCTGACGGATTTTCCCTTGACAAAGGCGGCGTTTCTGGTATTCTGCCCCTGCTGCCACCCAGGTGGCGCGAGTATCCATGTCCCCATCGTCTAGGGGTTAGGACATATGATTCTCAGTCATAGAACTGCGGTTCGAATCCGCATGGGGATGCTCCAGTGAAAGGCCCGCCGGGAACGGCGGGCCTTTCAATTTGGGATTAGGATTAGGATTAGGAAATTTCTAGGCACGGCACAAGCAACTTGCAGAGGGGGATTGGATTTGCTATACTGCGCGTGTTATGTACATAGCAGTCATATTCGGCAGGGTGGTGGCGGCACTCATGGCGTTCTGCGGGGTGGTGAACATCCTCTCGTGCGTGGGCGACATGACGCGCACCATGGGCTACGCGAACTTCATCCACGGGCTGGCGGAAGCGGCCTGGCCGCTGGCGGCGGGCATCACCATCTGGATTCTGGTGGAGGCGCTGCTGCACCTGGAGAAGCTGGTGTTCCACGCAGATGCCGCCGCCGTGCCGGTGACGCTGCCGCGCAAGAAGCAGAAGACCTCCGGCAAACCCGCCGCAGAGCCCACGTACTTCAACGCGCCGCCCGTCATGCAGCCCGTGGCGGCCCCCGCCGGGAACGGTCCCAAGCCCGCCACCCGCGCTGCGGAACCCGATGCCGCGGAGCAGGCTGAAACGCCCGCCGTGAAGCCCATCCCCAAGGATGACGGCATGAAGTTCTTCAAGGTGGATTGATGGCCCCCCTCCCCCAGGATGCGCAGGATGCCCTGCGCCGCCTGCTGCGCGAATACGGGGCGGCGGATGCCGACACCTGTGCGTTCCGCCCCGTGAGCGGCGGGGCCTCCGGCCGCAGCATCGCCCGCTGCGGCGGCGTGCTGGGCATCTATTGGACCGCCGCCCGCGCGGACAACAACTCGTTCCTGCCCGCCGCGCACGGCCTGGCCGCCGCCGGGCTGCACGTGCCCGCCATCCTGGCAGAGGCGGATTTGGGCAACGGCTGCGGCGCCTGCCTGGTGCAGGATTTGGGAGAGCGCGACCTGCTCTCCCTGAAGGATGCGCCGCGCGCGGAGCGTATGGCCGCCTACGGGAAGGCCCTGCGCGCCCTCGCGCCGCTGTACCGCCTGAAACCCGGCTGGGAGCTGCAGCCGCCGTTCGACCACGCCCTCTACCGCTGGGAGCAGGGGTATTTCGCTGAGCACCTGCTGGCCCGCCACCTGGGGCGGGATGCCGCCGCGTTCCTGGCGCACGCCGCGCCGGATGCCATGGCGCGCTGGCTGGCGGAGCTGCCGCGCGTGCCCGTGCACCGCGACTGCCAGAGCCAGAACATCATGCTGCACGGCGGCGAAGCCTGGCTCATCGATTTCCAAGGCATGCGCGCGGGACGCTGGGAGTACGACCTGGCCTCCCTGCTCTACGACCCCTACACGGAGCTGGCGGAGGACGAGCGCGCGGAGCTGCTGCAGCTCTGGCAGGGCATCGGCGGGCAGGAGTGGCACGCGGATGTCTTCCACGCCTGCGCCATGCAGCGGCTCATGCAGGCTCTCGGCGCATACGGCAACATCGGCTACAACCAAAACAACCCCTGGTACCTCCAAAAAATCCCCGCCGGCATGCGCGCGCTGCGCCACGCAGCGGAACACACCCCCGCCGGCTCCCCCGCATACCACTGCGCACAATGCATCCTCTCCTTCATCGATTGACGGACGCGTCCCGCCGCTTCCGCTGGTGCCTCTGCCTGCCGGCCGTGCTGCTGGCCTGGGCCGTGTGCGGCCCCGCCTGCTGCGACCGCGCGTTCTACAGCGCGCTCTGCGGCATCACCGGCATTGCCGGGGAGGGACAGGAGGTGCGCCTGCTTGATTCCGCCGCGCCGCGCCAGGCACCGCCCGCACCTGCGCAAGCCGCACCCGCCGTGGCGTACCTGAGCCTGGATGCCGCCACCTGTTTCCAAAACTTCTCCAGCATGACCCCCGGCCCGCAGGAGCTCTCTGTGCTGCTGGACAAGCTGCGCCGCCGCGGGTACACCGCGCTTGCGCTCTCCGCCCCGCTCGCGTGGGACGACAACAGCGGCGAGATGGCGCGCGAGCTGCTTTGCCACATGGTGGAGCAATTCCCGCAGCACGCCGTGGGCCTGCGCGGGCGCACCGCCGCCCTGGCGGATGCCACCCCGCGCGCCCTCACCCAATACGCCATCCCCGCACAGAACATCCAGGGAGCCGCCACCGGGCTGCCCTCCGCCAACAAACCCTTCCCCACCGCCCTGGCGGATTCCCCGGATGCCCTGCCCTTCCACTGGGCCGCGGATTGGCTGGAGGACGAGCCCGCCACCCACGCCGCCACCGCGCGCAACCTTCCCCTGCTCGCCCGCTGGAACGGCGCGGTGGTGCCCACCCTGCCCCTGCGGCTCGCCATGGAACGCCGCGGCCTTTCCGCAGAAAACGTGCAGGTGGAGATGGGCCGCCAAATCCACATCGGGGATTTCTCCCTTCCCATCGACACGCAGGGCTGCACCGAGCTGAGCGCCGAATCCGCCGTGAAAATCCCGCTGGCGGATTTGCTGAAGGAGGACATCCCGCTGGCGGAAAGCTCCTGTGTGGTGGTCTGCCAATCCGCACCCGCCAACTCGGAGGAACAAATGCAGGCCCTCTCCGGCGCAGATGAGAACCGCGCACGCGCGCTCGCATGCGTGCTCGCGCAACTGCTCTCCCCCGCCGCACCGGAACAGGCGGAGGAATCCGCCCTCACCCTGCGTCCCTGTCCCTTCCCGCGTGATTTCAACACCGCCGCCTGGTCCCTCTTCCTGCTGGCGGCGCTCACCGCACTCCTTTCCACCCTGCGCCGCCGCTGGCGCGCCTGCATCCTGGCCGCCCTCCTCCTCGCCCTGCTCATCACCGCCCACTCCGCGGCGGAAAGCGGCCTGCACCTTGAAATCACCCGCCTGCTGGCTGCCTGGACCCTCCTCACCGCCTGCTGCACTATGCGGCGCGGTGCATAATAAAGGTCCGTTCGGCGGAAGCCGAACGGACCTTGTGAATCTTCGCGGCGGACGCCGCCTGAATTTCAAATTCTCAATACTAAATCCGAAATTCTCAATCCTCCCTAATGGCTGAGGGTGGTGATGTAGTATCCCGCGATGACGGCAGTACCGATGACACCGGCCACGTTCGGGCCCATGGCGTGCATGAGCAGGAAATTGGTGCGGTCCGCCTTCTGGCCCACGTTGTGGGAGACGCGCGCGGCCATGGGCACGGCGGAAACGCCGGCGGAGCCGATGAGCGGGTTGATGGGGTTCTTGCGCCAGCCGGGAATGAGGTTCATCACCTGCGCGCAGAGCAGGCCGCAGACGGTTGCCACGGCGAAGGCCACCACGCCCAGGCCGATGATGAGCAGGGTCTGGGTCTGCAGGAAGCGCACGCCCTGCATGGTGAGACCCACGGACACGCCGAGCAGGATGGTGGTGATGTTCATGAGCTCGTTCTGGGCGCAGTTCACCAGACGCTCGGTCACCTGGCACTCGCGCAGGAAATTGCCCAGCATGAGCATGCCCAGCAGCGGCGCCGCATCCGGGCACAGCAGGATGGTGACCAGCGTGACCACGAAGCAGAAGAACAGCTTCTCACCCTTGGAGACTTTGCGCAGGCTCTTCATCTTGATCTTGCGCTGCGCCTCCGTGGTGCAGAGCTTCATGAAGGGCGGCTGTATCAGCGGCACCAGGGCCATGTACGTGTAGGCGGCCACGGCAATGGCACCCAGCAGCTCCGGCGCCAGCTTGCTGGCCAGGAAGATGGAGGTGGGACCATCCGCGCCGCCGATGATGCCGATGGCGGAAGCCTGCCCCTGTGTGAATCCCAGCGCCATGGCGGCCAGGAAGGTGAACGCCACGCCGCCCTGCGCCGCCGCACCCAGCAGCAGCGCCTTGGGTGAAGCCAGCAGCGGACCGAAATCCGTGAGCGCACCCACGCCCAGGAAGATGAGCGCCGGGAATATCTCACACTTGATGCCCTGGCTCAGGAAATCGAACAGGCCGCCGCTGAGGCTGATGAGCACCTTCTGGTTCTTCTGGCCCGTGACCTCGTACTTGCCCTTCTCCGCCTTGCCGGTCTCCGGGTTCACATAGGGAGCCACGGTCTGGGGCTCCGCCATGGCGGCCTGGTAGCGCGCCTGCTCCTCCGGGGAGAGGTCCTTGGCCACGGGGTCCACGCCCTGCTGGTCCGCAAAGGGGGTGACGGTGGCGGTGATGTATCCCACGTCCCACATGCGGCCGGAGGTGTCCACCACGCCGTCGCGCACGGAAACCACCTGCCTGTGGGCCTGGGAGATGACCATGCCGTTGTCCGGGATGTTGGCAATGAGCGCGCCGAAGGCGATGGGCACGAGCAGCAGGGGCTCGAACTGCTTGGCCACGCCCAGGAAGAGCAGCACGGCCACAATGCCCCACATGGTGTACATCTGCCAGGTCATCTGGAAGATGCCCATGCCGCTGATGAAATCGGCAAAGGAGTTGATGAGTTCTTGCATTGTATGAAAAATGTGTCTGGTTAGGTTCACGCCCGCGCGTGGTAGCGCGGGCCCTGCGCGGCGGCGGTTACGCCAGGTAGGCGAGCGCCTGGCCCTCTGCCACGGCATCACCCACCGCCACGGCGAAGGAGGCGAGCGTGCCGTCCGCCGGGGCGTAGATGTCCGTGTTCATCTTCATGGCCTCCAGGGTCATGATCTTGTCGCCGTTCTTCACGGCGGTGCCGGGCTGCACATCCAGGGAGACCACCTTGCCCGCCAGCGGGCTGGGGACGGGCGTTCCGGCGCCGGAGGGGGCGGGTGCCGCCACGGGTGCGGGAGCGGCCAC
>JAUNHW010000009.1:71087-94176 GCA_030523775.1 Akkermansia sp.
GCCCCCGGGGGGGGGGGGGGGGCAAGGGGGCGGGGGGGGGGGGCCCCGGGGGCTGCCACGGGCAGGGGGGCGGGGGCGGGGGCGGCGGCGCTGCCGCCGGTGGTTTCAACAGTTACGTCAAAGGTTTGTCCTGCAACGGTGATGCGGAGTTGTTTCATATCGGTGTTTTCTTTCTATGTTTTGGTGAATGTTGATGGTGAGGGGTGGTGGAATCAGCGGCGCACGGGGAAGTGCGAGTTCATGACGGCGTTGCGGCCGCCCTGGCCGTACGCGGAGTCCACGGGCTTGATGTCCAGGATGCGCGCATCATGCCCGAGCGTGTAGCGCACGGTGGCGGCAATGACGGCGACAATCTCCGGGGTGATGGCGCTGGCGGCGGTGTCGTAGATGCCGGCGGCGAGCGCGGCCACCTGGGCGGGCGTGGGCTCACCGGCGGCGGCCGCCGCGGGCACGGGGGCTGCGGGCGTGATGGCAGCCCTGGCGGCATCCGCCCGCGCCTTGCGCCTGGCTTCCATGCGCTGCGCCACCGCGCCCGATGCCGTGAGGATGAGGCAAAGGAAACCGAGGCAGCAGAACACCACGCACATGCCCGTCACCTGGTAGGTGACGGCATCCATTGTAAGTGCGGCTATCATATGCATTGTTCGAGTAATGTGGATTTGAGGTTAGAGAGGCATGTTGCCGTGCTTCTTGGCGGGGCGTGTCTCCCGCTTGCTGAGCAGGGTGCGCAGGGTGAGGGCGATCTTGGCGCGGCTCTCCCGCGGGTTGATGATTTCCGTGATCTGGTCGGAAGCGGCGGCGGCGTAGGGGTTGTAGAAGGCCTGCTCGTATTCGGCCTGCAGCTCCTGGCGGCGGGCCTCCCGCGCGGCGGGGTCTTCAATGGCCTTCAGCTCGCGCCCGTAGAGCACGGGCACCGCGCCCTGGGAGCCCATCACGGCAATCTCCGCCGTGGGCCACGCGAACACGGCATCCGCACCCAGACCCTTGCAGCACATGGCTATGTACGCGCCGCCGTACGCCTTGCGCAGGATGAGCGTCACCTTCGGCACCGTGGCGGATGAGTACGCGAATATCATCTTGGCGCCGTGGCGGATGATGCCGCCGCGCTCCTGCTGCTTGCCGGGCAGAAATCCCGGCACGTCCACCAGGTTGAGCAGCGGGATGTTGAAGCAGTCGCAGCAGCGGATGAAGCGCGCCGCCTTGTCCGAGGCGTCGATGTCCAGGCACCCGGCCTTCACCGCCGGCTGGTTGGCAATGATGCCCACCACCACGCCGCACACGCGCGCAAAGCCCACGATGACGTTGCCCGCGAATCCCGCATGCACCTCCATAAAGCTGCCGGTATCCACCAGGCGGGCAATCACGCGCTGCATGTCCAGCGGCTGCGCGTTGCTCTCCGGGATGATGTCGTTCATGCCCTCGTCCACGGCGATGTCCAGCGGGGTGTCCAGCGCGTGGGGCGGGTTCTGGGCGTTGTTGGAGGGAAGGTAGGTGAGCAGGCGCTTGGCGATGCCGATGGCCTCCTCGTCGCTGTTGGCCACAAAGTGGGCGTTGCCGGAGACGGCGGCGTGCACATCCGCCGCGCCGATTTCATCCATGGTGCACTTCTCGTAGGTGACCTGCTCAATGACCTTGGGCCCGGTGATGTACATGCCTGCGGCGCCGCCGCGGCGGATGATAATGAAATCCGTGAGCGCGGGGGAGTACGCCGCGCCGCCCGCGCACGGGCCCAGGATGAGGGAAATCTGCGGCACCACGCCGCTGGCCGCCACGTTGTTGTAGAACACGTCCGCAAAGCCGGTGAGGGCCTCCACGCCCTCCTGCAGGCGCGCCCCGCCGGAATCGTTCATCTGGATGACCGGCATGCCCGCCTTCAGCGCGTATTTCTGCGCATCGCAAATCTTCTGCGCGTGCATGTAGCCCAGGGAACCGCCTTGCGCCAGGAAATCCGCGCTCACCGCCGCCACCGGGCGCCCGTCCACCAGGCCGTAACCGGAGACGATGCCGTCCCCCGGTATCTCCTTGCCCTGCATGCCAAAGTTGGTGCAGTGGTGGCGCGTGTGCATGCCGATTTCCGTGAAGGAGCCTGCATCAAAGAGGCAGTCCATGCGCTCACGGGCGGTCCAGTCGCCATTGGCGTGGCGCTTGGCAACCTTCTCCTCGCCGCCTGATTGCAGCACCTTGCTGCGGCGGTTTTCCAATTCTTCCAGAAGCTTGGGATCTATCGGCATGACGATGGAATTTCCACACGGTCCCTGCGGCCCCGTGTTCGGACAGTATACCACGCGGCTCCGCCCATGGAAAGCTATTTTTGCGCGCCGCACCCGCAATTCCCGAAAAAGTTTGAAAACCCGCGCAGCATCTGCTACCATGGCACACCCACCATGAAAGTGTACGTCGACAACAGGGAAGTGGAGGTCTTTGCGGGTGCAAAGGCGGCAGACGCCGCGCGCGCGGCGGGCGTGAAGTGCATTTCCAAGCTCTACGATGCCTACGGGAACGAAATCGCCCAGGACAGCCCCATGAAGGCCGGCCGCAAGATTTTCACCCGCAACCCCAAGGACTGACATGACCGCGCTGCGCAGAATCCTCTCCGCCGCCCTGCTCTGCCTGGCACTCCCCGCCGCCGCGGAGGAAATCACCGTGCTGGGCATCAACGACATGCACGCCGCGCTGGACAACATGCCCAAACTGGCCACCCTGGTAAAACAGGAGCGCGCCAGGGACCCGCAGGCCCTGCTGCTCTCCGCCGGAGACAACCGCACCGGCAACCCGTACAGCGACATGCACCCGCGCTCCGGCTGGCCCATGGTGGCGCTCATGAACCACATCGGCTTCAACCTGAGCGCACTCGGCAACCACTCGTTCGATGGCGGCAAGGAGGCGCTGCGCGACCTCATCGACAGTGCGGAGTTCCGCGTGGTGTGCGCCAACATGGAGGCGCCGGACAAGGAGCGCATCCTCACCCAGCCGTACCGCATCTTCCAGCGCAAGGGCGTCACCATCTGCGTGCTGGGGCTGCTGCAGCTCGGCCCCAACGGCATCCCGGACGTGCTGCCGGAAAAGGCGGCGGGGTTCAGCTTCCGCAATCCCTTTGAGGTGGCGCGGGAATACAAGTGGCTGCGCGAGCGGTGCGATGTGCTCATCCTGCTCACGCACCTGGGATTCGAGGACGATGTGGAGCTGGCCAAACAGTGCCCGTGGGCGGATGTCATCGTGGGCGGCCACTCCCACACCAAGGTGAACGGCGCCCACATGGAGGGCGGCGTCATGGTCACACAGGCCGGCAACAGCGCCCACCACCTCACCCGCATCACCCTGGACGTGCAGGACGGACGTGTAGTCTCCAAACGCGCGGAGCTGCTGCCCACCGCCCCCTGCGAGCCGGATGCGGACACCGCCAGGATGGTGCGGGAATTCATGAACGAACCCGCCCTCAACGAGGAGATTGCCCGGAACGCCACCCCCATCACCGCCAGGGAGGAGCTGGGCTGCCTGTTCACGGATGCCGTGCGCGAGATTACCGGCGCGGATGTTTCCATCGTCAACATCGGCGGCATCCGCATCGATTCCTTCCCCGCCGGGCCCATCCGCCTCTGTGATGTCTTCCGCATCGATCCCTTCGGCAACGACACCGTGACCCTCCAGCTCACCGGGCGGGAGCTGCGCGGGCTCATCACCGCCATCCCGCTCATCGACCACCACGGTGCACCCGCCGTCTCCGGTATCTCCTACTCCGCCATCCTCCACCAGGGCAACAGAATGGATATCACGGATATCAAGATGGCGGACGGCTCACCCCTGGACCCGGAAAAATCCTACACCGTGACCGTGGCCTCCTTCGCCGCCTCGTCCGCCCAATTCCCCCACCGGGACCCCGGCCGCGCGCTGCACCTGCCCGGGCGCGACTGCCTCATCCAGTACCTGCGCAAGCACGGCAGGGTGGACTACGCCGGTACCCGCCGCGCCCATATCACGCGGAATCCGCAAAGCAAGTGACGGAGGCAGTGAATCACGCGTTCCGGTGCAGGAGGAAAATGCTTGACCCGGCGGGAGGGCTCCGCTAGCATGGGAGCGTTATGTTCCGCAAGCTTGTTTCCTGTCTCATGGCCCTAGCCCTGGCCGCCGGCGTGGTTGGAGTGAGCTCCTGCTCGCACGCTGATTTCGAGAAGATACCGAAGACCAGCGGATTCTTCCGGCACCTGCAGAAGAGCTCGTATGCCAGCACCCCCATGGTGGCGTACTGGGACGATATGGACGACAACGTGTGGGACGACCGCGTGCACGGCCGCAACGGCAAGTGCCAGGCGGTTATCCTGAAACCCGTGACGCTGGACTACTTCACCCCGCGCCCCAATGATGCAGCGCTGGCCAGGCATATCGAAAACCTGCGCGACTACTTCAACAAGGAGCTGGTGAAGGAATTCCAGCGCCTGCACAACGACCCCGGCACCCACCTGGTGCTGACGGACAAACCCGGCAAGGGAGTGTACACGCTGGAGATTGCCATGCTCTCCGTAAAATCCACCAACGTGCTCAAAAACGCAGCCATGCAGGCGCCCGGCTTCTTTGTGACGGGAGGCAGCGCGGCGGCATCCGTGGTACTGGGCAGCAAGGACGACACCGGCTACATCTCCTTCGGCGCACGCCTGTTCGACGAGCACGGGAAGTTGATTTGCGAGACCGGCGACTTCGAGTACGGCATGCAGTCCATCATAGGCCGCCTGGGATTCGACACCAAGGATTTCCGCCCGTACGCCTACCAGCGGCAGACCATAGGCTTCTGGGTGGAGGAAATCGGCAAGCTGATGACCACAGACTCCCAAACCCCGGTCACCAAGCCCAAGGTCTCATTCAACCCGTTCTAACGAACCGGGCGCGGGCTCAGGAGAGCTCCGCAAGGAAGCCGCTCTCATCCAGGTACAGGCTGTCCGGGATGGTGTAGGCACGCAGCAGGCTGGGCCCGCTGATGCTCACGGAGCCGTCCTTCCTGGCCCCCTTCACGGCAAAGCCCGGCAGCAGGATGCCGCGCGTGCGCGGGCGCACGCCCAGCTGGCTGGTGCCATCTCCAATCTTGAAGACGCTGCGGCACATGCTCAGGGAAATGACAATCCCGCCGCTGGAAGCCAGGCACGGCCGCCAGCGCATGTTGGGCGTGGAAATGGCGGTGCCGCCGCTGAAATCAAAGAAGGGCATCTGGTGCGGCGGTATGGATTTGAGCAGGATGCCGCGCATGTGGCCGCCGCCCACAATCTGGTCGATTTCCTCCGGCAGCATCTCCTGCGGCCCGTCTATCAAATGCACCGGGGTGTGGGTGATGATGGGCCAAAGCACGCCGAGCACCAGCTCCTGCGGCTCCCCGTGCCCCACGGTGGTGAGCAGGTGGTGGCCGCCGGTCTTGAGCGCATTCACGCGGCGCACCTGCTGCACGTTCATCCAGTAGCGGTGCAGCGTCATCAAATTCTCCGTGGCCTCCAGCAGAAGCTCCATCCAACGCACCAGCAGCGGGCTCCAATCCTCTCCCGGGGCGCGGCTGATGAGCGCGGCCGCCACCTGGATGCCGGTGAGCTTCCCGCCATCCGGCGCGTACACCAAGGCCCCATGCCCCACAGCCTCCAAGTGGCGGATGAGGCCGTCGCGGCTGCTGGAATCGGATGTCTCCAGGCACTGCGCGGAAAGGCTGCGGAAGGCTTGCATCACGCTCCGGGCATCGAACTGCTGCGGCGCAAACGGCTCGCCCACGGCCACCGCATACGGGTAGGGGTAGGCCTCCGGCAGCTTGGTGAAGAAGCGGTTGTGGGAGAAGGAGAACACGCTGCCCCACAGGCCGTCCATGTACACGGGAATCACCGGCACCTTGGCGCGGCGGGTGATCACCTCCACCCCGCGGCGGATGGGGGTGAGGCAGCCGTGGCGCGTGAGCTGCCCCTCCGGGAAAATGCAGATGAGATCCCCCGCCTCCAGGCCCTTCTCCGCCTCGTGGATGGCGTGGCGGGGATTCTTGCTGGAGATGGGAAGGGAATTGAACAGCTCCAGAATCCAGCCCACAAAGCGCATGGAGGTGAACTCCTCGTCCACGATGAAACGGATGGGGCGCCGCACCACCATGGTGAGGAACAGAGCATCCGCATAGGTCACATGGTTGACCACCAGCAGGGCGCCGCCGCGCTCCGGGATGCGGTCTATGTTGATGACGCGGACGCGGTAGAAGAGGCGCATGGACCAGATGCCGAGCATGCGGATGAAATCCTGCGGGATGAGGCGCAGGGAGGAAATGAGGATGAAGAGGCTCAGCAGGAAGAGTACGAAGAACTGCCCCTGCGGGGAGGAGCCGCACTGGTACATCACCCACATGAGCGCCACGGCCACCAGCCCCATCAGGTTGTCGATGAGGTTGCCGGCGGCAATGATGTTGCCGCGGTTGTTGGGGTCGCAGTTGTCTTGCAGGTAGGCGTTGAGCGGGGTGAGGTACATGGCGCCGAAGGCGCCGGTGAGTGCCAGCAGGATGTTGCTGGGAAGCGTGTTGACATCCAGCAGGGTGAGCAGGAGGGTGCAGAGGGTGATGCCGATGGCGCCAAGGGGGATGAGCCCCAGCTCGTTCTTGCCCTTGCAAAGCTGGGCGGCGGTGACCCCGCCCGTAACCACGCCGCCGGTGAGCCAGGCCATGAGAATACCGCACTCCAGACTGAAGTTCACCCCCGGGTCCGCCGCCTGCATGGCCTTGGCAATCTGGATGAGGATGAGGAAGAGGGAGCCGGCCAGGCACCAGAAATAGCAGACACCCATTTCGCTGAGCCGCAGGTTGCGGTCTCGCCACAGGTATTTCACCTGGGCGAAATGCTCCCAGAGCAGGCTCCAGCTGAACGGCCGCGGCGGCTTGGGCGCATAGCGCGGCAGCAGGAAGGAGGCCGCAGCCACCACCCCGGCTAGGCTCAGGAACACCCAGGTGGGCAGTTTCACCGCGCTCCAGCCGGCCTCCTTAGCGCCGTCCGGCAGCGCGGCATACACATCCAGCAGGTAGCTGAACCAGAAGAACACGCCAATCTGCGCCACCAGCAGCACAAACACCATGCTCATTTCAATGATGCCGGAGCCGAAGGTGATGTAGCGGGAGCCGAGCAAATCCTTCACAATACCCTTCTTGGCGGGGGAGAGGATGGTGGCCTGCGTGGCGAACACGGTGAACCAGATAATGGCCGCCGTCATGTCGTGCTGGTAGAAGCAGAAGAGCATGCAGCTCATCACAAAGATTTGCAGCAGGCTCATCACCTGGATGATGCGCGTCTTGCAGAAACAGTCCGCCAGCCATCCCACCAGCGGGGAGAACAAAATGTAGGGCAGCACGAAGATGGCCCCCAGCGTGTATTCCAGCGTGCTGCCCTCTGCACCCCACAGCCAAACCCCCAGCGGTATCAGCAGAAACTGAACCGCCTTTTCGTTGAACGCATTCTGGGCCTGCACGGCCACCAGCGTCCAGAAGCCCGCCCATTCCTTCTTGGAAGGCTCCTTGTAGAATTGCTCGTCTTCGTCCGCCATGGTGGGTGGGAAGGTACGCGCGTATTATCCCACTCCGCAGACAAATGACAAGCCCAAAGCGTGGCAGCGCGATACGTTTTTGCGGCGGCCAACGGAGAGCGGGGAGGCTCCGGCGCGCGGCGGCGCAAAAAAGCGCAGCCTGGCATGCAGGCTGCGCGGAGAAAGGGGGTGGTGGCGGCGCCAATCAATAGCGCACCTCGTAGTTGCCGGGCTCGCGGGGCTCTTCGGGCTCGCGCTCGCAGGGGGGCAGCATGGAGTTGAGGTGGTGGCGCTGGATGGTCTTCTTCATGCCCTTGTCGTTGCGCACGGTGACCTCCTTGGCCTCCTTGATGGCGGCTTCGCGGTCCTTCTCGGCCTTCTCGCGGGCCTTGTTGTACTTGTCGATGCTGGCTTTCTGGCGCGCGGTAGCGATGTCCTTGAGGGCATCCTCGGAGAGATCCTTCTCGTTGTCCACAACGGGTGCTGCCTGTACGGCCAGGGCGGCGGCAAGGGAGAATGTGATGATGGAAAGAGTTTTCATGGCTGAATTTCAGTACCAGTATAGGGGAGCGGGCGGCGGTGTCAAGCATATTTTCCGCGCGGGGCGGAATTTTCTCGCAAAAAATCACTCCTGCGGCGGGTTCATGCCGCCATCCAGCAGCGCAAACATGTCCATCTGCCCTTCCGAGGCCTCCGGCGCGGGCATGCCGGTTTCCGCGGCCTTCTTGCGGCGGGTGGCCTTGGGCTCATGGGTGGCGGCGTGCATCTCCAGATGGGTGAGTATCTGCTTGGCGCGGTCGATAATGGGCTTGGGCAGCCCCGCCAGCCGCGCCACCTGGATGCCGTACGATTTGTCCGCCGGGCCGGGGAGCACCTTGCGCAGGAAGACGATTTCGTCCTTCCACTCGCGCACCTCCACATGGCGGTTGCTCACGGCGGGGTGGGTTTGCTCCAGGTCGGTCATCTCATGGTAGTGGGTGGCGAAGAGGGTGCGCGCGCCGATGACATCGTGCAGGTGTTCCGCCACGGCCCAGGCGATGGAGAGGCCGTCGAATGTGGCGGTACCGCGGCCGATTTCATCGAGAATGACGAGGGAGCGGTTGCCGGCGTTGTTGAGGATGAGTGCGGTTTCGCTCATCTCCACCATGAAGGTGGACTGGCCCTGGGCGATGTCGTCGCTGGCGCCCACGCGGCAGAAGATGCGGTCCACCAGGCCGATGCGTGCGGAATCCGCGGGCACGTAGGAGCCGATTTGCGCCATGAGTGTGATGAGCGCCACCTGGCGGATGTAGGTGCTCTTGCCGGCCATGTTGGGCCCGGTGAGGATGAGCACGCGGTTGGACTCCGCATCCATGTCGGTGTCGTTCGGCACAAAGGAGGTGTCGGTGAGCACCTGCTCGATGACGGGATGGCGGCCGTTGATGATTTGCAGGTCGCGGCTGGTGTCCAGCTGCGGGCGGCAGTAGCGGTGCAGCTGGGCCTTCTCCGCCAGGGAGAGCAGCACGTCCACCTCCGCCAGGGTTTCGCTGGTGGACTGGATGCGGTCGATGTATTCGCCCACCTTGGCGCGCAGGTCGCAGAAGAGCTCGTACTCCAGCTGGCGCGCGCGCTCGTCCGCCCCCAGGATGGTGCCCTCCATCTTCTTGAGCTCGTCGGTCACGAACCTTTCCGCGTTGGCGAGTGTCTGCTTGCGCACGTATCGCCCCTCCGGAATTTTTGAATAGTTGGCCTTGGTGATTTCGATGTAGTAGCCGAAGACGTTGTTGTAGCGGATTTTGAGGGAGTCGATTCCGGTTTCCCGGCGCTCGCGGGCCTCCAGTTCGGCGAGCCAGTTCTTGCCGTCGCGGGAGGCGGCGCGCAACTCGTCCAGGCGGGCATCGTAGCCGTCGCGTATCATGCCTCCCTCCTTGATGGTGACGGGCGGTTCCTCCACCATGGCGCGCAGCAGGAGCTCCGTGAGCTCGGTGAAATCGCCCACCTGCGCCGGGAGCGGCGCGAAGACGGGCACCTTGGCGGCCAGGGCGGCCAAATCCGCGGCGATATCCGGCAGCTGCTGCAGGGATGCGCCCAGCGCCAGCAGATCCCGCCCATTGCCGGCACCCTGGGAGAGGCGGGAGACCAGGCGCTCGGTGTCGCGCACGCCTTTCAGCGAGCCGCGCAGCTTGGTCATGAGAAAGGGTTCCTGCAGGAAGCCGCCGATGATTTCCTGGCGGCGCAGCAGCTCGTCCATGTCGCAGATGGGATGTAAAATCCAATCGCGCAGCTTGCGGGCGCCCATGGGGGTGGAGGTGTTGTCCAGCGCGCCCAGAAGGGTGTTTTTCACGCCGCCGCGCGCCTCCACCAAATCGAGGTTGCGGCGGCTGGCGGTATCGATGAGCACGGCGTTGTCCGTGGCGCGCAGGGCGAGTTTGCGCAGGTGGTCTGTGGTGCGGCGCAGCTGGTGTTTCAGGTAGTGCAGGATGGCCGCGGCGGCGCCGAGCGCGGCGCTCAGGTGCGCGCAGCCGAAGCCCTGCAGCGAGTGCACGCGGAAGTGGCTCTCCAAAAAGGGCACCGCCACGCCGGGAAGGAAGGTGTAGCCGTCGTAGTACTGCGTCACCGGCACGCCGGGGAAGTCGTCGCGCTGCTCGTCGCTCAGCAGCAGCTCGCTGGGGCGGATGCGTTCCAGCTCCTCCGCCAGGGACTCCAGGCTGGGGTAGTCCGCCACGGTGAACTCGCCGGTGGTGTGGTCCGCGCAGGCAAGCCCCCAGGCGTTCTTCTCACGGTAGCAGGCGGCAATGTAGTTGTGCTCCCCGCTCTCCAGAAGCGAGAGATCCGCCAGCGTTCCGGCGGAGACGATGCGCGTGATTTCGCGCTCCACCAGCTTGCCCGGCACGGGGTCGGTCATCTGGTCCGCAATAGCCACGCGCTTGCCCAGCTTCACAATCTGGCCGATGTAGCCCTCTGCCGCATGGAAGGGCACGCCGCACATGGGAATGGTCTGGCGCTTGGTGAGCGTGAGCCCCAACGCCGCGGAACACTCCTGCGCGTCCTCGAAGAACATCTCGTAGAAATCCCCCACGCGGAAGAACAGCCACACGTCCTCCGGCAGCGCCTGCTTCATCCGCAGGTACTGGTCCATCATCGGGCTGAGTGTGTTGCTTTCTGCCATGGGGGCGGGCGATGGGGAAGTCTAGCGTTTTCCAATCAAATTTTCAAGCCTGTCAGCGGATGATTTCCGTGAGCAGGGGGATGGTGCCCACGGTGAGCACATCCCCGTGGTGCAGCGGCACGCGGAAATCACCGGGCCTGAGCTCGCGCTCGTTCACGGCGGTGCCGTTCATGGAGCCCAGGTCCGTCACCACCAGGCCGTCGTCCGTAAGCTCCAGCCGCACATGCTCGCGGGATACGCGGGGATCGTCCATCAACACGATATCCGGCGTGCGCTCGCGGCCAATGACGATACCGTCCTCCCGCGCCATCTCGGAGAACGGGATATGCGTCTCCCAGGGCTTGCCGTCCATCAGGCGCCCGGCCAGGTGGAGCACGGCGTTGGTGGGGGCATCCCGCCTGCTCACGGCCTGCGGGCGGCGGGATTCCAGCCCGGACCCCAAATCCCACTTGAGGCGCAGGGGATCATACGGCGAAAGGGGCTGCAGGTAGGCGGCGGGGTGCACGGCCTCCGGCTCCCGCCCATCACCGGGCGGGGCCGCGGCAATGGAGATGGGGTGGTCCCAATCCTCCTCGCTGGCGGCATTCACCCGCGCAGAGACTTCCCCTATGCTGGCGCGCACGGCGGCGAGCTCCTGCTCCAACATGCGGGCGCGCTCGCGCAGCTCGTCCAGCGCGGTCTGGTCCTGGTTTTGCGGTTCTTCCGGCATATGAGTGCGAAGGTGGTTTGTCAACGCTTGCCGCGGCCCAGAATCAACCCGGCGTAGTAGACGAGCTGGGCCAGCGAGGCGAGCGCGGCGGACACATAGGTCATGGCGGCCCATTTGAGCGCGGTCTGGGCCTGGCCGTGCATGGCGTCATCCGCCAAGCCGCTGGCGTTGAGCCACACGAGCGCGCGGCGGGAGGCGTTGAACTCCACCGGCAGCGTCACCAGCGCGAAAACGGAGGTGCAGGCGAACAGGGCCAAACCAATCCACGCCACCGTGGTGTTGCCGCTGGCTCCCACCAGCGCCAGGCCCGCAATAAGCACAATCTGCCCCAGGCGGGAGCCTATGTTCACCACGGGCACCAGGGATGAGCGCATGCGCAGCCAGGTGTAGGCGGTGGCGTGCTGCACGGCGTGCCCGCACTCGTGCGCGGCCACGGCCATGGCGGTGATACTGTTGCAGTTGTACACTATCTCGGAGAGGTTCACGGTCTTGTCCGCAGGGTTGTAGTGGTCGGTGAGCTTGCCCTTGGTGCAGATGACGCGGACATCGTGGATACCGTGCTGCTCCAGCATGCGGCGGGCGGTTTCCGCGCCGCTGATGGGGGTTTCCACCTGGGAGAATTTGTTCATCACGGACATGAGCCGCTTCTGCACCACAGCGCCCAAAAGGCCCATCACCACCAGCAGGATGATACCAATCATGGTGGTGGGGTTCTCCATGGCCGTGGAGAAGCCGCGCATGGAAAGGTCGTTCACCTCGGATACATCCGTGGACCATTGTGCGAGCACTTGAAGATATGCCGTCATACGTGCTCGTCAGCATACCAGCGCGCGCGCGCGTTTTCAAGTCAAAAGCACGGGGCGCGGCTGAATCAAATTGCCGCCGGACCGCCGCCGCGGGGGATGGGCAAGCCGCGTACGCCGGCCCGCAGGGCGGGGGCGGCAATTTCCTCGAATGTGCCGTTGCCGGGGTTGCAGCGGAAGCAGCGCTCGGTCTCCTGGGCGTTCCTTGCATCCGCCGCAGGCTGGAAGTACAGATGCCACACCTCCCCGCCATTGGCCTCGACATGGAGCGCCGGGTAGTAGGCGTATTGCGGATTCCCCCAGATGGGGATGTGCAGCGATTCGCCCAGACGACGGAACATTTCCTCGATTTCGCGCAGATACTGCGGCTCGACCGGTTCTATCCCCTCCTCCTCAAAGGAGGCGCGGCCGATATACAACATGCCGCCCAAATCAAACGCGCCGATATGCCACGCCATCATGACGCCGCACTCGTCCACGCCCCACCGGGCGCACTGCCCGCGCGTTGCCACCACCTCCACCACCTTGCGCACATTCCGCCCCTCGTCGGACCACACAATGTCCCCGGCGCGCGCCTCCACCCCGTTGGGATAGCAAACCTTTTCCCCGCTCATGGCTGTTTTTCTATCACTTATCACTGTGCAAATTGAAAATTGTCCATTGTACATTCCATCACCCGCGGAGGGTTTGACCGTTGTCGGGTGCGGGGAAGCGGGCGGGGTCCACGCCGTTTTTCCGGAGTGCGGCGGCAAGGTCGTCGAGGGTTTCTTGATAGCCCTCGTTGGCGAGCTGCCAAGTGCCGAAATGGCAGGCGATGCCCATGCGGGCGCGCAGGGTGAGGAAGGCCTCCACGGCATCCGCGGGGCTGGTGTGGTTCTGGCGAATCCACTCCGGGCGGTACTGGCCGATGGGCAGGATGGCAACATCCGGCGCGCCCAGGCGCCCATGGATATCCGCGAAGCAGGCGCTGCGCGCGCTATCGCCTGCGAAATACACCTTGGGGCCGCCGCGGGATTCCAGCCAGAATCCGCACCAGAGCGAGCGGTTGCGGGTGTCCTGTGTGCGATAGCGGTTGCTCCAGTGGCGCGCGGGGGTGAGCGTGACGCGCAGCTTGCCCGCGTCCACGGTTTCCCACCAGTCACGCTCCTCCACGCGGCACTCTCCGCAATGGTGCTCCAGCAGGCTCTTCAATCCCAGCAGCACAATGAACAGCGGGTTGTCCCGCTCCCGCAAACGCCGCAGCGTGGGCACGTCGAAATGGTCGTAGTGGTCGTGCGTGAGCAGGCAGACATCGATGTGCGGCAGCTCGTCCCACGCGATGCCGGCGGGGCGGTGGCGCTTGGGGCCGAATCCCTGCACGGGGCTGGTGTAGTCGCTCCACACGGGGTCGGTAAGGATGTTCATGCCTGCCATGCGCAGCAGGAAGGTGGAATGGTTGACCAGCGTGGCCTCCCAGGCCTTGCCGTCCACTGCGGGCGCGAGCTGCGGCGTGAAGCGGCGCTCCTCCACATCGGGGTACTCTCCCTTGGAGAAGCGGTCGCGGCACCAGCCCAGCAAATCGCCCGTGGAATAGGGCTCGTACGGCTCCGGGTTGAAGAAGCGCATGCCGTCGAAATGGTCGCTCACGGGGCCGTGCCACTCGCCGGGGCGGCAGAGCGTGCGCGGCAGCAGCCAGTCCACGCCGAATCCGGCGGCGGTGAGCGCACCCGCGCCCGCCAGTCCCTTCAGGAACCAGCGGCGGCTGCGTTTCGGCGTTCCCTGCGGAACATCCCCTTCTTTGCGGCGGCGGAACATATGCGGAGTCTATGCACAAGCATGACAAAACACAAGGCTAATCCGCGTACCGCCTGCACCATTCCGCGTACACGGCGGGAGAGATTTCACTGGGGCGGATTTCCGCACGCCCGCTGCGGAAAGATGCCGTGTGCAGCAGGGGGATGCCCTGCCCCGCCAGATACGCATCCATGGCGGCCTTGTGGGCATCCAGCAGCTCTTGCGAGGCTGCGTGCGCCACGCCCATGATCTGCGCGCCGCCGAAAACCTTCTCTCCGCCGCTGCGCCAGTAGCAGTGGGTCATGCACACGTGGGAACCGATGGCCGCGCCCGCACGCTCCTCCATACCCTGCGGCACCGCCCAATGGAAGAGTGCGGCATGGCCGGTGCCCGCCTGTTTGTCCGCCGCGCCGCGGTGGTCCAGGAACACGGCGAAACGGCCGATGACGCCGCGCGCATCCAGGGATTCCGCAATGCGGCAGTAGCGCTCCGCGTCCATGCCGATGGCGGCGGCGCGCGCCTCCCACGGGCAGGGCACGAACTCCTGCGGGCGCAAACTCTCCTTCAGGGAAAGCAGCACGCGCCAATCATCCGCATCCAGCTCCGGGCATTGCGGCACCTGCATGCGCGGCGGCTGCGGAAGGCGTTCTCCCGGTGCCACGCGCGCGCGGCGGGTATGGCCCACACCCAGCGAAAACATGCCCACCACGGGCATCACCACCCAATCCAGCGCGCCGGTGCGCCGTGCCAGGATGCGGCAGTGCTCCTGCACGGAGCCGCAGCCGCGCGGCACCTTGAGCGTGGTCCACAGGCGGTGGTCCGCGCCCGGCGCGGCGGGCGGGTCTGCACGGCGGATGACGATGTGCCCGGTGAAGGGGTCGTTTGCCGCCAGCCAATCGAAAGCGGATGAAAGGGCCTCCTCCGGCAGCTTCCACGCCACCAGCGCCCCCTCCGCCAGGCTGGTGGAGAGCAGGGTCTGGCGCACGCGGCGCACACGCCCGCCCTGCAGCAACGCCTGCAAGCGTTCCATCACCACGCCCTCCTCCACTCCGCATGCGGATGCCACGGCGGCAAAGGGGCGGCGGTGGAATCCCGCCACGCAGTCCTCCGCCACAGCCAGGATGCGGGAATCAAGCGATGGCGCATCCATGCGGCAAATCAGGGCTGGGGGTTCACCACTCCGCAATGCACAAAGAGCGTGGGGTCCAGCTCCGCACGTGCCTTCTCCGCAATGGCGCGGGCCTGCTCCGGGGTGTCGGTGAGCGCGAAGAGGGAGGAACCGGAGCCGCTCATGAGCGCCACCTGCGCGCCCTCCTGCTCCAGCAGCCACATCTTCATGGCGGCCAGCACGGGGAACTTGGCGAACACCGGGCGCTCCAGCTCGTTCACAAAGGTGATGTCATCCAGCTTCTGCGTGCCGTAGTTGATGTTTTTCAAACGGCGCGAGCAGGTGAGGTTCTTGTACGCATACGGCGTGGAAACCGCAAACTGCGGCTTGAGCAGCACCAGCGGGCGGCTCCACGCCGCCAGCTCCGGCTTGGGGGTCACAATCTCACCGCGGCCCGTGCAGCGGCTCACCACGGGGTTCAGGAAGAACGGCACATCACTGCCGATGGCGGCGGCCATGGCCTGCAGCTCCTCCGGCGCGTAGTTGGTGCCCAGGATTTCGTTGAGCGCCAGGAGCGTGGCCGCGGCATCCGACGACCCGCCGCCGAGCCCCGCGCCGTGCGGCACGGCCTTGATGATATTGATGCGCTGCTTGGCCTTGCGCCCATACACCTTCTCGAACTCGCGCACCGCCCTGAACACCAGGTTGCTCTCATCCGTGGGCACGCCCGGCATCTCGCACGCCAGCGTGGTGGTGCGGGAATTGTTGAACTCCAGCGTATCGCACAGGTCGATGCGCGCCATCAGGATATCAACGTTGTGGTAGCCGTCCTCCCGCTCCTTGCTGCTCACCCTGAGCGACAGGTTGATCTTTGCCGGTGCCGTGTAGCTTGTCATGCCGCCATTGTACACGACAGCACGCAAGATTGCAAAGCGTTATTTCGGCAGGAACGCGGGAGCGGCAGAAAGCAAAAGCCGCGCCGCGCATGGCGCGGTGCGGCTTGAAACGGGTTGCTGCGCCAGGCTTAGGCGCCGAGCTGGTAGCGGTAGAAGGACTCCACCTTGATGGTGTCGCCGAGCTTCTTGCCGGTCTCCGCCACGAGCTTCTCCACGGAGATGGAGGGGTCCTTCACGAACTCCTGGCTCATGAGGCAGCTCTGCTTGTAGAGGGCCTTGAGCTTGCCGGGAAGAATCTTCTCCAGCAGGGCCTCCGGCTTGCCTTCCGCCAGCAGCTGGGCCTTGGCAATCTCCTGCTCCTCCGCCACAAAGGCCGGATCCAGGGAGCTGGAATCCACGCTCTTGGGAGCGCAGGCGGCAATGTGCAGCGTGAGGTCCTTGCACATGGCCAGGAACTCCGCGTTGGCGGCGGTGGCGGCATTGCCGCAGGAGACGTGCAGCAGCACGCCCACCTTGCCGCCCATGTGGATATAGGAGGCCAGGGTGCCCTCGCCGCCCATGGTGTAGCGGCCGAACTTGCGGAACTTCATGTTCTCACCGATGGCGGCGCACTGCTCCGCCAGGTACTTCTCCACCGTGGTGCCGTTGATGGCCACGCCCTGCGCGGCCTCCACCGTCGTCACATCAGAGGCCTTGAGCGCGGCGCCGATTTCGGCCACCAGGTTCTTGAACTTGTCGCCCTTGGCGCAGAAGTCGGTCTCGCAGTTGATTTCGTAGATGATGCCGTCCTTGCCGTCCACGATGGTGGCGACGATGCCCTCCTTGGCCTCGCGGTCGGCCTTCTTGGCGGCCTTGGCGATTCCCTTCTCGCGGAGGTACTTCACGGCTTCGTCCATGTTGCCTTCACAGGCCACCAGGGCGTTCTTGCAGTCCATCATGCCGGCGTCGGTCATGACGCGCAGCTCCTTGACCATTGCGGGTGTAATGTCAGCCATGTTCGTGTAGCGGGGTTAGGCTTTCACTTCAGCGGGCTTGGCCTTGTTGATGGCCTCCACGAGCACGGAGAGCACCAGGCGGATGGAGCGCACGGCGTCATCGTTGCCGGGAATCGGGTAGTCCACGGAATCCGGATCGGCGTTCGTGTCGGTCAGCACAATCACGGGAATGTCCAGCTTGTGGGCCTCGCGGATGGCGATGTCCTCGTGGTCGGCACCGATGGCGATGAGCACATCCGGGGCGCCGCCCATGGCGCGGATGCCCTGCAGGTTGCGCAGCAGCTTCTCACGCTCGCGGGAGAGGGCGGCCAGCTCCTTCTTGGACATGGACTTGTACTCCGGCTGCTTGTCGAGGTTCTCCAAGTAGTCGAGACGCGCAATGCTCTTCTTGATGGTGGCCATGTTGGTGAGCATGCCGCCCAACCAACGGAAATTGACATAGTACTGGCCGGTGGCCTCTGCGGCGTCCTTCACGGCCTCCTGGGCCTGGCGCTTGCAGCCCACAAAGAGAATCTTCTTGTTCTTTGCGGCCAGATCAGAGAGGAAGGCGCATGCCTTGTCCAGGCACTTTTCGGTTTCCTCCAGGTTCACGATATGAATGCCATTCTTCTGGGTGAGAATGTACTTCTTCATGTTGGGATGCCACTTGCGGGTCTGGTGCCCGAAGTGAACCCCGGCTTCCACCATCTTGGTGATGAGTTCGTCGATCATTGTATTTTCTTTTGTTGTGCGCCCCTTGGTACAGGTGGCGCGGGTTTGTGGAAGGTGCTGCGCCTTGGCCCCCAGCCTTCCGTTGTTGGTATGGCAGCATCAGCGGGGACGCGCAGGATACACGCCGCGCCCCGTTTTGTCAACCTTTTTCACAGAATTTCCGCAAAAAAATGCGCGCACGCGGCTCACGCCTCTCCGCACAGCTCCGCCTGCATGCGGCAAACGGCATAGAGCGGGAGGTCCACCAGGGTGGTGCCCTCCTTCATGCGGGAGGTGGCGCGGGGGGCCATGGAGGTCCTGACGGCCCGCGGCGGGGAGAAGCGCTTGCAGTAGGATTTCAGGCTCTTGGCCTGCAGGTTGATTTCCGCCTTCACCTCCACGGGCACCACATCCATGCCGTGCTGGAAGAGGAAGTCGATTTCCGCCTGGGAGGATTCTGAAACCCAGTAGCAGGGGGAGATTCCCAGCTCCGCGCGCAGCTGCTGCTGCACGTACTGCTCCGTGAGCGCGCCCTTGAATTCCGTGAAGATGCGGTTGCCGTGCAGCAGGGTGGACGCATCCAGCCCCGCCTTGGCCCCCAGCAGCCCCACATCGTGCACGTATACCTTGAACGCGCCGTCCCAGTAGGATTTCATCGGTATGTCCGGCTTTTTGATGCGCTGGCAATGGTAGATGAGCCCGGCGCGCAGCAGCCAGTCCATGGCATCCTCCAGGTTCCGGATGCGTGCGCCCTTCCGCACCTCGCCGTACATGAAGCGCTTGTTCTCGCGCGCCAGCTGCAGGGGGATGGAATCCCAGATCTGCCCAATCTTGGCGGCGGTGCCCGTGGGCACGTGCTTGCTGAAATCGCGCTCGTAGTTCTCCAGCAGCTCCTGCTGAAGCTCCCGCACCGCCGCGTAGTCCCGCGTGCTGGCGTAGGTGGACACCGCCTCCGGCATACCGCCCACAAAGTAGTAGAGCCGCAGGTATTCCGTCAGCCTGTCGTGGAAGGACTTCATGCCCGCCCAGTCGCCCTCCTCCACCATGGCGGCCAGCTCTTTCTTGCCCAGCGCGCGCAGGAACTCCGTGAAGCTCATGGGGTGCAGCATCTGCGTGTTCACCTTGCCCACGGGAAAGCCCGTGCCCGCGTGCTGCCGCACGCCCAGCATGGAACCCGCCGCCGCCACGTGCAGCTCCGGCATGTCCTCGCACAGGTATTTCAGCGAGCTCAGCGCCGCCGGGCATTCCTGGATCTCGTCCAGCACCAGCAGCGTCTCCCCCGGCAGAATGGCGAAGCCCACCTCCGCCTGGATCTGGTTCAGCAGACGCGCAGGATCTGAACCGTGCTCCTCGAACAGCCCCCGCGCCGTCGCGTTGCGGTCGAACCGCAGGTACGCCACCTGCCGGAACGAGCGACGCCCGAACTCCTGCAGCAGCCAGGTCTTGCCAACCTGGCGGGCCCCCAGCAGCAGCAGCGGCTTGCGGCGCTCGCGCGTCTTCCACTGCTCCAGTTGCCCCAACCCTTTGCGGTACATTTCCATTTCCGCCGCCGATTTTGCCTTGTTTCTTCTCCCGCGTCAAGCAAAAATTGCAAAAGTCCATCGAGTTTTGTGCCATAATAGCACAAAAGTCGATGGACTTTTGTGCATCAGCTGCACATTTTTTCAAGGACTTTTTGGCTGGGAGCTGCCGGAATTCCCATGCAAATCATTCACCCATAAGCCATTTCAGCACATTGACGTGCTGCACGCCATCGAACAGCTCATCGCCGTAGTCCCTCGTGAGCAGGAATTTGGGGTTGGAATCCCGTATGGCGAGCAAGGGGCGCAGCTCCCGCTCGCGGGTGACGGGGTCCAAAATGCTCTCGCTCACCTGGAGGTAGAGGGTTTCCCCGCCGCGCTGCGCCACGAAGTCCACCTCCACGCTGCGGCGGGTTGCCTCGGCACCATCCCACAGGTCCACCTTGCCTATGCTGACACGGTATCCGCGACGCACCAGCTCCAGATACACGGTGTTTTCCAGCAGGTGCCCGGAATCGCGCGCAGCCTTGCCTGCCAGCAGCTGCCGCAGCCCGGGGTCCACAATGTAGTATTTGTTCTGCGTTTTGAGCATCCTCTTTCCCTTCACATCATAGCGGTCCGCCTTGTAGAAGAGGTAGCAATCGCGGAAGGCTTGCAGATATGCTTCCACCGTGGGCGGGCTGGCCTTGAAGCCATCGGCGGTCATGGCGTTGCTGATGCTCTTGACGGAAAGCTCGCTGCCGATGGAGTCCGCCATGAAGCGCGCCAGGCGGTCCAGGCGCCCCACTTCGCGGATGTTGCGCGCATCCATAATGTCCTTGAGCACAATGCCGCCGTACAGGTCCTGCAGGTAACGGTCCGCCATCTCCTGCCGCTGCTCCCCGGGGAATGCGGCCACCTGGGGGAAGGAGGAGAGTTTGGTGTAGGCCGTGTATGCCTCGTCGCGTGACCACCGCCCGGGATAGGCATCCACGAATTCACGGAAGGAGAGCGGCAGCACGTGGATTTCCACGTAGCGTCCGGCTATGGATGTTGCCCACTCCCCGGATTGCAGCTTGGAGTTGGACCCCGTCAGGTACAGGTCCACGTTCCCCTTGTCCGCTAGGCTCCGCACCGCCTTCTGGAAGTCCGGCACGTTCTGAATCTCATCCAGGAAAACATAGTTGGGCTTCCCCGCCACCAGGCGCTCCTTGATGTGGCGGTGCAGTTCGCGGTAGTCCAGCAGGGACGCGTTGTCCACATCCTCCATGTTCAGGCACTGGATCTGCTCCCCGGCCACGCCGCTGCCCCGCAGTTCATCCATGAACAGGCGAAACAGCGTCGATTTCCCGGAACGCCTTACGCCCGTCAGTATCTTGATGAGCGTTTGGTCCCGGTACAGCCGCAGCAGACGCATGTATGTGGGGCGGTCTATCATCGTTCTGTTCGCCCCATGATAGGCCAATCACCACCTCTTGTCAATAAGTTTTTAAAGCACGCTTTAAAAACTTGCAGATTTGACAACTTTTTAAAGTATACTTTAAAAACTTGCGGCGCGTGGCGAAAAAAGGGAAGCACCCGACGGGGGGTGCTTCCCGAAATGCATTTTGCGGCGTTGCGCGGGGCGTTAGGCCTCCGGGGCAACATTCACGCGGCGGCCTTCGCGGTCGAAGAACACGCGGCCGTCCACCAGGGAGAAGATGGTGTAGTCGCGCCCCATTCCGACGCCCTTGCCGGGGTGGAACTTGGTGCCGCGCTGGCGGATGATGATGTTGCCAGCGATGACGGACTGGCCGCCGAATTTCTTGACGCCGAGACGCTTGCTGCGGGAATCGCGGCCGTTGCGAACGGAACCTTGACCTTTCTTATGTGCCATGACTAGTAAACTGAGTTGTTAGGGTTGAACGAATCAGGCGTTGATAGAAGTGATCTTGACCTGTGTGAGAGCGGCGCGGAAGCCCTTCTTCTTGTGGAATCCCTTGCGGCGCTTGAACTTGAAGGCGATGCCCTTCTCGCCGCGGGCCTCCGGGTCCAGGACCTGGGCCTTGACGGAAGCGCCGGACACGGTCGGGGTGCCCACCTTGGTGGTGGCGCCGTCCTCCACCAGGAGCACCTGGTCGAAGGTGGCCTCACCATCCTTTTCCAGCCCGGAGATGCGGTCCACGGTGAGCACGTCACCAACCGTCACCCGGTACTGCTTGTTGCCGGAAGTGAAAACTGCGTATGCCATAATTTTCTAGTTTTTTGGGTTGAACCCGCATGAGCGGGCTGGCACATTATAGGCAAGCCGACCTGTTTGGCAAGAAAAATTTCACGAAAAAATGAAAAATTGGCAAAAATTTTTTCCGGGAGGTGAGTTGGAGGTGCATTCTGCGGGGGAGATGGTGGCGCTGGGGCGCGCCTTTTCCGAGACTCTGGAGGCGGGCGATGTGCTGGGATTCGTGGGGGATCTGGGCGCGGGCAAGACGCATTTCATCCGCGGTGTGCTGGAGGGCCTGGGCGCAAGCGACCCCGCCGCCAGCCCCACGTTCTCCCTGGTGCATGAGCATGCGGACGGCCGCCTGCCCGCCGCGCATTTCGACTTCTACCGCCTGAAGGGGGAGGACGAGGCGCTGGGCATGGGGTGGGACGAGTACCTTTCCGGCGGCAAGGTGCTGCTGGTGGAGTGGGCGGACCGCTTCGGCGGGGCGCTCATGCCGGCGGGCACGCACTGGCTGGTGCTGCGCCACAGCGGCGAACACTCCCGCACGGTGGCCCTCCACGCCGCAGAGTGACCCACCGCTCCCGGACCGGACCTTATTTTGCCGTCTGCCTAATCAACCACTCCACCATGTGCCGTGCGCGGCTCGTCAACCACGCCCCCGCCTTGTCGCTCCACTGGCGAACCCGCATCACGCGGAAAAGCTGTAGCCTGCACCCATCCAACATGGAAGTCGCTGCGTAAATCAGCAGCGACACCACTATGACGCATAGGGATGAACATGGCAGCATCCCATATAGCGTGGAATACAGGTGGCGGAAGTATGGCTCTGTGCACGGGTGGCAATGAATGAGGTACACGCCGAATGACATGGGCGTGAGCACCGAGATGAGCCTGCATGCGAACCTGGATTTCACCTCCATGTTGGTGAACATCATGAATAACAGAACGCTTTCGATCGCCAGAATGGGAAATGAATAATCGAAGGGGAAATACGGCATACTCGCTCCTTGTTTGGCCAGCCATATATACCCGGCGCAACCCGCAGCGCTCAAAAACGTTCCAAGCAGGATCAGCATCCATCCCTTGGCTCTGTTTATTGTGACAGGGTATTCCCTCAAGTAACTCCCCGTCATATACATGATGCAGAGCCATGCCGTGGAAAATCCCCAATGGGAATAGCCGGTTGAGAGCGGCGCGCAGACAGATACCAGAGCCACGCAAACCAGGATGAACGTGAGAAGCTGTTTTTGGCTGAGGCGGGCTTGCAGCAGGCTCATTGCCGGAGAAAGCAGGAACACGGTCGTGTATACCGTGAAATACCAATATGCGCTTGCAAAGGGAACCGGAAGAAACAACGAGGCCAACTGACTCCACGTTATCCCGGCATTCCCCTGGGTTGCCATGTTGACTGCTGCTGCCAAAACGACGAAGCCGACGGTATAGAATGCCACTTGAACCCACAATGCCACATACCTGCCAAGTTTCCACTCCTTCCCCCATGAGACATACCCGGTTATCATCATGAAACAATTTACCCCTACACTCGCTATCGCCAGCATCATCAGCACCACCCCTTTGTCCAGATAATTTGTTGCCGATGCCAGCCCTCCATAGCCGCCGCCAACATGCAGGAGGCAAACGAAAAACATGGACAGCACGCGCAAAGCGTCTATCTGGTGCATGCGTTTTCCTTCTACCGCGGTTGTACCACTTTTCATGCACGCAAGCATACAGTATTCCCAATACTGTA
>JAUNHW010000024.1 GCA_030523775.1 Akkermansia sp.
AGCCAAGAAAGCGCCCGCCAAGAAGGCCCCTGCAAAAAAAAAATAACCACTGAAAGACTTGCAACGCCCCCCAAGGCGCCGTCCAAGGGGGGCTTCAAGAAATCAAAGGTTAAAGATAAGGCCCTCAAAGATCAGCCGACGGAGGAAGAAAAACTCCGGGCAAAAAAGCTCCGCGCCACACTGGCCGAGCTCAAGGCTGATCCTGAGTGGCCTTCTTTTTTGGCCGCGCAAAAAGAGGCTTTGCTGAAAATGCGCGACAATATCCTGCCCAACATGCAGGGTGTGACGCGTGACCACCTGCGCAGCGGGGAATCCAACGTGTCCTCCGTTTCCGGCCAGCATATCGGGGATGCCGGCAGCGAGGCGGAAGTGCGCGACCTGACCATCCGCCTGCTGGACAAGGACCGCGAGCAGCTCTATGAAATCGATGCCGCCCTGGAGCGCATCCGCCGCGGCGTCTACGGCATCTGCGAGGTCTCCCTGGAAATCATCCCCAAGAAGCGTCTCCAGGCCCGCCCGTTCTGCCGCCTCACCGTGAAATGCCAGGAGGAATACGAGAAGAAATACGGTTCCTACGCCAATTACAAGGCCCACAACCAAGACCAAATCGGCTTCTCCAACCTGGAAAATGTCATGGAAAACGCAATTTCTCTTGACGACAACGAATAATGGTGTAGAATAGGCGCCCGCAAGTCAACAATTCGTTATTTATGCCTAGAGACATCATCATCCTCGAATGCACGGAGGCCAAGGCGGAGGGCAAGACCCCTTCCCGCTACGTCACCACCCGCAACAAGAAGAGCCAGCGCACGCCCGGACGCCTGGAGAAGATCAAGTTCAACCCCTTCCTGAAGCGTCGCACGCTTCACCGCGAAATGCGCTAACCTTCACCGCTGAAATTTCAAAGCCATGATGACCGAATTCAAGAGCGTCGAGCGCCGTATCCGTTTCCGCACCTGCAACAAGTCCATGCCGCACCGCCGCATCGACATCCCCGCCGGTGCCGTGGACATGTGCAACCCCGAATTCCTTTCCAAGTTCACCTCCGAGACGGGCAAGATCCTGCCCCGCCGCGTCACTGGCGTTTCCGCCAAGATGCACCGCCGGATCACGCGCGAAATCCGCCGCGCCCGTGCCGTGAACCTGCTTCCCTGAACCCTGCCGCGTCAGGGCCTGTCACACGCGCAACCATAACCGCTGTTGACTATAGCAAAGGCGGAGCTTGTATGCCAAGGCGCACAAGCTCCGCCGCTTTTTTCCCCCAAAACGCAGCCGCCACGCCATGAAAGAGCTCAAGGACACCCAGAACGAGCCGGACAACCGCCAGGTCTCCATAGACCGCGTGGGCGTGCGTGACATCCGCTTCCCCATAGTGGTGAGCGACAAGGAGAACCGCACGCAATCCACGGTGGCGCGCGTGGCGCTCATGGTGGACCTGCCGGAGAAGTACAAGGGCACGCACATGAGCCGCTTTGTGGAAGCGCTGCACGAACACAAGCGCTACCTGGATGTGCGCACGGCCATACGCCTCCCCAACCGCCTTCTCACCAAGCTCTCTGCGCAGCGCGCCCACGTGGAGATAGACTTCCCCTACTTCCGCACCAAAAAGGCGCCCGTCTCCGGCATGCACGGCATCATGGACTACGATGTGCGCTTTGTGATAGATGCCGACCGCGCGGGGGACAACACCTTCACGCTCACCATCAAGGTGCCGGTGACCACGCTCTGCCCGTGCTCCAAGGCCATGAGCGAGCGCGGCGCGCACAACCAGCGCGGCATCGTCACCTTCTCCGTGCGCTTCTCCGGCGGCCCCGTGTGGATAGAGGACATCATCGACCTCATCGAGAAGTGCGCGAGCTGCCAGCTGTACAGCCTGCTGAAGCGGCCGGACGAGAAGTACGTGACGGACCACGCGTACGCGAACCCCGTGTTTGTGGAGGACCTGGTGCGCAACGTGGCCGTGGCGGCGGAGCGTGCCGGCGCGTTCAGCTGGTACCGTGTGGAGGCGGAGAACTTTGAATCCATCCACAATCACAACGCCTACGCCATGGTGGAGCGCAAGCTGGACTAACCCCTTCCCCCCGTACCCGTGAACGTTTTCTCCACATGCTGGAACAGCGCACGCCACAAGGACGGCGGCGCCATGTGCGATGAAATCCGCGAGCTCGGTTTCGAGCGCATCGAGGCCTCGCACGGCATTCCGCTCTCCATGATGCCCGGCATCATCAAGGCTGTGGAGGAGAAGCGCATCACCGTGCAGGGCGTGCACAACTTCTGCCCGGCCCCCATCGATGTGCCGGGCGATGCGCCGGACGCCTACCAGTTCACCTCGTACCGCGCAGAGCGGCGGGAGCGCGCCATGCGCCTCTCCATGGAAACGCTCATGGTGGCCGCGCGCCTGGAGGCCAAATACGTGGTGCTGCACATGGGCTCCATAGACCTGCTGCGGCGCAGCAAGGCCACGCGGCCGTTGGAGCACATGGCGCGCCACGGCATGCTCGGCACCAGGGAGTACGCGCAGTTCAAGGGAGAGCTGGTGCGCAAGCGCGCCAAGCTGGCGCCGCTGTATTTCGAGCGCGCGCGGGAGGCCCTGCACCAGCTGGCGGAAAAGGCCGCGCAATACAAGCTGGTGCTCGGCGTGGAAGGCCGCAGCAATTTCGAGCAGGTGCCGGGCGAACTGGAAATGCCCCTGCTCATGCAGGAGTTCAAAGACAACCCGCACGTGATGTACTGGCATGATTTCGGCCACATCCAGCGCAAGCACAACCTCCTTCTCCTGGACCACGCGCAGTACCTGCAGAACCTGCAGCCGTACATCTACGGCGCACACGTGAACGATGTGCAATGGCCCGCGCGCGACCACCGCGCACCCTTCTTCGGCGACAGCGTGGATTTCCCCGCCCTGCTCCCCCGCTTCTTCCGCCGCTCCATGCCCCTCACCTGGGAGCTCTCTTCATCTGTGAAGAAAGAGGACATCCTGGCCGCCAAGGTGCAGTGGGATGCCCTCATGCAGCAGCTCCCGGAATAACACCGCACCTGCCCGCGCGCGGCAATATGGAGTTGCCCGCGCCACGCGCATTTGCTATAATCCCAGCGTTGGCGAATAACGTACAGAGCAGCGGCTCCTCCATGGTGTCCGTGCTGGCACCCGTGATGAGACGCTACGTCTTCTCCTCTCCGCGCGTGCGCCGCTGCGTGGCGGGCGGCGTGGTGGCGGGCGTGTTTGCCGCGCTGGCATCGGGGTTCGGCCTTCCCGTCATCATCCAGAAAGTACTGCCCGTGGTGTTCGGCCGGGAGGCCCCGCCGGCGGCGCTGCAGGAGTGGATGGCGCAGCATGTGGCGCCGGAGAACCTGGATGCGGCGCTGCTGTGGGGAGCGGCCCTATTCATCCCGCTCATCATGGCGGTGCGCGGGGTGGCAACATACCTGAACGCCTACCTCCTGACGCGCGGCGGCATGCTGGCGCTATCCGACATGCGTTGCGCGTTGTTCGCGCGGCTGCAGTGGCTCTCCTTCTCGTTCCACGACCGCCGCAGCCGCGGCGATATCATGACGGCGGTCATCCAGTACACGCAGAACGTGCAGCAGGGTATGATAACCGTGCTGAACGACCTGGTGATCCAGCCGCTCACGCTGCTGGCGGCGGCGGCGTACCTGGTGTACGTGGCGCTCACCAGCCACGCTGGGGCCATGCTGCTGGGCAACATCATCATCTCCGCCGCGTGCATCCCGCTCATCCACTTCGTGGGCAAGAAACTCGTCAAGCACGTGCGCAAATCCCTGGAGGGCATGAACGTTATCACCACCATTGTGGAGGAAACCCTCTCCGCGCAGCGTGAGGTGCGCGCGTTCAACCTGGAGCAGCTGCGCGAGGATATGCTGCACCGCGCCATCCGGCACTTCAACCGCATGCTCATGCTGGTGGCGGCGTGGCAGCACGCGCTGGCCCCGCTGGTGGAGATAGTGACCGCGCTCGCCCTCTCCTACGCCCTGTACCACGGCGCGCACGATGGGCTCACGCTGGAGCAGTTCAGCGCCATCGCCACCGCGTTCTACTTCTGCTACGATCCCGTGAAGCGCCTGGGCAACACCGCCAACAGCTGCCAGATGATACGCGCGGGCATAGAGGGTATCAACACCATCCTGCTGGCGGAGGACGAGACCCCGGAACCGCGGGAGCCCCTTCCCCTGCCGCAGCCCGCCGCGGGGGCCGTGGAGTTCCGCAACGTCCATTTCAGCTATGATGGGGACACCCCGGTGCTGCGGGATGTTTCCGTGCAGGTGCCCGCCGGGCAGGTGGTGGCGCTGGTGGGCCCCAGCGGCTCCGGCAAAACCACCTTCATCAACCTCATCTGCCGCTTCTACGATGCAGACAGCGGCAGCGTGCAGATAGACGGCGTGGATGTGCGCCGCCTCACCCGCGCCGCGCGCACGGGAGCCATTGCGCTGGTCTCCCAGTTCGCCGCACTCTTCCGCGGCACCATACGCGAGAACATCCGCGTGGGCCGCCCATCCGCATCCGCCGGTGAGGTGGGGCTGGCCGCATGCCGCGCGCGGGTGGACGAGTTCGCCCTGCAGGACCCCGCCGGGTACGACCGCATGCTGGAGGAAGGCGGCGCCGGGCTATCCGGCGGCCAGCGCCAGCGCGTGTCCATTGCGCGCGCCTTCCTGAAAAACGCCCCCATCCTCATCCTGGACGAGGCCACCTCCGCGCTGGACATGAAGAGCGAGGCCGCCATCCAGCAATCGCTGGAGGAACTGGCCAGGGGGCACACCACCTTCATCATCGCCCACCGGTTCAGCACCATCCGCATGGCGCAGCGCATCCTGGTGTTCGAGCAGGGCCGCATTGTGGCGGACGGCACGCACGAGAGCCTGTACACCGGCTGCATGCTCTACCGCCACCTGTACGATGAGCAGGTGCGGCAGGCCAAAGAAGGAAAGGAGTGCCCATGCTGAAGCGCTACATGTACTTTGTGCGGGAATTCCTGGCGCCGCACCTGTGGCTGCTGGGCGTGGTGCTGCTCACGGGCATCCTGGCGGCATCCGTGAGCGGGCTGGGCGTGCCCATGATGGTGAAGTACGTGTTCCCGCTGGTGTTCGAGAGCAGCAGCGGGGCCACGCCGGAAATCGTGCAGCACATTCCCTCCCTGGCAGAGGTGGACCGCGGCACGCTGCTGTGGTGCGCGTGCGCCATGCTGCCGCTGGTGTTCGTGCTGCGCGGCTTTGCGCTGTGGGCGAACGCGGTGCTGGTGAACCTGCTGGGGCTGCGCATCCTGGAAGGGCTGCGCATGCGCGTGTTCCGCCGCGTGCAGGAACTGCCCGTCTCCTTTGTGGAGAAGCGCCGCAAGGGGGATGTGCTCAGCCGCATTGTGGCAGACACCCTGAACGTGCAGATGATACTCGCCAACGTGGCGAACGATTTGGTGAAGCAACCCGTCACCGCGCTCTGCGGCATCATTGCCTTCATCACCCTGCTGGTCATGACCGGCAACGGCTGGCTCTTCTTCGTCAACCTCCTCTTCATCGCCCTGGCGGCATGGCCCATCATCGCCTTCGGCAAGCGCATCTCGCGCAAGGCACTCCTGGCACAGCAGGGGCTCGGCGAGCTCAACTCCGCCATGCAGCAGAACCTCGAAAACCAGCGCGAGGTGCGAGCGTACGCCATGGAGGAGCGCGAAATCAATGCATTCTCCGCCGTGTCGGACCGCTACTGCACCCAGTACGTGAAGCTCATCAAGTACCAGAAGGCGCTTGTACCCGTCATGGAGATTGTGACCGCCGTGGCCCTGGCCGTGCTCATGGTGCGCGGGCGGCTCTGCGAGATGAAGCTGGACGACTTCATGGCCATGGCAGGCGCGCTCTTCTTCGCGTTCGACGGCCTGAAGCGCGCCGGCAACGCCTTCAACCGCTTCAACGAGGCGCAGGGCTCCCTGCAGCGCCTCGCGGAAATCCTGCAGGAGCCCAACGACATGCCGGAACCGGAGGACCCGCGCGAGCTGCCGCCGCGCCTCCGCGGTGAAATCGCCTTCCGCCGCGTCTCCTTCGCGTACGATGAGCACCACACCGCACTGCGGGATATCGACCTCGTCATCCCGCCCGGCCAGATTGTGGGCCTGGTGGGCCCCAGCGGCGCCGGCAAAACCACCTTCGCCAACCTCATCCCGCGCTTCTACGATGCCACGCAGGGCACCGTGGAGGTGGACGGCATCAACGTGAGGGACATCCGCACGCACGACCTGCGCGCGCAGCTCTCCTACGTGGGCCAGCAGGCCCTGCTCTTCTCCGGCACCATCCGGGAGAACATAGCGCTCGGCAAGCCCGGCGCCACGGAGGAGGAGATACGCGCCGCCGCGGATGCCGCCGCCGTCTCCTCCTTCCTGGGCTCGCAGAAAGACGGGCTGGACACCATGCTGGGCCAGGGCGGCAACGGCCTTTCCGGCGGCCAGCGCCAGCGCGTGGCCATTGCCCGCAGCTTTGTGAAAGACGCCCCCATCCTCATCCTGGACGAAGCCACCGCATCCCTGGATGCCGAGAGCGAGCGTGACATCCAAACCTCCCTGGAGAGCCTGGCGCAAGGCCGCACCACACTCATCGTGGCGCACCGCTTCAGCACCATCCGCCACGCCCACCGCATCCTCGTGTTCGACCACGGCCGCATCATTGCAGACGGCACGCACCAGCACCTCTACGCCACCTGCCCCCTCTACAAGGAGCTCTACGACAGGCAGGGGCTTTAGGAGACGCCATCCATCCCGCCCATTCGGGCCGGAGGAGGCGTATCCCTTCAAATATTGCTTGATTCCCTGCCCTGAACGCGTAGAATGAATGGCAAAACAGGAAAAACATAATGAAAACGAACAAAGACGACTGGATGACCCCCATCATGGTGCGCCTGCCGCGCGAAGACAAATCGAAGGGCCTTGGCACCATGTCGATTGCCTTTGGCGTGGGATTGGTGGCGGGCCTGCTGTGCATCCGGTTCGGCGTGCTTCCCAAGGGTGCCTTCTACCCTGTCATCATCATCTGCATCCTCGGCGCGGTCATCTGCTCCAGGGCCTCCTCCAAGGCCAACTGCATGAAATGCCCCAGCTGCCATGCGGATAACGCCTTGGATTTGATAGACGGCCGGCCCGTAGATGGGGTCCGCTATGCCCGCTGCTCCTCTTGCCACGGTGTTTTCCCCACGGATGCAGGACTGTCGGACGTGGAAGTCGAGCGTGTTTGCCAAACCCTCAACGTCAAACTGGCGCCGCCAGAAGAAACGGACAATCAGCCACCTTTGTCTTGACAAGCGCACCGTTTCGGTATAAATACAAACTGTACCCCGCAAGGAGGGGTACGCCAAAACAAATATTCACCCCAAAATACAAAACACAATGGAAACGAACAACAACAGCACCCAAGCGCCCGGCCAATCGGCCGACATACTCAAGCGCATCCACAAGAACGAGGAATCAAGCAACAAGATAGATGATATCCTGGATGACGATGCCATGGGAGCGGCCGCCGGGCTGGATGCCATGGAAGCGGTGGCAGACGTAGACGATGATGCAGATTCCCTGCTGTTCATGCTGGGACTGGCCTTGGCGGGCGTTCTGCTGGCGGGAATCGGCATTTGGACGGCAGATGGAGAAACGGGCATTGTAGTGGGCGCAAGCATATTCCTGGCCGGCTATGCAGTGCTGATGATACGCATTATGCCCATCTTCCTCATCATAGCAGGCCTTGTTGTGGCATTCCATGGCCAGGTTGGGCCGGGATTGGCGTGCGTGGGCATCGGCGCCCTGTGCCTTGTGACAAGGTACATGGTGCCGCGCGACGTGATGGCGTTAATCAAGAAAATCTCATGGGTTCTGATGCTGGTGGGACCCGGCATCATGCTGGCGGGCGGGGCCTCTATCACCGGGACGGGATGTTACGTGGTGGCAGGTCTGTGGGGCGCGTACTTCCTTATCGGCCACGCTGTGGGCAAGGCCGCGGATGCAGCGGGGAATGCCATTGCCAAGGCAATAGACAAGAAGTAGCCGCTATTCCCGCCACCTGCGCGCAGGTTCAACCACCCCGCCGTGCATCCGTTCCGCAAGAACCTTCGGAACGCGTGCGGCGGGGTTTTCAATCAAAGAGGTTGGGGTAGGATTTGAGGGCCACGGCCTTGGAGAGGGCGCGTATGGTCTTGCTGTCGGACGCCTGGAGGGCCTGTTGCGCCATCTGGCGGCATTCCTCGTAATCCAGGTGGCGAATGGCGAAGCGGATGAGCGGCAGCAGGTGCGTGCCCACGGAAATCTCGCTGGCGCCCAGGCCCACCAGCAGGGGGATGAGCGTGATGTCGCCTCCCATCTCGCCGCAGATGGCGGTGGGGATGCCGGCCTCTATGGTGTGGCTCATGAGCCGCACCACACCGGGGTGCGTGGGGCGGAACATGTGCGCCACGCGGAAATTCACGCGGTCCACGGCTATGGTGTACTGGGTGAGGTCGTTGGTGCCGATGGAGAAGAAATCCACGTACTGGGTGAGCACGTTGGCCATCATGGCCGCGCTGGGCACCTCAATCATCACGCCGATGCGCAGGTGCTCGTCGAACTCCTGGCCGCGCGCGCGCAGCTCGTCGCGGCACTCGTCTATGATGGCGCACACGTCCTTGACCTCCGTAACGCCGGAGACCATGGGGAACATGACGGCTGCGCGGCCGTGGGCGGAGGCGCGCATGATGGCGCGCAGCTGCTGCTTGAAGACATCCGGCCTGCTGAGAGAAACGCGGATGCCGCGCCAGCCGAGGAAGGGGTTCTCCTCCTTGGTGTCGCTCTGCTCGAAGGGGAGCTTGTCGCCGCCGGAATCCAGGGTGCGGAAAACCACCTCGTGCGGGGCGCACTTCTCCACGAGCTCGCGGTAGTGGCGGTACTGGGCCTCCTCGTCCGGCATGGAGGCGCCGCCGCCCAGCAGGAAGAATTCCGTGCGGTAGAGGCCCACGCCCTCCGCACCGCTGCGCACCACGGCATCGTACTCGTGCACAAACTGCACGTTGGCCGCCAGGCGTATGCGGTGCCCGTCCCGCGTTTCGGACGGCAGGTCGCGCATTTCCACCAGGGCCTGGTAGGCCTTGGCCTTCTCCGCCTGCAACTGGCGGTAGTAGCGCTCCGTCTCCGCCGTGGGGTTCAGGATGAGCACGCCGCTGTAGCCGTCCAGTATCACCTGCTGCCCGGTGGTGACCTTGAGCATCATCTGCGGAATGTCCACCAGGGCGGGCAGGCCTAGCGAGCGCGCCAGAATGGCGGTGTGGGAAACGGCGGAGCCCACCTCTGTGATGATGCCCATCACGCGGGAGGTGTCCAGGTCCGCGGTGTCGCTGGGCGTCAGGTCGTACGCGGCCAGCAGGTACTTCTCCGCCCCGTTCTCCCGCGCGGGCGCGTTGGGCGCGGGCGCCATGTTGCGCAGCACGCGCTGCAGCACGTCCTCCATATCCGCCACGCGCGAGCGCAGGTACGCATCGTCCACATGGCGCATGGCCTCCATGAAATTCTGCACCACCGCGTAGTACACCGCCTCTATGTTCTGCATGCGGCGGTCGAACTCCTTGTGGAGGGCCTTCATCACCATGCTGTCGCGCAGGAAGAGCAGCTGCGCGTCGAAAATGGCGGCCTCCATATCGCCGGAGACCTTTTTCATGCGCTCGCGCAAACCGTCCAGCTCCTCCTCCGTGCGGCAGAGGGCAGACTCGAACCTCTGCCACTCGTGCTCCGCCTCCGCGGGGGAGATGCTGCGCAGCTGCGGCGCGGCGCACCCGCGCGCCTCCACGCGCAAGATACCCATGGAGATGCCGGGAGAAACGGGCAACCCCTTCAGGCGGATTTCAACATCGGGCGTCATGGAACGTGGGTGTTGGGCGCTGCGTGCAAGCGGGTGGCGGGGGATATCACTCCTCGCCGAACTTGCTGCTGATGAGATCTTCCAAAGCCTTCATCGCCTCGTTCTCATCCTCGCCCTCCACTGTCACGTTGATTACCGCACCCCAGCCGACGGCCAGCATCATCAAGCCCATGATGCTCTTGCCGTCCACATTCTCGCCGTCCTTCTCCACGTTGACCCCGGATTTGAACTTGGAGGCAACGCGGACGAACTGCGCGGCGGGACGGGCATGGATTCCGAGCTTGTTCAGCACTGTAAGCTGCTTGGTGATCATGTCTGTATACTACGTGGGAATAATCTGTTCCACCATTATACCCCGCCCGCAACCGAATTCCAGCATTTTTTGCAAAAAATGAGAAAACAAGCGGAAAATCACCCATTTCTTACCAGGCGTGCGGCGTAGGCGCCGTCTGCGTGCTCGATGTGGGGGAGGGCGAGGTGGTCTCGCTCCAGGGTGAAATCAGGGTGGGAGGATAGGAAGGATTGCACCACGGCGGCATCCTCCTCCGCATCTATGGAACAGGTGGAATACACCAGGCGACCGCCGGGGGCCACGGCGGCGCAGGCGTTCTCCAGAATCTGCCGCTGCAGGGAGGCCAGGCGGGTGATTTCCCCCGCGTTCAGGCGCCAGCGGGCGTCCACGCGGCGCTGGAGCACGCCCGTGTTGGAGCACGGCACATCCAGCAGCACGGCATTGAACGCGCCGCGCCAGTCCTGCGGGCAGGGCTGTGTCCAGTCGAAGAGCTTCACGGGCACATCATGCCCGGCGGCGCGGAGGAGGTTCTGCCGGAGCGCGGGGAGGCGATGCTCCTGGGCATCCGTGGCCAGCAGGTCCAGCTTGCCGCCGGCGGCTTGCAGCATGGCCACGGATTTGCCGCCGGGGGCGGCGCAGGCGTCCAGCACGCGCTCGCCGGGCAGCGGTGCGAGCATCTCCACACAGTGGCGGGTGGAGGGATCCGCCATGTAGACCCTGCCCGCGTCCACATCCTGCTGGGGCACGGGGCCGTTGATGCGGAACCAGCCGGGAATATCCGGCAGCGGCTCCCAGTCCCGGGGGATGGGAACGGGCGGGTTGGATGGGTTGACGCGGGCGTAGAGCGGGGCCTGGAGCGTGTTCCACTCCATGATGGCGCAGGCGGCCTGCTCCCCGAAATCACGCGCCCAGCGCTCTGCGAGCCAGGACGGGCAGGAGTAGCGCACGGCGGGCGGCAGGGTGGGGAATTCCCCCTGGAACTCCACGCGGCGGCGGATGGCGTTGCGCAGGATGCCGTTCACCACGCCGCGTGCGCGCTTGGGGGCAAGCTCCACGGTTTCGCACACGGCGGCGTGCTCCGCCTGGTGCATCACATACAGCTGGCAGAGCCCCATGAGCACCAGCCAGCGCAGGGAATCCTCCAACTTTCCGGGGCGCAGCCGCAGCCGCAGGTGGTCCAGCCAGGAGAGCTGGCGGATGGTGCCGTACAGGATGGCCTGGAGCAGGGCGCGGTCTGCATGGGAGAGCTCACACTGGCGTGCGGCGCGGGCAACGATGGTTTCCGCGAAGATGCCGCCGCGGCTCCAGCGCTGCAGGCCCTCCCAGGCCAGGGCGCGCACGGATTTCCGCCGGGGCTGTTGCGGGGTGGTCATGGTATGGAAGAAAGGGTTTCATGCAGGGGGAGCAGGCCGTTCCAGGCCAGCACGGCCCCCTGCACCGCGCCCGGCTGCGCGGGTGTGAATTCCAGCACGCCGCCGGCGGCTTCCAGGATAACGCGGGCGGCGGCGAAATCCCACAGCGATATGCGGTCCTCTATGTACGCATCCATGCGCCCCGCGGCCACATAGCAGAGCGTGACCGCGGCGGAGCCCAGGATGCGCATCTTGCGCACCTGCGAGGAAATGTGCGCGAAACGGCGGATGCCCGCCTCCCCGGAGCCATCATGCGCGCCGTGGCCGCAGAACACGGCGGCCTGCGCCAGCCGCGTGTGCGCGGAGACGTGGATGGGGCGGCCGTTGCAGGTGGCGGTTCCGCCCGCCACGGCGGAGAACATCTCATCCTGCATGGGGTCGTACACGCAGCCGAGCACCAGCTCGCCCCGCCGCTCCAGGGCAATGCTCACGGCAAAGATGGGGATGCCGTAAAAGTAGTTGACCGTTCCGTCCAGCGGGTCCACAATCCAGCGGCAGGGGGCGTCCGCGCCGCCGGTGCTGCCCTCCTCGCCCAGGATGGCGGAATCCGGGAACGCCGCCAGCAGCTCCGCGGTGATGATGGCCTGGGTGTCCTTGTCCAGCCGCAGCTTGATATCGTGCGCCAGCTCCGCATCCACCTGTTTGGCGCGGGAAAAGTTTTTGCGCAGGAAGGCGCCGGCGATGCGCGCGGCGTTCTCCGCTGCGGCCAGGTAGGGCTGTGGAGAGAAGCCGCTCATGATTCCTTCTGCCTGGCCTTGGTTCTCAGGACCGCACGGGCCTGGTCGAAAATCTCGCGTGCCAGGCTGGTGGCGGCGCGCTGCAGCAGGCGCGGCATCTCCCTGGCGCGCGCCACTTCGGAATCCGGGTTGTCGAACCCCATCCACACAAACACGGCCACGCCCTTCTCTCGCGTGACCATCACGAAATGCCCGCCGTTGCCCTCCAGCGGCTCGCTGAGCACCACGGAGCGGTCGTCCTGCGTGACAAAGGGCGGGATGGAGGCGACGGCCTGCGCGCTCTCGCGGCGGATGTACTCCGGGGCCTTCTCCGGCTCATAGGCGTAGAGAGCGGCACCGGTGCGGCTCCACACGGTGTTGGCCAGGCTGAGCCTGTACCCGCGGCCCAGGTTCTGCATATCGAACAGCAGGCGCGCCAAATCCACCATCTGCACGCGGAACCGGCCCGCAAACAGGTCCTCCTCGCGCTCGCGCCCCGGCAGCTGCGCATCCAGCTCCAGGGAGTCGAACACGCTGCGCACCACGCCGTAGCCGATGCGCTTGCCGGTGAGCACGGCATCCTTGGAGACAATGTGCATCTCCTCCCCGCCGGGCAGGCAGGCGCAGCTGAACACCAGCGGCGCAATCACGCGCCCCGGCAGCACCTTGCGGCTCCAGCGGTCCACGCCGTCCACCGCGCTGCGGCCGCCCACCAGCGCCAGCACCTCACCCTTGCAGCCGCGGCGGGAATCCACCACCAGCACACAGCACTGCAGCAGCCCCGCCAGGTTGTTGTCCAAGCCGCGGCGGCGCAGGCTCAGGGGGCGGCGCATCTTCCGCCAGGCGTCCTTCTGGGCCTTCACGGATTCCGGCGTGGCATCCTTGGGCAGCCAGGCATCCGGGAATTCATGCGGGTTCTCCACGGCGGTGAGGGCCGTCTCCACCGCGCGCTCCAGGTAGGTCTGGATATCCAAATCCAGGCTGGTGGCAACGGAAAGGCTGCGGTTGCCCTGCAGCAGGTCCGCGTTGAGCGTCTCCAGCTCGCGGCTCGCCCACATGGTGGGGTAGGAGCCGCTGCCGGGGGCTTCCGCCGCCGCGCCGATATGCAGCTCGATGGGGGCCGCGGCGGCGGCATCGCGCTCCGCCTGTGAAATCATGCCGCACTCCAGCATGCGGTCCAGCGTCTCGCGCTTCACCACCATGGCCTTGTCCATGCTGGCCACGGGGTTGAAGATGGAGGGGCCGCGCACGAGCCCTGCGAGCGTGGCGCACTCCACGAGGTTGAGGGCGCGAACCTCCTTGCCGAAGTAGTACGCGGCGGCATCCCGCACGCCGTACCGGCTCTGGCCGAAATAGATGCGGCTGAGGTACTGGCAGAGGATGGTCTGCTTGTCGTACGCGCCTTCCACGCGCTGCGCCAGGGCCACCTCCAGCAGCTTGCGGTCCAGGGACTTGCCCTGCAGCTCAAAGACGTTGCGGGTGAGCTGCATGGTGATGGTGGAGGCACCCTGCTTGTACTCCAGGGAGGACAAATTGCGGAACAGGGAGCGCACCACGGAGGAGAACACCACGCCGCCGTGCTCGAAAAAGCTCTCGTCCTCCCGCGCCACGAAGGCGTTCACCAAATGCTGCGGGAGCTCCTGCCAGGTGACGGGCTGGGGCAAATCCCCCGTGAGATTGGCCACGGGCTTGCCGGAGGAATCGAAAAGCACGCTGGCGCCGCCGGCGCGCACCACCTCTGCGGTGTTGTAGTCGCGGGCGCGCAGGTGGTAGCACACGGCCACCGCCAGCACGGCCGCCGCCAGCAGGACCAGCAGCACGCAGAGCGCCACCATCTGGCGCTTGCTGATGCGCAGCGCGCGGTACCAGCCCTTGCGGCGGTTCTCCTGCTTGGAATAGAACATGCGTCAGGCTTGCGGCTGGGGTTGCGGGGCGGGTTGGGACTGCTGCGGGGCGCGCTCCATGAGCTCGCGCACATTGGCGGGCGCCACCCAGCCGGGGAATTCGTTGCGCAGGGAATCGCCGTACGGCTGGGCCTCACCCTCCTTGCCGCACTTCAGCAGGGCGCAGGTGATCTTGTAGAGCGCCAGGGGCTTGAGCTCCTTGTCGCTCACCACGTTGGCCGTGCGGCCGTAGTACTTGGCGGCGTCCGCGTATTTGCCCTCGGAGTACCACGCATCCCCCATCGTGAGGAACAGGGATGACTTGATGGGGCCGTCTATGCCGATGGAGATGGCCTCCTCGCACACCTTCTTGGCCTCTGCCGTGCGGTACAGGGCAATGAGCAGCTGCGCCTCGTCGCACATGCCCTCCGCCTTGCGGTAGGGCTGCGTTTCCATGGATACGTAGAACTGGGCGGCCTCCAGCCCGGCCTGGTACTGGCGCAGCTCCAGGCGGGTCTTGGCGAGAGTTTTCCAGACGATGGGCTCCACCCTGGGGCGCTCGTACTGCTTGCCGTCCGCGGCGGTGTACTTCTCCCTGGGCTCGCGCAGCAGGGCATCCGTGAGGAAGGTGTGGGCATCCGGGTAGTTGCGGGCCTGGAAGCAGGACCAGCCGCACCAGCGCAGGATGGCGGGCGGCAGCCCCTCGTAGGTGGAGGGGTTGGCCTCCTTGAGCGCCTTGAGCGCCTGCCGCAGGTTGTCCGTGTCCTTCATCTTGAAGTAGCACTGCACCAGGCGCAGGTCCACCATGGAGGCGTACTGCTCCGCGTTCATGGTGCGGGCCTCCCGGAAATGGGGCACGGCCTGGGAGGGGTCTGTCTCATAGAGGGCGCAGGCAATGTTGTAGTGGGCCTCTGCAATGGCCGCCGGCTTGTCGTGCCCGCCGCGCTGCACGCGGTCGCTGTAGTATTTGATGAGCCCCTCGTAATACTGCACCATGCGCTTGGGGTCCGTGTTGGTGCAGGCTTGGGCGGCCTTCTGGTAGCACACGGCGCAGGCCTCCGATTGCGGGTAGTCCCGTATCACGCGGTCGAAATCCGCCAGGGCCTGGGGCACGCGGTGGGTCTTGGCGTAGTACGCGCCGCGGATGGCCAGGGCGTCCGGCACGCGGGGGTCCTGCGTGTAGGTGGAGATAAAGTGCTCCAGCGCGGGCAGCGGGTCGTAGTTGTCTCCCTGCGCGGCGGTCCAGGCTTTCTTGTACTCGGTGTCGGCGCGCAGCACCTCCGGTATCTGGTCCATGTTCAGGGCATCGAACTGGCGCGCGGCGGCCTCTGCATCGAAAAGCATCAGGCGGTCTGCATACATGAGCCGCACCAGGTCCACGCAGGGCAAATCCGCGGTGGGGGTACCCGCCACGGCGTACGTGCCCAGGTATTTTTCCGCCAGGTGGAAGAAGTTCTGCCCGGCAATCTGCTGGGCGCAGATGATGCGGCGGTAGCCGGCATCCGCCGCCAGAGCGGAGCCCGGCTGCGCCTGCTCCGCGGCGGCGAACCAGTCCACCGCGCGGTCGTACTGCTTGAGCTCCAGGCAGGATTGGCCCACGATAACGGCGCGGCGCGCGGCCTTGGCGGGGTCGTCCGGGGCGTCTGCGGCGGCATCCGCCAGGCGCACCACCTCTGCGTACTTGTGTTCCTTGAAGAGAGCCACGATGCGCTCCATCTGGGCCTCTGCGGCGTACTTGGCCATACCTGGCATGCCGGTGAGCTTGGCGTAGAGCTGCTGGGATTCATCATTCCTGCCCAGGCGTGCGGCCAGGCGAGCGGCCTGCAGGGTGGCCTTGCCGGCTATCTCCGCATCCAGCCCCGGCATGCCGAGCAGGCTGCGGAACTGCGCGTAGGCCGCGCTGTCGTTGCCGTCCTCCACCTTCATCTGCGCAATGGCGAACACGGCGGATTGCTGCAGCAGGGGTTTCACGCCCTTGAGCACCTGCAGGCCCTTGAAGGTCTCCTCCGCATCCTTGCGGCGGCCCATCTGCAACTGCACGTTGCCGCAGCGGTACATGGCATCGTGCCGCAGCTCCGGGCGCTGGGTCTCGCGCACGGCAATGCGGTAGAAGCCCAGCGCCTTGTCCCACATCATGCGCTCGTTGGCCTGGGTGGCCAGCTTGTAGGCGGCGGAGGCGGCGTACTCACCGCGGCAGGTGTTGGCCAGCACGCCCAGCTTGGCGTTGGCGGCCCCCAGGTCCCCGGCTTCCGCCAGGCACAGCGCCTGGTAGTACATGGCCTTCTGCCGCATGGCGGAACCGGCGTAGCGCTGCGCGTACTCGCCGAACAATTCCGCCGCGCGCCGCATGGAGAGCGCGCGGTCCGTGGGGTCGGCAATGCCGCGGGCCTGGGTGTAGAGCTGCTCCGCTATGGCAAAGGAGTCCGCCTGGGCGTCTGCACGCAGCGGCTCGCCGTACTGTGCGGACAGCGGGGCGGCGAGCGCCGCGAGCGCCAGGGTGGGAAGGATGGCTTTCTTCATGGTGGCTATTCGGGGGAATGGGTTACTTGGCGGCTTCTTCAGGCATTTTCTTGGAGAAGGATACGTTCCACACGCCGGCCTGGGTGCAGGTGGTGATGACATCCGCCATCTTCTGCCAGGGCATGTCGGCATCCCCGCGCAGGCGCACGGGCACGTTCTCGTTCACCTTCACCATGCGCTGCAGCATGGCCAGCAGGGCCTCGCGGGTGAACACCTCGCGGTCCACGGTGATGATGAGCTCGCCGTTCTCCTCGCGGGCGTTGATGATGATTTCATCGATGGCGCGGGAGGTTTCCTCGGAGGTCTTGGGCGCGGTGGGCACCTTCACCTTCAGGTCCTGCTCATTGAGGATGATTTTCTGGGTGACCACAAAGAAGATGAGCAGCAGGAACACCACATCCAGCAGCGGGGCAAGCTGGAAGCCCACGGGTTCCGGGATTTTGCTGGTGAACTTCATGTCCTGCGCGCGTTACTCGTCATCATCCATGCGCTCGTGGCCGCGGCCCAGGCGGTAGGTGTTGCCCAGGCGCACCTCGTGGTCCATCTGCACGGATATCACCGTGAGAATGTGCGTGATGGCCACCTCCATGTCCGTGATGCGCTTCTGGATGCGGCTGCGGAAGAACACGTACGCCGCCACGCTGGGAATGGCCAGCACCAGGCCGCCCACGGTGGTGATCATGGCCTCTGCAATGCCGCCGGCCATCTGCATCTGCTTCACGCCCTCGAAATTGCCCGCCGCCATCTCCATGAACGCGCGCATCATGCCCACCACCGTGCCCAGAAGGCCTATCATGGGCGCAATGGCGCCGATGTCGGACAGCCAGTTGATCTGGCGCGTGAGGATGTTCGCCTGGCGGGAACCCTCCGCCGTTGCCACCTCGCGCACCTCCTCAATCCCCGCCCGCGGGTTGCGCTGCATGAACAGCACAATCACGTGGATGGTGCGCGCAAAGCTGGAGCCGTCCCGCTCGCACATGGCCAGGATGGCCGCGTAATCCTTGTGCCGGAAGCGGGTCTCCACCTCCAGCACCATCTTCACCGGCAGCACCGCCGCCTCGCGCGTGGTCCACAGGCACATCAGGAACACCATCAGCGCCACCACGGAAAGGAACAGCAGCGGCCACATCAGCGGCCCGCCCTTCTCGAAAAGATCCAGCAGCCCCCAGTCCATCGCCGGTGCCGCCTGTGCTAGTATTGTCGCGTGCATATCTGTACGCGCGTATTATAGCGCGCGCGGGCGGGAAAGCAAGCCCCGCCCGCGTCCGCACCCAAAATTTTAAAGAAGCATCGGGAATAGGCGCGGTTGCACACAGCGTCACCAGCTGCACGCGCCTTAGAGCCCAGGCGGGCGCAATAAAGTGTTGCCAAGGGGTGGGCCGGGGGCTAGAATACGCGGCATGCAGGATACCTCACTCTATCGCGCGTGGGCGGAAATCGACACGGATGCCATGCGGCACAACCTGTCCGTGGTGCGGCGCGTGCTGCCGGAGCACCGCCAGATGGCGATTGTGAAGGCGGAGGCGTACGGACACGGGCTTGAGGGCGTGGCAAAGGCGCTGGACGGCGAGGATCTCGAGTTTTTCGGCGTGGCCACGCCGGCGGAGGCGGCGCGCATCCACGCGCTGGGCTGCAAGACCTGCCCGTTCATCCTGGGTCCGTGCTTCCCCGCGGAGCGTGAGGCCATTGTGCAGAACGGCTGGCGGGCGGCGCTCTCCAGCATTGAGGAGGCGGAGCACTTCAACTCGCTGGGCAAGCTGTACGGCAAGCAGGTGAACCTGCATATCAACGTGGACACCGGGATGGGCCGCGCGGGCCTGCTGCCGCAGGACATCCCCGGCCTGGCGGAGCGCCTGGCGCCGCTGGAGCACCTGCACATAGAGGGCATCTTCTCCCACCTTTCCGCGGCGGCGGACGACATCTCGTTCACGCACCGCCAGATTGAGAGCTACGAGGCCGCGGTGGCAGAGCTGGCGGGCAAGATGGAGCTGCCGTACCGCCACCTGTGCAGCAGCTCCGCCGTGTTCAACTACACCGCGCCCAGCACCAACATGGTGCGCCTGGGGCGCATCCTGTACGGCTATTCCCCCATGCCCTCCCCCTACAACCGGGAGCTGCGCAACACGCTCACCCTCTACAGCCGCGTGACCCTGCTGCGCACCCTGCCCGCCCAGCACGGCGTGTCCTACAACCACACCTACATCACCAGCGGCGCCACCAGGGTGGCCACCATCGGCATCGGCTTCGGCGACGGCTACCTGCACTACCTCTCCAACACCGGGGCGCGCGTGTACCTGAACGGCTCGTACTGCCCGGTGCTGGGCCGCGTGACCATGGACCAAATCATGGTGGACGTCTCACACATCAAGGGCGTGCAGCCCGGCGACGTGGCGGAAATCCTGGGCCCGAACGTGCCGTGGGAGGAGCTCACCGCGCGCGCCAAGACCATCCCCAGCAACGTCATCACCAGCCTCACCGCGCGCGTGCCGCGCGTGTACAAGGCGTGACGCCACCCCCCGCCGCCATGACCACGCAGGGCAAAGGGCGCATTTCCGCCGCAGCGCTCTGCGTGCTGCTCTCCCTGCTGGTGCACGTGGCGCTGGCGTGGGCGGTGCTGCAGATTCCGCCCCCGGAGCACAAGAAGAGCACGGTGCGCGCCCCGCGCGCCACGCGCCTGGTGAAGGTGCTGCGCCAGCGTGAGCAGCCCGCCCCGCAACCGCAGCGGGAAACGGAGCGCGCCGTGGTGAAAACCAACCCGGACATCCCCCAGCAGGCCCCGGAGCGCCCGGAATTCCAGGGCAGCCGGGATTCCCGCGCCGCCAGCGATCCCGATTCGCGCGACAAGCTGGCGGACCCCTACGCCCCCGCCATGACCGGGCGCGAGCAGGAGGAAATGGTCACCTTCGACGAAACGCAGCAGGACGGCGACCTGAAACACGAGGGCAAGCGCCGCGAAGCCCCCGCGCAGCCCGCCCCCGCGCCGGAGGCGGATGCCGCGGAAACCGCCGCCGCCCAAGAAGTGCCGCCGCCCGCGCCCGGCGTGCCGCAACCCACCCAAACCCCGCAGCAGGAACCCGGGCCGGACTTCATGGAGCTGGTGCAGCGCGGCGCCCTCACCGTCAACCCCGTGCAGGAGCAGGACAACGCGGACGCCCTGCACCTGAACCCGGCGGACAAGCCCAGCATCAGCCCCGTGGAGCAGCACACCGCCCGCACGGGCATGCCGGACGCCGCGGGCGACACCCCGGAACCGCTGCAACCGCAGCCGCGCCGCACCGCACCCGCCGTGTACTACGACCCCACCCTGGCGGACCACATGCAGCCGGAGGGATTCCGCACCAACGAGAACCGCACCCGCAGCACCGGGCGCTTCATCATCGGCCGCCACGCCGCGCTCAACGTGGAGGCCACCCCCCGCGGGCAGTACGAGGCGGAAATCTACCGCCGCATCGCCTACTTCTGGTACCGCGAGTGCGACGAGCACTGCGGCGACATCATCCCCGGCTCCGTCACCATCAGCCTGCGCATCCGCCGCAACGGCAGCATCGACAGCATGGACCTCATCCGCCGCCGCGGCGCCAGCGTGAGCCAGCAGTCCTTCACCTTCTCCGCCATCCGCAACGCCTCCCTGCCGCCCATGCCCGCCGCCGTGCAGAAATCCTTCGCGGGCGACAAGCTGGAACTCATCTTCGACTTCAACTTCGACTAACCAACCCATAACCAATCACAGCACCATGCCAGACACCATCAACCAATTCTTCCAGGCCTGCCAACCCTTCGGCTACCCGCTGCTCGCCTGCTCCGTCATCCTGGTGGCCGCCATCATCTACCACTGGCTCTTCGCCGGGCGCGGCTGGAAACGCACGCTCGCGGACATGCAATCCCTGCCGCCGGATGAATGCGCGGCCCGCTGCCGCACCCGCGGCGGCGCGCTGGATGCCGTGGCCGCGCACGCCCTCACCACCCCGCTGCAGGATGCCGCCGCCCTCTCCGCCCAGGTGGAGAGCCGCCTGCGCCTCGTCATCGATTCCGGCCGCGCCGGGCTCGCCGCCATCAGCGTGGTCACCAGCGTGGCTCCCATGCTCGGCATCCTGGGCACCGCCTGGGGCCTGGTGGACATCTTCGGCGTCTTCGGCACGCCGGAGGCCCAGGAAGGCATTGCGCTGGGCATCTCCAAAGCCCTCTACACCACCATCTTCGGCCTGGCCATAGCCGTGCCGGGCGTCATTGCCCTCACGGGTTTCGAGCGCCGCCTGGAGCACCGCGCCGCCCGCATCAACGGGGCGTTTACAGACGCCCTCTCGCGCCGCACCCAACACTGAGCCCGCCCATGACCATCTACTCCAGAAAATCCCACGCGCAGGGCATCCCGATTGTCCCCATGCTGGACATCCTGACCATCCTGCTCATCTTCTTCATCGTGCACACGGAAATCAAGCACCAGGTGAACGTGCTGCCGCTCAACCTGCCCCAAACGCACCACCTGGCGGGCAGCATCGGCAGCGCAGACGACATCCTGCTGGAGGTGGCGGACGACGGCTCGCTGGCCTTCAACGGCAGGGTCATCCCCGCCGGGGAGCTGGAATCCGCCGTGAAGGAGCTCGTGCAGCGGAACCCGGATGCCAAGGTGCAGGTATCCGCCGCCACGGGGGCCTCCATGGGCCGCTTCATCGAGGTGATGGACCGCCTCTCCGCCGCAGGGCTCACCGTAGAGGAGGTGCCCGTCCGGATTGATGTGCGCACCGAAGAATAGTATCTGCATATTTTTCCGTATTTTATATGCAGATACCATTGCCGTTCCATAACGCTCCTATAGCGGAGTGCCACCCCCCTCCATCCGGGGCGCGGTACAGCAGGAATTGCAATTCTTCATTCATAGCGGCTCCGCGCGGGCGCGCGGAAATCACTTCATGCCGATGCGCGTGAGCTTGCGCCACACGCCCTCGAACGGGCCGTACCTGTGGCTACCGAGCCACCAGGTGAAGAAGGCCACCTGCAGGAGGTAGAACAGCAGGCCGATGACGGCGCGCTCCCCGGCGGAAGTGCAAGTGCCCCAGCCCAGGCCGTATTGGAAATAGAGCAGCGTGAGCAGCATGCCCTGGGTGATGTACGCGGTGAGCGTGCAGCGGCCCACGGAATGCACGGGGCGCAGGAAGCGCTGCAGCCACGGGCGGTTGTAGAACCACGCCAGCAGGGGGATGAGCATGCAGATGGTGGCCACCTGGCGCCAGTTCTGCACGTAGCCGTGGAAGGCGTCCGGCACGGAGAATTCCACGGCCAGCGTGACCGCCAGGAACGCCGCGCCGCATGCGGCCAGGCGCGGCAGGTACTGTGCGCGGGGCTGCTCGAAGATGCGCGAGCGCCCGGCAATGGTGCCCAGCATGAACATGGCGATGGTGTAGAAGAGGCGCCCGGAATCCCACTGGTAGTGCGCCTTCCACACCAGCCACTTGGTGGAGTTGTCGCGCATGGCGTCCCAGAGGGAGGCGGGGTCCACCACCGGCTCGTGCGGCGGCTCCACCCAGGAGCCCGCGTAGCGCTGCACGGCCTCCAGCAGCGGCACCGGCTGCACCAGCAGCAGTACGCACGCCAGCAGAATCCACCGCGTGCGTATCTTGTGGTACAGCACAGGCACAAAGCCCGCCACCGCGAATATCATCAAGATGTCCGACCGGTAGAACGCATTGTGCACCACGCCGAACAGGAACAGCAGCACCAGGCGCCAGCAGAAGCGCCCGCGGAAATCAATCCCCTTGGCCTCCGCATGGTCCATCTGGAAAAAGAAGCTCAGCCCGAACAGGAACGAGAACATCAAAAAGCCGTTCCCCAGGAAGAGGTAGTCGAACAACCACTGCACCACGCCGTCTCCCCAGCCGCCGCCGGGGTCTGCATGCACCGCACCGTACGCCACCACGCTGTGCGCCAGCAATATCAACAGCAGCGCGGTGGCGCGCACTGCATCTATACTTTGAACTCTCTCCGGCTGTGCCATGTTCCAGCGCCCTTGGGCACTGCGCAAAGTCTACTACGCCCCGCCGCTTTGTACAGCAAAAAATCACGGCTGCGGGGTGCCAATTCCAAAATTTTGATTGAGCATCCCGCGCAATCGGGCTAAACTCCCCCTTGCATGCGCAGCATACTGGTAGCAGAGGACGATTCCACCATCCGCCGCAGCCTGCAGGACGCCCTGCAGGGGGCGGGCTATGCCGTGGAAACGGCCGGTGACGGGGAGGAGGCGCTGGCCATCCTGCTCTCCCGCCCGGTGGATTTGGCGCTGCTGGATGTGAACATGCCGGTGGTGAGCGGTTTCAAGCTGCTCAAGATTATGGCGCACGAATGCCCGGGCGTGCCGGCCATCATCCTCACCGCGCACGGCGAGGAGAAGGACCGCGTGAAAGGGCTCACACTGGGAGCGGACGACTACGTGGTGAAGCCCTTCAGCGTGGCGGAGCTGCTGGCGCGCATAGCCGCGGTGCTGCGGCGCTACCCCGGCCGGCCGCGCGTGGTGACGCGCGAGCTCACCTTCCCCGGCGGGCGCCTGGCGGGAGAGGGGCGCACCATCCTGCCGGACGGCGGGGGCGCGGTGGAGCTCACGGACCGCGAGTTCGAGCTTTTCCGCTACTTCCTGAGCCACCCGAACCGCACCATCTCGCAAGAGGAGCTCCTGCTGCGCGTGTGGGGCGTGGCGGAGCAGCGGGAGAAAACCCGCATTGTGGCCGTCACCCTCACCCGGCTCAAGGAAAAAATAGGCCCGCGGGCCGCCGCCTGCATCCAAAACGTGCGCGGCCGTGGCTACCAGTGGACAGAACCGCAATGAAATCCAAGACCCCCATCATACTCGGCACCTTTGCCCTGCTCACCCTGTTGGGCGCGTTCTGGCAGGCGCGCGAGGCCGCCATGCTGGACACCCGCCTGCGCGCCATCGACGAGAGGAGCCAGATCCAGCGGCTCACGGAGCTCTCCACCGCGCGCATGCAGGAGGCCGCCGCGCAGCTGCTGGCGCAAGAGCGCGCCAAGCTGGGCAAGGCGCCGGATTTCACCCGCCTGGACTACCCCATGCCGCAAGGCGGAAAGGAGGACTACGTGAAAGGCTACTTCCTGCTCACGCCGGACTCCCTGCGCGTACCCGCCGGGGAAACCGCCTTCGAAAAAGCGCTCACGGAGAACCCCACGCTCATCGACACCATCCGCCGCAAGGCCTTCAACCCCGCCGCGCCCGTGCTCAACCCCAACGAGGCGGACAAGGTGGACACCGCCACCCAGGCCGGCGTGTTTGCCGTGTACGAGGTGAACGAGACCGACCCCGCCGCCCCGCTGCGCGCCACGGGAGAGCCCTCCACCTTCTTTGCCTGGAACCACCGCAACGATGTGGTGTACATGCGGCGCATCCCCACCACCCACGGCGCGGCCGCGGAAGGCGTGGTGATGGATGCCGCCAAGCTGGCGGAGCTGCTGATGCCGCTGGCGGAGCCGGGGCTCGGTGATGCCGCCGTATCCTACCCACAGCGCGGGGAGGCCGCCAACATCTCCCCCCTGCCCCTCGTGCTGCGCCCCGGCGAGCGCGTGGACATGCCCGACACCGCGGAACGCCGCGAGGCCGTGCAGCGCACGGTGGTCTCCACCTGGTTCACCACCCTGCTCACCATCGCCATCCTTTTCGGCATCCTGGCCTTCTACGCACGGCTGGAGCGCCGCCGCAGCGATTTCGTCTCCGCCGTCACGCACGAGCTGCGCACACCGCTCACCTCCTTCCAGATGATGACGGAGATGCTGCAGAACGGCCAGGTTCCCGCGGAGAAAATCCCGGAATACCACGCAGACCTGCACCGCGAGAGCAAGCGCCTGGCGCACCTGGTGGAAAACGTGCTCTCGTACTCGCGGCTCACCCGCGGCAAGGTGCGCGGCCGGCAAGATGCCGGGCCCTGCCGCCAGCTGCTGGCCTCGGCCCTGGAGAAGCACGCCGAGCGCCTGCGCAGCGCCGGATTCAAGGTGCATATCAACCAGGACACCCGCACGGACCTCCTCTCCCTGCGCACAGACCTCCTCTCGCTGGACCAGATACTCACCAACCTCACGGACAACGCCATCAAGTACGCCGCCGCCGTGGATGCACCCGCCGTGAACATCAGCACCGTGCGCTCCCACCGAGATATCATCATCCGCTTTGCAGACAACGGCCCCGGCATGCAGGATGAAATCAAGGCGCGCCTCTTCAAGCCCTTCTCCCGCTCCGCCCAGGCGGACCGCAACCGCAAGCCCGGCATCGGCCTGGGGCTCGCCCTCTCGCGGGATATCGCCCGCTCCATCGGCGGCAACCTCTCGCTGGAGAAATCCACCCCGCAGGGAACCACATTCATCCTCACCCTCCCGCTGGGAGAGTGAGGGAATTTGGAATTTGGGATTTGCCCGCCGTATCGAATTTTCCAAATGGCAAATCACATGAAAACGGTCTTGCCGTTTTCAACGCCCACCTTCACGGTGGAGCCCTCCGGGTACTTTCCTTCCAGAATCGCCATGCTCAGCGGGTCCAGGATATCATGCTGGATGGCGCGCTTGAGGGGGCGCGCGCCGTACACGGGATCGTAGCCGTGGTTGGCGACCAGCTCCGCCGCGGCGTCGGAGAGCTCCAGGCGCAGCCCGCGTGCGGCCAAGCGCTTCTGCACGCGCTCCAGCTGGATGTGGACGATGCGCTTCAGGTCCTCCATCTGCAGGCGGTCGAAGATGATGATTTCGTCCACGCGGTTCAGGAATTCCGGGCGGAAATGGCCGCGCAGGGCATCCAGCGCCTTGCCGTTGCGCGCGGCGGCGTCCTCCTCGCTCAGGATGAACTGGGAGCCGATGTTGCTGGTCATGATGAGCACGGTGTTGGTGAAATCCACCGTGCGACCCTGGCCATCCGTGATGCGGCCGTCGTCCAGCACCTGGAGCAGCACGTTGAACACGTCCGGGTGGGCCTTCTCGATCTCGTCGAACAGCACCACGCTGTACGGGCGGCGCCGCACGGCCTCCGTGAGCTGGCCGCCCTCGTCGTACCCCACGTACCCCGGAGGCGCGCCGATGAGGCGCGACACGCTGTGCTTCTCCATGTACTCGCTCATGTCGATGCGCACCATGGCCGCCTCGTCGTCGAACAGGAACTCTGCGAGCGCCTTGGCCAGCTCGGTCTTGCCCACGCCGGTGGGACCCAGGAAGATGAACGAGCCCAGCGGGCGGTGCTCGTCCTGCAGTCCCGCGCGGGAGCGGCGCACAGCGTCCGCCACGGCTTTCACGGCGTCCCTCTGGCCGATGAGGCGCGCACCGATACGCTCCTCCATGTGGACGAGCTTCTCGCGCTCGCCCTCAGCCAGGCGCGCGGCGGGGATGCCGGTCCAGGTGGAGACCACCTTCGCGATGTCGGCCTCGGTGACCTCCTCCTTGAGCAGGCCGTCTCCGGAGCTTTGGAGCTGGGCGAGGGCTTCGCGGGCCTGCTTGGCGTCGGCCTCGGCGGCGGGGATTTCACCGTAGAGGATTTCGGAAGCGCGTGCGAGGTTGCCGCCGCGCTGGGCCTGCTCGGCCTCCGTGCGCAGGGCGTCGATGCGCTTCTGGGCATCGCGGGCGCGGACAACAACGTCCTTCTCGCTCTTCCAGCGGGCCACCATGGCATCCACCTTCTCGCGGGTATCCGCCAGCTCCTGGGTGATTTTCTCCAGGCGCTGCTTGGAATCCGCGTCCTTCTCCTTTGCGAGTGCCTGGCGCTCCATCTCCAGCTGCATGGCGCTGCGGTTGAGCTCGTCAATCTCGCTCGGCATGGAATCCAGCTCAATCTTGAGGCGCGCCGCGGCCTCGTCCACCAAATCCACGGCCTTGTCCGGCAGGAAACGGTCGGTGATGTAACGGTTGCTGAGGGTGGCGGCGGCCACCAGGGCGGAATCCGTGATATGCACGCCGTGGTGCACCTCGTAGCGCTCCTTGAGGCCGCGCAGGATGGCGATGGTGTCCTCCACGCTCGGCTCTGCCACGTACACGGGCTGGAAACGGCGCTCCAGCGCGGCGTCCTTCTCGATGTACTTGCGGTACTCGTCCAGCGTGGTGGC
>JAUNHW010000025.1 GCA_030523775.1 Akkermansia sp.
GTAGATAGCCGCCAGGGCTAACAAAGGCCGCACAGGTAACACCTGTGCGGCCTTTACTTTTTGCTGTTATCCGCGCTGCGGGACCTGTCGGCGTGCACCCCGCCAGCCTTGAAAGGTGAGTTCTCCCATGCGGGAGGTGCGATGCCCTGCATGCCCACGGTTACTTGTGCAGTTTGGATTTCAAAGAGTGTATTCCTCTGCCTATCCAGTACAGCACGAAATTCAGCGGGGTGATGCGGGGATAGGACATTTCTTTCCTGTACGGGTTGTTGCGCGCGGGCGCACAGGCGAATTGGCACAGGAGCAATTTCCACTTCGTGCCGGCGGGCAACGGTTCCAAGCGTGCCAACCGCGGCAGGTACACCGCCCCCATGTAGCGCAGGGCAACCTTGGCAGTTGCATTTTTCGCAAGTTCTCGCGCTTTCAGGCAGATGGTGGACAGGTTTTCAATTTGCCGTGGGATTTGCTTCCCCCGTGCCTGCTGCCAATGCTGCAGGTTGAAGCAGTGGTCGCACAGCATGGCCAGAAACTCATCCCTGTAGTCCTTGTCTTGCCTGCACAATTCCATAGCCTGTTCCCGGTTGCGCCACAGCAGCTCCAGGTACTCGTCCCGGTAGTTCTCATGGCAGTTGGCTGAGAAACCTCCCGCTTGGAAATCCACCACAACCGCATCCACCGTGCGCGGGCATTCGCATGCGCTGCACATGCGGTAAATGAGATCCGTGTCCGCTGCGCAGTGGTAGGATGTGTCATAGCCGCCCAGCTCCCGGTACAGGGCTGTGGTGGTAAAAAACGCTTGGTGGCTGCACGGCTCCGCCAGATAGCGCACATTGTAGCGGGGCCGGAAAAACTGTCCATCCAGGATTCCCCCGCAAATCAGCGCAGTGGCTGCCGTGGCCACGCGGCACCCCTCCACAATCGGCTGCACGCATGCCGCCAAGTCTGCATCCGCGCGGTAGGTGTCCCCCGCGTTCAGGAAGGCCAGCACGGCTCCGCGCGCCAGGTTGATGCCCTTGTTCATGGCATCGTAGATACCGGCATCCGGCTCTGAAACGTACCGTTCAATGTTGCCTGCCGCTCTCTGCTCCTCCAGCCACGCCGCCGTGCCGTCTGTGGATGCACCGTCCACCACCACATGCTCTATGCTGATGGTGCCCTGGGCCTTTTGCGCCAGCACGGATTCCACGGTGGGCTTCAAATCCGCCAGCGCATTCCGGCACACGGTGACAACCGTGAGCGCAAACTCTGGGGAAGGAGATTCCCTTGCAACCGTGGTGAGGGGTGGCGTGGTGTCCATACAACGTTCCCAACACTACTATGGCTTCATCCGCATGTCCAGCACAATTCGCGGGTGGCGCGGAATCGAAGACTTTGTCAGCGGAACGGAAAACGCGCCCCGCGTTGAACGGTTCCCTTGTCAATGCGCTCAATCCACCTGGATATGAAAAAGACACCATTCGCAGCATCCCTGCTGCTCGCAGCCGTACTCGTGGCCCCCGCAGCCCTTGCAGATGATGATGAACCCGCGCTCAACCGCGCCGCAGAGCACAGCTCCGCGGCAGAGGTCCAGCGCCTCATCCGGGGCGGAGCAAACGTCAACGCCTCCAACCACGATGGTGAAACCCCGCTCATGGAAGCCGCCGGAAACGGCCGCGCAGATATTGTGGACCTCCTCATCAAGGCCGGAGCAAACGTCAACGCCGCGGATGAGGACGGGGAAACCGCTCTCTTCAAGGCCGCGGAAGACGGCCATGCGGACATCGTCAAGGCCCTCCTTGCCGCCGGTGCCAATGTGAACGCCACCGACCGCAAGGGCAGAACCCCGCTCATGGAGGCCGCGGATGAAGGCTCTGCGGACGCCGTGCAGGCCCTGCTAGATGCCGGTGCAGACCGCAACGCGCGCGACCGCAAGGGTGAAACCGCCCTGGACAAGGCCCGCCGTGAACACCGCGCAAACGTGGTCTCCATCCTCCAGAAATAACCGTCCCCCCACACCCTCCCTCATCCCCCATTCCCGCCGCGCGCGCAATGCGCGCCGCGGGCATCCTCGCGTTCCTCCCCCGCACACCCCGGCGTCCCGACTTTTTGAAGCATCCGGGCAAGTGGTGCTTCATGCGGTCGTGTTTCGTTTCCCTGCCACCCGTCATGGCGGCGGTATCGTACGCCCTTGCAAGAGTACCCACCCGCGCGCCAAAGGCCTTGGAGCTTGCAAAAATTATGTTGACATATGGGAGCTGTTATATATAGTGGATGTACAAATATTCGCTTTGTGAATCAATTCTCTGTTATTTAAGTTGTATTTGTTTCGAAGTTGACCCCACAGGGTCATTATGGTATATTGTGGCAGACGCGAAGCCGCGCGTGAAGCTGGTTTCGAAGTTGACCCCACAGGGTCATTATGGTATATTGCGTGTGGTAGTGCGCGCTTTATCTCGCGCGTTTCGAAGTTGACCCCACAGGGTCATTATGGTATATCATCCCACAGGTTCATTATGTTCTGAGTATCGTTTCGAAGTTGACCCCACAGGGTCATTATGGTATAGTGGCGGGCAAGAGCCAGATTGGCAAGACTACGTTTCGAAGTTGACCCCACAGGGTCATTATGGTATAAAAATGCCCGCGCTGGAAAAGCTCACCGCCCCGTTTCGAAGTTGACCCCACAGGGTCATTATGGTATAGGCGCGGTTGTTGCGGGTGGTGTTGGTGACCTGTTTCGAAGTTGACCCCACAGGGTCATTATGGTATAGCCGGGCAGGAGCGCATAGCGTTTTCTGCGCTGTTTCGAAGTTGACCCCACAGGGTCATTATGGTATACATTCCTCCGGCGTGAAGACGTCGATGCCTTCGTTTCGAAGTTGACCCCACAGGGTCATTATGGTATAAAACAGAACTTCAGCCCTCCCACGTTCGCCCCGTTTCGAAGTTGACCCCACAGGGTCATTATGGTATACATCCCCCGCTCTGGAGCCATGCCCAGTATACGTTTCGAAGTTGACCCCACAGGGTCATTATGGTATAGCGCTTTCCGAAGAGGATCTGGCCACGCTCAAGTTTCGAAGTTGACCCCACAGGGTCATTATGGTATAACCAGCCAGCCGTGGTAGGCCGATGTCCTCATGTTTCGAAGTTGACCCCACAGGGTCATTATGGTATAGCTCTATAGTAGTGCCAACGAAAGGAACAAGAGTTTCGAAGTTGACCCCACAGGGTCATTATGGTATAACACCGCTTCACCGCATCCGGCGCACTCGGGTGTTTCGAAGTTGACCCCACAGGGTCATTATGGTATAAAGGAAGGCCAACGCCAGGGCGAAAGCTCCAAGTTTCGAAGTTGACCCCACAGGGTCATTATGGTATACTCGGCGTCACGCTCTTCACCTCAAACGAACTGTTTCGAAGTTGACCCCACAGGGTCATTATGGTATAAGCTCGTCTAGCGTCAATGTGTGGAGGTTGTTGTTTCGAAGTTGACCCCACAGGGTCATTATGGTATACCAATTCCACGACCATGTATTTATCCACTCTGGTTTCGAAGTTGACCCCACAGGGTCATTATGGTATACGTGAAATTCGACTCGAACGCATACCACGTCCGTTTCGAAGTTGACCCCACAGGGTCATTATGGTATAATACTGATTTTGAAGTCGACGAGAAGATGCTGTTTCGAAGTTGACCCCACAGGGTCATTATGGTATACGTGTCCTGCGTGTTTGCGATACGCTGCACGTGTTTCGAAGTTGACCCCACAGGGTCATTATGGTATAATGAGCGCGCGGGCGTTTTCCTTTGCGCTTTCGTTTCGAAGTTGACCCCACAGGGTCATTATGGTATAACCCTCGGCGGAAAGATTGGGGTCGATGAAGCGTTTCGAAGTTGACCCCACAGGGTCATTATGGTATAGTGCAGCATGTCGCTCCCGTCACACTCGCGCTGTTTCGAAGTTGACCCCACAGGGTCATTATGGTATAAGCAAGCTGGTATTGACTATTATGCGGTGGCAGTTTCGAAGTTGACCCCACAGGGTCATTATGGTATAGGGTCGCACGACACACTCCTCACCATCCCCAGTTTCGAAGTTGACCCCACAGGGTCATTATGGTATAGAACATGTCGGCCTTTTCGCGCGGGAGCGGCCGTTTCGAAGTTGACCCCACAGGGTCATTATGGTATAGCCATGCCGTGCGCAACGTCTTTCAGCGTTCCGTTTCGAAGTTGACCCCACAGGGTCATTATGGTATACACAAGCTCATCCGCGTTCATCCACACCTCCCGTTTCGAAGTTGACCCCACAGGGTCATTATGGTATAAATGTTTGCAGCACCTCTGCCCGCTCGGCGCCGTTTCGAAGTTGACCCCACAGGGTCATTATGGTATAGTTCCCGCTGGGTCTTTGAGCAGCGTCACGCTGTTTCGAAGTTGACCCCACAGGGTCATTATGGTATACTGAATGACGGCAACGCCGCAGCCGCTTATCTGTTTCGAAGTTGACCCCACAGGGTCATTATGGTATAGTCCAATGGAAACCGAAATACTGGAAATTCGCGTTTCGAAGTTGACCCCACAGGGTCATTATGGTATAAACACCAGCGAGGAAGACGCGCAAGAATTCGAGTTTCGAAGTTGACCCCACAGGGTCATTATGGTATAGAGCCCTCGTTTTCTCCGCGCGGGGCAAGGCCGTTTCGAAGTTGACCCCACAGGGTCATTATGGTATAGTGGACCTGCATGCAGAGATCTTCCCGACCGTGTTTCGAAGTTGACCCCACAGGGTCATTATGGTATACGACACCATGTAGGATGCTGATTTTCAGCATCCTACATGGTGTCGTTTGTTCGCGAATCGCCTTGCGAACCGCCATTTTTACCAGAAGAGGATGTAGTCGGGGAAAGGCCGAGGCTCGTGGATGACGGCTTCTCCGAGAAGGACGACTTGCTGCTCCCAGACGGATTTGTCCATGGGAAAGAGTCTGATGTCGCCTTCTGGGATTTGGGCTGCAACTCGGCGCATGTAACGGATGATGCGGTCAATTTCGTGATCCTCTCCTTCAAAGAGATAGAGACTGTATTGAACCCGATACCCGCCGAGTGCTTCAAATTCTTTTCGCAACAAGGTTTGCTGCTTGGTTTCCGGAACGTCATAGGCAAGCATCACGAGCATGGAGGGAGAAAGGTCTGTAGGTGGTGATGTCGTTAAAGATCAGGGATTTGACGAAGGATTCGACAACGAGCCTGATGATGGTGCGCAAGCGGAAGCGTTTGTTGGCATACGCCCAGGTGGATTCCATCATCTCGGCAAAGCGGCCGGCCATGAGTTTGGGGTCGTGCATTTCATCAAGGTTGCGCATGATGGTGATTTCCACGCAGCAGCGGAATTGCTCGATAAGGTCGCACACCAAGCTGGGCCTGCTTCTGCGGAGTCGATGGATGATTCCGATGCCCGGTTCAATGCCGGATGCCACGCATTGCCATTCGAGCGCATGGTAGAGAAAGCCGTACCCATAGTTAAGAGCGACATTGAGTGGGGCAGAGGCTTGTCGCTTTTCCCTGGCGAACAGGTCTTGCGAAGCGGCCTTGAAATACATGGCCCAAAAGAAGCGCGCCCATTTGGCCTCTAGTTGCAGGATGCGGTTGTAGGAGTTTGCTGCCAGTTTGGGAAGCGGGGCCAACGCCGGGTTCAGGGAACGGATGAGGGTGTGCTGGTTTTCCACCTTGGTGAAGAGCAGGGCGGAAGCGTATGCGGTGCTCCTTTTCGCGTTGAGATTGCATACGCGGAAGGTGGCGTCCGGGTTCACGTATCTGCACCGCGGCAGGATGCCGGAGGTATCCCACTTTTTGGTGTGGCCGTTCCATGAAGCCATGATGACGGGACACTGTCTGCTGAGGGTGCACAGGGCATATTGACTCCACTTTGCGTGAGGAGAGAGGCATTGGACAGAGCCCAAAACCTGGATCGCAACCTTATTTGCACCGCTCACCAGCATCCCGTCCTTTAGGGAGAAGTCAGCCACTTCTCCCATGAGAACGAGGTGGTGAATCATGTGGGCGGTTGAAGTTTGAGTTTTGCGGCAAGTTCAGAGGGTTCGAATGGGAGGCCAACCTGTTTGGCGATTTCTTTCGCGGACATGATAGAGCTCTTTTCTCTGTCCTTGAATGTGACGCATTTAATTTCTAGCTGCCCAGAAGTATTAATTGCGGAGATGGCTCCCCATGTGCTCAAAAGGCTAGGGTGTTTTTCTGCGTTGAAATTAGGATCTTTTTGCTTTAGTTTATTCAAATAGGACGCACTTGCTTTAAAATTCATGATAAGTAAATCGCCTTTGCGTAATTGACAAAGCTTAACTGCGTGTGGTGGTAATGTTCCACAGGTGAAGGATTTCATATCGAATGCGTTTGCTTCGTCTAGTAATCGGATAAGGTAATTTGGTGCATTTTTTCGTCCGCGCCATGGAATTCCCAAGCGTTTTAAGCCAGCCAAAGCTTCTGCGGTAGGTATAACGCGTGTATAATAATTCCAACGGCCTTTTTCTGCATCCCAGCCGATCCATAGTTCCAATCTATCATTAGTGGCATTTAATTTGAAAAGCTGGTCAAACTTTCCGCTCTTCGTAATAATGCCATTCCATCCCAAGGGCGATTTTTCTATACTTCCCTTACCCTTTCCTGTATTTGCCCCTTCAATTTTATTGCTGAATTTCCATATGTTTTTTACTTGTACTCCTTTTCCTCTGCGATTAAGATTATTTTTCAATCTAAGAGGGCTGAAAGAAGTGTTTTCGTCAGCAGTAGTCGCAGCTTGGCATGATACTAACCACCGCTGTATTTCTTTTTCGGATGGTATTCTGTTAGAGGGGATTCGCATTCTTAGAAGCGTAGAGTACAAACCGGCTGCAGTAAATTTTGAAGGGTCAAGTTTAATGCGCTGATGAGTTCTGTTGTTTTCATCGACACTCCAAAAGGTGGAATCTCCCAAAGATTTGAATTTACTATGATTTTTTGTTTTGACAATGGGGGAAGTAGAACTATCATCAGGTGTTGCTGGAAAATCGGGCAGGGGTAATCCATCAATTACGCTCAAGATGCGGTTTCCTGAACTTGTGTCTGTATAAAAAATTCCCCCATTGCATACATCATTGACGCCTTCTGCAGGAGGAATGCATGTCATGACCGCCGCATCTAAACGATGGTGCAGATTGTTGGATCGATCTTTGACGCATTCGGGCCGTAGCATGCGGCGTCTGGCAGCAGCAGTATATGAACCGCTGGGATTGCCGATGCGGCGGCGGGTAGCTTCCGGATCCTTGGATATACCCATCCAAACGGCGACAAGGCGTCGCAGTTCGCGTGCCAATTGGGCGGTGCGGGTCATGTTGTTGAAATCCGGGAAAGACTCTTCTGCAGATGGCTGGAATGCAAAGAGCTTCCTCTTTTTCTCATTCCATTTGAAAGCGAGAGCTTGTTTCTGCATTTCTTCCCAACTAAGCCAGCCATCAAGGTGAGCTCGTGCAGCTTCCCTTGGTGTTCTCGGCCCCATGTCATCATTGGTTTTGCTCCGGGTTAGGACAAGATTTTCGGCAATATATAATCCCCCTTTAGAGTCGGGGTAAAGATGTGCCAACTTCAAATCATCGTCGAAAGGATTTCTGCCAAGCGACTGCCCAGTGAAAGGACATATGGCATCCGTTTTCAAGGAGCCTCCTTGCTCCTCAAAGAGTCTCATACGCAGGAAGGCCGAGTTTGTGGGGCTTGTACAGTTGTATTTCTCCATTTGCTTGAGCTTCCGGAGCCTGTTGTCGCTTTGCTCTTTCTGGATTTCGGCTGCACGCTTGACATTTGTTGCCGGATTCTTGATGCACTCGATAACGCAGTAGTCGGGTACCGCTTTGCCGTCGAGCGAATCTGAGATTTCCGCAAAGATGCGTTGCAGGAAGCCCGTGGTGGCAAATGTCCCATCACTCTTGCCTTGACGGATGCGCAGGGTTCCAAGCAAGGTGCGCACTTGCGGATAAATGCCCCCAACGGCATCGATTTCCGCTCTCTTGCCGTAGAAATCCCATTCCCTTTTCCAAGATTCGATTTCAGCAGGTGCAAAGATGGTGCCGTTTTGGGTTGCCAGATTGAAAAGACCATCCGCGGCCTCCGCGGAAAGGGAAGCACGCCCCTTGCGCGCGCTCGCATCGGGTGCGCAAATGTCCTTGAGGTGCCCTATCTGCAATTTGTTCCAATCGGAGGCGGTGCCTGTTTGCAGTTTTGCCGGTTTGAGCGCGGTGTCCATGCACTTGCGTATGTCAATCCATTTGATCAGCCCCTCGTCAACAGCTTTTACCATGGCTTCCACGGCAGCTGCCGGTAAGGTTGAACGCCTGGTTGTTGTTTTGTCGTGTACGATGTCAAAGGTGCGATTGGAAAGGAAGTCCACAAGCTTCCATCGTTTGATGGCCTTGTCGCCGCGGAGTCCGCAAGGGCGCGTAGAAATATCCAGCAAGGCGCAGTATGGGCAGGCCTTGACCTTTTTTTCATAGTGGGCTTCCGCTTCTGCCGGCGTCTTGCGGTTATAGTAGAAGATGGCGTGCTTCTTGGCTTCCTTGCTGTCACATGGCAGGAAAAGGGCATTCACAAAACCGCGGTAATCGTCAATCAGGTCCTTGTGCCGCTGAAGGATATCCACGAGATGCTGTGCCACGTGTGCGCGCGGGTAGTTGAGCCCCCTGTATTTGCGTTCATTGAGATGGGTGTGGGCATATTCCTTCAACTTTGCTTCGATTCCTTCCTGGGCCGCTTTGGCATGGCGTTCCTCGACAAGCTGCATCCACTCGGCTGCGGTTGCTGCATCGATTTCATCGCCATTGGGCTTCTGTAGCTCGGTGGTCATACCGAGCAAATACTCTTTCAGCTTTTCATCGATGTAGGCAGAGCGCACCCATTTGACGGCATCCGCATATTTCAGGGTTTCGCCCCATGGGTATTCCCCGCTTCCCTTTCCGGTGAGGGCAAAGTAATCGTAGCCGCGGTGCTCTACGCACGAACGGATGCAGAGGGAGAGAGCTTCCTTGGAAGCCAGCTTGGATGTTACTGCCCGGTGGCGTAGCTTGTAGGGGTCGCTCTTGTGGGAGATTTCATCGGCGACCCAGGGGAGGTCATGCTTGGCAAAGAGCTCTTTCAATCGGCGCATGCGGATACGGCGGTTTTTCCGCGCGTGGCGCGACGCGCGGAATTGTCTCCGTTGTGCAAGAGTCTCCGCTTCGGGAAGGTCAACAAGAAGGGTTTTGCAATATACAAGCTCGGTTCCTTTGCGCACAGCGATGCCGATGCCCTCAATGCCGATGTCGAGGCCGAGGACTACGGTATCCGGGGCAAAGAAGTCATTCTCTTTCCATTTTTTTAGGATAGCGGTGTGGTCGTTCATGGGAATCCGGGTTAGTGTCTATCAGCCTACCCGATACATCATCGAATGGCAAGGAGAAAAGATTTTTTTTGAGGAAAACGCGAAAGTTTGGTTGACATTTTGCAGTAGTAGTGTTAGGTTAAAGCCACTTCGAAACCAGCACCCATGGGACATACAGCGTAGGAGAGCGCGTTCCATGATTATGGTGTGACTCCAGACATACCTCCGGGCGGCAACGTTCGGAGGTTAATTTTTGCCTTGTGCTGCCGCCGCGCGGCGCGCGTTTTGTTGTGCTTGAAAGGGAGCGGTGAATTTGGTAAGGTAGATGGAGCGCATGGGAGAGATGGAGCAGGGGATGCGGATCGGCATGGTGGCTACGGCTTCCATGCAGTGGTTCATGCGCGCGCTGCAGGCGACGAATATGGAGCTGCGGCAGATGGTGGGGGAGGCTATGCTGGCGAATCCCGCGCTGGAGGAGGTGACGCGGGCGGAGGACGCGGAGGGCGCGATGGATGCCGATGGGGTGGACGATGCGGGGGGCGCGGTGGACCATGATGCCACGCGGCGGCACGGTGAGTTTATGGAGAGCTTGGCGGCGGAGGAGACGCTGGCTTCCCATTTGGAGGGGGAGTTGCGGCGGAGCGGGCTCCCGGCTGCGGTGGAGTCTGCTGCGCTGATGCTGGTGGGGTGTTTGGATGAGCACGGTTATTTTGATGAGCCGCCGGCGGAGATAGCGGCGCGCGAGGGGGTGGATGCCGCCGTGTTCCGCGCGGCGCTGGCGGCGCTGCAGGAGCAGGAGCCCGCGGGTGTGGGGGCGTGCGGTTTGCAGGAGAGTTTGCTTATTCAGCTGCGGCGCGCGGGTGAGGATGGGGATTCCCCCGCGGTGCGCCTGGTGCGCGAGCAGTGGGATGCGCTGGTGCACCACCGCTATGCGGAGGCGGCACGCGCGCTGGGTGTGCCGGAGGAGTGCGTTGTGGCTGCGGCGTACCGCGTTTCGCGCTTGAACCCGGACCCCGGGAGCGGTTTCGCACAGGCGGAGCGCCATGTGATTGCGCCGGATGTTGTGGTGGAGCGGGATGCGGGCGGCCGCTACGTGGCTCGGCTCACGGGGGAGAATATCCCGCAGTTGGAGCTTTCCGCGGAGTACCGCGAGATGATGGCGGAGCAGGCGGACAAGCCGGAGGTGCGGCAGTATCTTTCCCGCTGTTTCCGGGAGGGGCGGGATGTGATACGCGCTATCGCGGAGCGCCAGTCCACCATTCTGGCGGTGGCGCAGGCGGTGGTGGCGCGGCAGCAGGATTTTTTCCGCCGTGGCCGCGCGGAGCTGCTCCCGCTGCGCATGGAGGATATTTCCGCGGATACGGGGCTGAGCGTGTCCACGGTGTCGCGCGCGGTGAGCGGCAAGTATCTGCGGTGCAGCCACGGGGTGTACGCGCTGCGCAGTTTCTTTTCGGCCTCGCTGCCCGCGGCGGGGGAAGCCGCCGTGTCTGCGGATGCGGTGCAGCAGCAGATATTGCGCCTGGTGCAGGCGGAGGACCCCGCGCACCCGCTGTCGGACGCCGCGCTGGAGGCGGCGCTGGCGGAGCAGGGCATTGCGGTGGCGCGCCGAACGGTTGCCAAGTACCGCGAGAAGTTGAAAATCCTGCCCACCAACCTGAGACGCCGCAAGTGAGCCATGCCTGAACCCATCCTCAACGTCAGCCGCCTTTCCGTGCAGTTCCACACCCGCGCGGGCGTGAACTACGCGGTGAACGATGTGTCCTTCCACCTGCACGCGGGGGAAACGCTGGGCATTGTGGGGGAATCCGGCAGCGGGAAGTCGGTGACGTGTTCCGCGCTCATGGGCCTGCTGCCGAGCCCGCCGGCGGTCATTGGCGCGGAATCGCGCGCCATGTTTTGCGGGCTGGACCTGCTGCACGCGGCGGAGCGTGATATGGCGGGGCTGCGCGGGCGGCGGATATCCATGATATTCCAGGACCCGATGACATGCCTGAACCCGTGCATGACCATTGGGGACCAGGTGGCGGAGCCGCTGGTGCTGCACCGCGGCATGCCGTGGGCGGAGGCGCGGCGCGCGGCGGTGGAGGAGCTGGCGCGCACGGGCATTCCGGAGCCGGAGAAGCGCGCGCGCTGCTACCCGCACGAGTTTTCCGGCGGCATGCGCCAGCGCGTGATGATTGCCATGGCGCTCATCACCCGCCCGGAGATTTTGATAGCGGACGAACCCACCACCGCGCTGGATGTGACCGTGCAGAAACAGGTGCTGGATTTGCTGGCGGAGCGGCAGCGGGAGCTGGGCACGGCCATCATCCTCATCACGCATGATTTGGGCGTGGTGAAGCAGTACGCGCACCGCATCCAGGTGATGTACGCGGGCAGCATTGTGGAATCCGCCCCGGCGGCGGAGCTGCTGGGCCACCCGCTGCACGCCTACACCCGCGCGCTCATGGCATCCATACCCGCGGCGCGCGCCAAGGGCCAGCCCCTGCAAACCATCCCCGGCCTGCCGCCCACGCTGCGGAAACCCATCCGCGGTTGCGCGTTCCGCGAGCGCAACACCATCGGCCACCCGGAGCTGTGTCTCACGGACCGCGTGCCGGAGCTGGTGGACGCCGGGAACGGGCATTGGGTGCGCAACTGCCCGGGATGCCGCAAGTGATTTACAATTTAGGAATTGACGATTTACGATTTGGGAAGTTGGCGCGCGCTTTGCGCGCGTTCCGGTGGCCCCGCTGATGCGGGGATGCGCTCTCGCGTTGCTCGATGGCCCCATACTAAACGTGACGTGTGCTAATGCGCGTCAGCGTTCCCTTGTCCCGCGCCGTCAGGCGCGTTAAAATGCACCCCACCGAATGGGGGGTGCCCGCAAAAATTCGCCCCACGTGTCAACGTGGGGGTGCCGAGGGTCCGCATGTCTCCGCCGTGGATCCCCGCCGAATGGCGGGGTGGCTACGCTCTCCCGTCCAATTATCTCTGGCCATGGTCACGGACAAATTTTATGGGACGGCAGTGATTTGCAATTGACGATTTACGATTTGGGAAGTTGGCGCGCGCTTTGCGCGCGGGGCAAGGGTACGCGCGGCTTCGCCGCGCCGAATTTTTCAAATTGTCAATTGTAAATTGTAGATTGTAAATCCCTTGTGTTTCATCCGCTCCGCCTGATTATTCATGAGGCCCAAGAAACCAAGGGGTGCATGTTTGTTGCGGATGATGCACGCAATTCACGCTTGCAGGGAGGTGCGGAGATGGTAGAATGTGGGTATGAGCTACGATTTGATAGTGATTGGCGGCGGCCCTGCCGGGTACGTGGGAGCAATACGCGCGGCACAGCTTGGCAAGCGCGTGGTGTGCGTGGAGAAGGAACGCACGGGCGGCACCTGCCTGAACTGGGGCTGCATTCCCACCAAGGCGCTTCTGCGCAATGCGGAGGTGTACAAGGCCACAGCCACCAGGGCGGAGGAATTCGGCATGACCATCGAGGGCCTGAGCTTCGATTGGACCAAGGTGATCCAGCGTTCCCGCGATATCAGCGAGCGTCTTTCCAAGGGCATTGAATTCCTCTTCAAGAAGAACAAGATCGATTTGGTGACCGGCGAGGCCTCCATCCCCGCGCCCGGCAAGGTGGCCGTGAAGGCCGCGGACGGCACGGAAACCGTGCTGGAGGGCTCCAATATCCTGATTGCCACCGGTGCCCGCACGCGCGAGGTGCCCGTGTTCCCCTTCAACGGCAAGACCATCATCGGCAGCAAGGATGCCCTGGTGATGCCCAAGCGCCCGGAAAGCATGATTGTCATCGGCTCCGGCGCCATCGGCACGGAGCTCTCCTACGTGTACCACAGCTTCGGCACCAAGATCACGCTTGTGGAGGCCCTGCCGCACATCCTGCCCAACGAGGACGACGACGTGAGCCAGGCGGTGGAGCGCTCTTTCAAGAAGCAGGGCATCACCTGCATGCCCGGCGCCAAGGTTGACAAGCTGGAGGACCACGGCGACAGCGTGACCGCCACCATCACCACCAAGAACGGCAAGGTGGAGGAAGTGACCGCGGATGTCTGCCTGGTGGCCATCGGCGTGGTGCCCGTGGTGCCGCAGGCGGAGGGCCTGCAGACCACCGAGCGCGGGTTTGTGGCGGTGGACGACCGCTACCGCACCAACCTTCCCGGCGTGTACGCCGTGGGCGACTGCATAGGCGGCATCATGCTGGCGCACACCGCCAGCTTTGAGGCGGAGGAGGCCGTGGAGGGCATGTTCGTGGAGGGGCACACCCCGCGGCACCCGGAGAACGTGCCCGGCTGCACCTACTGCCACCCCCAGGTGGGCAGCGTGGGCAAGCGCGAGCGCCAGCTCAAGGAGGAGGGCGTGGAGTACACCGTGGGCAAGTTCCCCTTCCAGGCCATCGGCCGCGCCGTGGCCGGCGGCGCCACAGAGGGTTTCGTGAAGCTCATCTTCAGCAAGGACGAGCACCGTCTCATTGGCGCGCACCTGGTGGGCAACCACGCCACCGAGCTGCTCACCGCGCCGGAGCTGGCCCTGGCCCGCCACATGACCGGTGATGAGATGAACTCTATGATTTACGCGCACCCCACGCTGGCGGAGGCCATCCACGAGGCCATCCTCGCGGCGGACGGGCGCGCCGTCCACGCCTGATTCCCTTCCGCCAACCCAACTACCCCATCCCGCCGTGGCACGCAAGTTCTTTTACGATACCGGGGAGGAAAAGGTCGGTCCCGTAACGGGGAACGACCTGGTGCGACTGCGGGCGGAAGGCGCCATCAGCGATGCCACCTGGGTGCGCGCCGCGGATTCCGAGACCTGGCGCCCCCTGGCGGGTGTGAACCTGCAGGAGGAAGAGGAGGAGGAGCGCAACCCGAGCCTCTGGCGCCTGCTCACGCGCAACCTGGGCGTGGGGCGGCTGCTGATGATTATCGCCGTGGGCATTGTGTTCGTGGTGCTGCTGGCGGGCGTGGTGAGCGTGCTGTGGCCGGTGCTGCTGGTCATCCCGCTGCTTTGGATTCTTTCCCGCGCCCTGCGCTGAGCCCGGCCTCATCCGGCGGGGCTGTTTCCCCCTTACCGTGCGGGGTAGGTTCGCCTGCCGAAGATGGCGGAGCCGACGCGCACAATGGTGGCGCCTTCCTCCACGGCCACGGGGAAATCATGGCTCATGCCCATGGAGAGCTCCGGCAGCGGCAGCGGGCCAATGGCGCGCAGTTTCTCCGCCAGCCCGCGCAGCGCGGCAAAGGCGGGACGCGCGCCCTCCGGGTCCTCCGTGGGTGCGGGGATGCACATCAGCCCGCGGATGTCCAGGTGGGGCAGGGCGGTGAGCGCGGGCCAGTCATCGAGCAGCCCCTGCGGGGTGAAGCCGTGCTTGCTTTCCTCCGCGTCCACATTCACCTCCAGCAGGATGCGCCCGGTGGTGCCGAGTTCGCCCGCGATGCGGGAGATGCTTTCCGCCAGCCGCAGGGAATCCACGGCCTCAATGAGCGCGAATCCCTGCTCCAGGGCCTTGCGCACCTTGTTGCGCTGCAGCGGGCCGATGAGGTGCCACGTGCAGTCCGCCGGCATTTCCGGCATCTTGCCCATGGCCTCTTGGAGACGGTTCTCGCCGAAGTCCCGCTGGCCGTCGCGGTAGGCGTGCATGATGTCCTCCACGGGGAAGGTCTTGCTCACCGCCAGCAGCTGCACGCTGCCGGCCGGGCGCCCCGCGCGCCGTTCCGCCGCCGCAATGGCGGCGCGTATCTCTGCCAGCTGGTCCTGAATGTACATGGCGGGATGATGAAGAAAAATCCCCCGGCATCCGCGTGAATGCCGGGGGACGGTTGGTAATGCTTACTGCTGCTGCTCCGCGGGCGGTTCCACCACGGTGGCGGTAACGCCGCTCTGCGGCGCGAAGTTCACCTCCACCATCGGCTCCGCAGGTGCGGGAGCGGGTGTCTCCACGGGGGCAGGGGCCTCGGCGGGAGTTTCCGCGGGTGCGGGGGCCTCCTGCGCGGGGGCTTCCGGTTTCCCGGCCTCTGCGGCGCCCTCCTCCTGCGGCGTGCGCTCGTTGGCCGCGCGCACCAGGAGCTCACGCCCCATGAACGGCTGGCCGTGCAGCGTGTCCACGGCGCGCTGGGCGTCGTCCTGCCTCTGCATCTCCACGAACCCGAACCCCTTGCTCTTGAAGGTGTGGGAATTGTAGACGATTTCCACGCTGCGCACGTTGCCGAACCCCTTGAAGAGGTCCTCCACCTCGGATTCGGTGGCCTCGAAGGAGAGGTTGCCGACGTAGATGCGGCCGTTCTTGACGGGCTGGTTGTTGAGCTTGCGCTCGCGGCGCGGCTTGTCCTTCTTGGGCGCGGCGGGATTGCCGCCCTTGTTGCCGCTGTTGCGGGGCTTTGCCACGCGCACCTTCTGGGGCGGCTTGGGCTTGTTCTCGCGGTTCTGGTGTTGCTTCTGCCTGTTCTCCCCCTTTCCGTCGCCCTTGCCGAATCCAAAGAAATTGAGCACCTTCTGTACGAATGAGGTGGACTTGGCCTTGGGTTCCTCCTGGCGCGGCATACGGTGGCGGGAACTGTAACTCTTGCGGTGGTTGCGGCGGCGGCGGGCACCCTGGCCCTCTCTGCCTTGCGTATGATGTTCTGCCATATCGTTTCTTGTTAATAATTAAGCCACCGCACCCGCCTGATCATCCGGCGCGGCGCGTGGCCGTGTCTGTTCCGGCGGGGCGAACCGTCCATCATGCATATCGTCTCAAGCCGACACACCCAGCCACGCACATTCTACACCATCCCCCGCCGCCAGGCAAGCCAAATAATTGCCCGCTGCATGGAAAGAGTGTGTTAAAGCTTTGTGCTTAAATGCATTGTGACCGTTAGGGCGTGGGGCCTATCATCAGGTCTTCATTGCGCAGTTCATGATTGGCGTTCAAGAGGCAGTTGTCGAAAAAGCGGTTCAGATACTCCTGTGTGGCGGCTATGCCGCGGGAGGTGTCGCTGTAGTTGGCGCGCACCAGGGCATTGCGGAAATACCAGGAGTGCTCTGCAAACGGAGTGTTGTTCACCCGGAAGCCGAGCCGCCGCAGGTATTGGATGCCGAACACTGCGATGGTGCGGGTGTTGCCTTCGCGGAAGGGGTGAATCTGCCAGATGCCGGATATGAATTTGGCTGCGCGGAGAACTTTTTCCCGCCGTGGCAGGGCACTGTAGGGCACTTGGGTTTCGAGGCTGAAATCATAGTCCAGGGTCCCTTCCACCATGGCGGGGTGGGTGTATCCAACGGATGCTCCCCGCAACACCCATTCCGCTTTGGAAACCGCGCATTCCCGCCACATCCCGGCGTGGGTGTACAGGCCATCGAACAGGCGCTCGTGGATTCCGCGCAACCCTGCCGGGGAAAACGCGGCGTCCGGTTCGGCCAGCACTTGGGCAATGCGCGTTGCCACTTTGTCGGCTTCTTCCGTGCGGTCCGTTTCATCGGATTCGCCGAGGACACCCCTGTAGTAGTCGTCAACCAGGCGAAGCGCCTCGGCAATCGATATTTCCCCCTCAATGTGGCTGCATGCCGTTTCCTCCAGGAATCCGGAGACATTCAGGCGGTCCACCCCCTGCAGCCCCACGGCAATGCGCCACAGGCTGTACCTTTCGTACCGCGGTCCTTGTCTCAGGTTTTGGTATCGCTCGAACATGGGAGGGCGGCTCGTTGGCAGCCTTGCCGATTATAGCGCAGGGGGAATGCAGTGTCCACCATTTCTGTGGCCGCCGCCGTTGTGTCATGCGCGCGCGGAAGGCGCGTGCGGGCTTGACAAGGCGTGGAGGATGGGGCATCATAACGCCGTTCCGCTGTGCAGAGCGGCGGGCACCACCCCACATCAACCATGAAGACCACACTGTTCACAAGCGCCATGCTGGCCGCCGCCACCGCCGTGGCGGTATGCTCCTGCGACAACAAAGCCAAAGAGGGCAACAACGCCGGCAACGAGGAACAGCCCCAGGCCGAGCAGGCCGCGGAAACCCCGCAGGCCCCCGCCGAGCCGCAGGCTCCCGCCGCGCCGGGCAACGAGGAAATCTGCCAGGCCGTGACCGCACCGCTGGTCGGCTACTCCTTCGCCGCACCCGGCGGCGTGGCCTATGATGTGACGGAAGACACCCCCGGGCACCAGACGATTGAGGCCACCGTGAAGATGGTGGTGAAGGAGAACCTGTACGCGGAATCCGCCGCGCCGGAGGAGTTCAACAAGGAGCGCCAGGCCGTGAACGAGGCCGCCAACCTGGCCATCCGCCCGGATGCCGCCTACCTGATGCAGGTGGGTGCCCCCACGGATTTGATTACGGACGAGGACCGCACCGCCAAGCAGCTGCCGCAGGATCTGCAGGCCGCCCTGGTGGAGTTGCGCGAGTTTGCGGAGGCCAAGGTCTACAAGCAGGTGGCCGCCGCCGGGCAGGAGGCGGAGGTGCGCATTACCGTGAACGCCGATTTGAAGGACGGCGCCTGGCAGTTCACCACCGCCGGGCAGAACCTGGCGGGAATCACCGCGCTGGCGGACTACACCCCGCAGGGCGCGCTGCCGCAGGGTGCCCCCATCCTTTCCCCGGAATTCATAGAGGCCCGCAAGGCGGAGATAGCCGCCAAGTGCGCCGCCTTCAACGAGCTCGCCAAGCCCTTCAACCAGGGCCGCGAGGAGGCCGCACGCCAGAGGCTCACCCAGCTCCAGGCCCAGGCAGAGGAGGAGGCCCGCCGCAACCAGGAGCAGCTGGACGCCCAGAAGGCTGAGCAGCAGAAGTGGCAGGAGGCTTGCACCAAGGCCCTGGCCGCCGGCAACAACTTCTCCGGGGAATGGACCCGCGGCAACCGATTCGGTGAAATCACCCTCCACATCGAGCAGGCCAAGGTCTTTGAAAACTCCGTGCAGTTCTTCGGCTCCATCTACGACACCAAGCTCCCGGAAGCTAGCCTGGACATAGCCGGCCGCTGCGAGCTCACCCCCGGCGAGCAGGGCTCCCTGGTGAACGTGACCATCTACGACGGCCAGTACGACCCCGACCAGCCCACCGCGGAGGTGTACGATGCGAAGGACGGCATGCTGCAGCTGCACCTGGGGGCGGACGGCAAGCTCACGGGCGTGATGACTTGCGAATCCTGGGGCAATGCCCCGGAAAAGGCCTTCAACATCCAGCTAGCCCCCAAGGCGGCACCCGCCAAAGGCAAAACCCGCTGAGCCTTCCCCCGTTTCCCGTCAACCTACAACCATTATCAAATTCATGCCGAAAAACGCTTTGGGAAAAGGGCTGGGCGCCCTCATCATGAAAAAGGACGAGCTGCCCACCACCGGAAAGGTGGATGACGAGCGCGTCATCAAGGCCGCCGTCAGCGACATTGCAACCTCTCCCTTCCAGCCGCGCCGCCACTTCGACGAGAAACAGATAGCCGAGCTGGCGGACTCCATCCGCGAGCGCGGGCTGGTGCAGCCGCTGGTGGTGCGCCGCGTGAACGGCAAGTACGAGCTCATTGCCGGTGAGCGCCGCCTGCGCGCCCTCAAGCGGCTCGGCATGCGCCTGGCCAAGGTGGTGGTGCACAACGCCACGGACCAGGAGGTGGCGGAACTCACCCTCATCGAGAACCTGCAGCGCGAGGACCTGACGCCGCTGGAGGAGGCGGAGCAGTACCGTCTTCTGCAAACACGTTTCGGCATGAAGCAGGAGGTCATTGCCCGCCACGTGGGCAAATCCCGCACGGTGGTGGCCAACATGGTGCGCCTGCTGGACCTGGTGGCGGATGTGCGCGCCATGCTGGAGAAAAACACCATCACCGTGGGCCATGCCAAGGTGCTGCTGCAGCTCAAGAACCAAGAGCAGCAGCTGCACGCCGCCCAGCGCGTGGAGCGCCAGGGCCTCACCGTGCGCCAAACGGAGCAGCTGGTGCGCAACATCCTGAACCCGGAGCCCAAGGCCGCCCCGCAGCCCGTGGCCGCCCCCATTCTGCCCCCCGCCTACCAGAAGGTGTGCCGCCAGCTCACCAAGAGCCTGGGCACCAGCGTCACCATCGCCATGAGGGCCAAGGGCAACGGCGTGATTGAAATCCCCTACGCCGGGCAGAAGGATTTGGTGCGCATCCTGGAAATTTTTGGCATTTCTGCCAAGCTGTAAATGAAGCCGCGGGCACTCATCCTCACCATGCTGGCGGCGGCGCTGTGCTGCTGTGATGGCGGGGACTCTTCCGCCGCCGCACGCCCCGCCCCGCCGCAGCTGCCCACGCAGCTGGAGAACGCCGACACGCAAAACTTCTCCGGCAACAACGCCTACGTGCATTGCGCCGCCCTCTGCGCCCTGGGGCCACGCACCAGCGGCTCCACCGCGTACGCCCGCCAGCTGGAGTATCTGGAAACGCACCTGCGCGCCGCCGGCTGGCAGACCTTCCGTGATTCCTTTGCCGCCCCCAACGGCACCCCCATGACCAACCTGCGCGCCACTTTCGGCGGTGCGGACGCCACGCGTTCCATCCTGCTCAGTTGCCATATCGACACCAAGAGCGGGATTGAGAATTTCGTGTCGGCGGACGATGGGGCGAGCGGTGCCGCCGTGCTGCTGGAGACCGCGCGCATCCTGGCTGCGGATGCCGGGCTGGCCGCGCGCGTGGAGCTGGTGTTCCTGGACGGAGAGGAGGCTTTCGCCCCGCGTATGACGGAAGAGGACGGCCTGTACGGCTCCAAGCACGATGTGCAGCGCCGCGCAGGCTCCCTGCCGCAATTCCAAATCAACCTGGATATGGTGGGCGGCGGCTCCAACACCATCGCCATCCCCGCGCTGGACACCTCCCAGTTCATGTATGAGCAGTATGCCGCCGCCGTGGCCGCGTGCAGCCTCAACCCGGAAAAATGGACCGCCTACCCCGGCTCCTACATGGATGACCACCAGCCCTATCTCCGCGCGGGCGTGGAGGCCCTGAACCTCATCGCCCTCTTCCGCGAGGGCAACTGGTGGCACACGGAGCGCGACAACATGGAGCGCATCTCCCCCCGCAAGCTGGAGGAGTCCGGCCGCATCACTCTCCAGCTTCTCCGCCAGCTGGCAGGGGAATGACCTGGGGTACGTCATCCCACATATCTTTTTCCAAGGTATCCGTTGCCTCGCCGATGACGCTGCCGATTCTTGTGTTTTCCAAGGCGGTGGAGCCGTAGTAGTTCTTCTGCTTGCGCAGGGTTTCTGCCACCGTCAGGAACTCCATCCCCAAGGCCTCCGCCTCCGGTGTTACCAGTTCTTTCTTGATTCTGTGCAACTCTTCAACGGGAGCTTCATCCAGGCATGCTCGGCAATCTTCCATCTTGAGGCCAATCTCCTTCAGCTTCTCGGCCGCGGCATCCTGTGCGTTCAGGGGAAGCAGCAGCGCGGCGGCGATGATGGCGACGCGTTGTATCTCCATAATCCGGGTATGGCCTTGCGTTTGGCAAGGGCATTATTTCAGCTCCTGCAAACGCTTCAGGAACTGCGGGGGAATGGCGGCGCGCTCCTCCGGCGTGTCTATGTTGGTGCGGTACACCACCTTGCCTTCGGTATCGTACATCTCCACCGTGAGCAGGTTGTTGGCGCCGAGTATCATCACGCTGCCCCCGGCATCGCGGAAGCGCAGGGAGGCTTCTCCCGCGCGGCCCTCCATCCAGCTCTTGCCGTCCTTTGAGTTGATGTCGCGCGCCAAATCGCGGATGGCCTGCAGCGTGTCCGTAACCTTGGTGGTGTCTATATCCCCCGGGAGCTGCACCAGCTGGGCCACCACCTCCGCCCGCAGGGCGCGCAGCTTCTCGCGCGCCTCTGCCGGCACGGCCAGCGGGCGCATGATGCGGTCTCCGCCCACGGCGGTGTTCAGGTAGCTCTGCATGGTGGCGGCGCGGTTGGGCGCGCGGTGAATCTGCACGGTGACAACCTGGCGGTGGCCGTTGCGCATGAATTCCACCCGCGCGTTCTCGCTCACCTTGTACTTGGAGATTATGGCCGCCAGGTGGGCGCAGCTGTGCACCTCCTTGCCGTCCATCATCACAATCACGTCTCCCACCGCCAGGCCGCTGCGTTCCGCGGGGCCGCCGGGCATCAGGGAGCGCACGCGCACGCCGGAATCCACCGCTGCGGGGTGCGCGGGATCCGGCACCACATCCGCACCCACCACGCCCAGCGCGCAGCGGTTGGGCGCAGCCTGCGCCACGGCTCCCAGCAGCAGCGGGAGGGCTAACAGGCAGGACAGGTGCAGCTTTTCTATCATCAAAGGATTTCCGCAGGTATGGTGACTCGGGTGGTGTTGGGAACGCGCACCGTCACGGTGGTGTCATCGTCCTCCATCACAAAGAAGTCCTCGTATATCACCTCATAGCTGCGCATGGGCGTGGCGTCCCCGTTCCAGATCACGGTGTCGTTCTCATGGGAATCGAGAACGCCGCGGGTTACCAGGCCTTGCGGCTCCGGGCCCGCCGCCGCGTTGCCGTACAGGGCAAAGCCGGCTATGGCGCAGCAGACCAGGGCTGCCGCCGCGGAATGGTGGAGCCAGCGGTAGTCTGCCGGGCGGCCCTTGTGCCCGGCTGCGGCCACGTACATGCTCATCCCCAGGCGCCCCATCATACCCAGGGGCATGGCTGCGGGGCTCAGGCGGCGCAAGCGCTCCTCCGTGCCCCGCATGGCCACCTCCTCTGCGGAGGCGTTCTGCATGGCCGCCAGCAGGCGTGCATGCAGAGCCTCCGGCAGGGGAGCCGCCGTTACGGAGTCGAGTCGTGTGTCGTCTGAGCTCATCTTCTACTAGTTCAGGCGCACAGGCGCAGCGTTTTTATTTAGGGGAATCAACATGGGTGATTGTGAGGAAGCTTGTTCAGTGCTCGATTGGGTCGTTGTCCAGCGCCTTGCGCATGGCCTGCATGGCGTAGCGGTAGCGCGAGGTGATGGTGGCGAGCTTGGTTTCGGTCATATCCGCTATTTCCTGGAAGGTGTGCTCGCCCCAGATTTTGAGCACCACCACCTCTGCGTATTCTTTCGGCAGTTTCTTGAGCAGGTCCTCCACGCGGCGGCGCAGGTATTCGTCATCCGCTGCGCAGTGCAGCCACGGTTCGTCCGCCTCTCCCTCCTGCATGCCATCCTGCTCGCGTTCCGCGTACTGCTTGCGTACTTCTGCGCGGCGGCCCTTGTCCATGGCCTGGTGGCGTATGGCGGTATAGGCGTAGCTGAGCCATTGCTGGGCCCCGCCCTGGAAAGAGCCGGAATCCACCGCGTGCACCAGCTGCACCAGCGCCTCCTGCAGCACGTCCTCCGCATCCGCCTCGGAGCGGGTCTGCTGGCGCGCGTACAGCAGCAGGCGCGCGCCGTTCTCCTGAAGCCACGCCGCCCAGTTTGCCGTGCCGTTCCGGTTTTCGCCGGTCTCTCCCTGTGTTGCCTTGCTCATGTTGCGCGTGCCGCGTACTCTCCCTTTCTAGCGGGAACAGGCCGCACAGTCAAGCTCAAAGCATGTTCCCCCGCGCGTCATTTTTTATGGTGAATTCCGTGAAATTGTGCTTGCCAGGCGCGCGCAAAGCGGGTAGAATGCCGCACCGCTTTCCGTTCGGTGGCGCACAGGCGCCCTCTTGCCACCGTTTACAGGGCCTTCGAGGATTGCGTTCACTATAACCTAAAACCATACATTATGAGTAACACTGAACTGGAGGCTTTGATCGATTCCAAGCTTCCTTCTTTCCGCAAGGGCGATATCGTCAACGGTACCATCCTTGAAATCCGCCCGCAGGTCGTCCTGGTGGACATTGGCTACAAGTCCGAAGGCGTCATCAGCATTTCCGAGTTCGAGGACGAGGAGATTGAGGTGGGCGACCAGATCGAGGTGCTTCTTGAGAGCCTCGAAAACGAAGAAGGCCTTGTCGTCCTTTCCAAGGAGAAGGCCGCACACAAGCAGAACTGGGACAAGATCGTGGCTGTCTACAAGGAGGGCGGCCTCGTGAAGGGCAAGGTCAAGAGCGTGGTCAAGGGCGGTCTCACCGTCAACGTGGGCGTGGAGGCGTTCCTTCCCGGCTCCCAGGTGGATATCATTCCGCCCAAGGACCTCAACGAGTTCGTTGGCCAGGTCTATGAATTCAAGATTGTCAAGGTGAACGATGAGCGCAAGAACATCGTCCTTTCCCGCCGCGAGGTCATCGAGGCCGAGCGCAGCGAGCTGCGCCAGCACTTCCTGGAGACCGTGCAGGTGGGCGACCGCGTGAAGGGCCAGGTGAAGAACATCACGGATTTCGGCGCCTTCGTGGACCTCTCCGGCATGGACGGCCTGCTGCATATCACGGATATGAGCTGGGGCCGCGTGAACCATCCCTCCGAGGTGCTGCACATCGGCCAGGAGCTGGAGGTGCTCATCCTGGATGTGGACCGCGAGAAGGAGCGCGTCTCCCTCGGCCTCAAGCAGCTCTCCGACAACCCCTGGGCGGACATCGAGCAGAAGTACCCCATCGGCGCGCACGTCAAGGGCCGCGTCACCAAGCTGCTCGCCTACGGCGCCTTCGTGGAGCTGGAGAAGGGCGTGGAGGGCCTGGTGCACGTCTCCGAGCTTTCCTGGACCAAGCGCATCACCCGTCCGAGCGACGTGCTCACCCTGGACCAGGAGATCGAGGCCGTGGTGCTCAACATCTCCGTGGAGGAACAGAAGATTTCCCTGGGTATCCGCCAGCTCGACGAGAACCCGTGGGAGCTCATCCAGGAGCGCTTCCCCATCGGCACCGTCATCTCCGGCGCCGTGCGCAACCTCACCCCCTACGGCGCCTTCGTGGCCCTGGAGGAGGGTATCGATGGCATGATCCACGTGTCCGACATGAGCTGGACCCGCAAGATCAACCACCCCTCCGAGGTGCTCAAGAAGGGCGACGTGGTGGAAGCCCGCGTGCTCAATATCGACAAGGCCAACCAGCGCGTTTCCCTCGGCATCAAGCAGCTTGACGCCGACCCCTGGGAATCCATCGACTCCCAGTTCAAGGTGGGCGACCTGGTGGAGGGTACCGTGGCCAAGATTGCCTCCTTCGGCGCATTCGTCAACCTCAACGGCGACATCGACGGCCTCATCCACATCTCCCAGCTTTCAGAGGAGCACGTGGAGCGCATCAAGGACGTCATCAAGGTGGGCGACCCCGTCAAGGCCCGCGTCATCAAGGTGGACAAGGTGGAGCGCCGCATCGGCCTTTCCATCAAGGCCGTCAACTACGATCCGGAGCAGCTGCGCCGCGAGACCGCTGCCTTCGAGACCGTGCGCGCCGGCGACATGGTCGGCCTGGAGCAGGCCTTCAACCTCGCCACCCTCAAGGCAGAGGAATGGAGCCCCTCCGAAGAGGGCGACGACAAGTAACCCCCGCGCCAAACCACATTCCCAGCCGCCTGCAGGCAAACTGCAGGCGGCTTTTTTTCGTCAACCTGTGAAATAGGTGTTGACGCGTGCAGGGAAACCCACTATACTCCCCACACGCATTTGGAGCGGTGGCTGAGAGGCTGAAAGCAACCGTTTGCTAAATGGTCGTACGGGCATTAACCCGTACCGGGGGTTCGAATCCCCCCCGCTCCGTAGGCCCAGGGCCGTTCATCCTCCCAACAGGTGGTGAACGGCTCCGCTGTTTTCAGCGGTGGTGCAAATCGGGCGCATGTGCCCACTGGCGGCGCACTCGCCCCGCCCCTCCCATATGCCTGAATAAAAGCTGTGCGGCGGCGCGCCTTTGTGGTATATGAAAGCCATGGGTTTGCTTAAAAAGTTTCTTTGTGCCGCAGCCGTTGCGCTGGCGGCGGGTGCTGGCGTGTATGCGCAGGAGGAGGAGACTCCGGATGCGGATGCCTTGCTCAAGGCCATGCGTGAGATGACCGTGAGCCAGGGGAACAAGGATGTCTCCGGCACCATCCGCAAGAACAAGATCAAGATTCCCTTCTCGCTGAGCGCGCGCGGGGAGACTATCGTCTTCCAGTACAACGAGGGCGATGCCTGGAAGCGCTTCGATGCCCGCATCAAGGAGAAGAACGTGGACCTCATGCTCGTGAACGAGAAGGGGCAGGCGCGCGTGATGGCGGCCGCCTCATACGCCCAGCCCATCGCCGGCACGGATGTGTGCTACGAGGACCTCTCCCTGCGCTTCCTCTACTGGAAGGACGGCAAGGTGGTCACCGATGGCGTGGACTTCCGCATCAAGGGGCGCGACTGCTGGGTGGTGCAGGTGGCAAACCCCACCCCCTCCGCAGGGCAGTTCGCCTGGGTGCGCATGTGGGTGGACAAGGAGAACGGCACCTCTTGGCAGATTGACGGATACGGGAGCGATGGCAAGCTCAAGAAGCGCTTCTCCATCACCTCCGTGCAAAAGCTTTCTGACGGCACCTGGTTCTTCAAGCAGATGAAGGTGGAGGTGCGCAACCCCCAGAACCCGGACAAGACCATTGCCTTGGACTACCTGGAAATGGACGACATCAAGAAGTGAGCCGCACCAAACTCATCCTCCTGCTCCTGCTGCCGCTGCTCCTGTTTGCGCTGGGGCTGCTGTATGTGGATGCCTGTTTCGAGGATGACGACCTGCTGCACGGCATAGCCGCGCTGGTGCTGCTGCTCGCCCTGCTGGCGGCGGTGGAGGGTGTCATCCTGCGCCGCATCGTCATCCCCTACTGGGGTGAGCAGGTGGCGGAGCGCATCTACGCCGGCAGCTACGTGCCGGATGAGGACCCCCTGGTGCAGCTCGCGGAAAGCGTGCGCGCCTCGCGTGATGAAGCGCGGCTCGCCAAGCTGGAGAGGGAGGTGCGCGCCCAGGGCTGGCGCTACCGCGGCTGGATGGAGCTCGCAGCCATCCAGAGGGATGTTTTCTCCAACCCCGCCGCCGCATGCAGCGCCCTGCAGGAGGGCGCCGCTGCCGTGCAGGACCCCCAAGATGCGGCCATGCTCCTCTACCGCGCCGCCCATGTGGCTCAGGATGCCATGCATGATGCCACCCTGGCGGAATCCATCCGCCGCAAGGCCGCCGCGGATTTCCCCCAAACCGTCTACGGCCGTAAGGCCGCCGCCGAACTCCCCGCACAGGACTGAACGGCGCCTGCCTGTGCCCAATTTTTGCGGGCGTGCGAATTTGAATGATGCGAACGCCATGGATGCGCAAAGCGCGGCATATAATTTGCAATCTACAATCATTGCCATCCCATATGGATTGACAGTTACGACACCCACCCGTCTACGCCAAAGGCTACGCCGAGGCCTTCGGGAGATATTCGGGCGGGAGACGTCATCCGCCCCGCCGCATGGCGGCGGGCAACCACGGTTCAAATGTCTCTATACCGAAAACGGCCGA